>CAZQIQ010000012.1:0-81370 GCA_964593835.1 uncultured Chitinophagaceae bacterium
GTGTAAAAAAAGCCAGCCGTGCAGCTGTATGGCGTTATCAGCCACGGCATGGTAAGCTGGATCCATTCTATGACGAAGCGATGGCCAGTGATAATCCATGGGGATTAAGTTTTAATGATTGGGGCCAAATTTTTATTAAGTCAAACAATCCAGATGTTTATTTCGGCAATCCCGGGTTAATAGTAAATTCTCAAAAGTCAATGCTTCCCTCAATCGGCATGACGTCAAATAAATCAGGAGGACTAGAAATAATTAGCAGTTCACATTTTCATGATAGCTTAAAAAACAATTTACTTGTTGCAGGATATTATAATAATAAAGTAGAACGCATGAAACTGAGTGATAACGGATCGGGATATAGTGCGGAACTAGCTCAACCTTTACTCACTTCCAGTAGCAGAAAATTTCGTCCTATTGATGTTAAGATGGGTCCGGATGGCGCTATTTATGTACTGGATTGGTATAATCCGATTATAGGACACTATCAGGCTTCAATGCGTCATCCAAACCGCGACAGAGTACATGGAAGAATTTGGAAAATATCTGCAATCGATCGCCCTCTGGTAAAAAAACCTGAATTAGTTAATCAGTCACCTGGAGTATTACTTGATTATTTATTATCAGAAGATAATTGGGTAAAGTATCAGGTAAGAAGATTGTTAACAGCGATGCCGGCAAATGAAGTCCAGCCTGAATTAGAAAACTGGTTAAATAAGTTCAACCCTTCAAATCCACATTATCTTCATTCACTAAGAGAAGCTATGTTTTTATACCTAAGCTTTGAAATTGTTAATGAACCATTATTAAAAAAACTTTTCTCTTCTACTCATCCATCAGCCAGAATGTTAGCCGCTCAGGCCATTGAAAAATGGTCAAAAAGATTAGCGGATCCTCTAAAATATTTATCAGTATTAATAAATGATGCTAATCCACAAGTGAGATTAATGGCACTTGTAGCAGCTGGAAATGTACAGGAAGAAAAATCCATTCTTATTGCTACTCAGGCATTAAATCACAAAACAGATACATTTATTGTATACGCACTGGAAAAAGCTGCACATGCTTTAAAAAATTATTGGTGGCCTGCATTACAAAACAATCAAATAAGTATACCTAATAAAAATCATTTGCGGTGGATCATCGCGAAAGCACCACCTACATGGTATTCGCCTTCAGCATATCGTGAACTTCTTGATCCGCTTACCGGTCCTCTGGATGTAAACGGAATGGCCTTGTTTAAACATCTTTCGAAAGTGGCTCAACCAGATGACATAAGCTACATTATCCAAAAGGCTCAACGTCTTAATCATCCTGCACTTTTGGATATCATATATGAAAATCCTCGCCAAGCTCTATCATCGGCATCAACTGATTACCTGAAAAACATTCTTGACGACAAAAAAAATTCTTCTTTAAAAGCCGCTGCACTCAGATTAGTAAAAAACTGGAATATTCAATCATTAAGTTCAAACGTAACAGACTTGTTGAATAATTCCAGTACGGATATGGAGGTAAAAATTGAAAGTATTAATGCATATGCTTTCCTAAATGGTAAGGCTTCGTTACCTGTATTAAAAAACTACCTGCTGGACGAACAAATCAATTACTCCTTCAAACTGGCATGTTTAAGAAACATTTCAGTACTTGACCCCTCACTCGCAGCAAGCGAAGCGGTGAAACTTATTAAGCATTCAGGGGGGCAGCAGGAAGATATACAAAAGCTATTTCTCGTTATCCAATCGGACACCAGTACACTAAATAATCTGGGCGATGAAATTGACAAATCGGACATCAGCAAAGAAGAAGCGCAATCTGTATTAAGAGCATTAAAATACACCCGTATTGATAATAAAAAATTATCAGGTATTGCTACAAAGTTCGCCGGAGAAGAATGGGCAAAAAACCTGAGAGAATATCATCCGGATTATGTTTGGGGTTTAGAAATTTCAGCGTCACATACTGGTGATCCTGTTAATGGCAAAAGAGTGTACGATGAACTCAATTGTTCAACCTGTCACGTTATAGGAGGAAAAGGTGGAAACATCGGACCTAATCTTTCTGCTGTAGGTAGCGGACTTTCATTAAAAGAAATTGTTACTGAAGTTTTATGGCCGAATATTAATATTAAAGAAGGCTATTCTACTTCTTTAATCACATTAAAAAGTGGAGAATCTGTACAAGGAATAAAAATGCTCGAAACGCCTACTACAATTTCAATAAAAGCTATTCCGTCTGCTCCACTTCAGGTAATAGAAAAAAGTACAATTAAAAATATTTCAGAAATAGGATCAGTAATGCCTGAAGGGTTAACCAACCATCTAAGTCAGGCTGATCTTGTAGATATGTTCAGATATTTAAGTGAGCAGCGCAATTAATTTTAATTAATGCCATAAAGCGTTTGCTGTACTTAAACAATCTTTTATCAAAAGTAAAATGAGTACTCACTGAATTGTCCAAACAAACAACTTCTTCAATCTGGTAACCAAAAGAAAGGTTATACCAACCTTAAAGTGAACACCAGCAGTTAGACTATTCTTTGATAATTCAAGAGGCTTGAGTTCGGCAACATACCTGACTCAAGCCTCTTGGTTTTGTTTTATTCTTTCGTTATTGTAGTATTCTATATACTTAACAATTTCATTTACACCATTCCCTGACTATTCAAAACACTTTCTATATTTCTCCTTTCAATTACGTTTATCATAAAAGCCTGAAAATTATAACAGTATATTTTCTTCAAAATAAACTCAAAAGAAACAACTCAAGTCTGCTATTTTCCTAAAGTTTGTTCTGTCCTGGTTGCCAATTCAATGATTTCCTTGTATTTTTTTCTGGCTGTATCGTATCCCTGTTTTGCTTCCTCTTTTTCTTCTTGTCTGATATTTGGCTCCTTTTTCAACCAGCATTGCTCCAGCGCATTTAAGCACCATTCTGCACTTAATTTTTCAGCAATCGGAACATTATTTACTGTAATAAATATTGGGTTTGTATGTGCACTTCCCCAAATTCTAATTGCAGCCCAGCAGGACTTGGTAACGTTGTATTTGAATTCAATTGGCGTTATTTTACCGTCAGCCAATACCATTACAGTATCTACAGGAAATCCATTGATTATTAATTCTGCTCTTATATTTCTGGTGCGGTTTACGCGTGACCATTCCACATCCCAATATTTTTTATCAGCTGTTCGTTGTTCTTCTGTGATATCATCTGTGAGTTCATAGAGATAAGAAACCACATCAGCTTTCACCGTAACTGATTGAGGTTTTTTAAGTTTCACTTCGCTATTTTTTGTACCCATTTCCACATTGTTAACAGCAAAATCCATAACATGGGTCTTTCCGTCAGAAACATAATTTCTTCCTTTCTTTAAAGCCTCCAGATAGTTTTCATAACTCATGGCCTTGTCGGACTTAAAATAACTTCTTGCCATTCCAATCCTGTCATCCATGATACATGGAAAATCTGTTTCACCGCTCGCCCTTGTTCTAAATCCGCTATTTAAAGTGTGATACCACATATTCAATTCCCATACAGCAGGAGTGTTGCCCAGACTATAAAAATCAACTGCGTCATTTGCCACTGTTACTACATACTCGTTAGCACCGATTCCATCCATATTGGGTGTCTCGTAATTAGGAAATTTTTTCGTTGCCTTAATAGGTTGAAGTCCCGAACCGGAATGCGCATACCCCACTATTCCACCCTGAGAACGTGCCCATTTTAAAATCGGAAGCGTCCAGCTTGGCCATTCTTCTACTTTAGTGGTACCTGGATAATCATCCTCTTTTAATCCAAGCAATACAATATGACCGGCATGAGATGAAGGGAATCCCGACACTTCTACATCATACCTTATAATATTTTTATTAGTGGATAGCTTATTATCCTTGCCCGTAAAATAATTTTTCTGATAATACCAGCTTGGCCCCCAGGTTAAAAGAGCGGAAATATTCAGGTCTTCACCCAACGCCTGACGCCATATTGCTGATGGTGGTACTCCTTCCTGCGGACTATCATAATGAGCACATCCTGCAGCATGTACGTGATGATCTGCACTGTGCCATCCCAACTTCGACATGTGAATCCACCTTTTCAATTGAAAAGCTATTTCAGTTGAGTCAATATTTTCAGGAATCGTAACTTCTTTTACCTGCGGAATATATTCCGGACCACGCGTATAGGTAATTTCATATTTACCGGCCGGTAATAATACATGTTCACCATTGCTGCGATAAATCTGCTTCTGAAAGAAAAAATCGGGGTACTCATCATACTCTGCCACTCTTCGCGATGGAAGAGGATATACCCCTCCTAACCGGCCTGCCATTCTATCTACTTTATCAGTAATAGTAAAGGACGCCATTGCCGGTGAACCATTATCATCCTTTATATTGAATTTCACCTTAACAGACGGACGGATATCAAAAAGAATATGTGTAGTATTTCTAAATCCTATATCCTGTGAACCCTGCCCAACATTAAACCCTATTTCTACTTCTCGTTGACCTGACTGACTACTGTACAACTGCACCACTGCATATTCGAGTTTATAACCGGTAAGGTTGGATAATAAAGGACGACCCGTATACATTTTTGCTTCAAGAAAACGATTCTCCACCTGGCCGCGTGTAATCATATGTTCTTTCTTTACAGCATGAGAACCTGATGAAACATTCATCGCAGATAAAGCATTAGGACTTTCAACAAATATCGAAGGCGTACTACCCGCATCGTTTTTTACTTTCACTAAAAAACTCGTCCACCCATTTTGCACCAACCGGGCTTTCGCCAAACCACGGTCTACCTTTACCCTTCCTTCAGGATTTATATCAACAAATGCAAGGCAATAAGGATCAAGAATATGTTGAATTTTCTTTCCTGTTTCATCATTAATAGCATGATGCACCAAGGCATCCAGCTTTTTTTCATCTTCGGGAGACAAAGGACTGCCCAGATAATCAAGGGCTTCTTTCAACCTAATAGCCTGCGAAAGCAATGGTTGAACATCACGTAATGTCACTAATTGTCCTGCATGATGCGCATGACTGGCATGATCATGCTGGGCAAATGAAATACCAGCAAATAAAAAAGTAATCAGACCTGTACAAAAGAATAGTTTCATTTATCAAAAATTTATGTAACAACTCCTAAAATGAAAAAAATCTCTACAATGCTACTTTTAAAGAAATACATTAAAAGTGTAATGCCATTGATTTATATAAACGGTAAAGTACAAATATCCACTGTTTGCATTATGGACAAGGTGGGATAATGCTATAATAATGGCAATCGCAATTGTTATGATTGGCATTAAAGATACTATAATATTCTATTACTAATCGGGGAGTATACACGCAGTGCTATAAACGAATAAATTTATATCTCCCAATTCTACCATATTTGGGTATTTAAAACATTTTTTCATCTATTCAATACATCAATTTTTATAAGATAAAAATCGACAAAACCTATTTTGTATCCACTTATAAAGAAAGACTATGTATTTCCGGAATAATAATAGAGAAAACAAAACTCACCAGGAAGAATATGTATTTCCGAGATAGAAAAAGATAAATTAGCAAACCATAAAGAGTGTCTATTTCTTAGAGTAAAAAATACACCAGAAAAAACGTGTATTTCAATGGTGCGAAAAGAGAAAATTAAACACCAGAAGAAGTATGTATTTCAGTAATAGTGAGAGAAATAATAAAACTTAAGCAAAAGGGGTATATTACCAGGAGAAAGAATATAAATTTCAGATCAACCAGCGTAACTATTTAAAACGTACATCTACACGTCTGTCCATCGGATTTGGCTTTCCAGATCCTTTTGCCAAAACAGGCTCATCCAGCATTATCCTAGAGTGATCAATCTGATACTTTTCAATAAGCAATTGCTGCACAAACTGTTGTCTTTTATTAGCCAGTTTCTTATTAATGGCTGCGTTACCTACCGGATCAGTATAGGCGGTGAGAGATAATATAGCAGAAGGGTTTTTTTTAGCCACCGCTGCGAGAGGTGCTATTTTATTATCCTGGTCTTTACCGAACGAAGCGGCCCCCATCTTAAAGTAAAGACTGATAATAGGATAACTGGCCGGATCGAAAGAGACAGGAGGAGCTTTTGGCGTATTATCCGAAGAGATAGCATATGCTCTTTTAAGACTATCCATCTGATTTCGAAGAGCTTTAAGCTCTTCCATAATTTCATCGTTGATTTCATCGTTTTCACCATCTGCAAGAGCATCAGTCTGTATAGGTGGCTGAACAGGTGATGGACTCATGTATACAGTATCTCTGATTGGTGTTGCTGGCGGAGGAGTAATATATGTTACGGAAGGCGGAATATTTATTCCGGGACGAATATTAAATGCAGCATTATCCCTTATGCGTTGTATTTCCCTGCGAAGAGACGATATTTCTGCATCATAACTATTATTGTATGGAGAAACATAACTATTATATTCCCGGCGCGGTTCATTGCTGCGTAAATTATTCAGCTTCTGTTGCACTTGCACTTCCGATCTTAACTGATCGTAATTCCTGCTTAACATTTCGTTTCTTGCCTTCAGTTCATTCAATCTTTGATCCATTGCGAGAATGCGCTCATTGTACTCTCCATCATTAGGCAACCGAACATTATTCACATTATTTGTGTCTGACTGCGCTTGGCTGTTTACACGTATTGCATCCAGTGAATTTTGTTTCTCTGCTTTAACCCTCCCTTCTTCATCCTGCTCATTACTCACTCCAAGATCATTTACATTATTTGTAGATGTATCTGACTTACCTTCTCTGTTTTGGAGTATAACAACCGATGAACTTTTCTTATCTGCCTTAAAACGCTCTTCTTCATTCCGCTCATTTCTCACTCCACTATCATTCACGTTATTAGTGTCTGACTGAACTTCTCTGTTCCGAAGTATTGCAATAGACGAATTTTGCCTCTCTACCTTAACCTTCTCCTCATCATCCTGCTCATTTCTGGCTCTAAGATCATTTACATTATTTGTATTGGGCTGAGCCTGTATATTTTGATTCATTCCTGTTGAAGAACTGTCATTTAACAAACCATTGCTCGCGCTGATTGTTTGCTGACTCTTTAGAGTATCGGCATTTTTTTGTGTAGTGGAGGGCGACTCATTTTTGTCTTTATTATTTTTTTTCTTGAAGGTTCTTTGAAACCAGTTTTTCTTTTTTTCTACACTATCAACCTTCATAACAGTATCAGCACGAACGGCAGCAACTCCAGCTGAGCGGGACGCAAATGCCAGTCTTCTGTAATAATTAGCAGAATCCTGCGCCTGCTGCAATGATTGCTGAATAACAGCAATAGAATCATTATTACGCTCAATTACATCTTCCATCGCAATAAGAGAATCACTTTTTTGCGTATTAGATAGCGACTGATTTATTTGCACAGTATCTACAGCATCGTCGGATTGTATGGTCACTGATTTTACCGAATCAATTTTCTTTTTACGTTCATCGATGACCAGGGTATCTCTGTTGCGTCTTTTTTTTTGAAGCATCTCTATTCTGCGCTCCAGAGAGTCTACCTGTCTTTGATAAACATTATCCTTTAATTGAACGGAATCATGGTACTTCAAACTGGCAGTGTCGTCATTGAAATAAATAGTATCCTGACGTATATAATATTTTTGTTGGGGTATATTATTGTTGGTCTGCTGATTTTTGCGAATACCACTAACATCTTTTTGAATAGCCGATAAAGATTCAAGCATCGCTTTTTGAACGCTATCTTTTTTAACGTCATTGGAGTCGATTTGAACAACTTTTTTTACAGCTGCAGTATCATGTGTTGATACAGGTTTATGCAATGTATAAATAACGGGCGCTTTGAAATCATTTTTTGATTTTCTTTTTATTATCTGCGCATCGGCCAGCAGCGGAATACCTGCCACCGAAAACAATATCAGCAGTAGAAATTTATATGAAAAGTTCATAACAAAATAATTAAGTAGATGAATGAGCTTGTTATTTTTTATTTAAACCCAACCACAGATTAAATTGTGCATTTAATCCTATAAATGGCTGCAGTTTCACATTTTCTGTTTTGAAATTAGACAGACTTTGTTTTTGATCGGAAGTGGCTACTACCCCGGCATTTAAATTAATAAACTCAAATACTCTAAAACCGAGTCCGGCAAACACAGGTCTATTAACAATAGGACCAGTAATAGTTTTCCCGTCTCCATCTTTAAGATTATTAATGAATACACCCAGAATAAAACTGGTTCTGCTATAGTAATATTGATTACCTCTACCTAAAGGGAAAGCCATCCCAACATAAGGCTGTGAATCATATTCCAAATCCTTGATATCTCCTCCAAGATATACACCGCCATATCCAACAAACAATGGAAGTACAGTCTGCAGTTTTTCGGTATATTGATTTTCAACAACAAAAGAATCATGCAGTTTCAAAAAATCCAGGTCCAGATAATTATTTGCCTCATTTAAAACCATTGTCAGCAATTCTGTTGTTAATGTATCAGCATAAGCAGCTTTTATCTGCTCATTCGTTTTCAATGAATCTTCCGGAGAAATACTCATATTATAATTGGCATCTTTAAGCTTCGCATTAACCACCTGCTTTAACTTCAATGAGACGATGTCTGAAAATCCTTCAAATTCTTTTTGCTGTACATTCTGGTAATTAGTGGTTCCCGATTTTACAATATTATCGAGGTCATTAATAATCTCATTTTGCCTGCGCGAAGCGGCGATACCACCTTTGTCCGTTTTGAATACAGCATCAAGATAATTGGTAATATTTTTCTCGATCAACTCTTTCAACCTACTCCTTTCTGCATCATCCAATTCTGCATAAATAGCCACTTTGAATGTGTAATTATTGCTGCTTTTAAGGCGGCTATTCACCGGTAATTCAGCCAGGTTCCCATTAAAGTTAACTGGCCGAACCCAGTAACTGTGTTCAAATGCACGACCTGATACTCGTCCTGTGTAAATATCGACTGTAACGACACCTGTTTTTGAATCAACAGGTATTTGCAGATCGAAATAGGTTTGCGAAGGCAAGGGGTTTCCCTGATTAATTTTTCTTGATTGTGGCTCTATCAACACTGATTTCCTTTGTGCATAAATCGCGCTGCTTAACCCTGACAACAACAAAAGGATTAAACATAACTTCATTTTCTTTTTCATATATAATCATATTGTACACGCAGATTTCCAAAAAAGATACCGTTTTACAATCTGCATAAGGCACCATAAAATGGGCATTAGAATACATATGATCTTATTTAATGGGTATGATGTTGCTCAATACGATGTGACACAGACAGTAATCATATTATAAGATCACCTCATTATTTTATAAGTGTGGAATTATTGCCATAATCAGGATGATCAGGTATTTATCTTAACACAAGCTTGTGTGATTATTAATTAAAACCTACTTAGTTGTTAATTGATTAAAAACAAACCTACTTCAACCTTCAACGTCATGAATCTTTATTGGGCAACTCCATTATTCAGCAATGCGATTCATATAAAGAATATAAACAGTAGTTATCTGTAATAGCCAATATTTAATCGGACAATTAAGGATTTTAGTTTTTTAGGGTTGGATTATTATTTATATACTACTGGCGAATGTTTAATAATTTTTAATTTTATTGTAATTGTTTATACCGATATTCAATCATCCTTAATTATTATTTTGATTTCATCTTTTTTCATTAAACTTTAAAACTCGTATTTTTCTTTTATATTCAATGTTTTAGACTTTAATATCGTTTACATAAAAAAACTACATTTTCAATTTTATACTCCTATTCAAATTTAAATATCATTGCAGAAAAATTAGTTTTTCCACTTCACATTCTCTGATTGAAATTTTAATATTATTTGCAGGTATAAACTTTATTTACTTTTACACTCAGTGATGAAATTTTGAATATAATATCCCCAAAGTGGTACTAAAACAGATCAGGTAAATCTAAAAAAGACTAGGATTAAATGCAGGTCATTCATATTTTAAATTTTCCCATACTGAAGCTATATAAAAGTTAACTAGTGCTAATTCTGACGCATCCCTTTGTCCATGGACATGATAAAGTAAAAAAGTCGGGATGATTTAAAGTATATAAAACCAATGATGAACTGATATTTTTCTAAAGCTGCTAATAGTTGTTCTTTGGCTGTAAAAAGTATTTGATCATTATTAAATACCAGTTGCAGACATTTGATACTATCTTATTCGGTTGATTAGTTGTGAATTGAAAACCAGCAAACAAAAGAGATTTAAAGCCCTTGTTGAGCGCAAATTTCAAAGAATATTTCGTTGATTGGCTGATTTAGCTAAATTTGCCGTCCGAAGTACGAAAAAGTACACCGACTCCCTAGCTCAGTTGGTTAGAGCTACTGACTCTTAATCAGTAGGTCCTGGGTTCGAGCCCCAGGGGGGTCACTGAAGATCAGGCAGTTATGAAGATGATTCATAGCTGCCTTTTTATTTGCACCAAAATTTGCACCACAAGGCAAAGACCAGCATAAGCATTCTTTTTACAAGACAGTCATTTGTCTTGTCAGTCAAGAGTCGATATGAATTGACTACTTTCCTTGATGCATTTGAGCTTACCTAGCTCCATCTTTATTAATAAAATCTTCTGTCAAACGGCTTTGAACTATCAAAATAGATAGTAACAATATTTTTATCCAATTCGTTAGTCATACTGAAACCTTACGTTTTGTGTCATATAGGTATTTAATACCGCTAACATTTCTTGCCAAAATTTTCTTTTGCTCAACGTGGTTTCTTACTGCTTTCTGGCAACTATATGAATATTATTTTCCACCTTAAAGCCAAACTGTAAGCTTCCCTTAAAACTGGGCCACCGTCAATTAGAGTTTTCTGGTTTTTCAAATACTTATCCACCAGTTCTCAAACCAAAACTTATAATAAGCCCTTATCCATTGTACATGCGTTTCCTGAAGTTCAGGAGTTGAATTATAGGAATATAGACCCGATATTGATTCCATCTCCCTGAATATTCTACGCATATCCTCCGACATGTAGTAATGCTGTCCATATCCGTAACTGAAGAAAATACTCCATAGCCTTCTGGCGGTGAACAAGCGTAGTTACATGCATCATTATTGTATCGTGTAATCTTTTACATCTACCTCTGATAATCTGAAATATCCATAAGCAAAATTTGCAGAATTGGTTTGATTGAGAATATTTCCTCTTACAGAACCTGGTGTAGTTGGGAACGGACCTGTATCCGCACCAGACGCCGCCAACAATTTTCTGAAATAATCATAATAACTCTTTGATATTCCATACAGTTGAATATTCACAACATCTCCTGCTTTTAAGTCTTTATTTGAGTAATAGACGGGAACTAAATTACCTTGGTTATTCTCATCATTCTCCGCTTCATATTCGGGAAAAGCAACATGAGGATTTTTAATGCTGTACAAATAATTGTTCTGCTCCGTTGCATTATCTCGATAATAATAAGTGAGTTCTAATTCATCGCCGCCCATTCCTCCGGCGTTGTTCTGATCAATATTCTGTTCAATAATTGGAACGCTCATGAATGTTTCAGTCGCTGTATAAATTTCTCCATTTAATGAAATGGTAAGCACATAGGCTTCACCAATAACAGGTTGAAAATTAGTACAGACATATTCGCCTGTTCCAGGATTTTCAACGAAATGGAAAGTGGCATTTGAATTAGCAACCATAATATTTGCTCCCGAAACCGTTGGAAATTTATTATTGTAATATCCTGTTGTTGTAGTCAGTGTAATTTTCTGATCATTGCCTGAAGTATTTTTTATCCAATTAATGGATGCATCAATCACCAATCTTGGAGCTGCTGTTCCCAAATCAAGTTCGATTACTTTTTCAGTGCAGGAAATCAGACAAACACTTAATACAATTATGAAATAATAATTGAATATTTTCATTGTTAGATTATTTTAATTAGAATTTAAAATTGTATGCTATACCCGGAACGATGCCGAAAATGGACATTTGTTTTGCTTCACTGTGTCCCGTTTCTATATTTTGCCCAAACATAACAGTTGCAGCATTGCTTCTGTTGTAAACATTGTAAATGCTAAACACCCATTCTCCTTTCCATCTTTTTTTGCTGTCGGGTTTTGGTTTCCAGGTTGCGGACAAGTCCAAATGATGATATGCGGGAATAGAACTACCATTTCTTTCTCCATAATTAGCAACCGTAATACCCTGATATTGGTACTTACCAATCGGGTACGTTGCAGCCTTACCTGTTTGGTAGGTAAAAATTCCGCCAAAACTCCATTTTTTTGTAAGCTGATAAGAAGCCGTAAATGAGAGGTTATGGGTTCTGTCATAATTTGCCCTGTACCATTCTCCATTGTTAATACCAGGTTCATCTGCATTTCTTCCTGGTGTGCGTTGTTCTGCCCTTGAAAGCGTATATGAAACCCAGCCAGTAAGTTTTCCGGTATTTTTCTTTAGCATAACTTCTAACCCGTAAGCCCTTGCTTTCCCATTCAGGAGCACTTGTTCAATAGCTTTATGAGCAATCAATTCAGCTCCGTCAATATAATCAGCTTTGTTTTTAATTTTCTTATAAAATGTTTCTGTTTCCAAAGAATATTTCCCATTGTTGAAATTCCGAAAATATCCCAACGCATATTGGTCTAAAATCTGCGGTTTCAAATATTGGTCGCTCGGAGCCCAAATATCCAATGGAGAAACGGAGGCTGTGTTGGATATTAAATGAATATATTGGCTCATCCGGTTGTAACTCGCTTTGATAGACTGGTCATCATTAAGCATATAAGAAACAGCAAAGCGAGGTTCTAAATTTTCAAAACTTGCAATTTTTTTATTCTTACCATAACGGACTATCCCGGTTGGTGTTCCCTCTTCGTAAATCTGTAAGTCCGGATTAAAAACTACTGCATTATTATTTGCATAAGTATTTATTTCTTGTTCTCCTAATCTTTGGAAATTGCTGTATCGCAGTCCATAGTTTAATGAAATTTTTTGCGAGAGATTTTGTTCTGCGCTGATATATACAGCATTTTCCCAGGCATTCTTTTTTGCCAGCTGGTCCGGGTTAATCGGGGAAGTAGCGTCCATTGGTTTTATCGTTCCGGGATTGAACTGATAATAAATAGAATTGACGCCATAACTTAAATTCAGCTTCTCTGAAACGTAGTGTTTCAAATCGTATTTAAAGTTGTAGTTCTTAATATCAGATATCCAGTCAATACCAACCATTTTTATTTTCAACCCATAATCATATTTACTATAAATAGCAGATGCGTTAGAAAATAATTTGTCGGAAAATATACGGTTCCAGCGAAGGTTCAAGAATGAATTTCCATAGTTATTGATGAACACATTGTTAAAACTCATATTGTCTTTTCCTAAATACCCCGATAGGAATAAGTTATTCTTATCGTTCAATCTGTAATTCAATTTGGCATTCAAGTCATAGAAATATGCAGAATTAGGTTCATCTGCCAATTTGAGTAATAAATGCGCATAAGAACCTCTCCCAGCAACTACAAAAGAACTTTTTTCCTTTACAATCGGCCCCTCTACCAAAAGCCGACTAGAAACAGCACCTATTCCTCCGTTTACGCGATATTGTTTATTATTTCCCTCTTTTTGATAAATATCCAAAACAGAAGAAGTACGGCCTCCAAAATTGGCAGGTATTCCTCCTTTATACAGCTTCAAATCTTTAATTACATCAGCATTAAAAACAGAAATAAATCCGAAAAGGTGTGAGGTATTATAAACAACCGCTTCGTCCATTAATACTAAATTTCCGTCAACAGAACCTCCTCTAACATTGAAACCCGTTGCTCCCTCTTGAGCATTAGCTACTCCCGGAAGTTGTAATATAGATTTTAAAACATCAACTTCTCCCATCATAGGTGGCATCTTTTTGATGGTTGAGATAGGAAGTTTGTTTACACTCATTTCCGCTTTCCTGATATTGGCTTTTGTATTGTTTGCTGAAACTACTATCACATCCAGTAAAGCACTCTTTTCAGCCATATAAAAGTCTTTCTTGATATTTGCCATTAGAGAAATTTGCTCTTGAATATTATCGAAACCCACATAACTGACAATGATTGTATATTCTCCCTTTGGCAGCGTAATAGAATAAAAGCCATAAGAATTGGTAGTTGCTGTAACCTTTGCCTCGGGAATATAAATAGTCGCGCCTATAATTGTTTCATTATTTGCTTGGATGGCAATTGTTCCACTCAAAGTAAATTTTTCCTGTGAGTAGGACATTAATGAAAACATTACAAGGAGCAAAGTATAAATGACATTGTATTTCATACGAAAAATAAGATTGATTACTATTTTGATAGCTAAACTATCTGTTTAGACTAATTCATTTTCCTTATTTATACCAAACAATGGTTTTTTTATAGCAAAATATCATCTGTAAATACTAAAAAATATTAGAGTCCTTTGGATAGTAGAAGTAACTTAAGTTTTCGTATAAAGAAAATGCAGTTTCGTATAAAATGGAAATTGCAGGTATTTTAAAGATTAAATTTGTCTAGTGTATAACTTATGCTAATTATTATGGACGATACTTTACATAAACAATCATTATCTAAAAATTGGATATTTCAATTCCTGATATATTCCAAGTATAGGATTTACAGGCATTTGCTGCTGATCGCTATTATCAGTTGTGTATTGTATAATAGTACGCCGGAGATTTCAGAGCCCACATTAATTTTATTGTCATTTTTAGTTCTATTCTACATCAATATGTATTTACTGGTGCCGAAGTTTCTGTTCAGAAACAAAAACCTTCAATACTGCTTATCTGTTTTGGTTATCCTTATCACATCTGCCATAGGAGGATACTTATTTAATACGGCTTCAAAAGAAAACGGTTTAAACATTCCCCTTTTCTCTTTTTTGATTTTGGTTTTAATTGCGGCTTCATCGTCTGTAAAATTGTTTCAGAAAGGAATGGCAGATAAACAACTAATTGACGAGTTGGAAAAATCTAAAACTTATGCAGAGTTGGAGCAACTGAAAAATCAAATCAATCCACATTTTCTCTTTAATATGCTTAACAATGCAAATGTATTGACGAAGAAAGACCCCGAAAAGGCATCGCAGGTTTTAATGAAGTTGAGTGACCTGTTACGTTACCAACTGTATGACAGCGCCCGGGATAAAGTATTATTGACTGCTGATATTCACTTTCTGGAGGACTTTCTGAATTTGGAAAAAGTAAGACGGGATAGTTTTGATTTTCTAATTTCTAAAGAAGGCAATTTGAGTGGTGTCCTCATACCACCTTTGCTTTTTATTTCCTTCGTAGAAAATGCAGTCAAGCATAACAATGACACAAGTAAGTCTTCTCATGTTCATTTGTTTTTCGAAATTAGAAATGGTGAACTCTTCTTTAAATGCATCAACTCAAAACCGTTACTGAAATCCGTAAACACAACAGGAGGCTTGGGACTGACAAACATTAGACGAAGACTGGAACTTTTATTTCCATCAACGCACAGTTTAAATATCGAAGATAATCCGGAACTTTATTGTGTCAGCTTAACAATAAAGTTATGAATTACATATTTTAAAATGAGGATTCAATGCAATAAAAGCAATCAAAATATTGGCGAAGCAAGGTATGCCCTAAAACACCATAGATTAAGTGTTTTTTCGATATTCAGATAGATGATAAAATAGTTTGAATATATTAGACAATTTTATTCATATATTTTCTGCTATTTATTTCTGAACTATCTTCAACAATAATTATATCTTAAAAATAAATCATGTTAATAATTCAAAATTTATTCCGTTTCAGAAAGGTTTCTTTATAGCAGGATCCTAATTTAAGATAAAAAGAAAATATTGAATACTGCAGACTATTGTTTTCGCTAAATAATATAAACAAAAGGTTATGAACTGTATTATCATAGACGATGAGCCATTAGCAAGAGAGGCCATAGAAATATTGATTAGCCAAACCAATGATTTGAATTTAATAGGCTCATTTAATAATCCTGATGCTGCCGCAATTTTTATCAAAAGCAATACTGTCGAGTTAATATTTCTTGATATACAAATGCCAGGAATTAACGGAATTGAATTTGCCAGAACCATCCCAAAAGAAACATTTGTAATTTTCACAACCGCCTATTCTGAATTTGCTATCGACAGCTACGAAGTGGATGCTATTGATTACCTGATAAAACCCGTAAAATTAGAGCGTTTTCAAAAAGCTGTTGAGAAAGCCCATGCCTATTCAAAATTACTTAAAGCAAATTATGTTGATAATAATATTGAACAGGTAACAGACGCTTACTTCTTTGTAAAATCAGATCGCCGAATTTTTAAAATCTATTTCAATCATATACTGTTTATTCAAGGCTTAAAAGATTATGTAGTGATGCATACCGAAAATCAAAAAGTAATCACGGCGATGAATATCAAAACTATCAACGACCAATTACCTAAAGACATGTTTGTTCGGGTAAGTAAATCCTATATCATCAATACAAAACACATCAGCTCCGTTGATAATAATACGGTATACATAGGTACAAATGAAATCCCTATTGGAAATATTTTTAGGGATTTCTTTTTTAACGAATATGTGACAAAAAAGATTTTAAGCAGGTAGTTCACCTATTACTCTTCTACACCAAAGGATGCAAATCGAAGTCTCTCTTAATGTTATTTAATCAGCAACGTGATCAGACTCAGAAAACCAGCAGCCTTTAACGATATCTTGAGTTTTAAGAAAAAACAATATAGGAACACTTATAGAAATAAGATCTGAGGCTCTTGAAAAGTAGTTTTATACAACAATTTTTATTGTAATAAAACTACCAATAGTAATATTTCGATTACTTGCTCCCAACCAATCTGTATCTAACTCTCTACAAAGTCCTTCTATTACATTGCCGCTCTTAATATATATTGGACGCTCTTGAAAACAATAATACTTTTCTCGTCTTTTTCTCCATGTACTTTTATTATAAGATATTCTTTTTTAGAAAGAAAAAATCCTTTCCTATAAATGAACTTAAAACGTTCTTAAGCACAACATCGGAGCTGGAATCGGTTTGAATATGATAGCAAGATGAACCTCAAAATCTCTAAACAACTAAATATGAAGTCATGGGTAATAAGGGTGATTCAAGTAGCAAATTAAGTCTTGGAGATAGTGAGAATAAGCATTAGCCAATCCTTGAAAAAAGCAAACTGAAGAACTAAACTTGAGCCCTTTATTCATCAGTTCCACTATTGCAAATCCACTTATTAGTCATTTGTACCCTTATCTAAGTACATATTTCACACTTACTGTAGCAATAACTTTTATTTTCTCAAATTCAATTTTCGGCGGTTCATATTTTGCTTTTTCATTTAAACTGTAACTTCCAATTAGAATACCTGCTACTCGTCCCTGAAGTTGATTATCAAAGTTTGTTTCGTTATCAGTTATATGAATAGCACTTCCAATTGTTTGCGAAATAGGATTTGTCAAGGCAATTGCCTTTTTATGTGAGTTCTCAATTGCTTTTGTCCTGCAGATATTTTTGATATTCTCAATATCTGAGTGGTCAACCTTATTAATTGAAGTATTAGAAATGCCGAGGTCTTCAAGTTGAATAAAAACTTTACTTGCAGTTTCAGCAGTTGTGACTTTTAGAATAAACTCTTTAGTTTTTAGTATATCTCTCTTTTTTAGTAGGTAAAATTTATAATTGCTTAACATATCACTTGTTGTTAAGTCAACTTCTGTGTTGATTCCTAAATTTATAAAGGCTGAAATCATTTTATTTTCTTGCTCTTCCAATGATATTTTATCTCGGCTGTCCCTTTCCGAAATAACAATTTTTATATAAATCAGATTGGGTGTAACTAATGTGTCAGAATATCCACTTACTTCAATGTAAGGTTGGTCAATAAAATTTTTTGTCTGTCCTATTGCTGAAATACAAATTGACAGACTTAAAATCAATGTAAGAAATGTTCTATTCATGTAAATTATGTTTGTTGAGTATGCCTTTGCTTCGTATGACGACTAAAGGATTACAGCTTATCGATGATGCAGTTATTTGAAAACCCTCAGCCGCCAATCAAAGCTCAATATCAGCTAAAGTTAGGCAGATAGTATAAAAATTCAATAATATTCTGTCAAGTGGTAGATGATCCCAAATTGCACGCGAAGTTGATGTAATGTTATTCAATCTTAAGTCCTGTTAATGAAAAATCTTTTTTGTCGCCCGTCTTTATTTGGTCCATCAAAACGGGAATGTTATTACGGTTTACATAAGTTACACGAACAGTAAAGAAAACATTGGAACTATCATTAATAAAATACTTATTTGTAATCGTTCCTTTTAATATCAAATCTTTTCCCTTGTCAAATGTCCATTCAGCTGTCGGACAGTTATAAATAACTGCATTGCAGCTTCCGTCTGCAGTGTCAACAGGCATATAAATAGTTATAGTATCGTCAACTTTGAACTTCTTATAATTAGCAGTTGCTTGAGTTTTCATTTTTTCCTTGCAATTCCTAATACGCTGCCAATATGCTTTGTAAACTGCAATCTGTTCTTTAAGTTTTATTTCTTTTTTGTTTAACGTTCGATGTAGAGAAGTTAATATGATTGAAGAGATGTCATCGGGAGCATAAATATCTAGTGATTTAAAGTAGCTTCTTAATGCTGTATCGTTATCGCTACGCACCCAATTATTTCTTATCCACATTCCCGTTCCTAAGTGTAATTCACTGACAGCATCCTCTTCAGATTTGCTTTTAAAATCGTCCAGTTCTTCCTGTGTCCACTGTTGTTGAAAATATAAGATCGCTTCATCTAAGTTTTTCGGCAACTTGATTTGGGCCTTGCAACTTGTCAGCATAAGCAAGCAAGAAAAGAAAAATATAAGTTTTGATATAGTCATTTTTTGAATTATATGGTTTAGTCAGGAATTATATCCAACGATTTCGGATTTTGCGCTTGGATTAGTTTCAGGGTGAAAAGTTCAGCTTTCTTCCAAAGAAGTACAAAATTTCACGTTTGCAAGTCAGTCTCCTTACACAAAATCCTTGTTAATATTAGTATTATTTGACTTTTTTTTCTGTTGTATTCCAAAACTTATCTATTATATTTTTAACTCCTGCAGGTTTTAGAAATATTACAATTTATTCATTTTCGTTCATTGTAAAGTGTCCTTTAAATACTTTTGGCATTTCCTTATATTGTCTATTCTCCTGTTACGGTGTATCTCTAAAGTATTTATACCCGAACTTTCTCACTAAATAAGGTAAAGCGTTTTTCGCTTTTAACAACTCATATTATTGGTAGTTATATGGTGTTGCCTTTTGTTAATATTTCAAAAAAATATTTATCATACGTGTCTTGTAAATATTATTGCAAGCAAGCAGGTATTGCTGACAGTTGGGAATTAGTATTCCGTCTGCCGAAACTGCTGCCTGTGTTTTGGATAAGGTTAAATATCAAAAACTAATCTGAACTCTTATTAAAAAGGTGAAAAATTGTTCTCACCTTTAAGCAAATTAATCGTTGCAATCATCTATGCATTAACCATAGAATATTGATTGAGCTATCAAAAACACCCGTGAACAATTTAATCTTAAAAATATGGAACAGAAGCATCCTTTACCTCCATTTACGCTGGAGACGGCAAAAGAAAAAATCCAAATGGCAGAAGACGCCTGGAATACCAAAAACCCGGAAAAAGTATCAATGGCTTATACCACTAACAGCGAATGGCGAAATCGAAACCTTTTTATTAACGGTCGGGAAGAAATTGTAAGATTTTTGACCGAGAAATGGGAAAAGGAATTGGACTACAAACTCAAAAAAGAATATTGGGCACATACAGACAACAGAATTGCCGTTCGGTTTGAATATGAATACAGAACCAAAGAGGGCAAATGGTTTAGAGCCTATGGTAACGAAAATTGGGAATTTGACGAAAACGGTTTTATGAAAAAACGATACGCAAGTATTAATGATCTCGAAATAAAGGAAACTGACAGGTATTTATAAAAAAACTGTCCCTATTCCATAAATTCGGTCGTCATTAGGATATGTCTAATTTAGAATTTTAAAACAACGAAAGAATTTGCTTTAATTTTCAGACTAAAAGAAATTGCATATTTCAAATCATCACCCGAGCAAATGCAGGAAAGGATGAATTGTTTAGGGCCGGTATCACCGCCCTAAACAAAATAATAGTAGAAGTAAATAAGCAAATTGAAAGTCTCGATAACTGCGTAGACGAAAACTTTCTCCATTAACAAACCCAGATAAACTAAGGTAGTGTCGACCTTTTGATACAATCTCAACTACATTCTTTAACTAAACCGCTCTCCCTTAATTAAGGCTGGCTAATTTTTCACTTATGGCATCCGCATCAGAATTAATCGTGATCTGGCCTTTAACCGTTTTGCCCTGACTATTTTCTGAGGTAGACAAGCCAACGTTGGCAAACTGAAGGTTTCTAATCGAATTCCCATCTACAGTACCAGATATTACGTATTCGTAGTTACTACGAAAATTCGCCCCATGGCTGTCGGATGAATGATTAAAACAAATAGTAAAATTATTCCCCTCTCCCATAATGAACGGGTCTTTTAATGTATTATAAAATGAAGTATTAAACAATACATTTATACTACCATCAGGTTTTTGACCGGAAAATTGCATCTTGAGCGTGTACCCATAAACAGATCCTTTTGCAGGAGGTACAGGATCCGAAGTATAGTTAGCAAAATCAAAGCGATAAGGATTCAATTCAAAAACCCCCTCGACATTTGGAGGTGTACTACCAGTATACACCTTCATACCAGCTGTTTTTAGCTCGTTTACAAATCCGGCTGGAATGACATCTGTAATGGTTTTGCTACCTGTAGGACTCTTAGAGTCGTCATTATTCTTTTTGCACGAGCTTAAAAAAATAGAGCTTATCAGCGCCATTGCTGCTATTAAATGCTTAACAGTCATAGTTAATGTTTTAGGAACCGTATAAAAATTGAAAAACCAATGATCTCCTAAGCTTATCGTGAAAAGAAGTAAAATGTCAACAGTATATTAAAAAATATATTTAAAATAAATAAATCCAAATACGATATATTAATGGTAGCACATCATTGCTATTACGTTCATTATCAGATAATAAAAGACTTGCTTCAATTTGAAACTTTTTCTAGAATAGCTGATATTATCCAATGGTACTCTGATCGGAGAACGTTTATCATCATTGATGCACTAGCTGACAATTTATAACATACCAGTTTATTTTAATAGTAACCTATTCTTGCCTATCTTACGATAATAATCTCCCCGAAATGATGACCTTATCCTGGAAGATTTTTCCAATAGTATTATTTATATTTCTTCTTACTAAATGTTCATATTTATCAGCTCAAAATGAACCTTCTATATGGCTGTTTGGCAATCAAAATGGTATAGATTTCAGATCAGGTACACCTGTTGCTATTTCCCATCCTACTGTTAGTCTACACGGAGCTGAGGTTAAAGGTGTAGCCACTGTTACAGATGCTGATGGAAATCTGCTCTTCTATACAGAAAATGAAAATGTATACAACAGCCAACATAACGTAATGCTGAATGGCGCAGGAATATACTCTAACTGGTCAGCTGCGCAGACAGGCTTAGCGGTTCGCGCAATACACGATACCACTCTGTATTATTTGTTTACAATTAACATGCACTCTGTTGCAGGAGAATCTTATTCCTCTGCCGACCTATGGTATTCTATTATAGATATGAAAGCTGATAATGGATTAGGAGCAGTAACGACCAAAAATGCTCCGCTTTTGGCAAATACAACAACACAACTCTGTGCGGTCAGACACTGTAATGAACGGGACATATGGGTAATTACTCACGAATGGCTGTCTAACAGATATTATGCATTTCTGGTAACACCGGAAGGCATTAGCAGTACTCCGGTTATTAGTCCGGGGATGTCGGGCTCAAACGATTTGAATGGCTATATGAAAGGCTCTCCAGACGGAAAGAAGTTAGCTGCAAACTATCATAAAGCTGGCGCAGATTTATCAGACTTCGATAATTCAACAGGTATAGTATCTAATACAATTCCTCTGAATCTAATGAACAATTTCAGGGCCCATGCTGGTGGTGTTGAATTTTCACCAAATTCAGCATTTGTTTACGCCACATATTCTATTCCTAATGCCGGTAGTTTTATTTATCAATATAATGTCAATGCAGGATCGCCAGCAACTATCGTCTCTACAAGAGAGCTTGTGGCGTCCGTTAACTTCTTCGGATATTATGCCAGTATGCAAAAGAGGCCAGACGGTAAAATTTACATTGCCAACTATGGACATCCTAATGTTTCTATAATACATCAACCTAATATTCAAGGCGCCGGATGTAATTTTCAGTTTGAAGGTTTAGCATTAAACACACGTTCATCGCATGGCTTTCCGGCATATATGGAAAGCAAATACTACCCTAACCCACCATTTACATTTTCTATTGAATGCCCGACAAATAAATTGAATTTTAATTATGAGAAACCAGATAATATAATAAGTGTTAAATGGGATTTCGATGATCCTGCATCGGGAATTAAGAATAATTCGACCGAATTAAATACTGTTCATGAATTCACAGAAGAACGAACATATAATGTTAAGCTCATCCGGTTCACTGCATGCAGCTCTGACACTCTCGAGGAGCAAATCTTTGTTAGATTATTAGATCTTGAGTTAGGTAACGATACCACTGCGTGTACAAATAATGGTTTTTTTCTGGAAACTGTACAGAATAATACATCAGATTATCTCTGGCAGGATGGATCAACAAGTACCAGCCTAACAGCACTTTCCTCAGGCTTATATTGGCTACAAATCACCGATCGGTCCACAGGATGCTTCGTTAGAGACAGTATATCTCTCGACCTGCTGTCTATACCCGACTTTTCCCTTGGACCTGATCAGGAAACATGTGATCCTGTCATTCATTTCGAAATAGACGTTCCCATCTCCACATCTTATCTCTGGAATACTGGCGGCAACGAGAATAATATATCCATTTCTACTCCGGGTATTTATTGGCTTCAAGTGAATAATGGAAAATGTTTTTACCGTGATTCCATTGAAGTATATTTTAATAGTCTTTCAGTCAATATTGGCCCGGATACAACAGTTTGTGAAAATGAAATATTAATATTAGATGCAGGAAATAATGATATGGACTACACTTGGCAGGATGGATCAACAAACAGCAGTTTTACTGTAAAAAGTCCCGGTCTATACATGGTAAAAGCGACTAAGGGAATTTGCACAGCTACTGATACAGTATTGGTTAATTACAGAAAAAAACCTGTATTCAGTTTGGGTGAGGACAAGCAGATATGCAAGGGAGATGTTTTAGTTCTTGGCGTCAACCTGGAAGACAGCTATAGCTATAGCTGGAATAATGGATCAGTTTCAAAAACAATTTCAGTGTATCAGCCAGGAACATATGAAATGAAAGCAACTAATGAGTGCGGTACATTTACCGATGCTGTTAATGTTCAATGGGGAGGATGTAGATTAGCCGTACCCAATGCATTTACGCCAAATAATGATGGAAGAAACGATATATTCAAAATTAGTCAAACAGAGTCTTTGATTAATTTTAGCATGCAGGTGTTTAACCGCTGGGGACAGAAAGTTTTTCAATCAACCGATCAGACTCGTGGCTGGGATGGTACGTTCGGCAACAAAATATGTGAAGCCGGAAACTATGCATATAATATTCATTACCAAGACCCCGAAGGCAAACCTGTCAAATTAAACGGTGTTGTGATTTTAATAAGATAATCAGGGAAATAACTTACTCTGAAGATGTTCTGAGAACTCACGTGCACCTTTTTCGTTTAAATGGTTGAGATCGGCGAAACCTGTATTAGAAATCGGAAATGAAGCATAATCCAGGAAAGGAATATCCGGAAAGTACTTTTTCCTGTAATTGTCAAATGTTATATAATCATTGTACTCCTGGTCTTTGTATTTAGGAGTACTGATTAATATCAATTCGATTTTCCTTTCTTTACAATAGGATATGATTTTTTGAAGATATTTTAATTGTAATTGGGACAATGTATCCACATCGCTTAATGTTGAGCGGGGTATCCTGTCTTTCATATCCAAGTCAATGGAATTATTTTGTAAAGCCAGATAGGAACCTATATTTTTATTTTGCCATCCTATTGCATTTCCCTTCGCTAAATAGGCAGCATACTCCAAGTATTTCATGGGAGTTTTAGCTGTCGCTTTATAGAAAGGAATATTATCCGCAAATAAAACCAGTTCATGTCTATCCAAAAATGGAACCATTACAGCGGCTTTTTCAGAAATAAACGATTCCTCAAATATCCATCTTCTTTCCAGTGAATAATCAAGGCTTTGATAATGAAACGATAACAATACAGTGTCTATATGTTTATTGTCTTTAAGTATTTTTTTCACTTTGGCGAAGGCGTATATATAAGGAGTAGCTGAGGTTGAATAGTTTTTAGCACGTGAAAAAATATTGTCATCTATCGCGCATTCTGTTTGCGAATCACCTATTACCAAAATATTTTTTCGCTCATCAACCGCAAAAGGAGTATGATTAGCAAAAAAAGATGCGATTACAATTAAACATATTGTAAGTGAAAGAAAAAGAATAACAAATAAAAATACTTTCCGTAAAAAAATCCTCATAATACATTTTTTATTTGTTGAAATAGGCTAATACATATTAAAGCTCAATACTAATTATAACTATCGTTTTTAATAATACTATTTTAACTAACAACTCATTGTTCATCAGAACTGAAAATAAATAAATTGCTCCTGATTTTCGGAAAACCATATTATACATATAATTATAGCAGAGTAAACAGCAAACCTTATTAAAGACCAGGTTTTTGTTTCAGGTTTAAAATAAAGCCCATGTAAATGATCCTTTTGAAACCACTCCACTATAAGCATAACTAATATAAATACAATGACCACAGCAGCCTCAGGCCCTAACGAGAAAACACTTACTGCCGAAGTCGAATTAATCATTTCGTAAAAATATTTGCCTGCCTCATTTATACTACTTGCCCTGAACACAACCCAACCTATTGTAACCAAAATGAAAGTGGTAATAATCTTAAAAAAATCTGCTAGAGTTGGCAGGTTAGTAGTAATCGGATGCTGATGTTGCCTTTTTCTGTTTAATAATAACAATGGCATAAATAATAGTGCATGATACAACCCCCAAAACAGGAATGTCCAGTTGGCGCCATGCCAAAGACCACTCAGCAAAAAAACAATGAATGTATTCCTTATTGTCAACAGCCGCGACCCTTTATTCCCCCCCAATGGGATATATACATAATCTTTAAACCATGTAGTAAGAGATATATGCCATTTTCGCCAGAATTCAGCAATATCCCTTGAAAAATAAGGATAAGAAAAATTTCTTAGCAGCTCAAAACCAAAAAGACGTGCTGATCCCATAGCAATATCCGAGTAACCTGAAAAATCTCCATATATCTGGAATGCAAACAATATTGCACCTATAGCTAGACTCACTCCGGAAAAAGCTCCGGGATCGGCAAACAATTGATTAACGATAGTGGCACAATTGTCAGCTATCACTACTTTCTTAAATAAACCCCATAATATTTGTCTCAAACCATCTACAGAGCTACTATAATTAAATTTTCTTGGACTGGAAATTTGCGGAAGCAAATGTGTAGCTCTTTCTATAGGTCCGGCCACAAGCAATGGAAAAAAGCTTACAAATAAAAAATAGTCTACAGGTTGATAAGTTGGCTTAATTTTCTCCCTGTAAATATCAAAGACATATGAAAGTCCGTGAAATGTATAAAATGAGATTCCTACAGGTAGTATAATATTAAGCAGGGGTATGTTAGGCTCAAAGTCAAAGCGCTGAAGAAAATTTGCAAAAGAATCTATAAAAAAGTTGAAATATTTAAATACGGCAAGAAAGCCTAAGTTGATACCGACACTGATGATAAGCCAGGTTTTTCGTAAGCTCATTGATTGCGATCGATGAATGGCTATTCCAGAAAAATAGTCCAACAGAGTAGAAAACATGAGCAGAAAAAGAAACCGCCAATCCCAGTAACCATAAAAGATATAACTGGCGATGAGCAGTATAACATTTTGCGCCCTCATGGATCTCTTAGCCGCAAACCAGTATAAAAAATAAACTATAACCAGAAAAACTGCGTAATCCAGCGAATTAAACAGCAATAGGATAATTTTAAATGGGTTAAAAAAATAAAAGTAGCAAGAAAGCCAATGAAAAACAAATAACAGATTTGACTGATCATGCCTGATAAAGAAAAAGTATCGAAATCTTTTTAAAGAATCGTACAATTAGGTAGATAACCTTAACTATAAAATATCATGGCAGGAAGAAGGAAGTATCAAAAATGTATTAAAAGAGTTCGACAATCATGTAAATGAAAACTTTCTCCATCAGCAACCCTAACAAACATAGGCAGTATCGAACTATTGATACTTGCTCTTTTCTCTGGTAAAAAATCATCATACAATCATCTCATCAAAGATAGATTAAGCGAACTCGCATATAAGCTTATATCCGGTTATCTATGGCCGTATCCTATCTGGGGCAAGTTCAGACCAATCCATTTTTGACAGATTACAATGCCTATCTTCTGTCTTTAAAAGGTTAGGCTGTGTTTATGTTTCTAATCATAGTCACTTTTCAATAACTAAATATATAAGGTATAGGAGTAAATTATCAATTCAGTCCCATATAAGTTTGCTGGCTAGCTATTTCAAATAGGAGAATTTTAAATTATTGGGAACATATAAATCAGCCTCAATAGCCAATTCAGGGAAAACAGCGGCAGATGATCAATTTCGTTAAATTCGCAGAATAATCAGTCCACAATAATTTATGGAGTATAATGCTACTTCCGATAAACTAAAACAGCACCTGTTATCATTTTTTCAGAAAACAGAAGGCGAAAATTTTATTTACCATAACCTCACTCACACATTGGAAGTAGTAAAAGCAGCTAATGATATGGCTCGCCACTACCAACTGAATGATAGAGAATCTTTTATAATTAATACAGCTGCCTGGTTCCATGACGCCGGATATTTCTATGATTATAATAATCATGAAGCAAGAGGGGCAACTTTAGCGGAAGCTTTTTTACGTAATGAAGGAGTTGAGGAATCAATCATACAACAGGTAAAGGGTTGTATTTTAGCTACCCGTCTCCCTCAGCAGCCCACAAACAGATTGGAAGAGATAGTCTGCGATGCTGATCTTTTTCATTTGGGAACCAGCACATTCCCGGAAAAGAATAAGCTAATGCGGAAAGAAGTCTCTATAAAAAAAAATAAACCTTTCACAAAAGAAGAATGGCTGGATTTAACCATACGACTCTTTGAATCTCACCATTATTTTACAGACTATTGCCAGCAGTTACTTAATGAAACAAAAAAAGAAAATCTGATTCGATTGAAAAAAAAATCGAGAAAAAAAGAAGAGAAAGATAAGCAATTAACCTTTGTTAATAGGATTAGTGAACATTCCCCTATCTCATTTTCTAATAATCTCAAGCCCTCCCCAATAATAGCCGAACCTGATAAAAACAAATACACGACTAAAACTGTTCGCCCAGACCGAGGTATTGAAACTATGTTCAGGATAACCTCTAATAATAATCAACGCTTAAGTGATATGGCTGATAACAAAGCGCAGATTATGATAACGGTTAATTCCATTATTTTATCAGCTATTATCAGCTTACTACTACGAAAACTAGAAGACAACATACACCTGGCTATTCCTACATATATGCTTCTGACCGTTAGTGTATTAACTATTATATTTTCCATATTAGCCACAAGACCAAACCTACCGAAAGGCCTTTTCACTGAAGAGGAAATAGCAAATAAAAAAGTAAACCTTCTATTCTTTGGAAATTTTTATAAAATGGATCTTGAACATTATGCTAAAGGAATGCAGCAGGTAATGAACGACCGTGATTTTCTTTATGGAACATTAATTAAAGATATTTACTCGCAAGGTGTAGTACTGGGCAGAAAGTATAAGCTGCTTAGGATATCTTATAACATCTTCATGTATGGGCTGGTAGTTTCTGTATTAGCTTTTGTTATTGCATCAGCTATAATAGGTAAATAACTAGTGCTTAATAAATAAAACGTAATACAATTATAAGTAATTAAAAATGGATATGTGCAGTACTAATCTGAAAATCATAAATAATATTTTATCACCCCCAAAACATTGTATACGTCAAATACGATATGCACATCGTATTCTGTTAATTATTTTATCAATATTCTACTACTGATAATAAAAAATCAATAACACAATAATTCAACAGTTAGTCATAAACAGATTTTTTTATCAGAATGAAGACCACAAAAAATACAATATGCTAAGAATTCAACTCCTCATTTTTTCCTTTGTTTTAATACATATTCTTGGCTGCAATCAACCTGCTCAAAAAACAACATCACCTATAGAATACAACCTGGAAAACCCGGAAAAAATGATACTTCCCAATATTCTCCTGGAAGTATCAGGAATAATATTCCTTAATAATCACCCAGATAGTCTTTATGCCATTCAGGACGAGGATGGATATGTTTTCAAACTTGCGTGGGGAAATAAAAAACATACACAAATACGATTTGCCGGAGAGGGAGATTATGAAGATATGGCTATCAGTAATGGAAACATCTATATACTACGAAGCGATGGAACATTGTACAGCGTTCCTATGAATTATAATAACGAAGAAGAAAATAATCAGATACGTGTATGGAAAAAAATATTACCCAAAGGTGAATATGAAGGATTATATGCGGCTGACGATTTGTTGTATGTATTATGTAAACAGTGTACAGTAGATAAAAAGGAAACTCATACCACAGGGTACGTTTTATCTGTTCCCGTAAACGATGAGAATCCTGTATTACAAAGTACTTTCCAAATAAATGAAAAAGAGATTTTTGGTCAATCTGAAAAAAAACAAAAATTTCAACCCTCTGCAATTGCCCGACATCCTAATGGGAAAGAATGGTACATCCTTTCTTCGGTAAATAAACTATTAGTAGTGACTGACAATATGTGGAATGTACTGGCCACTTACCCATTACCGCGAAATCGCTTTAATCAACCCGAAGGAATTGCTTTTGACCGCAATAAGAATCTCTATATTTCTAATGAAGGTGATGAGTTAACAAATGGAAACGTATTAAAATTCACTTATAAAAAAATCGTTAACAAATATCCGTAATGAGATTTTTAATACTCATATCGTTATTTCTTTTTACTCAATACAGGTTAGCCGCACAGGATAGTATTACACATCGTATTATCCTGATTGGTGATGCAGGAGAAATGAATACAGAACAACAAGCTATAATCTCTGACGCTGCAACAAAAATACTTTCCGAAAAAACAACTGTATTTTTTTTAGGTGATAATATTTATCCGCGTGGAATGGGACTTCCAGGTACAGACGAAGAATTAAGAGGACAGACAATTCTTCAATCACAGTTTAAACCCATGCGCAAAGAAGGAGCTCCCGTTTATTTTATCCCGGGAAACCATGACTGGGACAGAATGGGAAAGGACGGATTGATAAAAATAAAACAGCAATGGCAATATATTGAAGACCAAAACGACTCTTTACTTAAGTTGATACCACTCAATGGCTGTCCCGATCCGATAGAAATTAATCTAACGGAAGAATTAGTAGTTATTGCATTTGATTCAGAATGGTGGCTTTTCCCTTTTGATAAAAAAAATCCCGACGCTGATTGCGACTGCACAGATGCTTCTGAAGTTATTGGCAAACTGGAAGATCTATATTATAAAAACAGATATAAAACAATATTACTTGCCTCTCATCATCCATTTCAAAGCTACGGCACACACGGAGGTTATTTTTCGTGGAAGGATCATTTATTTCCACTCACCTCATTAAATCACAAACTATATATTCCTTTACCTGGAATAGGATCTTTATATCCACTACTTCGTAAAACATTTACCAATCCGGAAGACTTGCGCCATCCGCTATATAAAAACATGGTGCAAACAATTGATAAGGTTTTTTCTACGTCTCCAAATCTATTACATGTAGCTGGTCACGAACACGGATTACAATTTATTGATAATCCTAAAACAGGTATGCGTCAAATCGTAAGCGGAGGTGGTGCAAAAGATAATCACACAATTAAAAAAAAATATTCTTTGTACGGACGTTCTGGTCAAGGTTATGTTATAGCTGACTTCACAACAAATCAATCCATTAAACTCACTTACCTTATTTATGAAAATGGCAACATCAATACCGTATTCACTCATTATATACCTATTCAAAACAGTAAGCGAGCTGAGAAAACCACTTACCCGCCAATAAACGGAGACAGTGTAACCGTAACAATAAGGCCTGCATATAATAATCCGGGAAAAATACATAGAAAGATTTTCGGAGAAAATTATCGTCAAGAATTTAGCAGTCCTGTTACACTACCCGTTATTCGCATTTCCCAAATAAACGGGGGACTAACTCCAGAAAAAAGAGGTGGCGGTATGCAAACAATCTCTCTCCGGTTAAGAGATCACAACGGCAAAGAATGGGTACTTCGTAATCTTGAAAAAAACCCTGACCCACTATTACCCGATGCGCTTAGGAAAAGTTTTGCACGTGACCTTCTGGATGATTATATGAGTGCTCAGCATCCATTTGCTGCTCTTATAGTTCCAACACTTGCTAATGCAGCAGGAGTACCGCATGCCAATCCTCTTATTGGTTTGGTGGCTCCCGATACCGCCCTCGGGATTTATCAAAAACTATTTGCTGGCAAAGTAGCGCTCTTTGAAGAAAGAGAACCATTAGGCAAATCAGAAAATAGTATCAAAACAGATAAAGCGTTAAAAGATGATAACGACAATAAAATAGATGGGCAGGCATTTTTTAAAGCACGTTTACTTGATCTGTTAATCGGCGACTGGGATCGTCATCCTGATCAATGGAGATGGGTGGACACTCATAAAGGGAAAAACAAATTATTTACAGCAGTGCCGCGCGATCGGGATCAGGCGCTCTATAGAAAAGAAGGTCTGCTTCCATCATTGGCAAGCCGTTCATGGATTTTACCTACACTACAGGGGTTCGATAGAAGAATCAGCAAAGTAAAATATTCTCTTTTCAAAACTAATTTTGTAAATGCTTATTTATCAGCTCAGCTTTCTCATAAAGAATGGACAACATTAACTCACGAATTTACCAGTAACATCACTGATGAATTAATAGATAGCGCCATCCGGCAACTACCTGACGCCGCTTACAATTTAAGAGGAAAAGAATTGTCTGCCATTATGAAAGAACGTCGCGATAATATACCGCACGCTATGGAGAAATTTTATCGCTTTATCCATCGACGAGTTGACCTAAAGGCGACAAACAAAAACGAACTATTTACTATTACAGGTTTACCAAATGCAGATATGAAAGTAGTTGTTCAGAAAATAAAAAAAGATGGACAACCTTCAGATACATTATTATCGAAAGTTTTTGAACATGATATAACAAAAGAGATCAGGGTGTACATGCTAAAAGGAGATGACAGTTTGCAGCTCAACAATATAACCTCACCGATAAAACTGCGTATTATTGGAGGGAAAGGAAAGAAACATTATAATATTGAAGCCAACAAAACACGAATAAAACTTTATGATCGTCCAAAGGATTTACAAATTACTGGTGAAACCCAAAAGGTACGGGCATATTTATCAAAGGACAGTTTAAATACAGCATTCGCATCAGTTAATCCTTATCATATTACCATGCCACTTTTAACAGGTGGATTTAATCTGGATGACGGACTAATTATAGGCTTTGGTGTAAAACATACACATCAGGGTTTTCGTAAACAACCTTATGCCAGCCAGCATCAACTATTAGCGGCTCATTCCTTTTCTACCAATGCCTATAGAATACGTTATGGCAGTGAATGGTTAAATGTAGTTGGAAAGGCAGATATCTTACTCAATGCACTCATCAAAGCCCCCGACAACACACAAAACTTTTTTGGAAGAGGCAACAAAACCCATTTTTCCAAATTCGATGGATTTAGGAGATATTATCGTACTCGTTTCGCTATCTATCAGGTAGATGCTTCCTTAAGATGGCGGAATGACAAAAACACTTCCTTCTCAGTTGGCCCGTCCATCCAATGGTACAGATATGATGCTAATGACAATGAAGGTCGCTTCATTACTAATAATTCACTTATAGGATCATACGATAGCAGTATAGTAGATAAAACTAAAAAACACGCTGGCATAATAGTTCAGTTCACGGAAGATGGCAGAAATAATAAAATATTTCCATCGTGGGGGCATTATGTGAATATCCGTTTGCAAGGATATAAGGGACTTAATAATTTTTCACGATCTTTTTTACAGGTTATTCCTGAAATAGCAGTGTATAAAAGTCTTAATGCCTCTCAGAGTATTATTCTTGCTAACAGACTTGGAGGAGGCATCAGTGTTGGTCAGACTGCATTTTACCAATCACTTTTTATAGGAGGCCATGAAAATCTTCTTGGCTATCGGCAGTTCCGTTTTGCAGGAAGTCATTCTTTGTATAACAATCTTGAGTGTAGGATACGCCTCGCGGACTTCGCTAATTATATTTTACCCGGTCAAATCGGTTTTACGGCTTTCTTCGATACAGGTCGTGTCTGGGAAAAAGACGAAGATTCTAAACAATGGCATACGGGTGTAGGAGGAGGGTTGTATTTTGCCCCGGCAAAAATGGCAGTCCTACAACTGCTGGCAGGTTATTCAAGAGAAGGGTGGCTACCCTATTTCACCTTTGGATTTCGGTTCTAGAACCGTTAGCATCTTTACCTCCCGGGTATCTTAACTACACCGCTTTTTTGAAACAAAAAGCTAATGTTACCTTTGCAACGTATGCAACAGAAGATTATCAGAATGCCGGAACTCACGGAGAAGCAAAGAAATCCCCCTCATGCAACCCTATCTTTTCAACCATTCCTTCAGTATATAAGAGAACATCTAAAAGATAAAGACAATATTAAAAAAGATATCTATGCATTAATTCTACAAAAATTTGAATCTTATCCCAACATACACAATGTAGCTGATCTGGAAGAATCTGGTCAATTCAGAGAGTTGCTGGACATGTTATATATTACGCTGACAAGCCTCGTTGATGATGAGAAGCATCTGCTATGGGGGCTATCCCTTCCTATTTCACCTCTTATTTTTTATGGTTCTGATGCGCTTTACGATTTATTACTTGATAAAGAAACCCAGGAGTTACGCTCCCAGTTTTTTGAAGAAAGCAATCAAATGGAGGATCAGAAAAAAAGGATGGTATACACTTTCCTTCTTCAAAGGTTTTATCATTACCAGTTCGGAACAGGCACTGACATGACGTGTTCAGTAAACGATCCATCATCAAGATTAATTAAACATTACCGAATTAATGTAGATACACGCTTTGTAGAAGTTAGCTACTCAGGTATACTTCCTGACCTTAACTTAGAAACATTGCACGTACACCTTCAGGAGCAAGCGAGCATCAATAATATAGAATTGATAGAACGTCTACTTCCATTAAATCAATTCATTTTCTCGGGATTTTCTGTTATTACTATTACAGATATAACAGAACAACAAGCGCTGTTGCAGATAAGAAACATGCTCGTCAATAACCACGGGAAAATTGATGAATCGTGCAATACAAATATTATCAGTTCTCTTCAGGCAATAGGTGGAAGCGCCGATCTTTCATTTAGTCTAACTCCTATATTCCGCGTAAACCAGCGGATTATCTATGATATGGATGCCAATAATACCAGTGTGTTATTCTCGTTGGGCAAACAAAAAATCATCCGTAATAATTTTTACCAGCCTTTACTGGAAAAATTTACCACAAACCCAAGGATGATTTATTTCCGGAATCTTGATACTACAGAGCAGACCAATACTGATATCACCAAGCTTTTACAACTGGCAGGCATAAAATCATATGCACTTATTCCCATTTATTACAATAATCAACTAGCGGGAACACTCGAAATTCATAGTTCATCCAGAGATATATTAAACGAACATACTTTTGCCCGACTTGATCCCGCGATTCCTATGATAGCACAATTAATGCAGAATACATCAGAAGAATTCGCCAACCAAATAAATGAAATTATACGTGAAAAATTTACTCCGCTGCAACCGGCAGTTCAATGGAAATTCAATGAAGCTGCATTAGGCTATCTTAATAATAAGGTACTTAACAACAATAAGCCCAACTACATTAAAAAAATAGATTTCCCTCAGGTCTATCCATTATACGGTGCCATAGATATAAGAAATTCTACTGTTGAGCGAAACAATATGGTACTTCAGGATCTGCAATGTCAATTTGGATTATTGCAAGAGGTGTTGGTTAATCTTAAACAAATTAGCGGTTTTGGACTTACCGATGAACTAATATTCAAATGCTCCCGTTGGAAGCGACACTTACAGCAAGGACTGACGACGCATGACGAAATAAAAATCAATCAATTTTTTACAGAAGAGGCACATCCATTTCTTTTACATTTTCAACAATCCCATCCTGCAACTAACGATATTATCAGTCAATATTTAAATGATATAAATCCTGCTTCAGGAAAAGCCTGGCGATACCGGCGACGCCTTGAGGAATCAATGCAAAATATTAACGTCGCTATCAACAACTACCTCGACTTAATGAACGTAGAAATTCAACAGGCTTATCCGTGTTATTTTGAAAAATTCAGAACTGACGGCATTGAGTATGATATTTATATTGGCCAGTCTATTGCTCCTGACCGCCCGTTTGATAACATATACATCAAGAATATTCGCCGTTGGCAACTGGCATCGATGGCTGCTATAGCGAAACTGTCGCATAATTTAAAGCCGGAGCTACAGGTACCAATGGATACAACACAACTTATTTTTGCCTATTCCAATCCTATTGATATCAGTTTCCGTCACGATGAACGAAGATTTGATGTAGAAGGAGGTTATAATATTCGTTATCATATTCTCAAAAAAAGAATCGATAAAGCGACTATCAAAGGAAGTGGTGAACGTCTCACCCAACCCGGAAAAATTGCCATTATTTACTTTGATCAGAAAGACGCTGACGAATATATATCCTATATGCAACACCTGGAGGAAAAGGGGCTGTTACTTAGCGATATTGATTTTTTAGAACTTGATGAACTTCAGGGTGTAAGTGGTTTAAAAGCATTAAGAGTAAGTGTTCAACTTGAAGGAAACACAAGTGATTAACAGCTTAGCTATTTTTTTATAGTGCAGGTATAGTAGAAAACAGCATTATCCAAAATGAGATAGTCAATATTTGATCTGACAATTGGGGTTAACTTTAAAGTAATCACACAATTAAATCAATCCCAAAAATGTCAGATCATAAATCAATTTAGATAATTGATTTATGATACAATCTATTAATGTATTATTCCGATTATTTTCTATCAGTAAAAAGTATGCTTGCACTAATTAATCAAGAAAATGATTGAGATCAGTCTGGGAATGCTGTAAGCCCCTCGTTTTTCAGGCAGCTATTGTTTCATAATTTTCCACTGTAAAACCCTCTTCAAAGCACTTGCTGCTTTATGAACCTGTTCGTTCCAGTCACTTCCCGCAGCTTCATCGCCACTGTCTGATATATACTTGAGACATAGAAAGGGAATATTCTCTTGTTTCGCGATCCAGGCCAAAGCGTAAGCCTCCATATCAAAAACATCATAATCATCACTGGCATGATTGGTTTCAAAACTATCGCCGCTACCACAAATCGCACCCTGAATTCCTTCGAAAGACAGACCATATTCCAGGATTGGATTTGTATCTGATAATGGCGTCTGATATTTTTCAAAACCAAGACCAGTTGCATCCATATCACGTTGAACAAACCGATCGCAATACACCACCTCACCGCAGTTATGCGTGTTACTCCCTGCAGTACCTAAGTTTACAATCAGATCAGGTGGATTGAGAAGGATTTTTTTTGTAAGGGAATAGGCAGCATTAAGTTTTCCTATACCGGCAAATAATATATTGTAACCATCAAATTCACCGGCTGCTTCGGCATCAATAGCAAACACATATAAAACTTTATGAAATGAATGATCACCTACTTTAATACACTCTAACATGCCACAAAATAAAACAAAATCTCTACCTTCTTACTGTATGAATAATAAAAATGTGCACTTACTATTTTGCTGCCTTACGGGCTACTTTTGCAGACACTTTTCTATTTGGAGTCTTTTTACGACGGGCCTGTAACAATTGTGTTTTACGAATACGCAATCTTCTTTTTGCAGCTTCCACTGCTTTTAATACCGCATCTTCATAAATAGTTGATTTGCCTTTTACATACTCATCTTTTCCAGGAACACGAATATTCAACGTACATAAAACGACTTCTTTATTCCCTTTCACTTCATTAACGAGCGTAACTTCTATTTCCTGGATATCCTTATAATATTTATCCAACGAACCGGCTTTCTCTGTTACAAATTTTTTTAAAGATGGAGTGGCTCTATGGCCTGGTGTTTCTATTCTAAATTTCATATTCTTACAATTAATGATGATAACATCAATATATAATTAATGTGCCAACAAAAATATATCAAAACCCATTAGTAGGGAATGATATTAATCATACTGACATTAAAATACTATTAAAACCATTCTCTTAAGGACATATTGCTAAGAAAACAGGATTCTTAAATTTTTCGAAGGGAAAGAATCAGAACACTGAATAAATTTCAGCTTAACTGTCATTACGTACACGTTTATAAACAAGATGAAAAGGCAATCCTTTATCAGTAGAAAAACCTAATGCCATAATAAACGAATGGGTAAAAAACATAAAGATCAATCTACATTTATAAACACCTTAAATTAATATGAAAATCATATACCAATTATATAAATAATAAATGCTGCGGAAGAAAATAAATAGTCTTTATAAAGATTATAAAAAACAAAAATTCCGGAGGTCAAAAACGACTAGTTAATTATAAGGATGGTATTTAATTGTACAAATTAAATCTGAAGCTCGTCTATAAAACTGATCAATACAAAATCCTAATATCATGAGTAATTAGAAGTTTCCCTAAACACAAATACACTCCATAATATTTGTTGGATAAGATTAAATTAAACCTTTGTAAAGACGATAGCACACATAACCAATCCGACCCTTATTTAATCAGGCTATATAAGTCGTAAAAGCAGTATTAGTCGTTATAGAAAATAGTCCACGCAAAGTTTCCTATTCGATTTTGAACAGGTTCGAAGAGTTAAATACCAACTATTGCTGATTTTGCTACACTAAAACATTAAGCCTTCAATTATGAAGATAGACGTATACTGACTCAAAAAGACTACTGTCCATTTTCATGTTTAACAAACAAATGTCCGGCCATACGTTTATCATGTCCATAGATATCTTTACGGAAATGAAGTTTTCCTGAAGGATCAACCCATGATGTAAAATAAGTAATGAATACAGGAACGGAATTGGCAAGTGGTACCCATTTCTCTTTGGAAGCATGCATAGCTGCATTGATCTTTTTGTCAGTCCATGAAGAATCGTTTTTCAAAAGATGCTTAGCCAAAGCAAAAGGTTCGCTTAAACGTATACATCCATGACTAAAGGCCCTATCTGTTCTTTCGAAATATGATTTGGAAGGTGTATCGTGAAAATAAATATTATAGTTATTAGGAAAAAGAAATTTTACCAGTCCCAGAGAATTATGAGCACCTGGTAGCTGACGAATTACAGGCAATCCGTTTGAAGTGCCGGTTTGCTCCATACGTGAACGTTTAAGATAAGAAGGATTTTTTTTCATAGCCGGAACGATCTCGTTCCGCACAATACTGGGTGGCACATTCCAGTACGGACTAAAAACAATATACTTTAATTGATCGCTAAATATGACAGTTTTAGTGGCTGCCGTTCCCACCACAATTCTCATTTGCATTTCAACACTATCGTTATTGTATACCTGCAAACGAAAAGATGGAATATTAGCCAATATCCAATTACCTTTTGGTTGTTGTGGCACCCATCTCATACGCTCCATATTAATGAGAATCTGCTTAATTCTTTCTTTCACGGATACACTTAGCTGCACTACCGTTTCCTCATTGATATTTCCATTAGCCGTTAAACCAAACAGTTCCTGTATCACAGCCACCGAATCTTTAAGCTGCTGGGTATAAATCAGACTTGTATCATCCAGTGGGTAATTTTCTGTTATTTTCAGTCTGTTTTTTATAGCTAATACAATACTATCCTCATCTCCGGGTTTTAATTTTTTATTTTTTGGCAAACCTATAGAATCCCATCCTCCCCTTTTTTCAATATCATAATAGTGGTGGAGCTTTGCTCTTAATAATCCATATTGAGGATGTACCGGCTCCCAGTCATTTAAGGCCGTTTTTTTACTTACCAGTAACGAATCAAGCAACTCTGTAAGATTTACCTTTTTTCTGGGGATATACCATTGTAGTTTTTCGGGTTCAACACTTCCTATATAAGACGCAAAAGCATAAGTGAAAAAAAGCTGAGTTAATTCAAGTTCTGTTTTTTGAACTTTGTGAGGATTTTTCAATACCGTACTGTCGCCCGAAAACACTTCAGTAAGCATTGTTGTAAAAGCACTGTCCACCTCAACAGAGTCGGTATTGAATGCTATTCCTTTCTGAAAAGCGTTCCACACCATATTTGCATGTTCAGTAATGCCTGATTCGTCAAACCAGGCATACTGATAGTTTCTGCTATTATAGAAATTGATGAGTAATTGCTTTGTGGTATCCGACATTGGATGATCTACAACAAACTGCTCTACCACGAGACTATCCAGCATTAATCTGGTAAAAGCGTTTTCTACAGTAATGGTAGTATCACGCGGTGTTACGGGTATTTCTTTTTGCTGCTTATCCTTACAGGCGCTTAAAGAAACAACAATAGCAATGAAGAATACACGATATATATATGACATTGTATTAAAATCTTAGTTCATTGTATGTAACGATGAAGTTGCATTTTAATTATAACATCAGCTTCCTTCTATCACTTATTCTACTTTCTAATATTTAGTAAGTGCGGGATCTACTTCATCAATATATGCCAAAATTCCTCCCTTAAGATTATACAGGTTAGTAAACCCGAATTTTTCTTCCAGTTCGCGAATAGCTTTCGCGCTCCTGCCACCCATTTTACAATGCACAATTACCTGTTTATCGCGCGAAATGGCATCAGCATTATCAGCAACACCAGCAAGTGGTATCAGTTCTCCTCCGATATTAGCAATGCTATATTCATGAGGCTCACGCACATCAATGATTTGGATAGGCTCACCTTTTACCTGAAGATCATACAGTTCTTTAGCTGTAATTTCTTTCAAGGTTTTCTCTTCTACAGCACGCATTCCGCAGAATTGCTCGTAATCAATCAACTCCTTAATAGTTGGATTATCGCCATTAACAGGGTTATCTGCTCTTCTTTTAATTTTAAACGTTTTAGTTTCAAACTGAAGCGCATCATATGTAAAGAATCGTCCGGAAAGGGGTTCTCCCACACCTGTAATTACTTTTATCACTTCTGCCGCCTGCATGGAGCCTATAATTCCCGGAAGTACACCTAACACACCACCTTCAGCACAACTGGGAACCAGACCCGGAGGTGGAGGTGTAGGATACAAATCCCTGTAATTAGGACCTCGCTCACCCTTACTGTTCACATAATTGAAAACCGATACCTGTCCGTCGAACTGAAAAATGGATGCGTAAACATTAGGCTTATCCAGCAACAAACATGCATCATTTACCAAATAACGGGTTGGGAAGTTATCTGTGCCATCAGCCACCACATCATAGTTGCGGATAATATCCAGGGCATTGGAAGAATTGATATGCGTATTATGTAAAATAATATTTAAATGTGGGTTAAGCGCAAGCAGTCTTTCTCTGGCAGCTTCAACTTTAGGCTTTCCTATAGATTCAACACCAAATAAAACCTGACGCTGTAGGTTACTGTCATCCACAACGTCAAAATCAACTATACCCAATGTTCCTACACCAGCCGCAGCAAGATAAAGCAAAACGGGACTACCAAGTCCACCCGAACCAATAACCAGCACTTTTGATGCTTTTAGTTTTAATTGTGCTTCCATACCAAACCCCGGAATGATAATATGGCGATTGTATCGTGCAAGTTCTTCTTTAGTAAAAATTTGATTACTCATGGTGTAATAATTTTGATGGTTTAGCTGGTAAATCAATAACCGCCGGCAATAGCAGGAATGATACTTAACACTGTATCATCCTTTATAACAGTCTGCTCTTGTTGCAAATCACGAATATCTTCGTCTCCAACAAAAATGTTGACAAAACTTCTGATTTGTCCCTTCTCATCAAGCAAATGCTTTTTAAGATCAGGAAAATTCGCGGTTAGGTCCTGTATGCTTTCTGCCACAGTAGAACCTTTAATTTCAACTCTCGCTGTATTGTTAGTAAACTTTCTTAACGGTGTTGGAATAATTATAGTAGCCATATTTTTTATTTTATTGAATTGATAAGTTGATTGTTATATTGCTCTTCTTCGAATTGAAAATTTTCATTCAGCACCCATGATCTTGTATGTTGTACAGCTTCGTCAGTGACTGATATAATAATATAGGAAAACCATGGTTGTGCCGCTACCCTGTCGTGTTCGGAAGGAATTGCAGGATGATTAGGATGAGAGTGATAAATTCCCAGGAACTGAACATTGTTATCGTCAGCAAACCGTTCTGCGTGTATATAATCTTTTGGAGAGATAACAAATCTTCTTTTTCTGTTTTCTGTAGCAGCGTTGAAGACCGGCAGGACTTTAGAAACAGTTCTCAATCCTTCACCATTTTCAATACCAAACAAAAAACCACAACACTCATCAGGAAAAGCTTTCAGCGCATCATCAAACATTATTTGTTCAGCTTCTTGTTCTACTACAATCATTTTTTGATCAGTTTATTAATTACTTCAGAATATTTATCAGCGTTATCCGGGAATACCGTTACAATATTTCCTTTTTGAATACTATTGGCAACTTTCAATGCACCAGCTATGTTCGCTGCAGCAGAAGGACTCAGCAACAAACCTTCTACTTCATATATTTTTTTTAGCATCTCATAAGCTTCCTCAGTAGATATTTCCCAATTCTCGTCTGCAACAGTGGGATCATAAATAGTTGGCACTACCGCAGTTTCCATATGTTTCCAACCTTCCATGCCGTGAAGCGCTCCATCGGGTTGAAAAGAAATCAACTGTATATCAGGCTGTAACTCTTTTAATCTTCTGCCTGTACCTACAAAAGTTCCACTAGTGCCTAGTCCGGCAACAAAATGAGTAATATGCGGAACCTGCTCAAATATTTCAACTGCGGTAGTCAGATAATGAGCTTTCCAGTTATTATCATTCTTGTACTGATCTGCGTAAAAATATTGGTAAGGTTTTTCTTTAGCCAGTTCACGGGCTTTAGCCTGAGCGCCATCAGTTCCTTCAAGAGGTGAAGTAAAAATAATATCTACCCCCAACTCCTTTAATATCTGCTTTCTTTCTATCGATGCATTTTCCGGGAGACATAAAGCTACACGAATACCCAATTCACGTGCTACAGCGGCATAAGCAATTCCCGTATTACCACTTGTAGCATCCAGCAATATCATGCTTTCATCAAGTTTCCCCTCTAATATGGCTGTTTTTATGATATTATAAGCAGCTCTGGCCTTCACGCTCCCTCCCAACTGCATCCATTCCTGTTTGACATAAATATTTACATCAGGATTTTCTATGAGCCTGCTATTGATCTTATAAACAGGTGTATTGCCTATCGATCGGGCAACCTGCTCAAGTTTTCTGTCGAGAGTTCCTATACTAATCATCAGGTATAAATAAAAAACTCCACTTTTGGTGGAGTCTATAATATAATCGTTCTATTTTAAAAGGGAGCCCACCTATACACCCTTGTGCCGAATATTGCGGCAACAACAACAAGCGTAGAGGGCGAATCCTTTTTTCATGCGTAAAATTGAGGAACAAATATAAACACTTTTACGGAAAACATCCTATTAACCAGGTAGAGTAAATGTTAATGTTCAGGAATGATTCATATACTGATCTATTTCTTTGAGGGTTAAAGGTTTTTCCCAAACCTTAAAGCCTGAACTAATTTTTTCGGGTGTATGTGGGTGGTAGGCGCTGATTAAGTGAACCTGAAGATCCGGGTACTGCTCCATTAACCCTGCCGCTTTTTCCCAACCCACACCATCTGGCAGGTTATTGTCGAGAAAAAGTATATCCGGCACTACTTGTTTAAATTGGTTCATCCCCTCCTTAAGTGTGTGAGAGTAATAAACCTCATAATTTCTACGATTCAAGTAGGTTTTAAGAAGCAGACACAAATCAACTTCATCATCAATAATCAACACTTTTTTCTTGTCTGACATATCAGCATTAAATATATAAAATATCTTACCATTTCATATAGGATGAGATGCTTAGATTTGTGTAGAATTATTTACACAGGATTTGCGGATAGATGGTTAATTCTTTCCCAGCTCTCTTTAAATAATTCGGCACAATATTTAAACTATAAGGACTGAATTCTTAACATTAAAAAAATAGACTATGAACTCTACAACTAAAGTAGTTCTCGGTGTGATAGGTGCAGCCGCAGCTGGAGCAGTGATTGGAATGCTTCTGGCCCCTGAAAAAGGAAAAGATATGCGTAAAAAAGTAAAAGACACAGCCAACGATTTAGCTTGTCAGTTAGCAGATCTTTTTGCTGAAAGCAAAAATGAATTCAACAATATCAAGAATAAAGCAGCCAAAAGTGCTAAAGAATTCGCCGGGCAGGCCGAGGAAAGAGTGAAAAACGCAACAGAAAAACTAAGCTAAAAAATTGGTTTTCCTGCCTCATTCAGGCAGGAAAACTTTAAATAAAAAGGTATAGATGGAGGAATTAAAATCTAAGGCCGAAGATCTTACAGATAGTATTCGCGATTACCTGAATACTTATTTCAAGTTAAAAGTGCTCAATATAGCCGATAAAGCTACCACGCTTGGAGCTTCAATTATGGCTATTCTAATTATTCTTTTTCTGGGCATATTTGTACTATTCTTTTCCGGAATTGCTCTCTCTATCTGGTTAGGTCACCTGCTTGAAAATTCTGCTTTAGGCTATTTATTAGTAGCCGGGTTTTATTTACTAGCCATATTTATACTCGTAGTGTTTAGAAAAAAGATCATATTTCCTATGATCAGAAATTCCTTAATTAATAAACTGTATGAGCCAAATAATCAAGACGCACGCTGATCTATGTGAAGAGAGAAGAAAACTTCAACATTTACTGGCCATTCAGCAACAGCGAGTTACTGACGACTGGATGTCATTAAAGGAGGAGTTTGCACCCGTTAGAAAAGTTTTTGGCGCTGTAGGAAAGATAGCTAGACCCAATAATTCTAATCCGTTATTAAGCATGGGATTAAAATTTGCCAGTGATATAGTTTTAAAAAATCTTGTTCTCTCAAGAGCTGGATGGATTACTAAACTTGCTGTTCCCTATTTATTAAGAAATTACTCCTCACACGCATTAGCTGATACGGGTAAAAATATTTTTGCTAAAATCGGACGCTTTTTTAATAAATCGACTAAATCAGGAGCTCCATCTAATAATCCTTCCGGAGGAAAAGAAGTACTTGATGACACAGTCATTAATTAAAACATTATGGACGAACGTAAAGTTGTGACGAACACAGAAGAAGAAAACAGAGCAGTAAATCCCCAGGATAAGTCATCGGAAGAAGCACCCTCAGCGAAAGAGGCATCTTTACAAAAAGATCAGGAAAATACGGAAAAGAAAAAAGAACAACTGTCTTCTACCCCTCCTCAACAGGAAAATAAATAGTAAATGTGGCTCCGTCATTGACCGCTCCTCTTGCCACCATTATTCCATTGTGATTAGCAACTATGCGTTGAGCTATAGCCAGCCCGATTCCTTTACCTCCATATCCCGATTGTTGAGTATGTAAACGCTGAAAGATCATAAATATCTTTTCTGCAAATTCATTATTAAATCCTATCCCTTTATCCTCCATTATTATTTTATGATAGGAAGTTCCTTTCAGGTTAATATTTTCATCCTCACCACCATCCACATACTGATAACTGACTTTGATTACAGGGGGTTCTCCTTGTTTAGCAAACTTAAAAGCATTATCAAACATAGAGCGGAATAATAATGTCAGTTGAATTGCGCTTCCATGAATATTAGGGAGTGTTTCCCAGGAAATAATAGCTTTTGTTGACTCGCTTACCTTTGAGAAGTCTTTCAACACATTGGTGATGATTTCGTTTAAATCAACAATATGTAATTTTTCTTCTTTATTAACCAGACTTGTAAAATTGAGCATATCCTGTATCAGTTCCTGCATTCTTTCAGCACTGGCTTCTATTTTCGAGATCACTGTCTTTACATCATTATCAATCTGATCTTTGTGTTTCACCACCAGCCTGTCACTAAATGTTCTGATCTTTCTTAGCGGCTCCTGCAGATCGTGCGAAGCTATATAGGCAAATTGTTTTAATTCTGAATTTGACCTGTTCAATTCCTGTAATTTTTTTTCCAATTCTCTCTGATATCTCGTCCGCATTTTCATTTCTCGCTGAATAAAATAAAAAGATACAAGCGTCACAATTCCAGCCCAAATGGATATCGTATTAAAATAGCCAGGAGAATAATCCTGAAACACTTCTTTTGCCTGATACGACTCTTCCATTATTTTTCTTTCGCCACGTTCAATCTGCCGTGCCTCTTTTCTGAAAACACTCATTAGCTCCTTTGACCTGCGCAAAGAACTTAACTGATCTATTGTATCTCCCTTTTGCACTCTCTCCATAGTTTGGTGATGCGCATTAATCTGACTCGACACTAATGTTCGCATTAGCCGAAATTTTCGCATCTGATCACTGTCATGATCAATATTAGACTCTATTCCCAGGAGATATTTTTGAATACTATCGCGCGTTTTTGAAAACATATCAGCATAACTGCTATCCCTCATCAAGACATAACTTAGCGAATAGTTTTCCAATTCAACTATCTTTTCTTCCAGTCTGCCAAGTTGAATAATTACGCGGTAACCACGGTTTGAAGCTTCCGTATACTCTATGTGCGTATTAAGTTTATTATAAAAAAGTGTAGATAATATTACTACTATCGCCAGAGATACAATAAAGGATATATATATATAGGCAAATTTGGGTTTCATAGCTATTATAGGATGTAGAAAATATTCCACATCGTCCTTATCTTTACTAGTAAGTAATATGCATTATGGTGAAAAATTAAGGAAATTAAGGAGAAAAAAGCCTGATAATCCCCATTAAAAAGAAATTCTTATTGATATGGATTTTTGGTGTCTTCCTTGCAATCCTCTTTGTACAAATATTTTGTATATGCTTCAACAGAATCTTTCCCAAAAACAGCAACTCAAAATACTGCCGCAGCAGATACAGTTACTCAATTTATTTCATTTGAATACAATTGAGTTAGAGCACCGTATACAACAGGAGCTGGAAGAGAATCCACTGCTGGAGGAAAGTGCCTCAGAAGATCTCTCAGAAAACGATAAGTACAACAAGGAATCCGTTGAGGATTACAAAGACTGGGATGAATATGGGTACGATGATCTTCCAGACTATAAGACTGAATATGAAAATTATTTTAACAGTGAGAAAATTCCTGAGCGTCCCCTTCCTGATGTTATTGATTTTCGAGATACATTAAAACAACAATTTAAATTGTTATGTGATGATGAAGAAACTGTAGTTGTCGCCTCTTATCTAATTGATTCTCTGAATGAAAATGGAATGCTTGATAATGATCTGGGAGATATAGCTGATGATCTTTCCTTCAAACATAAAAAGTGGGTGGAAGCCGCCGACCTGGAAACTGTTCTTTTACAAATTCAGCAATTGGAACCAGCTGGCATAGGAGCCAGATCTATAAAAGAGTGTCTGCTTCTTCAGTTAAGAAAGATGAACACCAAAAGACCTGATGTTAAAATGGCCATAAGGTTGCTTGAAGATCATTTTACTGATCTGGGAAGTAGAAATATGGATAGGATCATGAACAATCTGAATATAGAGGATGATGAATTGAAGATCATTTTACAACTACTGGCTTCTTTAAAAATGAAACCTGTAGTAGGTGGTAATGAAAGTCTGAAAACCAATCAGCAAATTATGCCTGATTTTGTTATCACCAATGATGGCGACAATCTGGATGTTACATTATATCGTCAACGATCAGCCTCGATCCATATTAATCAAAACTGGATGGAAAATGTAAAGTCTAGTGAAGCAAGTAATCAAACAGATAAAGCCACCAAACAATATCTGCGAAATAAATTAAATGCAGCTCAGTGGTTTGTTTCTGCTATTAAGCAAAGAGAAAGTACTATGCTTAAAGTGGTAAAAGCTATTGTAAAATTACAATATGAATATTTTATAGAGGGAGATATCAAACAGATCAAGCCTATGATCTTAAAAAATATAGCAGAAATGGTAGGAGTAGATATTTCTACTGTTTCCAGAATCACTTGTAATAAATATGTATCAACACCCTTTGGAACTCTATTATTAAAAGATCTCTTCACAGAAGGAATTATTAATAAAAAAGGAGAAGTAATCAGTAATCGTGTTATTCAAACAGCTATTGAAGAAGTTATTGAAACGGAGGACAAACAAAAACCATATACCGATCAGCAATTGGTTTCTATTTTATCACAAAAAGGATTTTCTATTGCACGACGTACAGTAGCAAAATACCGCGAACTATTGCAAATTCCAGTAGCTCAAATGAGAGCATTATGGGCCTAAATCTTAAATAATAAATTTACAACTGCATGCAAAAAATTCTGGTTATTGATGACGACAGGGATATGTGCCTGTTATTAAAACGGTTCTTATCAAAGCACGGGTTTGAAGTAGAAGAAGCAAATACTGCAAAGAAAGCAAGCGAAATGCTTGATGCTACTGAATATGATCTTGTATTATGCGATTTCCGGTTGGATAATACAGACGGTAAAACCATGCTAATAAAAATCAAAGAAAAATATCCTCATATGCCTGTTATTATTATTACAGGATATAGTGATATTAAAATCGCTGTAGAAGTAATGAAGCTGGGAGCATATGACTATGTCACAAAACCGTTATTTCCGGATGAGATTATTCTTACTATCAGAAAAGCGCTGGATAAGTCGGAAACAAAACAAACCGCAGATACCTCAACAACTATAAACGGAGGTGAAAAGAAAGAAAAGAAAAACAATGAATCTGGTATTACTCCAAGCGGAAAATACATTTTTGGTGAAAGTCCCGCATTCAAGCAGATAATAAAACAAATTGAGCTCGTTGGACCAACTAATTACAGTGTTATTATATATGGCGAAAGTGGTAGTGGAAAAGAAGCTATAGCTCAGGAAATACATAAAAGAAGCAAAAGAAGTCATAAACCTTTTATTGCTATCGACTGTGGAGCTTTATCAAAAGAACTGGCGGGCAGCGAACTATTCGGACACGAAAAAGGAGCTTTTACAGGAGCTTTAAATCAGAAAATCGGCAGTTTTGAATTGGCCAATGGAGGAACGATATTTCTGGATGAGATAGCTAATCTTTCCTACGATATACAAATATCACTTTTGCGCGTAGTTCAGGAAAGAAGTATGAGAAGAGTGGGAGGAACCAAAGACATCGAACTCGATGTCAGAATTATCATAGCAAGTAATGAACCTTTGTGGGAGGCTTCCAAAAAGGGAAAATTCCGTGAAGATTTATTCCATAGGTTTAACGAGTTCAGCATGACCATTCCTCCGTTAAGGGAACGCAAAACCGATATCATGATTTTTGCGCGTCATTTTCTTGAACTTACTAACCAGGAGCTTAATAAAAAAGTAAAAGGGTTTTCTCCGGAAGTTGAAGATATATTTCAGAAATATATCTGGTACGGCAACCTCAGGGAGCTTAAAAACGTTGTTAAAAGAGCCACTCTGCTAACTGATGGAGATTATATCGAAGACAGGTCTTTACCTTTTGAGATTGTAAACTTTAATAAACTTTCCTTTGACACCAGCATTGAGCCTGCTGCTGCTATTTCTACTATTGCCAACCCAGTATTTAACAATGCTGCTAATGCACTACAGCCAGTTGGAAGAACTGTACTGGACGAAACAACACTTAAAGCAGCAAGCATCGATGCCGAATACGAAATGATCATCGAGGCACTTAAGCAAGCCAATTTCAATAAAAGTAAAGCAGCAAAACTCCTGAACATTGATCGAAAAACCCTGTATAATAAAATGAAACAGTATCAGGAGTTTAATAATCATTAATGCTTTTTATGGACAACAAAGAAATGGAAGAGTTTGCATATGTGGCTTCCCACGATTTACAGGAACCCTTAAGAAAGATCACTTCTTTTAGTGAACGATTAGCTGAAAAACTACCTCCTGATATTGATCCGGACATTCAACTGTACATCGACAGAATACTTGTAGCGACCAAAAACATGCGTTATCTCCTGGATAGCCTTCTTGAGTTTTCAAGAACCAGCAGAACAGAAGAACCATTTGTCAAAACAGATCTTAATGAAATTCTTACTCAGGTAATTTCTGATCTCGAACTGAAAATTGAGGAATCAAATACTATCATTAACATTCGCGATTTGCCGGCAATTGAATGTATTCCTTTTCAGATGAAACAACTTTTCACAAATCTCCTTTCAAATGCCATCAAATTCAAGCTTCCTGATCAGTCTCCTCAGATAGAAATTTTTGCCAGAATATTATCCGAAAATGAAAAGACTGCATATTTTATTAATAACAATAACTCTTTTATTGAAATTGTAATAAAAGACAACGGAATCGGATTTGATAAGGAATATGAGTTGAAAATATTTCAGATATTTAAACGATTACATGGCAAATCAGAATACCCAGGTTCGGGTATTGGTTTGGCTATATGCAAAAAAATTATAGACTATCACCATGGTCAGATCTTGGCAAGAAGCGAAGAAGGAAATGGTGCCGAGTTTATTATAATTTTACCTACTTCTCAACCCTCTCAGAATGAAAGAGAATAACATAGAAAAAACCAAAATCCTCATTATTGATGATGATGAAGATGATTTTTATATTACTAGCGACTATATTAAAAAAATAACTGATCGGGGTTTTACTATCGACTGGTGTTTTAGATATAAAGATGCTATTAATCATATAAAGACCAACCAGTATGATCTTTATTTTATCGATTATTATTTAGGAGCAAAAAATGGTCTTGATTTAATCAAAGAAGCAGTTGCATTAAATTGTGAAGAACCAATGGTTCTGTTAACTGGTAAGGGTAATCAGATGATAGACAGGGAAGCTATGCAGGCTGGTGCTACAGACTATCTGATCAAATCGGAATTAAACGTAGAAAAAGTAGAAAGATGTATTCGCTATTCACTAGAAAGAGCAGCATCACTTAAAGCTCTCAGAGCCAATGAAAGGAAATATAGAAGCATTTTTGAAAGATCAAAAGATGCTGTGTTTCTGGCATCCAGAGATCTCATTTTAAGAGATGTTAATGATGCGGCATCGCATTTACTTCAATATTCAACAGATGATCCAAATCCCGTAAGCCTATATCAATTTCTCGATGAGAGAGAAAATAATTATATAGCTGAACAACTCACTATCAACAACGACTTACACGACAGAGAAGTGGAACTTCAACCTAAGGGTGGAGAAAAAAGAAATTGTATCCTTTCTCTATCGATAGAAACGGATAATGATGGGCAGCAATACGTACATGGATTGATTCATGATATCACAGAGCTAAAGAAAGCGGAAAAAGCCACTCTTCAGGCCGAAAAACTAGCAGCTACAGGTAGACTTGTACAAACATTGGCTCACGAAGTACGCAACCCTTTAAACAATATCAATCTTTCCCTAGAGCAATTACACCAAGAAGTAGCAGGCAATGGGGATGCTGATATGTACATGGAAATCATTGAAAGAAATAGCAAGCGTATTAGCAGTATCATCACTGAATTATTAAATTCTTCCAGACCAGCAGAGATGCTACTTAAAAACAAACCACTACAAATTATTATTGACGAAAGTATTAATGCTGCACTTGATCGCATCACGTTGCAAAAAGTTAAACTGGAACTTAAATACACTCCTGCCCCTGCATATGTAAGTGCAGACAGCGAGAAATTAAAACTGGCATTCCTTAACATTATTATTAATGCTATAGAAGCTATGGGTGATGAGAATGGAATGTTAAAAATAAGTATTGATACTGAAAAAGATAATCATATAGTTAGGATACAGGATAATGGAAGTGGAATAGCTGAAGAAAATATCAGTAAATTATTTGAACCCTATTTTACGTCCAAGAGAAATGGTTTGGGACTTGGACTAGCTGCTACTCTTAATATTATTCAATCCCACAAAGGTCGCATAGAAGTACAATCGCTAATTAATAAAGGAAGTACTTTTATCATTAGTTTTCCTATGTGTTCGTGATTCATTGTAAATGAAATAGTTTATTAACCCAAGAGGAAGATTTATCATTTCAATATTTAATATGATTGTAATAGTCACCTCGCAGCTATTTCAAATTATATTATCCCGGTTAATAACAAGATGTACCAAAAAGATATTTAGAAATATTGAAGATCGAAAAGTTGAAAACCTTTCAATTATGCTTCAATAAAACCTAAAAAGAGGATGTTCCAAAAATAAACGAAGCCTTTGAGAATTGCTTAAACAAACAACTACCTATTGCAAGCTTACACTGTGTCTTAACCCACCTCCCTCAGATATCCGAATAAAAAGAGGGTGTCTCAAAAGTAAGAGACACCCTTTTCTAATTGGATTTCGATTTCTTGTATTTTAAAACTTCTCCTATATTATATTTTTCTTTATTATAAGTTTTTCAACATATATACGTTAATCTTCCAATACCTCAAATCTGGTAAAAACCTTCTCTCCGGAATGCCAATTTGTATATATCACAAAATAATCAGACCCAAGTTCATGTATAAAATAACGTAATGGCTGATAAGTATATGAAAGAAAATTAAAATATGGACCATCCTGATTAGCGCCTACAGAAACGTTTCTTACAATTACGTCAGCAAGAGAATCTAACTTATTAGATTTTTGATCAATCGTTACTGTACCAGCTGAAAAATCAAATGTATTTTCATCATCCCATAACCATGGACTAACGTATGGCTTTAAATCAGTCTCAGCCTTAATCTCTTCATCATCTTCAATATAGTCGATTGGCCTGTCAGAGAAATAATCCTTAATCTGGAATTTTTTTTCTTTTACAAAGGCTTTAAAATCTTCTGCCTTTTGAACATATGCAGGATTGATAGGATTTTCTTCTTCTTCCTTATCCTTTTTACATGAGCTAAAAACACCAACAGCTAGAGCAGCTGCAACAAGGTACGTGGCAATTTTCATAACGTATATTAGTTTAATAAATTTAATAAGGCCGGAGAATGTAAATCATTTTAGCCTCTTCATCCACCTATAATTGATTTCTAACGAATATTCAGTTGAATTATTGTTTAAATGTTACAACTTAAGCTTTCCCATATCTTTTTCTTTGTATTGCTCCCTGTTTGCAATAGCTTTTAACATTTTAAAATACACCCCCATACTTCCACCCTTGCTGTTCCAATAACTGGCTTCTTCTGTTACCACTTTAACAAGGCAAAGTTTGGGATCTTCTTTACCCTGTGGAAACCATGCTTTTAACAATGGATTCCATAATTCGTCTATTTTTTTCTTATTTACAATTACAGAACAGGTTCCTTTAACCGTTACATAGATATTTTTTCCGGGATGAGCATAAATAAGATAGACTGTATTATCCCGTGTTACTTCCTGAATCTTTTCCGAAAACTCATTGGTAAAAAACCATGCATTTCCTTCCTCGTCAATTTTGATAGTAGACATAGGCCGGCTATATAAATTACACTGATCATTAAGCGTAGTAAACATACATACGTTTACGTCCTCAACAAGTTGCTGAAATTTTTTTATTGCATCCTGCCTCAACTTCTCCGGGTCCTGCTTTTCTTCAATCGTTTTAATATTATTATTAGTCATATCTCAGCGGTTTTAATACTATTATATTTCAGGAAAATTTGTGCCAGCAAACAGGCAAGTCAATTATAAGAGCCTGTGGATTTTTTTACTCAAATCCTTTATTAAAAATTTATTCTATTTATTATCTTCCTTAACTACCTTTTTGCTAATATTTTCAACAGCTAACATAAATTCATTTACTTCTGCACTGGCATAAGTACCATACGCATCAATTAAAGTGCCTTTTGTCCCGTCATTTGCAGTAATCGCGTATAGAATAGACATATCGTCCGGATCAGAATTTCCTTCAAATCGGTAAAAATTATCGACAGTTACTTCTTCAGGAGAATAAACCCTTTCATTCTTAAGTGATTGCAATCCACTTTCGATAGCTTTAAAATCATCAATATATCCCATCGATACCATTTTTTCAAGGCATGCTGACAAGCTCTTCATATAAGGAAGACTGTTATTTTCATTTAGTATCATAACAAGTGCTTTTTGGTTAGAAAATAGTATGCAAGAAAGAAGCCGGTAATTACGTTAACCGGCTTTTCCATTATTTGTGAACAAATAATCAGTTCTCTTTACTCAAATATGTGTCAGGTTATTTATTTACTTCCGCATGCAAATCCCTATATTTCTTAATTACATCATGTGAAGTTTTTAAAGACGATTTCTGATTAGCAATAAGCTGGCGAATGTCGGCCGATAATTCAACATCTGATTTTAACGCTTCATCGTATGCTTTCTGTGCAGCATCTTCACCAAATTCACAATTTTCTAAAATAGCCTGCCTATCTTTTCCTGTAAATGTTGCTTTAATATCCATCCATACGCGATAAATTTTTCCCGAATTAGTTGTTCCGGTTGTAGGTTCACCTCCCATCTTTACAACTTCCTGAGTAAGTTCTGCTGCATACTGTCGACTTTCTTCTGCCATTCTGTTAAATATAGCACGCAGATCAACATCAATATTTTTTGCTTCTTCTGAAGCTTTCTCATACCCTGCAACTCTATCGTTGTTAATTCTAACTAAATCATTTAATAATTCTACAACGTTGTTAACACTACTGGTCATAAGATAAATTTTAAGAGTGATTATATATTTATTAGATATCAGTAGCATTAAAAAGTTATGCCTACTTTCTTTTAATCCGCATTTATTAGATATTTATAAATTATTTATTATCTTTCGCCATATTTTTATTTGCTAACCCAAAAAATTTAATTATGGCAAAGAAAGCAGCTAAAAAAGCAGCTAAGAAAGTTGCAAAAAAAGCAGGACGTCCTGCAAAGAAAGCAGCTAAGAAAGCTGGAAGACCTGCAAAAAAAACAGCTAAGAAAGCAGTAAAGAAAGTTGCTAAGAAAGCTGGAAGACCTGCAAAAAAAACAGCTAAGAAAGCAGTAAAGAAAGTTGCTAAGAAAGCTGGAAGACCTGCAAAGAAAGCAGCTAAAAAAGCTGGAAGACCTGCAAAGAAGAAAGCTTAATTATATAAGTAAGGCTTTTCGACATTTTTTATTGATACTTTTTCAGAACCGGACAGATTCATTGAAACTTCCGGTTCTTTCTTTTATATATACTCACAAAAGCATTTTCATCATACACCTATTTTATTATCAACAGCAATTGTTGTCAATAATCTTCTATTGTTCTTAAATATCCAACCCTGAAAGAGGATATTTTTCTACATAAAAAGCATAAAGATTGACACGTTAGTGATTCCAAAACAGCCTGATCGCATACTATATTATCCTAATAGCCTACCTATACAAAATAATCCATAGGATGAATAAAAAATTACTCCGAAAATAATTTCTGTACGTTTTTATTTGCAGGTTCGACGGGAAGAAGTCAAAAAAATGACAAGGAATAACAACTAACCTGTAACTCGCATTAAATTACATACTTCATCGATTTTGTATTTCTACGGCAGAATACTGAAAGCTGTTTTGCAGTGATAAATACCAATAGAAAAATCAGATTTTAAGAGAGTCAAAGCATAGTGAATCTACTATGCAATCAATTGTCTTATATTATTTCCTCCTAACGATTAAAACCCAAAAATCAACAATCCCAACTTGGTCTTGATTAATTTTAACGATTGACTCATGATCTGACTTTTAGAAGATTGATGTAATGGTGTTATACTTTAATGTTAATCTCATTGTCAAACCCCAATACTGACTATCTCACATTATCATTCTTTTCAGAAAGCGTCAAGTCTAACAAATGATTCTTCCCAATGTTATACTTTGCACAATCTCCACGTACTATTATACATTTTTATAAAAATTGTTGTTTTTCATATTACTTCTACAATCAAACAACCAATCAGGTATTAATGGTTCTTCTCCAGACATATCTTACTTTATGGAGTAAAACCAACTACTATCGTAATTATAATCTATAATTCTTACTAGTGAGTTCTAATGAAAAAAGAATTAGTGGATTGAAGAAGACTATTGGTATTGGGTGAAGGGTATTTACGATAGACAGATCGTAAGTTTTTGTAGTAAATACTCATTTAAAAGAAGTTGCTTTACGACGATTACTTATGGACAATAAAAAAGCCAGGCGCTACGGCCTGACTTTAACCCCTAAACCCTGCTGCTTTTCAGCAGCTTCTTAAATATTATCTGAATGAGATTTGTATATAAATCGGATAAACATTTAATTCAAATAACAAACTTTCTGTAAATGTTTGTGAAGCGAATATAAAGTATAAAAGATAAAATCTACTTTTCCCTATCACTATTTATTCAACATTCTCGCTTACCATGCTCACTTAAATTAACGTGCCAGCATTTATTACAATTCTTTAAAAAAACCGTAGAACTAATTCCGCGTCTTATAATTGTTCTAAACTTTGAAGAATATCATTTAATATATCGTCTTTATGTTCAAGTCCTACTGATATTCTTATTAATCCCGGAGTAATATTAACTGCACGCCTTTCTTTTTCAGACAATTTTGCGTGTGTTGTACTTGCAGGGTGAGAAGCAATACTTTTTGTATCTCCTAAATTTGCAGTTAAAGAAAGCATTTTTAAATTATTGAGGAATTTTTTACCACTTTCCGATCCGCCTTTTAATTCAAAACAAACAATTCCTCCGCCGTTTTTCATCTGTTTTTTTGCTATTTCATACTGTGGATGTGTTGGCAACCATGGATATCTTAAGGAAGCGATTTCAGCATGATTCTGTAATTTTTCAGCTATATATAATGCATTAGAAGAGTGGCGTTCCATACGTACATCCAATGTTTCGAGACTCTTACTTAATACCCACGCATTAAATGGTGAGATTGAAGGTCCAGTACTCCGGCAGAAAAGATATATATCATATATAAGATCGGCTCTTCCAGCCACTGCTCCCCCGAGTACTCTACCCTGACCGTCAATCCATTTTGTAGCAGAATGTATAACAAGATCCGCCCCAAAGTCAATTGGTCGCTGACCTATAGGAGTAGCAAAACAATTATCAACTGCTAAAATAATATTATGCTTTTTGGCGAGAGCCGATATTCTTTCAAGGTCTATAATTTCCAATGCCGGATTTGTTGGCGTTTCCAAATAAATCATTTTTGTATTTGGACGGATAGCAGCTTCCCAGGTGTCTGGTTCAAGCGGACTGATATAATCCGAAGTGATGCCATATCTGGGTAAAATTTTTGTAATTAAAGTATGTGTACTTCCGAATATAGCATTGAAAGACAACAAGTGATCTCCCTGTTGTAACAATGCCATAAAAGAAGCAAATACAGCACTCATCCCTGAAGCAGTAGCAAAACCATCTTCTGCGCCTTCAAGGGCACAGATTCTGTTGACAAATTCACTAACACCAGGATTACTGAATCGGGAATAAATATTATCGTCGGTTTCGTCGGCAAAAGCAGCACGCATGTCCTCTGCATTCTTAAAAGTGAAACTGCTGGTCAGGAAAAGAGGCGAACTATGTTCCATTTCATTTGTACGGTCCACTCTTGTACGGATAGCTTTGCTAATAGGATGTAAAGACATGTTTATTTTTTTTCTGATATACTTATTGATTAATGATCACTTTCCATTTAATGGTTGAACCGGATTTATTTAGTGTTGCAGCCACTGAGCAATATTTATCCATAGAGAGCGCGCATGCTTTTTCCGCTTTTTCCTGTTCGATATTACCTTCCAGCTTAAAAAGCACCGTAATATCGGTCCAAAGAGAAGGCTCTACTCCCGGTTCGCGATCGGCTTCTATGCTGATACTAAACTTTTTTACTTCCTGGCGTTGCTTCTTGAGAATAGAAAGAATATCTACCCCACTACATCCGCCAAGTCCCATTAATAACAATTGCATTGGGCGAACACCATAATTCTGTCCTCCCACTTCTGGTTTCGTATCAATTTTCACGATATGACCGTTCTCGTCTTTGGCGTCAAAAGCGGCATAATCATTTACCCTTTCGAGTTCAACTTTTACCATTTATTGTTTTTTTTTTACAAATGTAGTATTCAACACTTTACTTTGCAGGCAATTTGAGTTTACATAATGAAGCAATTCCGTTCAGAACAACTTTTTACGCTTGAAAGCGGGGTACATATTGATGGTCTAGAAATCGCCTATCATACGTATGGTGAGCTTAATAGCGACAAAAGCAACGTTGTATGGATTTGTCACCACCTAACCGCTAATTCAGACGCTGCTCTATGGTGGAAAGGTATAGTAGGTGAAAACTACCTTATTGACCCTCGCAAACACTTTATCGTTTGTGCCAATATTTTAGGCTCCTGTTACGGAACAACCGGACCTTTAAGCATAAATCCCAATACCGCTCGCCCCTATTATAGTAACTTTCCTTTTATTACCATGCGTGACATGGTAAAAGCTCATATATTATTGCGTCAGCATTTAGGCATTGAACATATCCATTTACTTATAGGTGGAAGTATGGGAGGATACCAGGCTTTGGAATGGACTTTAATGGAAAGAAACAGGATCGGAAACTTAATATTATTATCTACTTCGGCTGCTGAAAGTGCGTGGGGAAAAGCCATACACACTACTCAACGCCTTGCTATAGAAGCAGATGCAACCTGGAAAGCAGAAAGTCCTGATGCAGGAAAAAAAGGACTGAAAGCAGCCAGAGCCATCGGCCTGATCAGCTATCGCAATCATGGTATTCTTGTCCAAAAACAAACCGACGAAGATAATGCCAAGGTAGATGGCTTTAAAGCGTCTTCCTATATCACCTATCAGGGAGACAAACTGGTGAACAGATTTAATGCTCAAAGTTATTATCTACTGACCAAAGCTATGGACACTCATAACCTTTCACGCAAACGTGAAGGCTCAATGATAAACATTCTCAACAGCATAACTCAAAGAACACTCATCTTCGGCATTAAGAGCGATATACTTTGTCCGCTCATCGAACAGGAATTTCTGGCGGAGCATATTCCCAATGCCAAATTAATTAAAATTGATTCGGCTTACGGTCATGATGGTTTCATGGTGGAAGCCGAAATCATTTCAAGGCATATTTCCAACTGGTTAAAATAATTACCTGAAATTATAATACACCGATCGATTGTAATAATATTCTCATACTCCAGAATATTACCAAAGACCCAATACAAATAAACATTGTTTTCATTGGAAGCTTACCGGCAAGTCTTGCAGCAATAGGAGATGCAACCATACCACCGATTACCAATCCGGCGATTACCTGCCAATGACTAATTCCCAGCATAGTAAAGAATGTAAGTGCGCTGGCCAGCGTAATAAAAAACTCAGACAAGCTTACAGAACCGATCACATAACGGGGGGTACGACCTTTGGAAATAAGTGTGCTGGTTACCAATGGTCCCCAACCACCACCACCAAAAGAATCCAGAAAACCACCAGCTCCCGCCAGCCAGCCAACTTTCTTCACTTTTTTAGGTTTGCTTTTTTTAAATACTCCGTAGATAATTTTTATACCTAACAATAATGTATAGGCAGCTAATATCGGACGTACATAATCTGCATAATCAAAGCCAAGTTTTGATAATAACACAGCTCCTACTATGGCACCAATCACACCAGGTATTAATAAAGCCTTAAATAATTTTTTATTGACATTACCAAACTTGTAATGGCTATACCCCGACATACCACTTGAAAACATTTCTGCCGTATGAATACTTCCGCTAATTACGGGAAGACTTACACCAAGTGATAATAATATTGTAGTACTTGTTACGCCGTATCCCATTCCCAATGCCCCGTCTACCAGCTGCGCGGTAAATCCTGCCAGAATCATCCAGTAAAATATAGGCTCAATATGATTAGGAATATCCTTTATAGAAACGATAAGATCATTAAAGGGCACATAGGAAAGTATAATATGCCCAATGATCATAAAGAAAAAAGCGAATAAAAACCACGACGCAACCTTTTTCCATTTTTTTTCACTGGCACGGCTATCCAGTTTGTCATTAAGCGCCAAATCCCTGGTTATCCTGTTTAACTTATTTACTTTATCAGAAAAATTACCGTTTAATTTATTTCGGATAACATGCATATTAACAAGCACGTCATCTATTTCGTCAGGAATAACTTCATTAAATATCTCCTTAATACGTTTAGCTACGGTTGGAGATTTTCCATTAGTTGAAATACCAATCTTAAGATTACCTTTTTTTACTACTGAGCCCAGATAAAAATCACATAATTCCGGTTTATCTGCAGCATTAATCAGTTTTCCTTTTTGCTTGGCATCAAAATGTATTTGCTCACTTACCTTTTTATCGTCTATAGCAGTAATTACAACCTCTGCCCAATCAAGATCTGTACTTTCATAGGCTTTTCGGATCAATTCAATATTGTTATGCACTCCGGCAAGATTAGAAATAGGTCCGCTAATCTCAATAGCCACAATTCTCACAGTTGTAGTTGGAGCATTAGATAATACTGCAGACAATTTTTCCAATGCAACATTTCCTCCGCCGATAATCAACACTCTAAGATCTTCCAGTTTTAAAAATACTGGAAACAGATTATTTGTCTCTACCGTGGGTGGTGGTGGTACTACTTTCATTTTTTTCTCAAATCGAGATTGTGATTATAGACTATTCTTGGAACATGCAAACTTTTGTATTCATTACCATTAGGTAGCTGCTGAAAAAGATTCATGTAACCTGCCTGAATATTGTCTTTGTGATTTACATGATAAGTTAGTGCAGCAAAAAAGCGATTCTGATCGAAATAATTATTTACTATTTCCTTACCGAAATTAATATGGATCTCGTTATTAATAGCAAATGAAAACGTTCCTGGAGCAAAAGTGTTAGCGTGTAGAGGAAGCAATAATAGAAAATTATGTCTTAGTTTCCAATTAAAATTATATCCGCTTCCTAACTCATTGCCTTCAATTACTTTTTTTCTGAACCGCTCTTCCAATCTCACATACTGCGCTACTCTTGATTTCTTTTTATTCACATGCCATTGAACCTGCTGCCAGGGACGGTGCTCAGGCTGCCCAATAGTTTCTTCTCCAGATAGATAATGAGTAACGTAGGCATAACCCGCCGTAAATTTAAGATCATCACCAGCATAATAGGTTGCTCCAATCCGGGCAATACTGGTAGATATATTCGTAAAAAAATCCTCGTTAGTACGCAATTGCAGATCAGTCCATGTTCCTATTCTGTCACTAATACGTGCCTGGTTAAAATAAGCCCCCCAAAACTGCTGTACATGTGTTGTGTTTTTTTGAGAAAAAACTTTTACTCCCGTATGAGATATCAACAAACACAATATCAATGCTCTGATCATCATAATCTAAATATTGCTAGTTTTCCCCTGTACTAATAAATTTTCTATAAGTAAAATCACCAAACTTCTCGTTTTCACTTCTCTCTGCTTTATAACTACCAAAGAGCGTATTGAGTTCTGTTAAAATTTCGTTTTCATCCAGACTTTCCTTAAATTTTTGATTCAGTCTTGTTCCTAAATGATTACCACCTATATGCATATTATACCTGCCTAATGAAGTACCTACAAAACCTATCTCAGCAACAAATGGACGTGCGCATCCGTTTGGACAACCAGTCATTCTTACATGAATTTCTTCTTTGTCCAAACCATGGGAAACCAATAAAGGTTCTATTTTAGAAATTAATGAAGGCAGATATCTTTGTCCTTCCGCCAAGGCAAGGGGGCAGGTATTTAGCGCCACACAAGCCATCGCATTTTTACGTATAGCGGATGCATCTTCTGTATGTTTAACTATTCCGTATTTTTCCAGAATTTCATTAATCAGTTTCTTGTCCTTTTGCTTAATGTCTCCAAGAACAAGATTTTGGCTACAAGTGAATATAAAATTTGCTTTTCCTGTTTGTGCTACTTCATATAAAGCTGTCTTTAGCTTTAGTTCATCAGTATCCAGCACTCTTCCGTTTTCAATAAAAACGGTATAATAGTTCAGCCCCTTATGATTTTTTTCCCATCCATAATAATCACGGCGTTCCTCAAACGAATATTCACGTGGCTCCTCTAATTTAAAGCCGGCTCTTTTTTCTAATTCTTCCTTCCACCAGTCTAATCCAAGCCGGTCAACTGTGTATTTCAACCTTGCCAGTTTACGATCACTCCTATTCCCGTAATCGCGCTGAATAGTAAGAATTTCATAAACAAACTTCAGCACTTTTTCTTTTGTATCGGCAAAACCAATTACACTTCCTAATCTTGCATAGTGATCAGGATTGCCATGTGTAGTAGACATACCTCCACCAATGGCAATATTAAATCCTTCAAGTTTGTTATTGTTAACTACAGCAATTAAACCTATATCATTTGCAAAAACATCTACGTCATTGTTAGGAGGAATCGCTATGGCTATTTTGAACTTACGAGGCATGTATCTATCCTCATATAGAGGATCCACTTCAGATTGTTTATCAGCAATCTTTTCTTCGCCCAACCAGATTTCATAATAAGCGTGCGTTTTTGGCAACAACAACTTATCTATCTCTTTTGCGTATTCAAAAACCTCTTCATGCAAAGCTGATTGTGAAGGATGGGAAGAACAAAGAACATTTCTGTTAATATCGCCACATGTAGCAATCGTTGTTAAATCAGATTCACGAAATGCTTGAAGCGTTGGCCTTACCCTGCCTTTTAATACTCCATGTAATTGTATTGTTTGACGGGTAGTGATTTTAATAATCCCTGTCGAATTATCTCCGGCAACATTATGAAGATCCAGCCACTGCTTAGGAAGCAGAAATCCACCTGGCAAACGAAGACGAATCATAAAAGAATAGAGGCGCTCCAGTTTTTTTTCAGCACGCTCATCTCTTCTATCACGATCATCCTGTATATACATTCCGTGAAAACGCACTAACGCAACGTCATCTTCGTATAAATTACCCGTGATCTCATTATCCATACTCTTCTCAAGAGAACCACGAAGGCTATCACTGGCCTGTTTTATTCTTTCGGTAGATGATAAATTATTTTGCTCTGACATAATTATAATTATTTCTAATAAACATCTTTTAAATATCTGGATTCATCCTTCAACAGTTCAATAAACTGAATTGATTCCTCAATAGTTTTATTACCATGTTGTTGAATAATCTGAAGCAATGTATCCTCAACATCTGTACTCATAGGACTTTTTGCACCACACACATATATATATCCTCCACCCAATAACCAATTGTATAGTTCAGCACCGTATTTAAGCATTCTATGCTGTACATATATCTTTTCCTGCTGATCTCTCGAAAACGCAACATTTAATCGGGTGAGTACTCCTGTTTCTACCCAGTTTTGTAATTCTGTTTGGTAAAGGAAATCCGTCACAAAATGCTGATCTCCAAAAAACAGCCAGTTTCTTCCGTTGGCACCCAATGCATCGCGTTGAGCGAGGAAAGAACGAAACGGAGCTATACCTGTACCCGGACCGATCATAATGATATCGCTCTCGGCAGAAGGCAAGCGGAACTGATTATTTTTATGAATATAAAATTCGATTTCGCTATCTACTTTAAGGGAAGAAAGAAAATCGGAACATAATCCGCATTTCCATTCGTCATCAAGAGAAAACTGATCTCTTGCTACAGTAATATGTACTTCACCGCTATGGGCTTCGGGTGAAGAGGAAATAGAATATAATCTCGGAGAAATGGGTTCAAGAATTTCTATTAATGATGAAAACTGGTCCTTACTCTTTAAAGGATATATTCTAAGAAGATCTGCCAGTCCTATTCTGGTAGAAGGTATTTCCTGCTCTACCAATGTTGCATATTTTGCTACAACCCTCTCCGGCAGATAAAATATATTTAATTTTTTCTTGAGGAGTTCGTAAACTGATATGTCCTCATTTTTAAAGGAGACTGTTTGCTTACCATCTATTTCCATCAAGTCAATAACTGTACTGACTAGTTTATCAGCATTTTCAGGAATGATTCCTAAAGAATCTCCTGGAAGATATTCCACATCTTCAGCACCTATTTCAATATGATGAGTTTCTTTATTAGATCCTCTGTCGTTTAAAAGAATATTGGTATAAATCGTTCCTTTATATATTCTTTTACCGGAAGGTTTCTTTGTTAATGCTGGCAAAACAGCGGTGCCATTTGAAGAAGTGCTGCCTGTTTGGGTGGTCAGATTCTGCATTACCTTACCAAACCAATCTTCAGCTTCAGATTCAAAATCAACATCACATTTCTGCATAGGAACAAAACGCTTACCTCCTAATTTTTCCAACTGAATATCAACATCTTCTCCAGCTTTACAAAACAAAGGATAAGATGTATCACCTAATGCCAGTACACTATATTTTAATTTTTCCAGTTTAAATCCATTTTGATGGATATGGTCATAGAATTTTTTTGCCGAAGCAGGAGGTTCACCTTCTCCCTGTGTGCTGATTACTGCAAGTAAATATTCTTCTTTTGCCAGATCATTCAATCTATATTGATCAAGGCTAACAACTTTCGCATTAATGCTGCTCTTTTTTGCTTTTAATGCAAAATCGGTTGCTACTTTTTTAGAATTACCTGTTTCAGTACCATAAACAATTGTGATTTTTCCAACAGTTGGAGCTGCTGCCGGAGCTGCAACTGCAGAACCTGCTGTTGCTTCCTGACTTAACAAACCCGATAAATAACCATTTATCCATATCAACTCTTCTTTAGTTGAAGTGGATACCAGATCCTGTAAAATCTTTGACTTAAAAGACGAAAGCATGAGTTAACTATTTTTTGCGACTAATTGCCTGTTTGTAAAATATTCTTCGGGTTGACCAACATTTTTCAACCAAGCAAACTGATCGCTTAGCGCTACTACCTTTCCGATAATAGCAATCGTAGGTGAAATATATTTTTGAGATTCTTTCTTTTGGTGATAATCATGCAACGCACAAGTAAAAACGCTTTGCTGTGGTGTAGTAGCCTGCGCTACAATAGCTAATTTTTTTTCTGCTGAAATATTATGTTTCAGCAGGTTTTCTACTACACTATCCAATGTTTCAGCAGACATATAAAACACCAATGTATCATTTGTATTAGCCAATTCTTGCCAATAATCCTCTGTAACAACATCTGATTTGTAAAACGTCAGAAATCTTACCGCTGTAGAATAATTTCTCGCAGTTAGCGGAATACCTGCATAAGCTGCAGCTCCTAAAGCAGCTGTTACACCCGGTATTATTTCGTAGGGAATACCAGCTTCTACGAGTGTTTTTAATTCGTCAAGTATATTGGAAAAAATAGATACATCACCTCCTTTCAGACGCACTACCAATTTTTCCTGCGTAGCATATTGCACAAGCAGTTCATTAATAGTATGCTGGGGAGTAGAATGTTTTTTTCTACATTGTTTACCCACATATATAACTTCTGCACGAGGATTTATATAACAACTCAATATTTCAGGGCTCACCAATCTATCTGCCAAAACCACATCCGCTTCCTGCAAATATCTAAATGTTTTCATGGTGATCAATTCCGGATCACCTGAGCCTGCTCCTGCAAGCACTACTTTTCCTCTTTTTAACTGTGCATTCATGCGACTTGCTGTATAGTTTCGTTTTTTTGGTATACAAAAGAATTAGCAGGAACACTTTCTGTCAGCCATACATTTCCTCCAATAGTGGTGCCCCTACCAATTACGGTATCTCCACCTAAGATGGTGGCCCCTGCATATATCACCACATCATCTTCTATCGTAGGGTGGCGTCTTGTTTTTTGCTTTTCTCCTGCCCCTAATAATGCGCCGATTGTAACCCCCTGATATATTTTCACATTATTGCCAATAACAGCAGTTTCGCCGATTACGATTCCCGTGCCATGATCAATAAAAAAGCCGGCACCTATTGTAGCACCAGGATGAATATCAATGCCTGTTTCACGATGTGCGTATTCTGTAAACAAACGTGGGATCGTTTTAACATTAAGCTTGTACAGCTCATGTGCTATTCTATAAATAGCAATAGCGTAAAATCCAGGATATGCCACCACTACTTCTTCTGAAGAAGAAGCTGCAGGATCATGTTTTGCAATAGATGCCGCATCCGTCAATAGCTGATCATATACACTAGGTAATAACTTAAAGAAATTTTCTGTAACACGTTGCGATTCTTCACCATCATGAATAACATCATACACGAGCGTTGATAAGTAACTTTGTAATGATTGAAATTCTTTTTCTACTTCTGATAATGGTTGATTTTTTGCCAGTGCAGGAATAAATAAAAACCTGAATAACTGACTCACAAAATCATCAGCCGATTCCTTATCCGGAAAAGCAGCTGACACTTTCTTGTTGCGATCATACAATTGTTTAATAAATGCCTTGCTCATAATTGTTTTTTTAAGATTGAATCATGCAGGCCCCAACAGTTACATTGCTGGTTTCATCGATAAGTATAGCTCCTCCGTTTACCCTTAAATCGGAATATTTATCATATGGAAGCGGTGAAGCCGTTTTTATTTTAGCACTAATAACATCGTTCAGTTCAGCCTGAGAAGGAAATGGATTTTTTTCCAAACTATTTACATCCAGTTTGTAATCTATCTCCTTAACTATAGCTCTGACAGTTCTACTATTTATCTGCAACAAATATTTGTTGCCAGTTACCAGCGGTTTATTATCCATCCAACATATCAGTACATCAAGTTCCTGACTTACTAACGGTGTTTTTTCATCTTTAACAATCAGATCACCCCTGCTGATGTCAATATCATCTTCTAATAATAAAGTGGCGCTCTGCGGAGCAAATACTTCTTCCACTTCTTTGCCATTTACTTCAATAGATGAAATTTTTGTCTTTAGTCCCGATGGCTGTAAGGTAATAGCATCGCCCTTGCGATAAATACCACTAAGCACTTTTCCGGCATATCCTCTGTAATCATGAAGCGCATCTGTTTGCGGACGAATCACATATTGAACAGGGAATCTGGCAACATCAAGATTAATATCATTCTGTACTTCCACAGCTTCCAGAATTTCTAATAATGATTGTCCTTCATACCATGGAAAATTAGATGATTTCTCCACTATATTATCTCCTGTTATAGCAGTAATAGGAAGATACTTTACATCCTTTAATCCCAGCGATTTAGCCACATTGGAATATTCAATAACTATATTATTATAAACATCCTGTGAATTATTTACCAGGTCCATTTTATTTATAGCCACCACAACATGTGGTATAGCTAATAAGGAGGCAATAATTGAATGACGTCTTGTTTGTTCAACCACACCATTTCTTGCATCAACAAGAATAATGATTAAATCAGAGTTCGAGGCTCCGGTAACCATGTTTCTGGTATACTGTATATGACCTGGAGCATCAGCAATAATAAACTTCCTCTTGGGAGTTGAAAAATATTTGTATGCAACATCAATAGTAATACCCTGCTCGCGTTCAGCGCGTAATCCATCAGTTAACAGTGCCAGATCTATTTCGCCGAGATGTTTGTTTTTTGTTTGTTTACCCAGTGCTTCCAGCTGATCAATCATGATAGATTTACTATCATATAACAATCGTCCGATGAGTGTGCTTTTTCCGTCATCAACACTTCCTGCAGTAATAAATCGTAAAAGATCCATATTAATTATTTAGAAGTAACCATTCTTTTTTCTGTCTTCCATTGCCGCTTCCGATACCCTGTCGTCAATTCTTGTTTCTCCACGCTCACTTGTTTTTGTAGCGACTATTTCTGAAATAATATCATCGATATTATTTGCAGTCGATTCAACAGCTGCAGTGCAAGTCATATCTCCTACAGTTCGATAACGCACGCGACGGGTAGATATCTTATCATCAGGATCAAGGCGTATAAATTCCGACATCGCTACCAGCTGACCTTCATGTTCAAGCACTTCACGATCGTGAGAAAAATAAATAGAAGGCAATTCAATTTTTTCCCTTCTTATGTAATTCCATATATCCAGTTCAGTCCAGTTGCTAATAGGAAAAACTCTTACGTTTTCTCCCTTGTGAATTTTTCCATTATACGTATTCCATAATTCAGGGCGCTGGAGTTTTGGATTCCATTGTCCAAACTCATCACGAACTGAAAATATTCTTTCCTTGGCTCTTGCTTTTTCTTCATCTCTTCTTGCTCCACCAATACAGGCATCAAACTTGAACTCTTCAATAGTATCTAATAACGTATAGGTTTGTAATGCATTTCTACTCGCAAATTTCCCAACCGGTTCGGTGAGTTTTTTTGCCTGTATAGTATCCCCAACACTTCTAACAATCAGTTTTTCGCCGATTTTATCAGCAAGGGCATCTCTAAACTTAAGCGCTTCAGGAAAATTATGTCCGGTATCAATATGCACTAACGGAAAAGGAAACTTACCAGGTCTGAAAGCTTTTAAAGCGATATGTACCAGTGTAATAGAATCTTTTCCTCCCGAAAATAATAATGCAGGTTTCTCAAACTGACCCGCAACTTCACGCATAATGTGAATAGCTTCCGATTCAAGATGATCTAAATAATCCAGTTTATACTTGCTCATAATGTTTAATTCAATTTTACTGAAGTATCAGCATGTTCATGCAAACCACACTCTTTTTTACTGGCATCTTCCCACCACCATCTTCCGGCACGAAAATCTTCGCCGGGTCTGGTAGCTCTGGTACAAGGTGCACAACCAATACTTACAAATCCTCTATCGTGAAGTATATTATAAGGAACATCATTTTTATTAATATAATTCCTTGTTTCCTCAGTAGTCCAATTTAATAACGGATGATATTTTATTATTTCATTACCACCATCCCATTCAAAAGCCGTTAGGTCCATTCTCGCCGGCGAATGCTCAGCACGCAATCCTGTTATCCACACTTGTTTACCGGACAAAGCTCTTTTTAACGGTTCTACTTTGCGAATAAAGCAGCATTCTTTCCTCTTTTCCACAGAATCGTAGAATGCGTTGGGTCCATTGCCGGTCACAAATGTTTCCAGTAAATCATGCTTGGGGTAATAAGGCTGAATCTGTGTGTGATACACTTCATTAGTTCTGCTCCAAACTGAATATGTTTCGGGAAAAAGCCTGCCAGTATCCAGTGTAAAAATGTTAACTGGAATATTATTGCTTAAGATTTCGTGAGTAATTACCTGATCTTCAAAGCTAAAGCTGGAAGAAAAAACTACACCACCGGGAAATTCGGCAGCCAGCAGCCGAATGGTATCGGCAATGGAAAGGCCCTCAGAGCTTGCTGTGATATGAGAAATTTTATTTTGTAACATTCTGGTTGCATTAGTCTACCTATCAGGTGTACAAATATATAGCAAAATAATGATTCCTTTTTCAGCTTATAAACTGAAATTCAGTTAAATGCACCGAAAGAAGAGAGTTTATACAAGTCTACTAATTTGGTAGACTTATTAAATTTCTATAGCTTTATTGTGTAAAAAACGTTGCAACGATAACGAACAAAGCACATTATGCAATTAAATTTTCTCGCACTTGCAGTGCCTCTTTTTACAGGATTAATGCTTTTGGAATTTTTCGTCGCCAGAAAAAAAGGAAAAAAAATTTTCAATTTTAATAATTCTATAGCAAATATTAATGTTGGAATTGCTGAAAGACTGCTGGACACTTTTGTAGTTGGCCTATTTTATTTTGTTTATGATTATCTCCAAAAGCATTTCGGCGTGTTTGATATAAAACCGTCGATTCTGCTTTGGGTGACTTTACTGATATGTACAGATTTTATGTGGTACTGGTATCACAGATTGGCGCATGAAATCAATATTTTCTGGGCTGCGCACGTCGTTCACCATCAAAGCGAAGACTTTAACTATACTGTTTCAGCGCGAATTACTGTTTTTCAGGCATTTATAAGAACAGGATTTTGGACAGTGCTACCCATTATAGGGTTTCCGGCCGAAATGATCACCAGTGTATTACTGGTCCATGGTCTTTATCCCTTTTTTACCCATACTCAGTTAATCGGTAAAATGGGTATACTCGAATACATAATGGTTACACCCTCTCACCACAGAGTACATCATGCTTCAAATCCTCAATACCTGGATAAAAACTATGGAGATGTTTTTATCATTTGGGACAAACTGTTTGGTACATTTCAAAAAGAAGAAGATCAGGAAAAAATAGTGTATGGCCTCACCAAGCCATTACAAAGCAACAGTTTCCTATGGCAACATTTTCATTACCTGGCAGAACTATCTGTTGCTGTAAAAAGGGAAAAGGGATTAGTCAATAAAATAAAGATATTATTTGGCAAACCAGATGACCTAGATCCTGGCATCAGGGATGAAATTGAATCGCAGTTAAGAATTAGCCGTACAAGAGAATCAGCTGGTAATGAATTGAACAGATATGTACTGATTCAGGTGATAGGTATGCTCGTGCTTTTATTCTTTTTTCTTCTCTTTGAGCATCACCTTAGCTGGTCAATACAATTACTTATTACTATTATCATATTGATTACACTAATCAACTGTGGTGCTATTCTTGAGCAACGAAAATGGATCTTTTACCTGGAATATTCCAGAATATTCATTTTATTAATCGCCATACTCTTGTTGGCACCTTCCGCTTTGCTTGCTGTTATGTTTTTGATTCTGGTACCCGTTAGTGTATATTACTTTAATAAACTTCAGCGTCGATACCTTGAATGGGTATATTAACCTGATTTAATAATTTTCGTTCAATAACGCCGACTTTAACTCTTCATAATCAGCAGCTATTTTTTTGCTTACTTTCTGCTTATCCATAATGTCCTTTATCGAATCAGGCAGGGGTATTTTTTCTGAGATCAGTGGTTCTACCACATCGTAAAACTTAATAGGATGTGCAGTTTCGAGAATAATAGTTTTATCATCCTCATTATCTGACAAATACTTCTTAGCAGTAGCGTAAGCAACGGCACCGTGTGGATCCAACAGATAATCATAACGATCTTTTACCTCCTTAATAGTATCCATGGTTTCTCCATCAGTAATACTGTAACTACTTACCATTTCTTTTAGTTTGCCAAAATGATGATCAAACAGCTCAAGTATACGTACAAAATTGCTGGGGTTACCAACATCCATAGCATTTGAAATAGTAGATACTGCAGGTTTTGGATGGTATTCTCCTCCGGATCGAAAATAAGCAGGTACTACATCATTAGCATTAGTTGCCGCTACGAAATGCTTAACTGGTAATCCTGACCGGTATGCTAATAATCCAGCACATATATTCCCAAAATTTCCGCTGGGGACCACAATCACAGGTGGCTTATTTGCAGATTCCCATTGCTGATACGCAAAAAAATAATAGAATTGCTGTGGTAACCAACGGGCTACATTTATAGAATTAGCGGAAGTGAGAAATAATTTTTTAGTAAGCTCTTCGTCTGCAAAAGCCTGTTTAACCATTTTCTGACAATCATCGAAAGAACCATTAACTTCCAGGGCATGAATATTTTTTCCTAGTGTCGTCAGTTGTTTTTCCTGGACAGAACTCACTTTTCCTGAAGGATATAATATAATTACTTCTACACCTTCCACACCATAAAAGCCATTAGCCACTGCTCCTCCCGTATCTCCCGAAGTAGCCACTAATACATATACTTTCTCTGTTCTTTCTTTAGAAAAATAACCCAGACAGCGACTCATAAACCTTGCGCCTACGTCTTTAAATGCCAGCGTTGGTCCATGAAACAATTCAAGTGAATAAGTATTTTCACACACTTTAACCAGAGGAAAATCAAAATTTACCGTTTCCGCTACAATACGTTGTAATTCACTTTCGGGAATTGCATCACCAACATATGGTTTTATTACGGAGAAAGCTATCTCTTCTTTAGACAACCTGTTGATTTCTTTAAAAAACGACTGTGGTAAAGCAGGTATTTGTTCGGGAAAATATAGCCCTTTATCAGATGCCTGTCCTCTAATTGCAGCTTCTTTAAAATCGGTAGCAGGAGATTGTTTATTAGTACTGAAATATTTCATCCGTTATCTTTTGTCTTTTAATGGTCGGATGGCGGCTCGCATCTTAAGCATTTCCTTCAACTCTCTAATGGGCTCGCGGTCATCCGTTATCTTTTGTCTTTTAAAATATATAAGTTTAAGACTGTACCACCCTTATTCCCTGATCATTGATTTTGGTAACATATACTTTAAAATCAATTCCCAGTGCGCTATAAATTTCTTCCATTACCACGCCAATACGTTTAGCCGTTCTTTCTTCAACGCTTAACATAAATACTGATGGACCAGAACCAGATATTCCACCTCCTAAAGCTCCTGCTTCCTTACATTTTTCTTTTACATCATTAAACCCGGGGATAAGAATACTCCTTACCGGTTCAATAATAACATCCTCCAATGATCTTCCGATAAGATCATAATCTTTCTTCATAAAGCCTGCGACTAATCCGGCAATATTTCCCCACTGTTTAATAGCATCCTTTAGCAATACCTGCTTTCTGAGAATTTGCCGGGCATCGGAAGTTTTTACTTCTATCTGAGGATGTACAGCCGTAACATATAATTCGGGTGATTCGAGCTGAACGATATCGAGTGGGTGTATGGAACGAATAAGTGTAACGCCGCCATATAAACAAGGTGCAATATTATCAGCATGTTTAACGCCCGAAGCCAGCTTCTCCCCTGCCATAGCAAACCTCACAAGATCTGATTGTGAAAATTTGTTATCAAGTAAAATATTTGCTGCCGCAACTGCTCCGGCTGAGCTGGCGGCACTGGAACCCAATCCACTTCCGGGTTTAATAGCTTTATTAATACGTAAATCGAAACCTATGCCAGGATCCAACTCATTCATCATGGCTAAGAGCGCAGCACCTGAAACGTTTTTTTCTGGTTCCTCAGGGAGATTATATTCATCTTCGTGAACAATCCTTATTCCGGGTCTGGAACTAAAACTAATCGTCATTTCATCATAAGGATCACTTAACGCCATCCCTAATACATCAAAACCACAAACCAGGTTAGCTACAGAAGCGGGAGCTAATATTTTTACCGTTTTCATCTAATTTTTAATACTGTTAGATCTTTGATGCTCTTATTATATCTGCAAATACCCCGGAAGCTGTTACTTCAGCCCCGGCACCGGCGCCTTTCACTACCAATGGCTGATCTGTATATCTATTGGTGTAGAAAAGCACAACGTTGTCTTTTCCATACAAATGATAAAAATCATGTTGGGCGTTAATTTCCTGTAAACCTACTGACGCATTTCCATTCTTATAACTGGCTACAAACTTTAACTTATTACCGTTAGCAGCAGCTTTATCATATATAGCTTTAAAATGCGCCTCTTGTACTTCCATTTCTTTATAAAAATCTTCAACAGATCCCGTCATACATGATTCAGGCATGAAAGATTGATTGGCAATCTGCTCCATCTCTAATTGCTCACCAGCTTCTCTGGCCAATATCATTATTTTACGCATTACATCTTTCCCACTGAGGTCAAGTCTTGGATCTGGTTCTGTGTAACCTTCCTCCTGAGCTCGTTTTACTACAGTAGCAAAAGATTGTTTACCATTATAATTATTAAATACAAAATTGAGTGTACCGCTTAATACAGCCTGAATTTCGTTAATCTTATCACCGCTTCTGAGCAAATCATTGAGCGTACCAATTATAGGCAAACCTGCACCTACATTTGTTTCAAAATGAAATGCCACATTATATTCACGGGCTAGATCTTTTAATGCTTTGTAATATTCGAAAGAAGAAGAACAGGCAACCTTATTACAAGCCACAACAGATATACTTTTTGATAAAAGCTTATCATAGTTCATGGCTAATTCATTATTTGCTGTAACATCAACAAATATAGAGTTACGAAGATTTTTAGCCGGAATAATAGATAAAAACTTATTCATATCCATCTTCTCAGCTTTCTCCATTTCATCTTTCCACACTTTTATATCTACTCCATTATCATTGATAAGCATTTTTCGGCTAGTCGCTAATCCAATAACACGTATTTGTAACTTTAGATGATTAAATAGATAATCACGTTGTTGCACCAGCTGTTCAAGAAGCCGGCTACCAACATTTCCTGCACCGGCTATAAACAAGTTCACTTGCTTATATGAGGTTTCAAAAAATTCTTCGTGTAAAACATTGATAGCTTTTTTAACATCTGACTTATATACTACAGCTGAGATATTTCTCTCTGATGAACCTTGTGCAATAGCTCTCACATTTACACCATTCTTTCCTAATGCTCCAAACATTTTACCACTAATACCAGGATGATTTTTCATATGATCTCCAACTACGGCAACAATCACTAACCCTGATTCTATAATAAGCGGAGCAACCTGTGCGGCAGCAATTTCCTGACTAAATGTTTTATCCACTGCATCTTTTGCCTTTAGGGCATTTACTTCTTCAACAGCGACACAAATAGAATGTTCTGAAGATCCCTGAGTAATCATGATCACATTAATTTGTGCCGTGGCCAGCGCTTCAAACAATCTTTTAGAAAATCCCGGTATTCCGATCATGCCGCTACCTTCCAGTCCGAGCAATGCTATATTATTAATACTGGTGATGCCCCTTATAATACTACCATTCCCAGCTACAGCACTGTCGATAATAGTACCCGGATCGCCAGGGGCAAAAGTATTTTTAACCTTTATTGGAATGTTCTTTTTAAGAATGGGCTGAATAGTTGGCGGATAAATTACTTTAGCGCCAAAATGAGAAAGCTCCATGGCTTCCTGATAGGATATATGAGGAATAATACGTGCATTGGATACCTGGTTTGGATCTGCTGTCATAATTCCTGAAACATCCGTCCATATTTCCAGAATATCCGCATCCAATGCGGCTGCATAAATGGCTGCGGTATAGTCGGACCCTCCTCTGCCTAATGTAGTGGTTATACCACCAGGACCTGAAGCTATAAAACCCGGCATTACATATAAATTGGCAGAGGTATTCGTTATATAGTCTACAACCTGTCTGTTGGTTTTATCAAAATCGACTTTTGCATTACCATGGTTCAGATCTGTAGCGATCACCTCACGGGAATCTTTCCAGATCACCTCTACCCCTTCTGATTCAAATTTTGCAGCGATGATTTTGGATGAAAGCAATTCCCCAAAACTCACAACACGATCCTTTGTAGCGGCAGACAATTCCCTAAGCAAAAAAATACCGTTACAGATATCTTCTATTTCATTGCATTGCTTTTTTACAGCGCTCAACAATCCACTCTGACGTGCTACAGGAATAAGTTCCTGAACAGCAGTAAGATGTCTTTTTTCTATAATGGATAATTGTTCCGTATATGATTCATCTCCAGCTGCCGCCAGTGATGCACTCGTAATTAACTTATCCGTAATGCCGCCTAGGGCAGAAACAACCAGAACCGTTTTATCTTTTTTAGAAACTTCCCTTACTATGGAGACTACTTTATTTATATTTTCAGCATTGGCAACTGAAGAGCCGCCAAATTTTAAGACCTGCATAATGTTTTGAGTTGATTGTAATGATGATTTCCCTGTTTTGTAGCGTCAGCAAAAAAGCCCAAAGGTTCATATATGAATAGTCCAACCCTTAGCGGGTTGTTGAAGATGTGATAATATTAATATTATTCCCATCAGCCGAAAAAGCTGGAAGAAAAGAGAAATTAATATAGTTGACCAGGTATATCATTTTCCAAGAAGTGCCTAAGGTACGCAAAAGGATGTAAATTGTGCTAAATTTTTTTAATTAAGCGTTTATAAATGGATCATCAGTCGAGCAAAGGATTACAGCAATTTAAAAACCAGGTTGGCATCAAATTTCAGTTGTATAACAGTCTGTTTACGTCTCTTCCGTTTCACCGTATAGAGAAAACGGGCATCCTTCTTTCTTTGGTAATGAACAATTGCGAAGAAGGGTATAAAAAGAAGCAGAGTCCGGAAGAAATTATTAATGAATTCTTTGAAAAACATACTCCATTTACCAATGAGGAAGACAAGCTTGATCTGTTATTTCGTTTCATTCAATATGTAGAAAGACAGGTTGTTTTATTTGATGCGCTTGAGGATGCAGCTTTTCGTGAGGTAAATGACACAAGTGGTGTTGGCACTTTAAAACATCTTGAGTCTGAGGTTATTTCAAATAATAAAGAAGAACAATTAGGAGAAAAATTAAAAGATTTTGCTATTCGATTAGTACTTACTGCACATCCCACTCAGTTTTATCCCGGTTCTGTTTTAGGTATCATCAATGATTTATCAAAAGCATTGTCCGAAAACAATGCTAACCTGATTAACATGTACCTACAACAACTGGGAAAAACCCCATTCTTTAATAAGGAAAAACCAACACCATACGATGAAGCCATGAGTTTGTGCTGGTATCTTGAAAATGTGTTTTATGCAGCTGCAGGTAGAATTATTTCATTTATCAAAAATCAGTTTCCTCATGCGATTACTGAGCAAAACCCCATTATTAATATGGGATTCTGGCCGGGAGGAGATAGAGACGGCAATCCGAATGTGACTGCGGAAACAACAATGAAAGTTGCAGAAGCTCTTCGTGGAGGAATTATAAAATCATATTATCTCGACGTTCGCAGGCTAAAGAGGAGATTAACCTTTAAAGGTGTTGATACCATACTGGCAGATCTTGAAATAAAATTGTACAATAATATCTTTATTCCTGGCCACCGCACTGATCTCACTAAAAAAGAAATACTTGATGCACTTGAAAAGATAAGAGAAATTCTGATCTATCAACACAATGGTTTATTTCAGTATCTGGTAGATAATCTGATCAGCAAAGTACATGTATTTGGTCTTCATTTTGCTTCACTTGATGTTCGTCAGGAAAGCTCTGTTCATAATACAGTACTTGAATCAATTGCACAAAAAGACAATGTATTGTCAGATAATTACTCTTCATTAAGCGATGAAGAGAAAATTAAAATACTTACATCGGTACAAGCTGATATCTCTTCAGGAAAATACGAGGATGGCCTCGAAAAAGATACTATTGATACTATAAAAGCAATAAAAAAAATCCAGCAATACAATGGTGTTGAAGGCTGTAACAGATATATTATCAGTCAGTGTAACAGCGCATTAAATGTGATTGAGGTTTATGGTTTATTTCTGTTAAGTGGTTGGGAGAAAGAGCACTTACCTATCGATATTGTTCCATTGTTCGAAACAGTAGAAGATCTCCAGAATGCCGGCCCGATAATGCATCAGTTGTATAGTAACGCAGAATACCTTCAGCATCTTAAACAACGAAACCTGAAACAAACTATTATGCTAGGGTTTTCCGATGGCACTAAAGATGGAGGATACTTTATGGCGAACTGGAGTATTTATAAAGCTAAAGAAGAGCTCACCAGTATTTCTCGTCAGTATAACATTGACGTAGTGTTTTTTGATGGTCGCGGAGGCCCCCCCGCAAGAGGTGGTGGAAAGACGCATAAATTTTATGCTTCAATGGGACAAAACATTTCGAATGAAGAAATACAGCTCACTATACAGGGACAAACCGTAAGTTCAAATTTTGGAACAATAGATTCTGCTCAATTTAATATTGAACAATTAATTCATGCAGGAATATCAAATAGTTTATTCTCCACCAAAACAGTTACGCTTGAAAAAAATGAAGAATTACTGTTAGAGGAATTGGCACAGGAAAGTTTTAAATCCTATGCAGAATTAAAAAATCATCCTGATTTTGTTGAATACCTAACCCATGTAAGTCCATTAAGGTATTATGGTGAAACAAATATTGGCAGTCGTCCATCTAAGCGCGGAAGTTCTGCTAAATTTCAATTAAAAGATTTAAGAGCCATTCCTTATGTAGGAGCATGGAGTCAGCTTAAACAAAATGTTACCGGTTATTATGGCGTAGGTTCAGCATTACAACAACTGGAAAAGCAGGGAAAATTTTCCGATCTCAAAGTTTTATATAAGCGTTCTCTTTTCTTTAAAACACTTATTGATAACTGTGAGATGGCGATGAAAAAATGCTACTTCCCATTAACGGAGTTTCTGGCACGCCACGAACGTTATGCAGAGTTGTATAATATGATTTATCAGGAATATGAGCTTACTAAACGCTATGTGTTACAATTATCAGGAAACAACGACTTAATGGCCGACTATCCTGTTGAACAGTTATCCATTCAGATGAGAGAAAGAATTGTATTGCCTTTAACTACCATACAGCAATATGCGCTTTCAAAGATCAGAGAAATGGAAGAGCATAACATCAGTTCTCCTTTAAAAGAAACCTATGGAAAGCTGGTGATCAGAAGCTCTTTTGGTATTATTAATGCCGGAAGAAATTCAGTATAGAACGTTCTAATAAACATCCTCCATAAACGTAGAGATGTATATACATATATATCAACAACGTTAAAAACATAAAGGTGCTTGTGCGCCTTTATGTTTTTTTATGAACATATACTGTATTTGTATTGTACAATAAGATCAACGCAATCTTGCTTCTCCAACATCAGTTAAAATACAGTCGACTATCTATCCATTGCCAACGTAAAATTTTATAACGACACAGTGTCGATCAGGCATTTTTATAAATAAGTCAACAGTATTTAGTTGATGCGATACCTATAAGCATATCCACATAAAGACTTCTTTCTCTATTGCATATAATATATCAACATGCATACATCATATACCATATGACATTTGTTTTTTCGCCAAAACATGTTTAATCGGTTGGCGAAATCCTTATCTCAAAGCTATTATTTCAATAACTCTTGTTGTTGATCCTATTTTCTATAACAGATACCGTTGATAGCATCTGTTGTTTAAGATTAATGTTTTATTCTCATTATATATATAAAAAAAACTATACTTATGGACCTAAAATTTTTTTTATGAAAAAAACGATTATTGCCTTATCAAAGTCACTTGCCCTTTTTTGTTTTCTTGCTCTCATGGCCTTTACAACAAACAGGGATGTTCCCAGGCTTTCTATTGAAAAAGAAGAAGCAGCACCTTGTTCATGTGGAGGAGGCAGCCGAAATTTAGGCTGGGATGAATACTGGTGGCTAGGTACCACACCAATGGCCTTTCAAATACCTCACCACGGTTTCAGCGTTAGTGGCAGCACAGTCAATATTGCCTCATTGGTAGTTTGTGCTAATCACTCTCCGGTTTGGACTTCAAGCAACTACATTGGCAAGATTCTTAACACAGCATATCATCCTGCTGCTTTAAGAACTATTACTATGACCTCTACTATCGGATCTACCTGGCAGGTAATCATTGACCCGAATGGAGATTTTTACATCAGACACCTTACAGGAACCTTACCTGGTACAGGTGTTCATTTGATGAGTGGATCTTATAGTTTATAACATAATCAAAAACTAAGCATTCGTTTTTCTTATTGAAAGACGAATGCTTAGTTTCTCTTACATGTCATTCTTTTGCTGCTATTGATTTGACTGCTTCATTCTTCCTTAGAATATTATTACCTGTCACAACTATAGTATTCACCTTACATTCCACACGCTTATACCCTCAAACTGGCTAACCGCATTTATTATATTTTTTGCTGTTAAATCTATACTTCTTTATATCTACACTGAAAATTAAGCATGGCAATACTTTGGAATTATACAGCAAATGATGGATATCAAAGGATCGCGTTTTTTTACAAAAAAAGGAACGCCTTACAGAGGCGCCCCTTTTTTAAATACTCACGAACAGATGTAGCGTTAGTTTTGATTATTCTCAAAATTTATATACCGCTGCGAGTAATGCGGTTGCAGTGCTTTTAGTTCCTTCTCCACTGTTCTTAACATAGATAGGATTACTTGCATTATCTATTCTTATTTCAGGTATAAATGTAAGTGGACCAGCTTTAAAATTAGCTGATAAAGTTGTAGAAAATATACTTGAATTAAATTCCAGTACATTTTTTTTATCGCTGAAATATTCCCCTCTCAATGTCAATCCGAATTTTGAAGTTGGATCAACATTCAGATACAACGCCGATCCCCACCAACTATGCTGATCACCATATTTCCCTTCTTCATCTTTATACTTTCTCGATTGTACAGTACCGTTATATCCAATACTGAATTTATCAGAAATAGTACCTAATATAACAGCATCTACCTGATGTAAAGACTGATCGGGTGCAGCTTTTCCACCTATATAGTTTACATAAAATGATAAATTTTCGGTTGGTGCATAGCTATACTGAGCACCTACCATTTTTTGTTGAAAGTTAGCCGACTTAAGATCGGACGGATTTAATATTCCTATCATGAATCCGCTTTTACCCGCTGTAATCTCGGCTTTAAGGCCAGTATGAAAAAAAGGACCAAATGAAAACATGTAACTCATGCTATAATTACGGTTTAAATAAGGATCAACTAATTCATACCCTACATGAGTGGCCCAGGAACCGGCACTTAACTTCAGTTTATCGGAAACCGCATAACTCACATAAGCCTGTTTAAGCGCTAGCATAGTTTTATCATCATTGTAAGAAAAATCTTCAGCTCTCTTTCCAAATCCGAGGTCAGCTACCATACTTACCTTTCCTACCGTATGATCGACGCGAACAGAAGCCATACCTAACTCAAATGAATTTTGGGAGTTGGTAAAACTAGTATAATTATTAAACGATCCATCACCACCAATACCTTTAGCATTAGCAAAATTGTACCTGTAATAAACATCAACATAACCTGAAATGGAAGGCTTAGCAGATTCTTCTGCTACACTCGAACTGTCCTGGGAATAGCTAACAACAAAGCATGATAAGGCTACGCCTGTGGCGAAAAATTTTTGTAACATTGCAATTAGTTTTTAAGTGTTAACAGGAAGGGTATAGCCGTAGAACTTGTATCAGAAGTTCTAATACCGGCTGTACCTTTTCTATTTTTTGTGTTAAGTGAGACGAGAGAATGTTCGAAATGCAGTGTTAATGCATCATTTAAGCGAAAACATCATTATCAGAAGTTTGCCACTTCCGATTCTTTTTCTTCATATTTACCGTTTGTCAGCGTTGATCCCGGAGTAACCAATAATGTACCCTGTACATATTTTTCATTGTGCTGGGTTGAGTCAAGACCGAGTTCTTCTTCTTCTTCAGTAACACGAAGTGGTAAAATGAAGTTGATGAATTTGAATATGAGGTAAGAAACAGTAAAGGCAAACACAGATACAATAACCATCGCCTTTAATTGAGTAAAGAAGAAAGCAAAATTACCATAGAACCATCCTTCCGGACCACCTTCAATGCCATGTACAAGAGGTGCTGCAAAAACACCAGTCATTAACATACCTACCATACCACCAACACCATGACAAGGAAACACATCCAATGTATCGTCAAGAGTAGATTTTTGTTTAATTCCTACTGCGATATTAGAGATTAGTGCGCCAACAACACCGATTATAATACTCTGGGGAATTCCCACAAATCCGGCAGCAGGAGTAATAGCCACCAAACCAACAACAGCACCTATACAAAATCCTAACACTGATGGTTTTTTCCCTTTTAAAACATCAAAAAACATCCAGGCGAGACCAGCAGCAGCAGCAGCAGTATTAGTAGTACCGAATGCATTTACTGCCAACGGTGTAGCACTTACAGCGGACCCAGCATTAAAGCCAAACCATCCAAACCAAAGCAGACCTGTACCGATCAACACATAAGGAACGTTAGCTGGTGGAATCTCTTTCTTTTCCATGTGAGATTTTCTTCTTTTAAGCACCAATGCACCTGCCAAAGCAGCACAACCAGCCGAAATATGCACCACTGTACCACCGGCAAAATCAAATACACCCATTTTTGCAAGAAATCCTTCTGGATGCCAGGACCAATGCGCAAGAGGAGCATATACTAAAAGACTAAATAAAGCAATAAAAAGAATGTAAGCAGTGAATCGGATACGCTCAGCTACTGCTCCAACCACCAGGCCGGGGGTAATTATGGCGAACATTAATTGGAAAAGAGAAAAAAGCAAGAGAGGAATTGTTGGTGCGCCTCCCCAGGCCGGACCGGATTTTACACCCGAATAAAAAAGATATGTCATAGGGTTGCCAATAAGTCCAAGACCTCCTATAGAATCTCCAAAAGCTAAACTGAAACCACATACAATCCATAATACTCCTACAACTCCAACAGCAACAACACTCTTAATCATTGTTGAAATCACATTTTTACGATGCACCATACCACCGTAAAAAAACGCGAGACCGGGAGTCATTAAAAACACCAAGGCAGCGGATACTAATACCCAGGCGATATCAGCGCTGCTATATTGGGTTTCCGTTTCACCAGGAACATAATCTGCCGAAGGACTACTAAACATCGCAGCCAATGCCACGATGCACAAAACAAGAAAGGGAGCAATTTGTTTGAACGTGAGTTTTCTCATACCGAAATTTTTAGTTGGTTTATATTTAAAAAATAAATATTCGAATGTTCATATACTAAAATTAAGGTAAGTGATTCATAAATTAATCAATAATTAATATA
>CAZQIQ010000013.1:0-20243 GCA_964593835.1 uncultured Chitinophagaceae bacterium
ACTATTAAAATTAACCATTAGCATAGCTGACATATAAATCAGCTATATCCTCATCTAAAATTTTAGATAATAAAATTATTCAATTGTTAATCAGGGTGTTATATACCAGTTGAGTTGCTATTGGGTAAACTCACGATTTGCTTAATTGTCTTTTCTCATTGCCTTATAGGTATTAATAAGACCATTAGTAGAGCTGTCGTGGGAATTAACCGGTGTTTCATTCTTTAATTCAGGTAGAATCCTGTTAGCCAATTGTTTACCCAGCTCAACTCCCCACTGATCGAAGCTGAAAATATTCCATATTACGCCCTGGACGAATATTTTATGCTCATAAATAGCAATTAGCTGACCCAGACTGAAAGGAGTTATCTTTTTAATAAGTATTGAGTTGGTAGGTCTGTTACCTGTAAATGCTTTATAGGGTATGGAGAATGACCCCAAAGGTGTATCATTCTGCACTTCCTCGATCGATTTTCCATTCATCAGTGCTTCAGTCTGTGCGAAAAAATTAGAGAGGAGTTTCTGATGATGATCACCAACGGGATTATGGCTTATTGCCGGAGCTATAAAATCGCAGGGTACAATTACTGTTCCCTGGTGGATAAGCTGATAAAATGCGTGCTGACCATTCGTCCCGGGTTCTCCCCAAATAACAGGTCCCGTGGCATAATTCACTTTTTCACCATTCCTGTCTACGTACTTTCCATTGCTTTCCATATTGCCCTGTTGAAAATAGGCGGCAAAACGATGGAGATATTGATCATACGGAAGTATGGCTTCAGTTTGTGTGCCAAAGAAATTTGTATACCATAAGCCTATAAGAGCCAGCAGAACGGGAGCATTTTTTTCAAAAGGAGTGTTTCTAAAATGCTGATCCGTGTTATGTGCACCTTTTAATAATTGATCAAAATTGTCATATCCTACGCTTAACGCTATGGATAAACCAATAGCACTCCATAAAGAATATCTCCCGCCTACCCAATCCCAGAATACAAACATGTTTTCTTTATCGATGCCAAACTCTACTACTGCCGATTCATTTGTTGAAAGTGCGACAAAATGTTTGGCAATATCCTGTTCTGAACCATATTGAAGGAACCAGTTTCTTGCTGTATGAGCATTGGTCATGGTTTCCTGTGTGGTAAACGTTTTTGATGCTATTAGAAACAGCGTTTCTTCCGGAGTTACTTTTTTAAGTGTTTCTGCGATATGTGTTCCGTCAACATTAGAAACAAAATACGGTTGTATACCTTCTACCTGATATGGTTTCAGTGCTTCTGTAACCATAAAGGGGCCAAGATCACTTCCCCCAATTCCGATATTTACTATGTATTTTATTTTCTTGCCGCTATATCCTTTCCATTTTCCTGAGTGCACCTGTTCACAGAATTTCTTCATCTGTTCATTCACTTTCTTTACTGCAGGCATCACATCTTTTCCGTCGGCATAGATGGGCGTGTCGTAATTGTTTCTTAAAGCTACATGTAACACTTCACGTTGTTCGGCCTGATTAATCTTTTCACCATTAAACATAGCTTCAATTGCCTCACGGACTTTGCATTCTTCTGCAAGTTTTATAAGTAACGAAACAGTTTCATCATTGAGGATATTCTTTGAATAATCAATAACAGTTTCCTCAATCGTAAGTGAATATTTATTAAAGCGTTGTGAATCCTCTTTAAATAAATCCTTTAAGTGCCAGGACTTTGCCTGCTGGTAATGATTTTTCAGATCGATCCAGGCTTGTGTCTGGTCGGGCTTAATGGATGGAAACATTGTGCGATGTTAGTTTATGGATGAATGACAGGCAGCAACCGCGGCTCTTTCTTCTTTAAAAGATTCGCGAGGTTTCAAGCCAAGCAGTTCGAACATTTTCATGTCTTCATCAAAGCTTGGATTGGCAGTAGTCAATAGTTTCTCTCCTGCAAAGATGGAATTGGCACCTGCCATAAAACAAAATGCCTGTTCTGTTACAGTCATATCATTTCGTCCTGCACTCAAACGAACCATCGTTGCCGGCATAAGTATTCTTGCAGTAGCAATCATTCTCACCATGTCCCAAACGTCAACTCTTGGATTATCCGCCAATGGAGTGCCTTTAACAGGCACCAGGGCATTGATGGGAACACTGTCAGGATGTTCAGGAAGTGTTGCCAGTGTATGTAGCATTTTTATACGATCCTCATGTCTTTCTCCCAATCCTATAATACCTCCGCAGCATACAGTAACACCGGCTTTACGAACGTTTTCCAGCGTTTGCAAGCGGTCATCGTAAGTACGTGTAGTGATGATCTCATTATAATGATCTGATGAAGTATCCAGATTGTGATTATAAGAATATAATCCGGCTTCGGCCAAACGTTCAGCCTGATGTTCTGTGAGCATGCCCAATGTGCAACAAACTTCCATTCCCAGTTCATTTACACCTTTAACCATTTCAATCACTTTATCAAAATCACGGTTATCGCGAACTTCTCTCCAGGCAGCGCCCATACAGAAGCGTGTAGATCCTGCTTCTTTGGCTTTTTTAGCATATTCCAGCACAAGATCTTTTTTCATCAATGCCTGTACATCAATACCTGTGTTATATCGGGCTGCCTGAGGGCAGTATGCACAATCTTCGGAACATCCTCCGGTTTTAATGGAAAGAAGTGTACATACCTGTACTTCCCCTGTATCCTGATATTGGCGATGTACTGTTGCGGCACGGTGAACAAGTTCCAGTATAGGAAGATTATATATATCCTGAATTTCTGCTAATGACCAGTCGTTTCGGATTCCTGCATTCATGTAATCAAATTTGGGTTCAAACTTACTACAAATAGCTGAGGTTAGTTTTAGGTGTCAGTGTAAGTAATGTTTCATACATCAACTGTATGGTTTGCTCAATATCATTACGATGGAGCATTTCTACCGTTGTATGCATATAACGAAGAGGAATAGATATTAATACGGATGGACAGCCATCATTCGCGTACGCAAATGAATCTGTATCAGTACCGGTACTTCTGGAAGAAGTGCGAAGCTGCACAGGGATTTTTTTCTTCTCTGCAACATCCTGCACCAGATTCAACAATTTATTATGTACTGCTGGTCCGTAGGAGAGGGAAGGCCCTCTGCTGCACATGACATCTCCTTCAATAGCTTTATTGATCATTGGTGTGTAGGTATCATGAGTAACATCAGTAATAACAGCTACATTGGGTTTGATTCTGCGCGCAATCATTTCTGCTCCGCGCAAACCAATTTCTTCCTGTACGGCATTTACTACATATAAACCATAGGGAACTGTCTTCTTGTTTTCTTTCAGCATCCTTGCTACTTCAGCAATCATAAATCCGCCGATGCGATTGTCAAAGGCTCTGCCAATATAATATCCGTTAGCCAGTTCATCGAAGCCATCCTGATAAGTAACTACAGCGCCAACATGTATACCTAATTCTTCTACTTCTTTTTTAGATCTGGCTCCGCAGTCAAGAAATAAATTATCAACTTTTGGTTGAGGTTCTTTGGCGTCCGCGCTATTAATACGGGTATGTATTGCCGGCCATCCGAAAACGGCTTTAACCGGACCTTTTTTGCCGTGAACAAATACTCGCTGACTTGGAGCTATCTGATGATCCACGCCACCGTTTCTTTTTAAGTATAATAATCCTTCTGCATTGATGTAGTTAACAAACCAGCTTATTTCATCAGCATGTGCTTCTATCACTACTTTGAATTCAGCTTTAGGGTTAATGACGCCTACTGCTGTTCCATATGGATCCACAAATGTGCTGTCTACATAAGGTTTAAGATATTCCAGCCATAACTTTTGCCCACTGCTTTCAAAGCCAACAGGGGAGGGATTATTAATATAATTTCTGAGAAAAGTTTCTGATTTTGAATTTAAAATCGATTTTGATTTTACTGCTTTAGCCATTCTGTTATACTTTGAATATTAACGGTCTTCTAATTGTACTAATGGTTCTGTTACGATGGTATCACTTATATGGTTTGCCAGATCGGTAACAAAAATTTTAAATCTGACTGTATCATTGTTCAGGTCCGGATTATCAGGATCACTTCCTGGTCTTTCATTAAGAAAACCAGCATTTATTTTCAGTTCAAATTCACCATTAGATGTTTTGGGAAAATCCGGAATCGGATATCTTACTGTGTCTGCAAGATCATTGATAGGAGGAAGTACATTTAATCTGTCACGTATATAGGTCAACACACCGCCACCCAGATCGCCTTCCTTATCGGCATATTCAATGGTGATGATAAAATCCTGATTATTAAATAACGAAGTGGCATTGTAATTTGTTATTTTGATACTGGGTGTAGATTCCAGCTTATCTTTGTTACAGGCCGCTACAATTATTAATAAAGCTATTAAAGGATAATATCTTTTTAACATACAAAAAGTTATAATACAAATTTAACGGCTTAGGATTGAATAAACCGTATATGATTTGTGAATTACAAGATAAAGTTTTTACAGTTACTTCAACTGACTTTGAGCAACTGGCGCTGGATATTTTCAGATTTCAATACACTAATAATAGTATTTATCGTGCTTTTACAGATCATGTTGGTGTTGAAGTCGGGAGTGTAAGTTCGCTGAACGATATTCCTTTTATGCCAGTAAGTTTTTTTAAACTACACGAGATTCAATCAACCTTATTTGCACCGGAAGCTGTTTTTGAAAGCAGCGGTACCACTCAGTCTGGCAATAGCAGACATTATGTAAAATCTTTGCAATTGTATCGGGATAGTTTTATGCAGGGCTTTAAGCTTTTTTACGGATTGCCGTCTGACTGGTGCATTGTTGGATTATTACCTTCTTATCTGGAGAGGGAAAACTCTTCGCTGGTATATATGGTAAACGAACTGATCAATAGTAGCAAACATCATAATAGTGGTTTTTATCTCTATAATCATGCAGAACTGGCAAGAATTATTGAACAAAACGAACAGCGGGCACAGTCCACATTATTGATAGGGGTAACCTTTGCCCTGCTTGATTTTGCAGAACATTTTCCTGTTCCGCTTCAACATACAATTGTTATGGAGACGGGAGGAATGAAAGGAAGGAGAAAAGAGCTGACAAGAAAAGAAGTACATGAAATATTAATGAAGGCCTGGAGTACCCAAACAATACATTCTGAATATGGCATGTCTGAATTACTATCACAGGCATATTCAGCCGGAGAAGGTGTTTTCAGGTGTCCTTCATGGATGAAAATTATGCTGAGAGAAGAGGATGATCCCCTGGCGGCTAAAGTTGCTGTTGATATGCCGGTAAATGGCCTGATAAATGTGATTGATCTGGCGAATATTTATTCCTGCTCGTTTATAGCGACAGACGATATAGGAAAATTATATCCGGATGGAAGTTTTGAAGTAATGGGAAGAATGGATGGCAGTGACATCAGAGGTTGCAGTCTATTGTATGCCAGTGCATAGATTTATCTGAACTGAATGGCTTTGGCAGGTTGTATATTTCTTACAATGATAGTAGGTATGAGCAGAATAAGAAAACAAATGATAAAAGTGATAATGTTTACTGCTATAATTTGCCACCACACAATATTTACAGCTGCCTGAGAAATATAGTAGGCATCTTCAGGTAATTTGATAAAACCATATTTCTGCTGTAACCAGCATATCAGTAAACCTAATATATTACCTCCTGCCAGACCGCCAAAGCTGATGATTGCTCCGTGAAACAAAAATATTTTCTGTATCATATTATTGGATGATCCCACCGCTTTTAAAAGCCCAATCATTCTAGTTCGTTCCAGCACAAGAATAAGCAGACAGGTAATAAGATTTAATACTGCGATGATGATCATGATGATCAGTACAATAATAATTGTTTGATTTTGCAGGTATAACCAGTCAAAAATATTAGGAAAAACATCGCTTATCGGCAAACTGCGGTAGTCGATAGGAATTTTATACATAATATCTTCACTTATTTCCTCCATCCGTGTATAATCATTCACTACCACTTCATAACCGCCGATTTGCTGAGGTACCCAGTCGTTTAACCGCTGTATTAATCTGATGTCGCCTAATGCGATGAGTTTGTCATATTCTTCAATGCCTGTTTTGTATATACCTGCTATAGTTAGTTTACGTGGACGTGGTGATTCGCCTCCGGATTGAATAAAATAGATCAGCAATTGATCGTTTACGTCCAGTTTTAACTCACGCGCCATAGATTCGGATAAATTAATTTCACTGCTATAACTGCTGTCATTAAAATTTATCCATCTCCCTTTTATCAGAAACTGGTCGATATTATCAAAACTATATGTTGATTCTACACCTTTGAATAAGACACCCTCAATACTTTCTGATGTTCTTAATAAAGCATTTTTTGTTGCATAGGCGTTAATGCTTTTTATTCCAGGAACATTATTGATGAGATCTATGATAGTATCGTTGCGAAGAATAGGCGTTTCTTCTGCGATGGATACGCGAGTAGCTTCATAATTGGCGATACGTATATGTCCCCAAAAACTGAATACCTTTTCGCTGATGGTCTTTTGAAATCCACTTGCAAAGGCCAGGGTGACAATCATTACCATCACACTGATGATGGTTGCACTTATGGAGAGCCTGATGACAAACCTGGAAAAAGATTTTTGCTGATTAAAAGCTATTCTTTTCGCAATAAATCCTGAAATATTCAACCCATTAGCAATTTAAGTGTCAAAAATAGCTGGTTTTGTTCTTAAGTTTGGGATAAATGTTGTCCTCATGAAGTATTCTTGTTTGTCATTGTTGTTTTTGCTTAGCCTGCAGTCGATGGCTCAGATACCGGAAAAAATTTTTAATCCGCAGATTAAATCTGTTCAGTTATACCCGGTGGGGAACCAGTTGGGTAATCCTGTACTTCGACTAGGCAGTAGTGAGCAACTAGAGTTGCATTTTGACGAATTGACCACTTCCGTTAAAAATTATTCTTATACATTTCAATTGTGTAATGCAGATTGGACACCGGCTGTATTAAGCCATTTTGATTTTATCAAAGGTTTTTCTCAGGTACGCATTACCAACTACCGTCCTTCTTCAATTGCATTAACAAGATATGTGCATTATCAGGCAACATTGCCTGATAAAAGCTGTGTTCCTACTAAATCGGGGAACTACATTCTTAAGGTCTTTTTAAATAGTGATACCAGTAAGCTGGTGTTCACGAGAAAAATTCTTATCGTACAGGAAAAAGCTACGATTGCAGCACAGGTTCAGCAACCATTCGGCTCTACGTATAAATCTTCTCAAAAAATTCAATTTAAGGTAAGTCTGAATGAAGGATTAGATGTAATGAATGCACAGCAACAAGTAAAAGTGACTATTCTCCAGAATAACAGATGGGATAATGCTATTACAGGCTTAAAGCCCACTTTTTTTGCCAGAAAAATATTAGAATACAATACAGAAAATGATGCGGTTTTTGCGGCAGGAAAAGAATGGAGATGGCTTGATCTGAGAAGCTTCAGACTGCAAAGTGATAGGGTAGAGAGTGCTAATTATACGAATAAAGGAACAGAAATATTTGTTCGCCCCGATGTAGATCGCAGTCAACAGCGATTTAATTTTTACCGGGACGCTAATGGTAAATATTATATACATCCTTCTGAGAGTGTAAATCCGTTCTGGCAGTCAGATTATGCAACTACTCATTTTACATATGTTCCTGAAGGAAATTCTCCTTATCCTGGTAAAGATGTGTACTTGTTTGGGCAGCTCACAGACTATAATCTGGATGATGATGCTAAAATGCAGTTCAATGCGGAAAGAGGTGTGTACGAAACGTCTGTTATGTTAAAACAAGGGTACTACGATTATGTATATGTTACAACAGATAATAAAGACAGGATAAAAAAAGCAAGCTTTGAGGATACTGAAGGTGATCTTTGGGAAAGTGAAAATCAGTATACTATTCTGGTTTATTATCGTTCATTGGCAGGAAGATATGATGAATTGATTGGCTTTTCGAATGTTAATTCATTAGCAGTTCAATAAAATTGAACATAATTCAAACATTTATATATAATATTGAAGATTGAATAATTTAAGACTAAATTTTTGAAAGTAGTATGAAGCTGATCCGTTTTGGAGAGCCTGGGAAAGAAAAACCAGGTGTTATTATCAATGAGAAAAGATACGATTTATCGGGCGTGATTAAAGACTATGATGAAGCGTTTTTTGGTTCAAATGGTATTGAGCAGTTAAAAGAATATATTAACGAACATCACGACAAGCTTGTTCCTGTAAGTGATGAAGTTCGTTTAGGTGCACCACTTGCGCGTCCATCGAAAATTATTTGCATTGGATTAAACTATGCTGACCATGCTAAAGAAGCCGGGGCGGAACCTCCTGCAGAGCCGATTATATTTTTTAAGTCTACTACAGCAATCGTTGGTCCTAATGATGATGTGGTTATTCCCAAAGGAAGTACCAAAACAGATTGGGAAGTAGAACTGGCAGTAGTAATCGGAAAGAAAGCTTCTTATGTTCCTGAAAACGAAGCCATGGCTTATGTTGCAGGATATTGCTTACATAATGATTATAGTGAAAGAGCTTTTCAGTTGGAGAGAGGCGGACAATGGGCGAAAGGTAAAGGGTGTGATACTTTTGCTCCGATAGGACCCTTCATTGCATTAAAAGAAAATATAGAAGACGTTGATAATTTACGTTTGTGGTTAAAGCTAAATGGCAAAATGATGCAGGATGGTAATACCTCAAATCTGATATTTAATATTCCTTTTATAATAAGTTATGTTAGTCAGTTTATGACTTTATTACCTGGGGATGTGATTTCTACCGGAACTCCGCATGGAGTAGGAATGGGTATAAAACCTGAACCTGTTTATCTTAAGCCAGGTGATATTGTTGAATTAGGTATTGATCAGTTAGGATCATCTACACAACATATCAAAGCCTATCATTAACAGCTTTTATATTATTTCATTTACAGACCTGTGTATTGTTTCCGCCAGTTTTGCGGTAGGAATATCGTTGTCATCCCCACTAAAGGGATCTTCAATTTCTTCAGCTATTAATTCAAGACTGGCGAGTACATAAAAGACAAATACCACAACAGGGATAACAAAATATCCCAGGTTAAATACATAACCAAAGGGTAATGTCATAATATAAATGAATATAAACTTCTTAATAAATACGCTATACGAAAAAGGTATTGGCGTATTTTTTATTCTTTCGCAGGCTCCGCATATATCTGCAAAAGAGATCAGCTCATTGTTTAATACGATTAACTGATCGCCCGATATTTTTTCTTCTTTATATAGCTGCTGAATATGTTGCATGATCAGAGCTGTAATCTGATTAGGAACATGCCTGTTTTTGTCTATTTTATCAAAAATGTATTTGTGTTCGCTTTCTTCTTCAAATAGTTCAACCCTTATATATTCTTTATGCAGGTGATGATGCAATGCATAAGCGAAAGCGGGAATGATTCTTCTGAAAAATGCGCGTTGCGTTTTCTCTGATTCAGGTAAAAATGCAGAAAGCTTAAGAGCCAGATTTCTGCTATTGTTTACGAGGTTTCCCCATAGTTTTCTTCCTTCCCACCATCTGTCATAAGCAGTATTGGTTCTGAACACCAGCAGCATTGAAATGGCAAATCCCAAAAGATTGTGCATCAGGGGAATATTCTTTATATGATTGTTCTCTGATATTTTCCAATACTCTAATTCCAGATAGGCGATAATACCTGAGTAAAGACTGATACCTATCATTAATGGTAAAAGCTTTCTGAATGAATCGGCCTTATGAAATCTGAATATAAAAGTGAACCACTCTTTAGGATTGTAGGAGATCATAATGCAAAATAGTTATCATTAAGGTATCTTTGCGTCACAATTTAATTTATGAGAGGCTAGACAGGATATGACAAGAAAGAGGTATCTCACATTGATTTTGATTTTAGGTTCACTCACTGCTTTGGGGCCATTTACCATCGACATGTATCTTCCGGGTTTTCCTGCAATGGCTAAGGATCTTGGTACCGACGTTTCAACTGTAGGTTTGTCGCTGTCCAGTTATTTTATAGGACTATCACTTGGTCAATTGCTATACGGACCTTTGCTGGATAGATTTGGAAGAAAAAAGCCGCTTTACCTGGGATTGGTCATTTATATCCTGGCTTCATTGGCCTGTGCATGGTCTGCTGATATTGAATCACTGATTATCTTCCGTTTTATTCAGGCTATTGGTTGTTGTGCTGCTGCTGTGGCTTCCGTGGCGATGGTGCGTGATCTGTTCCCGGTTGAAGAAAATGCAAAAATATTTGCGCTGTTGATATTAGTGCTTGGTACATCTCCAATGATTGCTCCAACCGTAGGAAGCTATGTTACTGCTACTTGGGGCTGGCATCCGGTATTTGTTATTTTATCGATTATGGGTTTGCTTATACTGGTTGCCGTATATACAGGATTACCGGAAAGCAGACAGCCTGATAAAAATTTTTCTCTCGCTCCATCTTTTATAATAAACAATTTCAGACAGGTAATTAGCGTAAACCAGTTTTCTATTTATGTTGCATCTGGTGCATTAGCGCTGACAGGATTATTAGTGTATGTTTCCGGGTCCCCTATATTATTAATGGAAGTTTTTGGGGTTAATGAAAAGACATATGGAATTATCTTTGCTGTTTTATCAATCGGACTGATTGGTGCAAGTCAGGTAAATTCATTTTTGTTGAAAAAATATAGTAGTCAGCAATTAATCATCAGCTCTTTATACATACAGTTACTTGTTGCTGCGATATTATTTATTGGCACATACTATGATTTTTTAGGGTTAGTGCCTACATTATGTTTAATATTCCTGTATTTGTGCTGCACAGGTATTGTACTGCCAAATACATCAGCACTAGCCATGGCTCCATTTTCGGAGAATGCAGGAACGGCATCTTCTTTACTAGGAGCATCTCAAATGGGATTAGGAGCATTAACAACTATTGTACTAAGTTATTATTCTAAAAAATCCGGAGTACCTATGACTATGATCATGGCATTGACTCCTGTAGTAGCTATATTGATATTAATAACTGGAAAAAGAAAAATAAATATACACCAATGACAGAAAAAATTGTAGACATCCTTAAAAGGTTTAAATGCACAGCAGTAATATTTGATCTTGATGGAACAATACTGGATAATAATGCTTTTCATTTAAAATCCTGGAAGGAATATTTAAAAAGAATAAACAAAGAGGTATCTGACGAAGACTACAATAAAAATATCAATGGTCGTACAAACAGAGACGTAGTAAAGTATTTGTATGGCGATAACCTTTCGGAAGAAGATATATGGAAGTATACTAATGAAAAAGAGGCATTATACCGTGAGTTATATAAACCTTATATTAAACCAGTAACAGGGTTAATTCAATTATTAAAAGAATTACATGATAAGAATATTCCAATGGGCATAGCTACCAGTGGTATTCAGGTGAATATTGACTTTATGTTTGAGCATGTTCCTATTAAACAATATTTCAGAACTGTTGTGGATTCTTCTTTTATTAAAAAAGGCAAACCCGATCCTGAAATTTTCATAAAGACCGCAGATTATCTGGGTGTTCATGCTGATAAATGTTTGGTTTTTGAAGATGCAGTAGTGGGAATTAATGCAGCAAAAGGAGCTGGAATGAGAGTGATTGCCGTAGCTACTACTCATACTAAAGAGGAACTTTCTATTGCTGATCTGATCATTGATGATTATACAGAACTACTATAAAAGTCATTGGCAATAGCATCTATTCTTACAGATAATTTGTGATCTTTTTCGGTAATGATGTCTCCGGCATCATGCGTAGATAACCAGAATTCGATAACATTATATATGTTTTTCCATTCAGGGTGATGATTCATTTTCTCTGCTTCTAATGCAACTCTTGAAATAAATCCAAAGGTGGCCGAAAAATTTCTGAACTCGAATTTTTTGTAAAGCTTGTTATTGTCTTCTTTCCACATATAATTCAATTTATTAGTTAAGTTTTTTTAATAACTGTCTCGCTCTGGATCTGAATGCTGATGATTCATGTTCCCACTGCTCTTCTATAACTAATTTGATTTCTGAAGTGATTTCAGGGTAGCACACTGAAAGATTTCCGAGTACAGTTAAAGAAAAAGCTTTAATGGCTACTGCAGTTTGAGGAGAAGTTATGAAATTAAAACAACTATCCATTAATAAACCATGATATTTTGTGGGTATGGGAATGTTCTGAAGGAGCTTGAGTGTGTTTCTCATAATAGCATCATGCTGGCCTTTCCGGGAAAGATTGTCAATCAGCTTTTTAAGGTAAGGTTTAATAAGGTGAGGATAAGATGATACACAAAAGCTTAGCGGCCACGAAGCTCTTTGCGACAAACGATATTCATCGCAGAAAAAACATTTCATTAACTCAGCAAACCGATCTCTGTCATTTCCTATATAGGCTACAATTTTTTCACATTGTTTTTTTGAATGTTCTTCCAGCAATATGTCTTTTAGTATTAATGAATTCATTGTATATTATATCTGATAGAAGATAAACAATATTTTAATGTTTCTGCTGAAAATCAAACACGGGTATATTTCTTATCTGTCATTTTTTTGCTAAAAAATAACTACTATAGAAATAATAGGAACTGTTTATAGGAAAAATGTATGTGCATGTTTTGACCAAGATCACTAGTATTCTTTAACTAAGAGATTGTCAGTTGTTATTTTTTCGCAATAACCTCTTTACACGACTTACTATCTTCCCAACTTTACTTACGTTATCAGAAATGGTTTCAATCAGTGTACCATCCGCATGCTCAATGTCCCCCATATTTAAACCATGCTCAAGTTGTTTAGGGTATAATAGTATAAAACTATTGTTTTTAAAGTACCTCGATAAATAGTAGGGCATTTTATCCATTTGAGGAGAATAAGAAACATGTCCCTTTCTGGAATTTACTATTATAAAAAGGTCATTAGGTTTTATTTCATTGGTTAAAATTAAAAAATCATCCCAGTTGCTATATTTTCTGAACTCAATGTTGTTGATACTAGCTTTAGCCGTGAGTTCCTGAAGTTGACGTAAAGTGTCATTACCGGCATAACACACAATAGGTAAACCTGATTCTTTTGATAAAGTAAATATTTTATTTACCCAATGTGCAAAACCTGGTTCTAACTCCGCGCGTGGAGGAATGGCTGTAATCATTCTCTGCAGTGTATTGATAGGTTGTATGGATTTGTAAATATAGATTGTCTCATATATTCGTTTTACTATTCTTTCTGTAATGGCTCCAAGAAAATCTTTTTCTCCCGAATTTCTGTGCAGACCAAATAAAATATCTGTCACGGTATGTTCTTTTAGGGTATATACAATTGCATTTGAAATATTTATGTCAAACCGTGATAATGGTATTAAGGAGCGATCGGTGGAAGAAGCTCTATGCTGTGCTTTTTCTAACATCTTTTTTCCCTGTGTAATGGCATTATTGTCTTTATTCTCTTCACTAATTACATGCAGTGCAAAAACAGGAATTGTGCTTTGTTTTTGTTTTAGCATTAATCCAAGGTCAACCAGATCTGTAACAGTATCAGGGTAAGCCAGAGAAATCAGAATTTTCCCGTCTGATTCGTTATTTGTCTCACTAAGCTTATTTTCTTCCTGTAATGCGAGTTTTTGAGAAGCTCTTTCTGTAACGAATGAACTGACGGTACATGTTACAAGAATCATCAATATTGTACCGTTCAATACGTCTTCATTCAACATTCTTATAGCCTCTCCATTAGCATCAGTACCGATGATAAGATTATACCCAACGAGTACAACGGCTAAAGTTGCACCTACTCTTGCAGTGCTTAATCCGAAAATAATCTGGCGTTCATCTTTTGTAAGATGAAAACTTTTTTGTGTTAACCATGCAGCAATGAACTTGGATATGATGCCAACTATAATCATAACAGCAGCAACTTTTAAAGCTCCCCATCCTTTAAATATGACACCAAAGTCAACAAGCATACCAACGCCTATCAGAAAGAATGGAATAAAGAAAGCATTACCGACAAACTCAATCCTGTTCATTAATGCAGAGGAGCCAGGTATGAATCTGTTAAGTGTGAGTCCGGATAAGAATGCCCCTATGATTGCTTCAAGACCTGCTACTTCTGCAAGAAAAGCTCCTAGAAAAACCATAGCCAATACAAAAATGTACTGAGATACATTATCGTCAAATTTTTTAAAAAACCAGCGAATGATGATAGGGAAAACAAAGAAAATAATGCATCCGAAAATAATAGTCGATATAGCAAGATTCAGCCAAAAAGCTGTAGATATCTCTCCTCTAGTCATTCCTGCTATTGCAGCCAATACCAGTAAAGCTAATATATCAGTAATAATAGTTCCACCAATGGCAAGAGTTACTGATCTTATTTTAGATAAGCCGTATTTGCTGGCAATAGGATAGGCTAATAGCGTATGTGATGAGAACATACTGGCTAATAGTATAGCCGAAGGTATGCTAAACTGCAAAATGTAATAGGCAGATACAATGCCCATCAAAAGAGGCACTATAAAGGTGAACAATCCAAAAACCAGACTTTTGGTCCTGTTCTTTTTAAATTCATGTAAATCGATTTCAAGACCTGCCGTAAACATGATATATAATAAACCAACTGTACCAAACAATACTATACTACTGTCCCGTAATAAAATGTTTAAGCCATTAGGGCCAATAATAATACCTGCTCCAATAAGACCAATGATATGCGGAACTTTTATTTTATTAAAAAGTATAGGTGCAAAAAGAATAATAAATAGTACCAGTGAGAAAATGATCACGGGGTTCTTCAAAGGGAAACTAATATCCAGTACATGTAATAAAATCATAATGCCCCTAAAGTATTGACTTTAAATTAAATTGTTAACTTTAAAAGGATTAAATCTTTAATAAGCTGAGTGGATAGATTGTCTGGTTTCGATGATAAACGGTTTCGTAATTGTATGACTTCACTGTTTATGAACAAAGAAATATTATCTGTATAAAGATTTCTTTTTCTTGGCAATTAGTGTAAATCTTATATACTGAAGATACTCATGTATTGAATTTCATTGGAGTATAGAGAATACGGGATGAAGTCTGAACCTTAAAATAATATTAGATGAACGCCATAGTATTAGAAAATTTCGGAGACATAGATCAGTTGATTTTAAAGAAAGTACCCAAACCCAACATACAGGATCATGAAGTACTTATAGAAACACATGCCATTAGTATCAATCCTGTCGATGCAAAAACCCGGAAGGGGAAGGGACAGGCCAAACGTATGAAGGAAGAAAGTCCTATGATATTGGGATGGGATGTTGCGGGCGAAGTAGTAGCTGTAGGTAAGAATGTTTCAACATTTAAAGTAGGTGATGCTGTTTTCGGGATGATTAATCTTCCCGGTTGTGGCAGAACGTATGCAGAATACGTATCAGCGCCTGCAGAACATCTTGCTTTAAAACCTGATAATGTATCGTATGAAGAAGCTGCGGCAGCAAGTCTCGCTGCCATGACAGCCTATCAGGCGTTAAAAAATTATTACAATATACTGCCAGAAAGCAGAGTGCTGATACACGCTGCTGCAGGTGGTGTAGGCCATTTTGCTATACAAATAGCTAAAACTCTTGGGGCGCATGTTATTGGTAGTGCCTCTGCTATCAATAAAGATTTTGTCATTAGTCTGGGAGCTGATGAGGTCCTGGATTATCAGACACATGATTGGACAACCTCAATAGAACCGGTAGATTTTATTCTGGATGCAATTGGCGGTAGTAATATTGATCGCTCACTTCAATTACTGAAAGAGAAAGGAATGATCATCAGTTTACCCAGTGGATTAAGTGAAGACGTAGACAAAAAAGCAGCTGCACAAAATAAAAATGGTGTTTTTTTTATGGTACAATCAGATGCGAAAGATATTAATGAGATTGCTAGTATGCTAAAAAATAAAACACTTATTCCATTTATTTCAACAGTGTTTTCATTAGGAGATGTGAAAAAGGCGCATGAACAAATAGAAACGGGCAAAACGAGGGGTAAAATTGTTTTATTGCCTTATATTGCAGCATGAGTGAGTCATTAACCTTACGTGAAAGGTATTTGTTGTACGCAGACGATGATGAGGATGACAAAGCTATCCTTATCGAAATGATGAGGAGAATCAATCCTGATATAGGAGTAGTTACTACAGAAAATGGTGTAGAAACATTGAAATTTCTTGATTCCATTAAAGAAAACCAACCACTACCTTGCTGCATTGTGTTGGACATGAATATGCCTATACTTAATGGTACGCAAACTTTGGAGCTCATCAAACAAAAATCAGCGTATACTAAAATTCCTGTTTTTCTTTTTAGCACTTCAAGCAGTCCTGCTGATGTTGCACTAACCAATCGGTTAGGTGCAGAGGCTTTTATTACCAAACCTTATGGACAAAAAGAACTTCTTGAAGTATGTGAAGAGTTTGCAAATTATTGTAGCCGTCCTATTTTGCAAAAACTTTAACGAGTTACTGTGATTAGCATATTTGCCATTATAAATTGAATGCTTTTAATCGTGCACATGAACTTTTGCTGTAAGCAAAGTTCTGCATTGGTTTGCGCAGTTGTGACAGATGTCCGAGCATTCACGGCAGTGAATATTATCGTGTTTAGCACATTCAATGGCACAGGCATCGCATATTTCAGCACATATCATGACCATTGCTTTTGCCTGACTGCCTCCCATGCTTAATACCTGTGCGGTTGCCATACATATCGTAGCACATTCCATATCCATTTGAATGCATGTTTTCATTTTGCTGACATGCTCTTCCTGTAAACATGAACTTGCACAATGATTACAGATTGCTGCACAATTAAGGCAAGCTTCTATACAAAATTTATAAAGATGATATCCTTTCATAATGAAGTTTTTAATACCTATGCAAAAACTATGCTTGGGGAAATCGTATTATTGTCGTGATTTTTAAAAAGCTTATATGAGCAGTTATAATATTTCTTTTGCCAGTGAAAATTATGCTGGTGTACATCCCTCCGTTATGCAGGCACTGATTAACGCCAACCACGGTTACGAAAGATCGTATGGTAAAGATAGTTATACAGAAAAAGCGACGATGCGGTTTAAAGAGCATTTTGGCGAACAGGTGGAAGTGCTCTATACTTATAATGGAACCGGAGCAAATGTTTTTGCGGCAAGTACTATGCTCAACAGGTTTGAGGCAATGATGTGCGCAGATGTTGCCCACGTTTACGAAGCTGAATCTACAGCTTTTGAAGCGCTTACCGGGTGCAGGTTGATACCCGTACCTTCCGAAAATGGTAAGATTACCCCCAACTCAATGCTTTCCTATCTGAAGAGACAGGGTGATATGCAGCATCCGCAGATAAAAGCCTTTACTATTACACAGCCAACGGAATTTGGTACTGTGTATTCGCTGGATGAATTGGATAATCTTTCAGCGTTTGCCAGGGAGCATAATTTATTGTTTCATATTGATGGTGCAAGACTGTTTAACGCAGCAGTTGCACTTGACTGTGATTTAAAGGAATCGACGAGAGGAGCAGATGTAATAACAGTAGGTGGTACTAAAAGTGGTATGATGTTCGGTGAAGCTGTAGTTTTTATTCATCCTGATGTTATTCCTCATAAAATATTCCTTTTAAAAAGAAGTATGCAAATAGCATCAAAAGCAAGATTTATAAGCTGTCAGTTTGAAGCTATGTTAAGTGATTATCTATGGAAACAAATTGCTACTCGTACTAATGAGCTGGCGAAAAAATTACAGCAGGCTATATCTTCAATACCAGGTGTTATCATCACCAGACCTGTAGAAACAAATGCTGTTTTTGCAATTATTCCGTCCACCTTACTCGAAGCGACACAAAATAGTGTTCCTTTTTATGTATGGAACGATGCTACCAATGAATCTAGGTTTATTTGTTCTTTTGATACTTCTGAAAACGATATTGATTTTTTAATCAATGCAATGCAGCAATAAAATATTACTAATGATCAACTGGGAAATTAATTAATAAAATAATTTATTGTTTTGGTCTGTATCTATACAGATATTTGGAAAAAAACCATGAACTGGCTGATAGTAATTATTGCAGGATTATTTGAAGTTGCTTTTGCGGCTTGTCTGGGTAAGGCTAAAATGACTTCAGGAACAACAGCTTATTATTGGTATGCTGGTTTTATCATATGTCTTACTATCAGCATGTTGTTATTAATGAAAGCCATACAAACACTTCCTATTGGAACAGCATACGCTGTATGGACCGGAATAGGTGCCGCAGGTACAGCACTTATTGGTATAATATTCTTTAATGATCCCGCTACTTTCTGGAGAATATTTTTTCTTTCCACCTTAATCTTTTCTGTTATTGGATTAAAGTTTGTTGCAGAACAATAGATAAATTTTTATAGGAAAAATTATGTTGAAAGAAACTGTATCAAAAGTGCAAGATACTCTCTTGTTATTTGGGTACCTTGATGGTGAAAGTTTTTCGTTTACGTGATTCTCTAACCCTTAAAATACTTTAGGTACCTCCTCATTTATCTGTTTATAAGAATATAAAATTTGAGTTTTATAGCTCGCCCACCAGACGTTTTCTAAAATTGCGAGGTGTGTGTAATTTCTTTTTAAGAAATATTCTGTTGAAATAGGTAAGACTTTCAAAACCGCATTCATACGCTATTTCTGCTATTGTTTTGTCACTTTCCTGAAGTAGAAAACAGGCATTGCCTATACGTACATCATTAACATAACCGGAAAAAGTTTGCCCTGTTGCCCTTTTAAAAAATTTACAGAAGGCAGCATCGGATAAATGGATTAACGAAGCGATTTTACGAAGACTAATTTTATCTTTTTCGCTAGCATATTTCTGTATATACTGACATATTTTGTTTATTCTTTTTTCATTTTCTTCACCTTTAACAGCCGTAAAATACTCAGAAGCTAATCTTTGTGGTTTAAGCTGAGATAATTTGTCAAGGATGAGTAATAACATGGTAATTCTCTCAATACCTTTTTTTGTAGGAAGTATTTTAATGTATTCTGCAACTTTTTTTACACCGTTTATAGGGAAATAATAACCATAACACGAGCCTTGTAATAATTTTTTAATGGCCCTGGATTCATTGTATTCCAGAATAGGATGTATAAATTTTTCATGGAATTGTATAACGATAGCGGAAGATTTATTTTTTTTCTTTCCTGAAGCACTTACCCATGTGTGTGGCATATTGGGACCAATTAAAACAATATCACCGTCTTCAAATTTTTCGTAACTATCGCCTACTAATCTTTTACCATTTCCCTTAGTAATTAATGTTAATTCATATTCAGGATGGTAATGCCATTTGAATGGAAAAGCAGGAACATGCAAACAATGAGAATAAAATGACAGGTCACCCTTTTTAGTATTGATATCTTCAAATTGTGCTCTCATGTAATACTATATATGCAGCCTATTCAATAGATTCTTTTAAAATTAGTCAATATAGTATTATTATTTTCATTTTTTGTGCTAGTATGGCAGGCTCAGTTAAGATAGGTTTGTAAAAACACAACAAATGTCTGCCATACCTTCAACTATTTATAATTTTCTGCAGGAGCCTTATCAGCTAACTGCTGAGGATATTGCTTTTTATCAAACCAACCGGTTTATAAAACTAAAGAAAGCATTAAACGAAGAAACTGTTTCTTTTTATAAGGATGTTATTACTGATACTGTTAATCGTTTAAATACAGTAACAGCGAATCTAAGTGAAAGAGACACTTATGGAAAAGCCTTTCTGCAGTTATGGAACCTTTGGCTGGAAGATGAGAAGATTAAAGAACTTATTTATAGTAAACGTCTGGGTAAAATAGCCACTGATCTTATGCAGGTACAAGGGGTTCGTCTATACCACGATCAGGCTTTATACAAAGAAGGGGGAGGAGGAATTACTCCCTGGCATGCAGACCAGTATTACTGGCCATTGCAGACCGATAATACTGTAACAGCCTGGATTCCTTTACAGGCAACACCTTTGGAAATGGGTCCATTAGAATTTAGTGCAGCCAGTCATCAGATTGTAGAAGGAAGAGAGCTGGCTATTAGTGATGAAAGTGAAAAGATGATCAAAAAAAGATTGAAGGTAACCGACTTCAAACATGTGATTGAGCCTTTTGACTTAGGCGAAA
>CAZQIQ010000013.1:20253-76208 GCA_964593835.1 uncultured Chitinophagaceae bacterium
GGCGAAATCAGTTTTCACTCAGGATGGGTTTTTCATCGTGCTGGTGCAAATGCGACATCCGAAATGAGAAGAGTGATGACAATCATTTATATGGATAAGGAAATGATACTTAAAGAACCTGAAAATGAAAATCAGATTAAGGATTGGAACGACTGGTGTCCGGGTGCTAAAGTGGGTGAAGTAATTAATACTCACCTTAATCCCGTTTTATTTGAATATTGATCCAATGTTTGACAACTGACTAATAACAAGTGTTTTATTATCAAATAGGTATTATTTGCATCTATGTTGCAAATAATACCTATTTTCGTTTTGTGTAAAATGGACTGAACAAGTTTCTGGCTGGTTTGGTAAAACGAATACGATCATTTTTATTCACTTACTCTGGAATGAAACAGATATTCTTTCTATTGTCATAATTCTTTTCATGATATAACCTATGAATAGTGTTGATTTCATGAGAAGTATATTTCCTATTGCTTATAGACACTGAGAAAAAGCAGTCGGTTTTTACTGAGTATCTCATTACACTATAGGAAATAGTGCGATAAGCAGGCGACGTATTAATTATAGATACTTCATAAATGAAAAAAGTATTAATCGTTCATTTAATCAATATCTTCTTTTGCTTATTTGATTGAGTAAAAACTGATATATAATAAAATATGTTTTGATCATATAACGAATAACTACTTATGAAATTTATTAAATATATTTTACTAGCATGGATTGTCTTTCCCCAACTGATTATAGCACAGCAATCGCCTGTATTGTCGTTTAATCATTTTTATAAGGTGCTTGACAGCAATACTTATGAGTTGCTAAAACAGAACCCATTTTTCAATGAACTATGCGGCGTGGATGCGGGACTACCTGCCTTTGCGAAACCGGATAGCTCTACATCAATATTATATATCCGGGGTAAAGACACTTATCTTGAGCTTATGAGCCCTGATAACAGGTTCAAAGTTCCTGTACATCATACAGGTATAGGCTTTTCATGGGATAGTGTTCCTTTTTCGTCAGCACTCAGCGATGCGGTGCATAGGGAAACTGATTTAACGGCATATCAACATTCTACCGCATTTATCAATATCAGGGACGTAAAACTGGCATGGTATAAAGCTTATTTTCTTCCCGACTCTCAAACTTCCTTATTCACTTGGTATGCAATATATAATTCGCAGATGCTTAATGAATTATATCCGGGGGCTTATCATCCTACTTATACACGATCTGCCATGCTAAATGCTGGTTATGATCAGCATAAACTAATAAAGAATGTATATAGTGTTGATTTGCAATGTACTTTATCAGATTATAATAGAATTAGCGGAGAGCTGGAACAATTAACCGGTGTTGCCTATGTGGATCGGAGAGGGTATAAGGTATATAATGTTAATAACTGTCTGATACGCCTGACGAATAGAAAAAAAATAAAAAGATCATATATTAAAAGATCATATATTAATAAGGTCGAATTTCTTTTGAACCGGCCTGATCAGCGAAAGGTAAAATTGGGAAATTTGGTGATCAGGAATAAAGGAACCCACTCTCAGTGGACTTTTCTATGAGTTGAGCAGGAGTAATAGAAAAAACTAAAAACAGATAAGATTTTTCTTTCCACATCATGTTGATTTATTTCTTTTGTCGGCCGCGTTTGAATAATGAACTTTAAGTATCAGGTGCCGGTTGGCGGTCCGGTTTAAGTATTTCCTTCTGTTATGGTTTTGTTGTCTTTCTCCACCGGAGAGTGGAGCCAGACTCTTAGACTTTAATAGGAAACTGTTTATTATTAAAAGAGAAAATCATGGGTATTTTTGATAAGAGGATTCAGTATAAACCATTTGAGTATCCCGAAGTGCTCCAGTTTACTGCTGCGCTAAATAAATCGTTCTGGGTGCACTCAGAAGTGGATTTTACTGCAGATACTCAGGATTTTCATTCGCATCTGAGTGAAGCCGAGCAAAATGCAATAAAAAACAGTCTTCTTTCTATTGCACAGATTGAAGTGGCTGTAAAGTCTTTCTGGGGTAATCTGTATCAGCATTTTCCTAAACCCGAAATGAATGGTCTGGGGTCTACATTTGCCGAATGTGAATTTCGTCATTCCGAGGCATATTCCCGTTTGCTCGAAGTGCTGGGATACAATAATCAATTTGAGAATTTAGTGAAAGTGCCTGTGATCAGGGAAAGAATCGACTATCTCAACAGCGCACTCAGCAACGCAAAATCGACTGATAAAAAAGAATATACTACTTCACTCATATTGTTCAGTATACTGATCGAAAATGTTAGTTTGTTTAGTCAGTTTGCTATTATATTGGCATTCACCCGCTTTAAAGGGTTGATGAAAAATGTGAGTAATATTATTGCATGGACATCTGTTGATGAGCAGATCCATGCGAATGCTGGTATTTTTCTTGTAAATAAAATCAAAGAAGAATATCCTGATATATTCACTGATGAAACTGTTGGACATATTCTTTCTGTTGTTCAACAGTCCATTACAGCAGAAGGTAAAATTCTGGACTGGATATTCAGTGCCGGTGAGATTGATATCATCAAGAAAAATGATCTGGTAAACTTTATGAAAAAAAGAGCTGATGACAGTCTCGAGCGTATCGGTTTACCAACATTATTTAATGTGAGTGCTGCGGACAGCGGCAAGATGTTATGGTTTGAAGAAGAAGTATTCTCCAATAGTTTGGATGACTTTTTTGCAAAACGGCCTGTCGAATATACCAAGTTCGATAAGAGTATTTCTGCTAATGATCTTTTCTAATCATTGTTATTAATATATTTCCATTACCTGTAAACGCTAAATTTTATGAATACACTCTTTGAAACTACACCTGTTGTTGACCAGGTGCCGGAAGCATTAGCTACGAGAGAAAAACTATGGTGGAAGAATGAAGAAAGTGAACAGATTTTAAACCGCGGCTATCTTCTTAAAGGAGAAACTGTAGAAGGTGCTATTGAGCGTATTTGTTCGGCTGCTGCACAGCGTTTATATAAACCTGAATTAAAGGACGCTTTTAAGGAAATGGTAGAAAGAGGCTGGATGAGTCTCAGCTCACCTATTTGGGCTAATATGGGAACAGAGAGGGGATTGCCTATTTCCTGCTTTAATGTTCATGTACCTGATTATATAGAAGGGATTACCCATAAACTAGGAGAGGTGATCATGCAAACTAAAATAGGCGGAGGAACATCTGCGTATTTTGGTGCTTTGCGTGAAAGAGGAAGTGCAGTTACCGATAATGGAAAAAGCAGCGGAGCTGTAAGCTTTATGCGACTGTTTGATACAGCCATGGATACCATATCGCAAGGTGGTGTGCGCAGAGGCGCTTTTGCTGCTTATATGGATATTGATCACGGTGACATTGAGGAATTTCTGTCAATAAAAGACATCGGTCATCCTATTCAGAATCTTTTCTATGCTGTTTGTGTTCCTGACTACTGGATGCAGGACATGATTGACGGTGATATGAAAAAAAGAGACATCTGGGCAAAAGTATTGGAGAGCCGCCAGCAGAAAGGCTTGCCTTATATCTTCTTTTCAGATAATGTTAATCGGGCTAAACCACAAGTTTATAAAGATCATAATCTGACCATTCATGCCAGTAATCTCTGTTCAGAGATTATGCTGCCTTCATCAGAAGATGAATCTTTTATCTGCTGCCTGTCGTCAATGAATCTGGAATTATACGATGAGTGGAAAGACACCAATGCGGTAAAACTGGCTATATTTTTTCTTGATGCCGTATTGCAGGAGTTTATCGTAAAGTCGGATAACAATTATTATCTCGCAGGGGCCAACCTTTTTGCAAGAAGACACAGAGCCCTTGGATTGGGTGTGTTAGGATGGCATTCCTATTTACAAAAAAATATGATTCCTTTCGAAGGATTAAAAGCAAAGCAATTGACTGCTTCTATTTTTAAAGATATTTCAGATAAAGCCAATAAAGCGACCAAAGAATTAGCATGGATCTATGGTGAACCGGAATTGTTGCAGGGATATGGAAAGAGAAATACTACGCTAATGGCTATTGCGCCTACTACTTCATCTTCCGCTATTCTGGGTCAAACCTCACCCGGTATAGAGCCATTCAGCAGTAATTATTTTAAAGCAGGATTGTCGAAAGGTAATTTTATGCGTAAGAATAAATACCTGAAAGCTTTACTTGAAGAAAAGGGTATAGACAATGAAGATACATGGAGAAGTATTATGCTGAATCATGGAAGTGTTCAACACTTAAAAGAATTGTCGCTCGAAGAAAAAGAAGTGTTTAAAACATTTAAAGAAATAAGCCAGCTGGAAATTATCCAGCAAGCTTCTATTCGTCAGCAATATATTGATCAATCTCAAAGTTTAAATCTGAATATTCCGGCTGATCTACCTATTAAAGATGTAAACAGGTTATTAATAGAAGCCTGGAAGCTGGGAGTAAAAACATTATACTATCAACGTAGCCAGAGTGTATCAAAAGAAATGGTTACAAATCTGGTTAATTGCAAAAGCTGCGAAGCTTAACTACTAACTACAAATGATAAATCAGAAAGGGGCTGTATTAAAAGGTCGATACAGCCTCTTTTAATTCGGGTACCTGATGGAGAGAGTTTACGTTTACTCGATTATCAGGCTGTTCAAAATACTTTTGATACTTCCTCTTTGTTTATTTCGGATAGGTGATGAAGAGCCGATTAATATATCTGTTTATCATTAACCTTCAGAATGTTTTTATGAATATTCTGAAGGTTATATACCTGGTGAAGGTTGACCCGGAAAAGCAGAAATTAGCGGTTGTTCGTCATTGTTAGTGAGGAAGTCTTTCTCTTATTAATCCATAGCACCATGTTCCTGCAATAGCACTTAATAATGTGATCAACACAACAGTAGCTCCTGTGCCTATTTGCGCAAAAAGAGGCCCTGGACATGCACCGGTGGTAGCCCATCCCAAACCAAATAATAAGCCTCCATATATCTGCCCTTTATTAAAAGCTTTAGGCTGGAAATTTATTTTTTCACCATAAATAGTTCGGACATTAAATTTTTTGATTAAATACACAGAGAGCATTCCAACAATTACAGCACTACCTATAACACCATACATATGAAACGATTGGAACCGAAACATTTCCTCAATGCGAAACCAGCTAATGACTTCGGCTTTTACTAATAGAATGCCAAATAAAATTCCTGAAAGTAAATACTTGAAATGATGATACCATTTATGAGTCAGCTGACTTTCATTTGTACATATACTATCAAGACTACGTACTTCAAAATCTGTATTTGTTTCTGTTGTTTGTTGCATGTCTTGTATTTACAATGAGAGAATATATGGTAGAATAATATTAGACATTATAATCCCTCCGATCATAAAACATATAGTGGCTATCAGTGAAGGCCATTGAAGAGTGGAAAGTCCCATTATAGCATGTCCGCTTGTGCATCCTCCTGCATAACGTGTGCCGAATCCTACTAAAAACCCACCTGCAACCATCATGATAAAACCTCTTAGCGTAAATAAAGAAGACCAGTTCATAATGTCCTGCGGAACTAAATGCGCATAATTTGTAATACCATACTGAGCAAGCTCCTGAGAAAGTTTTGGATGAATAATGACCGGATCAGAATTCGTTAAAAAATGTGCAGCGATTAGTCCACCGAAAAAAATTCCCGATACAAAAAACAGATTCCATATTTCTTTTTTCCAATTATATTGAAAGAAAGGGATTTTAGCCGGAATACAAGCTGCACAGATATGCCTTAAAGAGGAACTGATTCCTAATGATTTATTTCCAATAAGTAGTAAAAGCGGTACGGTTAATCCAATTAAAGGTCCTGCAATATACCAGGGCCAGGGCTGACTGATAAATTCTAACATGATATCCTATATTTAAATGAATTCCTGTTATCGTTATTTAAAAACTTTTGTTTGGCATACAAAATCCGTTTTAGGTATTGAAGTTTCTGCGATGGCTTTAAATCCGCCTGCTATCTCGGAAAAATTACGATAACCTCTGGCTTGTAAAATACTAGCAGCCATCATACTACGATATCCTCCTGCGCAATGAAGATAAAAATGCTCCTGAGGATTAATATCTTTTATCCAATCATTAATATAAGAAAGTGGTTTATTATATGCTTCACTTACATGTTCTGCAGCATATTCACTTTCTTTTCTTACGTCAATAACTTTATTGCTTCCGATTTTTACTTCTTCTGCAAATATTTCAGGAGATATCCGGTTTACTTTATCTGTTTCTTTGCTAGCGTTTAGCCATGCATCAAAACCTCCTTTCAGGTGACCAATTACATTGTCAAAACCTACACGACTTAAACGGGTTACTGCTTCTTCTTCTTTTCCTTCTTCTGTTATAAGTAAGATCGGTTGACGTACATCTACTATTAATGCACCTACCCATGGAGCAAATTCTCCGGAAAGGCCTATGTTAATGGATTGCGGAACGAATCCCTGAGCAAATTCCTTATCATTTCTGGTATCTAGAATTAGCGCCCCGGTAGATTCTGCTGCTATTTCAAACTCATCTGGATTCAATGCTTTCAAGCCATTATTTAGTACTTCATCAAAACTGCTGTAACCTTTTTTATTCATAGCCACATTCATTCCGAAATAAGCAGGTGGAGGTAATAAACCATCTGTTACAGCCTTAATAAAAGCTTCTTTACTCGGTTGATTAAGCGCATAGTTCATCTTTTTCTGATTACCCAAACTGTCTACAGTTTCTTTCATCATGTTTTTACCACAGGCACTGCCTGCGCCATGAGCAGGGTATACAGTAACATCATCTGGTAGTAACATAATTTTATTATATAAGCTATCATATAATAATCCGGCTAATTCCTCACGTGTAAGATTGGCTGCTTTTTGTGCCAGGTCCGGTCGGCCAACATCACCAAGAAATAAGGTGTCGCCACTAAATAATGCTGTTTCTTTACCTGTTTCATCAGTTAATAGATAACAAGTGCTTTCCATGGTGTGCCCGGGGGTATGCAGCGCTTTTATTTTGACATTTCCTAACGTAAAAATCTGATTGTCTTTAGCAACAATCGCATCGAACTCAGGATTTGCAGTTGGACCATATACTATTGGAGCGCCTGTTAATCTGCTTAAATCGACGTGGCCACTTACAAAGTCGGCATGAAAATGTGTTTCAAAAATATATTTGAGTGTTACTCCATCTTTTTCAAGTCTCTCTAAATAAGGTTGGCTTTCCCGTAATGGATCTATTATGGCTGCTTCACCATTATCAGTAATATAATAAGCGCCTTGTGCCAGGCAGCCGGTATAAATTTGTTCTATTTTCATGGCTCTGAGTGTTTTTAGATTAAGCATGTTATTGTACGAATGTCCGGTATTTCTTTTTGCCTGAGAGTTACTTTGGTCACATAAGGGTAAATTATTTTATCAAAACCTCCCTAATAATAATGTAAATACCCATTATCAGCAGCAGCCATCCAAAAGCAGGTTTTAATTTTTCTCCTTTTATTCTTTTTCCTAGTGCAAATCCTAATAGAATGCCCAGAATGGCAAAAGCAGTGATGGAAAGAAGTAAGGGCCAATCGGTGGTGGTTTCCTTGCTTTCGCTCCAGAAGCCTATTAATGATTTTGTAGCAATGATAAATAGGGAAGTGCCAACAGCTTCTTTCATAGGAAGTCTGCACAGAAGTACTAATACGGGAATAATTAAAAAGCCACCTCCAACACCAACTAGTCCGGTTAATAATCCAACAATTCCTCCCTGCAGAGCGATCATTGGATAGTTTGGTGAATGTTCCTGCTCTTCAACCATATAATTACGTTTACTTTTTCTGATCATGTTATAAGAAGCCATAATCATGAGTAGCGCAAAAAAAAGCATAAGCATTATGCCTTTGGTGATTATGGTATCACCAATAATTATTATCTCCTCGGGTATAGCCGGAACGATATATGCTCTTGACCAGGAGACCGTAGCGACCGAAGGTAAACCAAAAACGATAGCTGTTTTTACATTAATCAATCCCTTCTTGAAATAGGAGTAAGCTCCTACCACACTTGTTGTTCCCACAATGAATAGCGAATAGGCTGTAGCTGCTACAGCATCAAGATGAAACAGGTAAACTAAAACCGGTATAGTAAGAATGCTGCCACCACCACCTATTAATCCCAGGGCTATACCTATAAAAACAGATGCTGAATAACCCACTATTTCCATTGAGGAGTTGTTGTTAGCTGATAAAGATAACCATCAATCTGTTTAATAAACTAATCTTCAAAATCTGTTTTAAAATAAGCGTGTTGATTAAAATCTATGATAGGATTTAAATTTTAAAATAAGTGAATGCTGATTGATATGCTGATATGATTCTGTTAGTTCAATAGTGTTTTTTATAACCATCTTTTTTCCTTTATTACTGGATGATCATTGCATTGATTAGTAGTATATTCCTTCCTTAAGAGATAAAACTGCTATGTCACTTTCTTCAATTTTGTCCCTGAGTGCAATGTGTTTGGACGCTGATTTTATCCGGAACTTATAAAGTTGAAAGCTCAGATAAGAAGTCTATGATAAAAAGAGCTGTAAATTTGATGTAAACTGATCATTTATGGCTAAAACTGCATTAGTAGTGGGTGCGACAGGTTTGATTGGCAAAGAGCTTGTTCAGCGGTTGCTGTTTTCAGAGGAATACAGCACTGTTAAAGTTTTAGTAAGAAGAAAAATGGATATTGTTCATCCAAAGCTTATCAGTATTGTAGTGGATTTTGACCATATTCAAAATTACGCATCTGATATATATGGTGATGTTTTCTTTTCATGTCTGGGTAGTACAAAAAGTAAAACACCCGATAAAAAAGAATATTACAAGATTGATCATGATTATCCATTGCTGTTAGCCAGAATAGCCTATGATAATTACATAAATGAATTTCATCTGATTTCATCAATAGGGGCCAATCCTGATTCTAGGATATTTTACGTAAGAATGAAAGGAGAAACAGAGCGTGATATTTCAGCCATTCCTTTCAAAACAATACATATTTACAGACCTTCATTATTAACTGGTAACAGAAAAGAAAAAAGGGTAATGGAAAAAATAGGGTTAATAATGTGGAAATTAATTAACCCTATTTTATTAGGTGCTTTAAGAAAATATAGATCAATATCAGATAAGACAATAGCCATTGCTATGATAAAAAATGCTAGTCGTTCAACGACTGGTGTACATATACACGAATCAGATCATATTCATAAAATAGCTGAAACATTATAGATGGACTATTTAGGTGTTACAAAAAATTTAATATTTTTTTGTATATGCTGATTGGCAATTCTTAATATGTAAATACCGCTAGGAAGGTTGCTCGTGTTAATAGAATAATTTCCTGACGATTTATGAACAGTTGTTTTATAAGTTTTTCCGGTGATATCATAAATCATCAACGATGTATTGGATAAGTCTTCGGGAAGTTTGATATTTAATTCATTTGTTGCTATCGTAGTGAATTTCTTATCAAACTTGGAATTACAATTCAGACTTATTCTTTTTGATGAATGTATATATTTCTCTCCTTTTTTTCCTACAGAAATTAAACGATAAGTAGGGTCTGTTACTGAATTAAGAAGGTCATTATAGCTGTACTCATTTTGTATTCTGCTATTTTCAGCTTTTACGTTTCCTATACTAATCCAATTTTCTGAAGGGTTATTCTGACGCTGTACAACATAATAGTCAGTTTCATCCGCATGTTCAGGTTTCCAGGTTATTTTTACATCACAACTATTCTGTTCCAGTAGGTTGAAATTTATGTTATTAGCCGGTAAGGCGCCATTTAAACATTCCAGCTCATTATTGCCATAGGCATAGTATACAAAAAACTCTAAGGGAATACCTACACCTATAGGAACATTTATGGTTAATCTAACTTTATTATAAGGTCTTGATATGGGATCGGCACATACAAATAATCCCACCGTCTGCATAAGTTGTAGGTTTATTAAGGAAGCATAAGTTTCTGTTCCTACCACATCATTGCCGTTTAGTAATTCAACAATTATGTTGGGAATGACTGATAAACTGAGTAAATCAGAACTTGAACGTAAATAAACTCCTCCTCTATAACCTGTACTAACAGTTGATGTAAGATCAATGGTACCTGTTATAGAGCTTAACACGGATAAAACGGGAAATTGTATTGTTGTATAGTTAGTTAAACTAGCATCAGCCGTTCTTGATGGATTTGTAATTATAGGACATGTCAGTGGTCCAAGAGAGCAAACTAATGGATTGCTAGGATTGCGAGTAAATTCATAATGCCCATTCGGGTTTGCCCAGTTAGAATAAACCACCTGAGCCTGACAGTGATAAATAGGAAAAAGCAATGAAAAGGCGATTGGGTACAGATACTTTTTCATGGATTTGGGACTTGTATTTACTAATATATTCTACTTAATACAGGGTAAATATATACTTAATAACATAGATTAGGAATAGTTATTGTTTTTAATAATCAGAAATAACATGGTGTAGTACGCGCGATAAATCGTAATTAGTTGATAATCTATGTTTTATTATCGTTATAGTATGTTATGAAACGTTATTATTTTTTCAAATAGTACTATATGTCAGCATAAGTAATTACACTTATTAAACTGATTGTGTTTTTTGAATATAACGTTATATGGTATACTAAATCAATGGTTTATGACTTAAGGGTATGGGTAATAGTCCTGAAAGTGAGATTTATTCTTTTTGTAGATACTAACGCTGTTTTTGGAATACTGTGGAGCCAATGATTCTGTGTTTGACCATTCATTGTTAGCAGACTCCCATGTTCAAGCAGTATCCTGTGCTTTTCTTTCGTCATTTTATGTTTAAGACTGAAATACCTTTCGGCACCAAAACTAACGGAAGCGATTACACCATTTTGTTTAAGATCTTTTTCGTTATCACTATGCCACGACATTCCCTCGGTTCCATCATTATAGAGATTAAGTAAACAGGTATTAAAATCTTCATTTATTATGTTTTCAACATATGTTTTTAATTGAAGTAATTCCTTTGTCCAGCCTATAGCAAGTCTGGTTATTCCGGAGTAAGTGTAGCTAAATTCTTTGTCACCGTACCATGCGGTTTTCCTTTTTGTGATAATCTTTTTACCAAACAACATTACCACATCATTTTTCCATTCAATACGATGAAGGAGTTTATCCAGATAAATATCAGCGTTTTCTTTTTCGAATATTCGTCCGTAATAAAATACATTTCCATCTTTGTTTATAATTGATTGAGGTAGCATTTGTAATAATTATTGATCAATGTCATTGACAGCTGCTTCCCATCCTATAATGGCTGTTTTTCTTACTGACCCCCACATATATCCTCCGATATTTCCTGTTGATTGAATGACGCGATGACAAGGAATAATGTAGGCTATTGGATTTTGTCCAATAGCAGTGCCTACTGCTCTGGAAGCATTCGGATTCCCTATTTGTTTAGCAATACTCTGATAAGTGGACAATTTACCAATAGGAATCTTTAATAACGTTTCCCATACTTTAAGCTGAAAGGGTGTCGCTTTCAAATGAAGTTTAATGGTTGGTAAACTATTCCAGTCTTTTCTAAATATGAGCAGGGCACGTTGCTGATTTTCATCCATTTTGTGATGGTAGACAGCGTTAGGAAATTTTTCTCTCAGATTGTTTAGGGCTATCGATTCATCCTCTTCAAATGTTATATAACAAATGCCTTTTGTTGTGGAGGCCATAATGAGTTTTCCAAACGGGCTGCCATAAAAAAAATAATGGATGTTTAATTCCTTTCCACAATTTTTGTATTCAGCTGGAGTCATCCCTTCTATCTTTATAAATAAGTCATGTAAACGACTTGTACTTGATAGTCCGGTAGCCAAAGTAGTATCAAATAAACTGATTGGCTGATTTTCTCTTAAAAGACTTTTAGCATATTCAATACTGATATATTGTAAGAATCTTTTTGGAGAAGTACCTACCCAATCTGTAAATAATCTCTGAAAATGTGAAGGACTTGTGTTTACATGACGGGCAATATCATCCAGATCCGGTTGATCCTTAAAATTAGATCGGATATATTCGATTGCCTCTGCAATTTTTTTATATTGAATGTTTTCGTCAGTATATATATTCATAACTTTTTCGACACAAATCTCCTAAATATTAGGGGACTAGAAAATCTGAAATATGCTAAATTAAGCGCTTCTGTTATTTAAATTCTTATTTGGTTGACTGGTTTATGTAATTGGCAAAACGAACTGAATAAATCCTTAAATATTAATATTAGTAATGTTTTGTTTATACAAGATTAAAGTCTGACGTTTTACTTATTAAATGTCTGGTATAATGAAATAGTTGATGTTAAAACAAGTTTAGCTTACACTGTAGGTGTTTTATCACTCAACAATATATAGAGATATTCTATAGGTGAACGGCCTAATACTACTATGGCTATTATAAAATCTTTTAATTAGGATGGCTGGAAAGATTTTATGAGATTATTTGATCATGATACGGAGTCGGTTTTACATTAAATTTCTCATTGGTTTGCATATGAATAATGAGAGAAATATTTAGTCCTAACTGTATTTGTTATTGCTTTTGATGACTACTGTTTGATTTTACCTTTTAACGAATCAAGTCGTTCGGCAATTTCCTGTTCCGATAAATAAGTTTTTCCTATCATTACTCCGGCTATTTTACCAACATTTTTAATGTCGGATAAAGGATTGTCATTTAGTAAAACAAGCTCAGCTGGTGAACCTTCTTTAATGACTCCTGCATTATCCCGCTTAAAATATCTCGCAGCATTAATAGTAGCGGTTTGCAGAACCTGGAATGGAGTAAGTCCGGCATCAACCATATATTGTAACTCATGATGAAGAGAATATCCCGGAACATCAAAAACCTGAGGAGCATCTGATCCAGCAACGATGCCTACGTTATTATCCTGACAGGCTTTAATAATTTTTTTTCTGAGTTGAATAAGAGCAACAGTTTTAGCTGAATCATACAATGAAGATGCCATGATGTTTTCTTTTCCTTTTATCCAATTGCTAAGAGTAGATTCATGCATATACACCATTTCAGGATCTTTACTGAATGCTTCCGCAGATTTTAAAGGAGTAAACCATCTTTCAGGTAAACACTCTGTAGGAACTACCCAGATGTTTTTATTTTTTAATGCTTTTACTAAAGTGTCGATTTTAGATTCATTTGCTTTGTCGGCAATAAACAAAGCAAACAACCCTCTTTTGTTTTCAGGAATTTTATCGATATCAGGAACGAGGCTTTCCACAAAACCATCTAAATGATCTATAGATGCATACCCGGCATCGATAGCATTCCATACACCAACTTCATATGAAACATGTCCTGCGAAAGGGATATCTACTTCTTTAGCTGTTTTTACAACAGCATTAAAGTTAGCTAAGGTTAATCCTGGTAATAGCTTTAGGAGATCATATCCTTCGCTCTTATATTTTCTCACTAAACTATCAGCGTCTTTTTCTGAGTGAACTGTACTTCCCATCAATCCCGGAGCGGCTGCATAGAAGTTCGGACCAAAAAAAGCTTCGTTTTTAAGTTGATCTCTGAGGTATAGATGAGTAGGATGACCAAGCATACCCCTGATAGTAGTCACTCCTTTAAGAGCAAACAACTCAAGTACATTTTTCATAGCCAAAGTATCACTGCCTGTAGGGACATGAGCATGTAATTCAGCCATTCCAGGAATTAAGAACTTGCCTTTGCCATCTATAACAACAGTATTTTGATTGATCTTATTTTTTCCGGCTGCACCAATATTAGTTATTTTACCATCTGCAATAAATACATCCTGATCACTTAAAATATTTTCACTGTCCATTGGTATTACCGAAACATTCGTAATGACGTATGCTGATTTAGATTCAATTTCTTCTGAAGAATTATTACATCCGATAAATAATACTGCAACAAATAAAACAATCATTAATGTTCTCATAACTGCCCTTTATTATAGATGATAAAATGATTAGTGAAGATATACCTTTTCTATAAAAATATCCGGGTAGTTAGCTATGATGTAAATGATATTACTCTTTTAATAGTTTATCTATGAGCATCGTCTTTAGCCTTAATTCAAGAAGTTTGGATGCCTGATGTGATAATCTTTTTAATGCGTCCATCTGTTTGGGTAATAATGTTTTAGGGCGTTTGTCTATTACGCATAATGTTCCCATTTTATTGCCATCCGGCGAATAGATAGGTGCGCCGGCATAGAAGCGTATATGAATTTCTCCTGTAACAAAGGGGTTATACATAAACCGGTCATCATTTATTGTGTTTTCAACGACAAATACATCATCCTGTTGTATGGCATGCGAGCAAAACGATATATCGCGCGACGTTTGATTTTCTTCGATTCCCTTTTTTGCTTTGAACCATTGCCTGTCATTATCAATTAAGGAAATTAATGATATCGGACATCCGCAAATTACTGCTGCTAATTCAACCAGATCATCATAGTCTTTATCTGAGGGAGTATCAAGAATCTGAAGGGAATGCAGGTCTGTAATCCGTAATATTTCATCTAAAGAGTCAGTTGTTTGCATATTGTTTTTGGATAAGATTAAATCATTCATCTAATATATGCTGGCAGTGGTACTAATTGATATGTTTTGTTAGTTAATTTACAATACTAGTAGGTTCTATGTATAATGGATAAAATCATCGGATTGTCGTAATTTCTTCACTCTTTGTTCATGCAAAAAATCCGGAAGTATACTGCAATAAATCTGAGGTAATTACATTCCTTAATCTGTTCAAGATCTGGATAGTAACCCTATATCCCTATCTATAAAGAAATGTTAATGCGATATATTTTCCACACTTTGCAAATAAATTCTGTGGGAATTTATTTTGACTTACTAGCATATTAATCCATATCAATAGTTTTATACTTTTTGATAGTTTATTGAACAGTGACGATGTATCAAAACTCCGACACAATCAATTTGTATTCGTTTTGTAATAGATAAATCTATTGTTTAAATCATTCTCAGCCATTTACTCTCTGCCAGCAAACAACTATTTCTGCTATATATCTAAAGAATTGAGGTAGATGCAAAAAGTAAAGAATACTACTGATGATATTAAGGTGCTCTTTTTCAGATAAATAAACTTAAGAAGATCTTATAAAAAGGGTGGCACGATTTTAAAAGAGATAAGAGAGTTGAAAATATTTAAGCAATTAAAACTTTAATTTTTTATGAAGAGTTGGCAATTAAAACTAAATGGGTCATGGAATGAAGTAAAAGGAAAAATAAAGAAGCAATATGCTGATTTAACAGATGATGATCTGTTGTATGAAGAAGGAAAAGATGATGAACTTCTTGGAAAGATTCAAAAAAAGATAGGTAAAACAAAAGAAGAAGTAAAAGAATGGATTGAAGGTTTGTAATCAAACATATCCTTTTACAATTCATTATTATTTATTTTCTTTTTGTAAACAGTATAGATCAAAATATTATTAAACATTAAATTTTATATATGAAAAATTATTTGAAAATTTTATCTCTTTTAATGCTTACTGTTATAACATTTGTTGCATGTAGCAAGGATGATGATCCGGCTGATAATGATTTATTCGTTGGTACTTATAGTGGAAGTATCAGTTACACCAGTGGTGAGGAAAACAAATCTTCCGCTAGTGGTAAAGTGACTGTGGCTAAGGCAGGAAACAATTATAATTTTGTTTTTTCTGATGGTATTCCTGACCTGACTGGTGTTCAGTTTAAAAAAGATGGAGATAATGGTGTAATATCTATTGATGAAGGCGAAGCCAAGCTTATCAGAATTACAGCAAGTAAACTAATAATAGGTTATACTAAAGACGGTGCGGTTTGGACGGCTGATTGTGATAGATAATCACTATACTAAATTCTCACAAGAGTAAAGCCTGTAATAATTTTCATGAGGATTAGGAACAAGTGCATGGGCACATCAATATTTTGGTGTGCCCTATTTTTATGTGTAATTGCCGGTATAAGCTTCCCCTAGGTTCGGCCGCAGGCATTAGCGTTATCAATTAATTGAATTGTTAACTTTAATCATCAATGGATATCTTATTGTCATGCCTTTGGATGTTATGTTAATATTGTAACGTGTCTATATACTATTGTTGTGCTATTTGAGCCTTATATATTAGCTGGCTACGAGTGACTATTACCCATTAGATAGACTGTTTTCCTTCCTATTGTACACATGATTTATTTACGCCTGAAAACATAAAATTGCTCTTGTTTTAAGACTGTAATAACCTATTTTTGCACTCCCTCAGAAAAGCTGCCCAGGTGGCGAAATTGGTAGACGCACTACCTTGAGGTGGTAGCGCTGGAAACGGCGTGCTGGTTCGAATCCAGTCTTGGGCACATATTAAAGGCTGTAATCTATTGATTTACAGCCTTTTTTGTTATGGTATGTTATCCTTGATCTGCTTTTTATGTATTCCATCGTTTTTTCTGATAGTCAAATTATGTTTGTCTTTTAAGCAATGCGAACCATTTACCCTATTAATAAGTTGGCATTATAGTCAATAAAAATTATCAACCTTATATCTCTTAAGCCGGGCAGCAACCAACAATCTCATACATAATAAAACCCGATGAGTAAATAGTTTATGCTATAAGAAACTGAATGAGCAGGAGAGGATTTAAGGTAAGATCAGCAGAACATGACTATTGCGGATTCATTACCTGTCCGGTTTATTCATTCAGCTTTTAAGTAGGTAAATTCTTGAGAATTACGGTTTGAAATAATGATTGTTGCTGAAGCGCGTGTATGATCAATGGTTATTGATTTTATTAGCTATGTTATATTTTGCATCATTGTTGCATTTATTGAACTTTATCTTATCTTTGATTCATGTGGTCATCACGTTACTCTTATAGAAAAATATTTAGCGCATATTGGATGCTCGCTATATTTCTGTATGTGGTAGGGGCGAAAACCTTTCATACTCATAATGAAACCTATTGTTTAGGTACTGATGGATTTTTAGAAATCTCTGATACAAACTCCTGTGATGTATGTGAATTTCAGTTAACAGGGTCTGTAGAAATTAAAACAATAAAAATACGGCCTGCTGATCCTCTTTTGTCCGAATATCGCATTACCTGCACATTGCACAATGATCTTACTGGATATGTTTCCACTATTTCAGACAGAGGTCCTCCTGTCGTAATCCTTATGTAATTTTTATTTCCCCCGACTGCCATTTTCCGGGTTGGAATATATTCCTTTTAATTAATTGTCAACTGTTACCTGTTGTCTGTATGTATGTATTATACAAACGTGTGGTTATTGCTGCGTGCTTTATTTTTTTGTTATTTGAAAGTTTTGCTCAATCTGACGGATATCATTTGAATGGTTGGGTATTGTCTATAGATTCTCTTCCGCTTGAAAATGCTACTATACAATTATTACCTACAGAGGAAACCGTTATCGCTGGTAAAAATGGCTGGTTTGAGTTTAAAGGATTGTCAGTTGGTAGTTTTCAGCTTAGCATTAGTATTACAGGATATGTTCCAACTATTATCAGTGTTCAAATACCTCAAGATCAACCAGCCAAAATTTATTTGCAGCGACGCATAGTTGGGCTGTTAGAAATATCTGTTATTGCAAAGTCGAAGCAACTCGGCTCATCTTCAGTAATAGATCGAAGTGCCATTATTCATACACAACCTACCAGCCTGGCTGACGTGCTGCAATTGGTTCCGGGACAATTGGCTGTAAATCCTAATCTCGGAAGTGTTAATCAGGTAAATCTTCGACAGGGAGGTGCTAATACAGATGCAGCAAGGGCAAATGCATTAGGTACGCAGATAGTATTGGATGGTGTGCCTCTGTCTAATAACGCTAACCTTCAAACTGATGTAACGATTCTGAATTCTTCTCCATCTGCTTCTCCTCCTTTCTCTTCAGCGGCTGGTATGGGTAATGACCTTAGGCAAATACCTGCTGATAATATTGAAAGTGTTGAGGTGATCAGAGGTATTCCTTCGGTAAAATATGGTGATCTCACTTCTGGTCTTATTATAGTGAATTCAAGAATAGGAAATACAGCCCCTGAGCTTCGCATCCGATTAAATCCAAACTTAATGCAGGCTGCATTCGTAACGGGATTTGACGATAAATTTTTTGGAAAATCAACAAGTGGTAATACGTATAATGTAAGTGTTGACCTGCTCAATGCAAAAAATGATGTAAGAGATCCTTTTAACCAATATACTAGATTACAATCCCAATTGAGTTGGCGCAGGGCGTGGAATCCAATAAAAACTTTTGTTACTACGACCATTATTTCAGGATATAATACTATTGATAAGTTAAAACAGGATCCCGATGATGAACGATATCAGAGTAAACATTATTCTGATGAGAAAGGTTTTAAAGCAAGCACTGAAGGAAATTGGAAGATCAACAAACCCTGGATATCCAATGTTTATTATATTTCAGCACTTACATATAACCGTCAGCAATCATTTTATCAAACTCTGATAACGAGAGATCTGTTTCCGCTTTCTGATGCTATGACGGATACAACTAAGGAAGCTGTATATGGCAAGAGCGAATATCTTAATCAAACTACTGTTGATGGCAGACCTATTAATGGGTATGCTAGGTTAGAATTGTCTTTAGTGAAGAAGATCGGTAAACAAACACACCGATTTTTATTAGGTAGTGAATGGCGCATGGATGTTAATAAAGGAAGGGGAAGGCATTTTGATCCATTAATGCCACCTCGTCAAAATTACAGCATGGGAGACAGGCCACGATCTTATGCTGCTATACCTGCTATTCATCAACTCGCTTATTATGCTGAAGATCGGATGAGTTTTAGCATCGGACGTCAAAAAGCTATTGTTCAGGCCGGTGTTCGTCTCGACAATTTTGTACCAGAGGGAGTATTCAAAAGTAAATACAGAATTATTCTGGCCCCACGTATGAACGCCGCTATTGAAACTTTTAAAGATACGTGGATAAGAGTGGGGTATGGCACTAGTGCTAAAACACCAGCATTGAATCATTTGTATCCTGGTACCAGATATTTTGATCTGGTTAATTTTAATTATTTCGCCCGAGATCCAGCTGAACGACTGGTAATATTAACTACCAGAACTATACCATTGGATGACCGTCCGATAAATCCTTATACGGTTGAAAAATGGGAAGCAGGTCTGGATATAGAGAAGCGTTGGTTAGTGGCTAATATTTCTTTTTTCTACGAGACTACAAGAGGTGCCGTTGGTTTTAATAGAGAGTTGAAACCTTTCAGTTATGATAAGTACCGGATATTAGAAACGCCTGTTGGCAGGCCACCAGTTTTAGATCCCGTACCCTTGAGTGTTGATACTTTTTTTGCAGCTTATGATATACCAGTTAACAACAGGATTATTATTAATAAAGGTGTTGAATATTCTTTTACTATTCCGGAGATCAGCAGTATTCGTACTTCTTTTAATGTAACAGGAGCCTATTATAATACTGAAAGTTTTGATGATGGAACAGTAATGGATACAGATAAAGCGTATCAGGGTATGCTAGCTCCATCTCGTGTAGGAGTATATTATACCAGTTCAAGGATTATCAGCGAACGGCTAAATACCAGTATTAGATTTATACATCGTGTACCACAACTTAATCTGATATTTTCCGCATTATGGCAAACGATATGGCTTACTAAGAATAAACCAGTTGGTCTGAGCGAATTACCAGTAGCCTATATTGATAAGCAGGGGAAGTTGACAGCATTAACACAAGAAGAAGCGGCTCTTCCTCAATATGGAGATATGCGCAGAACAGTAAGCGGAGCGGTTGTTACTCATTATCCTCCTCTTCATCTTTTTAATATTCAGCTGACAAAAGAATGGAAGGGTGGATATGGATTTTCCTTTAGGGTAAATAATTTTCTCAATTATCGTCCCTTACATTTTAATCAGCAAACCAATGCACTTGTCCGTAGAAATGAACCCTTGTTTTTCGCTGCTGAATTTAATGTCAGCTTGGGAAATAAAAAATCCAGAATCGTCAATCATAATTTATTAAACAACTAAAATTAACTATTTCATGAAACAGTCGTTTTTATTTTTTATAAGTTTTGCACTTTTATTTGCAGCGTGCAAGCGGGATAAATTTGATGGATTACAAACATCAGATATTACTATAAAAGTTTTTTATCCATCATCATATAGCCAATCACAAGCTTCAGGTGCTTCAGTAACTATTACCAGTATAAGCGACGGATCCGTAAAGTCTGGTACAACCAGTGCTAATGGGGAAGTTGTATTTACAGAGATGTTGCCTGGTAATTACAACATCAGTTCCAGTAAAAATTTAACTAGCACAGAAGCGGAAACATTAACTGGTATTGCTAACGAAATATCTTTAAATGCTATTCAGCATAATGCCGTGGTAAATAGTAGTATGAATGCCAGTTTTGAATTGAAGCTAAGTGGTAGTACTGTTGGAGGATTAGTATTCAAAGAAGTATATTACACAGGTAGTAGAACTCCTGCAGGTAGCACTTATTTCAGTGATCAGTTTATAGAGATTTATAATAATTCTACAGATACAATTTATCTGGATAGTTTATGCATCGCTGATATATATGGTGTATCAGGACTTATTAATCCTGATAATCCCCCTTCACCTTTCCAGGATGATAAGGATCATGTATATGCCAGTAATGTATGGCGCATACCAGGAAGAGGAAAAGATCATCCGTTAGCACCTGGACAAAGTATTGTTATCGCACAGGACGGAGTAAATCATAAAGAAGAATTACTGAATCCCAATAGTCCGGTTGATTTGTCGGGAGCGGATTGGGAAACCTATAATGAACGTGAAGATGGAAGAGATGCTGATTCTCCTGTTCCGAATTTGGAGAGAGTATATTTTACTGGTGGGTTCGACTGGTTATTGCCTGTATTTGGCCCGGCAGTAGTAATATTTAAAGAGGATTTTGATAATCTGGAACAAGTGGCGATACCGGGTTCTTCTTTGGATGCCAGAATTAAAATTCCCAATGCAGTGATCATTGATGCTTTCGAAGCATTAAAAGATGGTGAAAGCGGTGGCTTTAAACGTATTCCCGAGGCGCTCGATGCAGGTTTCGTGTTTGCCAGCAATACCTACACTGCAGAAAGTTTCAGAAGAAAAGTATCCGCAACTATTAACGGAAGAAATGTACTGCAGGATACCAATAACAGCGGAACCGACTTTGAAAAACTTAGTGAACCAACTCCCCGTGCATTTAATTAGTATTTAATTACAGCATCAGCAGAATATTTAGTTCTGCTGATGCCTGAACTTGATTTCATGAACTTAGTTTTTCGTCAAATATGTTTTTTTATTTTGTTATTGTTGTCAGGGCAATTGCTGATAGGACAACAAGCTGACAGCATTATTGCGGTTAATGAGGAAAGGATATACAATAATTTTCGTTACACAAATAATCCTGCTGTCATATTTAATGATCATATTCCTCAATACGGTTATGCCTCATTATCTGTAAAGTCGGAATCAGGTGCTTTTAAACGTCCTATGGATCCCGGAAAGATGCGCATATTCACAGGGTCAACAGGAGGATACAAGAAAATACAGCGTTGGGCAGTAAGAGGAGAGTTTGCTTATAAAAAACAATATGATTTTGAGCTGCCCTGGAGTAGTGTGAATGAAGGTTATAACGGAAATCCATTTATTTGGGCAGATAGCAATAAAGGAAAATGGATAAGAGATGAAGTATCTGCCTCTCTGCAGGTGGCGAGCCCGACTATAGAACGCAAATTGTATAGTGGACTTTCGGTCGATTATATTATCGGCTCAGGTGCAAGAACGAATGAACCCAAACCTTTTTACAGAATAAGAAATATTACCCTGCAACCGGGTATTAGTTGGCAAATCAATGGAAGGAGTGCTTTGGGCTTAAAAGGAGACTTTGGATTCTTGCAGGAAGAAAATGAAATAGGACAATATAGTATTGAAAATGTGTTATTATATAGGCTTAGAGGTTATGGTACTTTTAGTCGATCGCCTATGGTAACAGGTGTACGAAAACGAACTGGTAATATAATCGGAGCCTCTCTTCATTATGAGAAAAAAAACAACAAATACAAGTGGGTGGTCATAATGAAAACAAATTATAGATCGGAAGAAGTGTATGAAGGAATAGCAACACGTTCTCTTACCGGTTATTATACCGCTTATAATTTTGAAGGTAATGCGCTGGTGTATAAAGGAAATGCCCTTGATGGTACTTCAATGCTCTTTTCAGGAAGTTATGCAAGTGGATATGCCGACGATTACCTTTTCAGCGCTGAAAGTGCATCCCATCAACAGGCTTATGCTTTCCTGCAATGGAAGAGATGGTTTTCCACTTCACGTGGTCAACTATGGCAGTGGAAATTACAACCATCAATTCATCAATTATCTTTTACAGATCAAGGCACTCGTATGCATTATTTTGCAACAGGTGCGGAATGTGTTCTCTCTCTTCTATGGAGAAAAAAACTGACAGATAAATGGTCCATTCATATTTCGCCTAAAGCAGGTTATATGAAAGTAGTTGATCACCGCTGGACTAACAGACAGATGAATACTGTAGTGAAAGATCTCGCAATGCCACATTATCATTATATATCCACTGACTATCTGAACACTGGCGCCGCCGCTGGTGCGGAGTTTCGTGGTAAAGGAAACGTTTGTCATATGCTCAGCTTTAATGCTCGTTTCCACCATGCTACTTTTCTTGATGAAAAAAACAATAGAAATATTAATCAATTGCAATACTCAATATTATTCTAAATGATACGAATATTAATGTTCGCTTGTGTTGTTTTGCTGGCTTCATGTGTCAGTACTCGTAAAAGTATAGGTATAAATGATAAATATGATCATGCGTTGGCCGATAGTATTTTGGCTTATGCTTTGGACCATGAATCAGTATATACTTTATTGGATACTATAAAACCCGTTAGTAGTGTAAAGTTTTTGAGGTATAAAATTGCTGCTGATAGTAATACTATATCCGGAGAGTCGCATATAGTCAGGGATATTAGTTTGTTGGATGAATTAAAGAAATATCAGAAGGTATGTGATGTTTTAAGTATTGGAGATTGGCAATTTGTATTAATGCCTTTCGCCATGACAACAAATGGTGATCGTAATATTGAAATATATGTTGTACGAAAAAGTAAATTCAGAAGTATGCTGGAGCATAAAAAGCATTTTTTTGGACAGTGGGGATTTACACCTGATGCTGATCCGGCTACTGTATTGCCGGTGATCGAATATGAAAAAAAATATGATAGGTTTAGAGGATATGGGTACTTGTTTGGTTATCCGGATTATGCAGTAGACTTTTTTGTGGAAGCTGCTATTCATTCAGATAAAGACACGAGTATTAAAATTGTTCCCAGAGACTTTTTTGCTATTCCTGTCTTTGCGGGTCCAAAAGGTTATTTTACTTATGCTATTCCGAAAGGACACCGACCAACAACATCGGATTCTTTAACTTATTATAAAGCAATTAAGTTGTTGGAGTTATATAAAACTGAACGATCTAAATATGTTAATACAACAGGTGAATATAATGCTACAGCCCTATGGATGAAATGGAATAAAGTAAATTTTCTGTCAACTAAAAGAAAGCGACCAAATCACTGATAACAGCCATATCTTATCAGTTTCTGTGAATTGTTTTTGTTGGAAATGTATTTTTCTTAATTGGTGATGATTAAGCAAATATTAATAAAACAGACAAACTCATCAATTATTATTTCAAATCATGAATAGTGTGCCTGTTGTTAGTGCCCGAAAAATATCTTCCTGGACAGGTGTTGCAATCGTTGTTGCGAATATGATAGGCACTGGTGTATTTACGAGTCTTGGATTTCAATTAAAAGATATTAGTAACCTTGCTGTTGTATTGACATTATGGATAGCCGGTGGATTGTTGGCGCTATCTGGAGCATTCAGTTACGCCGAAGTAGGAACGGCTATCAGAGAGTCAGGAGGAGAATATACTTTTCTTTCACGACTGTATCATCCTGTGGTGGGTTATCTTTCTGGATGGGTTTCGTTGACAACCGGGTTCGCTGCACCAATTGCTTTAGCATCGATTGCTTCAGTAAAATATTTTCCTTTTGGAAATCTGGATGTTAAATGGACTGCTATTGTTTTGTTAGCCATTATTACATTTATTCATTCGCACAGTTTGAAAGTGAGCGCCTTGTTCCAGAATAGCAGCACATTAATGAAAGTATTTTTAATTGTACTATTTATAAGTATTGGATTGGCATTACCCGGAAATACGGAAAATCATATTTATATCAGATCGGATTATTTTAAAGAGATAGGATCAGCTGCTTTCGCCGTTTCACTTATTTATGTCAGTTATTCCTATTCAGGTTGGAATGCAGCAGTATACATTACAGAGGAGTTTAAAAATCCTGTAAAATCATTATCAGTTGCACTGATTGGAGGAACAGTTATAGTAACAGTTCTTTATACACTATTACAGTTTGTTTTTTTAAAACATGCTCCGGTAAATGAATTAGTTGGAGAGTTGAATGTGGGAACTGTTGTTGCACGAAGAATGTTAGGAGATCAATTGGGTAATATTTTTGGATTAATCATTTCTTTGCTATTGATATCAGGTATCAGTGCAATGGTATGGATAGGCTCCAGGATAACTTCCAGTATGGCAAAAGCATATAGTTTGTGGAGACATTTTAATGTAAACAAAAATGAAATTCCTCAAAAAGCTTTGTGGCTTCAATTTAGTATCAGTTCAGTATTGCTGTTAACCGGAACTTTCGAACAGATTCTGATTTACTGCGGAATTTTAATCACCTTGTCTTCTGTACTAACAGTATGTGGGGTATTTCTATTACGCCGAAAAAATACGCATGATAAAAAAGTATTTAAAAGTCCTTTGTATCCATTGTTTCAGATTTTGTTTTTGCTGATTTCTTTATGGATGATAGGATTTGCTTTCATTCATAATTACTTTGAAACAATAATTGGAATGATTAATCTGCTTATAGGTTTGGGGACTTATTTATGGAGTAAACGCATAAAAGCTCCAAAAATAGAGGGATAATAATAACAAAGTATATTAAATGAAATATGTAATCACTCGCATTGATAGGGAAAGTCAAACGGGGCATAATTTCTTGCCATGAAAATAAAATTGTCAAAATATATACTGAATTCATGAAATGTTGCATGTTTTTTAATGCCTAGCTTATATCGGTGCAAAGGTGTTTGTCAGTGTTGCCTTCAACGACCACCACCCACACAACAAACAATCGCCTTTTTGTAAGAACGAAGAAGGTAGTATATATGTCATATATAACTTATTCTTATGTGTTTGGGAGTATCGTGCTGAGGAGCTAAAAGAGTAGAAATCCTGTTGTTTACATTAAGTTAACATTAGAAGCCGAACTTGCATCCGAAATATTTTGGACTGGCTGTGATGAAATATGTATGTGTTATTATAGTTTCAGTGATTATAGCTGCCTGTGGGAGGAATTCCAGGGTAATCAAAATCAAGGGCTCCGACACTGAAGTAAACCTTGCGGTTAATCTCGCCGAAGAGTTTTATAAACATAACAATTTGTTTAGTGTGGCTATTTCTGGTGGCGGATCGGGACTGGGCATAGCATCATTGTTGAATGGACAGGCCGATATTGCCAATTCTTCCCGTCCCCTTACTGAAGAAGAGATTGCATTGTTTGCTCAGAAAGGTATTCAAATTAGAACTATCGTCTTTGCAGAAGATGCGACTGCTTTTGTTGTTCACAAAAACAATCCGCTTGACTCTATAGACATACCCACATTAGGTAAAGTATTAAGTGGGGAATACGATAGCTGGAAGTCTCTTACCGAAAATAATCAACCCATTACTATTTACGGGAGACAAAGTAATTCGGGAACACATTCTTTTGTTAGAAAAAAATTAGGAATAAGATTTAGTAGAAAAGCAAAGGAAATGAATGGAAATGCCCAGATATTGGAAGCTATCAAGCATGATGTTACGGGAATAGGGTACGTGGGAGCAGGTTATATTTTAAATGGTTTTTCAACTAATAGCGATATCAAGATACTCAAAATTATTAATGGTCCTGATGCACAAGCTATTTCTCCTTTGGATGCTTCTGCTATTCAAAATCACCAATATTATTTTCAAAGACCTTTATTTCAATTTGTTCCTGAAAAGTCATGGGAAAAAGTACAACCTTTTTTAGCTTATGAAATGAGTACAGAAGGGAAAGCTATGATAGCCAAAGAAGGATATTATAATGTTAATGCAGAAATAGAAAATGAAAATTAGTAGTAGAGAAAAGTTTGATCAGGCGTTTCGATGGATATTTAGAAGCACCGGGTTGATGGTAATAGCAGTTCTGGCTGGTATACTGGTAATGTTACTCTGGAATACTACGGCTTTTTTTCTTGAAGTTAAACCATGGGACTTTATTTCAGGAACACAATGGAATCCTTCAGGACATGAAGCCAGTTATGGCATATTACCATTGTTAGTGAGTACTTCACTGGTTACATTTGGTGCAATGGCGATTGCGATACCTATCGGAATAGGATGCGCAGCATTTATATCAGAATATGCTCCTGGTAAACTAAAAAATATTTTGAAGCCTGCTGTTGAGATGCTGGCAGCAATACCTTCAGTGGCTATAGGTTTTTTAGGGATTGTTATTCTCGGTCCCGGATTAGCAAAACTTACCGGACAATCAAATGGATTGAACGCATTAAATGGAGCCATATTATTATCAATCATGGCTCTTCCTACAATTATTACTGTTGCGGAAGATGCTATACATGCTGTTCCTAAAGCACATAGAGAAGCCAGTTATGGAGTAGGAGCCAATCGTTGGCAAACACTCACCAAAGTAACGATTCCTTCTGCAGCTCCCGGAATTATTGCTGCTGTGATGTTGGGTGTTGGAAGAGCAATTGGAGAAACAATGACGGTGTTGATGGCAACAGGAAATGTGTCGGCCTTTCCAAAAGGTTTTTTTGATTCGGTACGTACTATCACCGCTACTATTGCTATTGAAATGGGAGAAGTTCCTTATCAAACTACTCATTATTTTGCTTTGTTTGCTATCGCCATGGTGTTATTTATTATTACATTATTAGTAAATATAGCGGGTGAATATTTTGTTAACCGGTTCAAAAAATACCAAACAGCATAATCTGCTATAAAAGAGCTGAATATGAAAAAATTGATACGTGTGTGGGAGTGGTTTGTATTACTTTTCTGTACCGGTATAGTACTCTTCTTTTTGGCTGCCATTTTATTTGATCTCATTAGTAAAGGCGGAAGCGTATTGTCATGGGCATTCATCAGTAATCCACCATCTAATGGGATGACGCAGGGCGGCATTTTTCCTGCCATTATCGGCACAATACTACTTACATTATTAACCGCTGTTTTTGCAGTTCCTTTCGGAGTTTGTTGCGCTATTTATTTAAATGAATATGCAGCTAACACCTGGTTGACCAGACTGATTAGGGCTTCAATCCGAAATCTGTCAGGCGTACCATCAATTATTTATGGATTATTTGGACTGGCCCTGTTTGTACAAGGTTTAAATATGGGCACTTCATTAATTGCTGCAGGTCTGACATTAGGTTTATTATCATTACCATATATTATTACTACAACAGAAGAAGCATTAAGGAGAATACCTGCCAGTACAAGAGAAGCAGCATTAGGTGTTGGAGCTACTCAGTTTGAATCCATAAGAGATGTGGTATTACCATCAGCTTTGCCTGGTATTCTTACGGGTGTAGTACTAACATTATCGAGAGCTGCAGGAGAAACGGCTCCGATTTTATTTACTGGAGCAGCATTTTACATCAATAGCAATACGAGTTTTTTGAATCAGGAATTTATGGCGCTCCCTTATCATCTGTATATGCTTTCTACTCAGCATCAGGCAATTGAACAAGTGCGTCCGATTGCTTATGGTACAGCGCTAGTGTTGTTAATAGTGATATTACTATTGAACCTTACTGCTTTTTATATCAGGTACAAAAACAGAACGAATGACTGAACAACATACAAAGCTCTTAGCCAGAGATCTTAATCTGTGGTTTGGAAATAAACATATACTTAAAAATATAAATGTAGATTTTCCAGAGAAACAGGTTACGGCATTAATAGGTCCTTCGGGTTGTGGTAAAAGTACTTTATTAAGAAGCTTTAACCGTATGCATGATCTTTCGCCAGAGGCAAAAATTGAAGGGAAACTCATGTTGGATCAGGAGAATCTTTATGATAAAAAAACTTCTGTGACGCAGGTGCGTAAACGTATAGGTATGGTTTTTCAAAAAGCGAACCCTTTTCCCAAAAGTATATATGATAATATATTGTACGGATTAAAGATTAATGATATTGGAGGAAGCGATAGAAAAACTATTGTAGAAAATGCACTTAAAGAAAGTTTTTTATGGGAAGAGGTAAAAGATGAATTAAAAAAACCTGCTACCAGATTATCAGGTGGTCAACAACAACGACTATGCATAGCGCGCACAGTTGCCTTAAGACCTGAGGTGATATTGATGGATGAACCCTGTTCAGCTCTGGATCCTATTAGCACTTTAAAAATTGAAGAGCTGATAAAAACACTTAAGCAGCATTATACCATTGTTATTGTAACACACAATATGCAACAGGCTCAGCGAGTAGCCGATAAAACTGTATTTATGTACCTGGGTGAAATTGTAGAAGAGGGGCCAACTGAACAGATGTTTAATCATCCGAAAAAAGAACTCACCAGCAATTATATCAATGGGCATTTTGGCTGATCCCCATACCTTCAAATAATATCATGCTATATAGCTGATCAGTATAATTTAAAATAAAATAGCTGCTACAGGGATTGTGGTAATTGGTGTTTGACCTATTCTGTGCTGTTATCGATCCTGGCGGTATATTATGTACGTTTATGTGAGGCTAATGAAAACGATTCGTATACTCTCAAAAATATCATGGCATTTAGCTGATCAGTATAATTTAAAATAAAATAGCTGCTATGGGGATTGTGGTAATTGGTGTTTAACCTATTCTGTGCTGTTATCAATTCTGGTGGGTATATTGTATGCCTTTGTGCCAGGTTAATGCATGATTCGTATGCCTTGAATAAAATATCAATGGTGATTTTCGGCGATCAGTGTAATTGATAATAAAAAGACTAAGCTAAGCATTGCGATAACTTTTTCTTTAACCTCTTCCGTACTATTGCTGATCCTTTCGGTATTATCATAACTTTTATGCCAGACTAATAAATGGTCCGGATACTATCACAAAAATATTAATTACATTTTTTATTGCATCAGTATAATTGAGAATAAAATTGATTTGTCATCATTTATTCCATCTCAAATTGTTGACTGATTATTCTATGTGCAGAAAACATTCCCGTATAGAATAATACTTTCTATACTTCAATAATTAAATTTCTTTGGTTTATCCTATATGATGGGATTAAAAGAAGTTTGTATCGCAGAATACAATGAACGAAGACCTCATGAAGCATTGAATAATATGACACCGGTGGAATGGGCGAACAGTATTTCTAAAATAGAAAATTATGAAAAAATAGCTGTCTGAAAAATGGGGGTCTTACAGCGGTTAACTATTAGTTGCGATTATATTTGGTTTTCATATACATAAAAACGCCCCCAAAATGTTTACATTTTTTGGGGGCGTTCCATTTTGATATACAGGTTCTATAATTGATATAATGATATTCTTTATTTGGCTGCCTTCACCCTAATTAATTTTACACCATGCGCTGGTACAACGGCCGAAAACGAACGGGAAAAAGTTCCTTCATCTTTTTGACGCCAGGCATCGCGTACTATCTGTTTTCCGTTTAATCCAAGAGTACTCCAATCAGCTTTAATAGTTTTTTTAGTATCGTTTCTATTAAATAATCCTATGGCTTTTGAACCGTCTTCCATTTCTTTCATCCATATTTCCAAATCGTCTTTTTGAAAAATTCTGGCTGCCTGTCGTCCCAATGGATCCTGATTAATCTCAATTACTTCATCATTGGTGAAAAGGTTTTTTGTAAAGTCATCCATGTCTGCTACATCGCATCCGATAAGAAGAGGTGAGGCCAGCAACGACCATAAAGAAATATGCGCATATTGTTCATCAGCGGTTAAACGCGATGGATACTTAACATGCCCCCAACCCATATAACCGACAACAAGCATATCCGGGTCATTCCAATGCCCGGGGCCTGCATATTTTTCAATACCAACCTGACTGAAACCTATTTCTGATATACTTGGCCAGGTATCAATAAGATCGCCTGTTGTTCTCCAGCTATTTCCTCCAATTTCTTCACCCCATTTCCAAACGTCACCTCCTCCATATTGCGACATACTGAAAACAATATCACGATCCACTTTATCTAAAGCATTGCGCATTACTATATAGGGTTTTTTCAAGGTTTCTACAGTATTGCTTTTTACCAGATCACTGTAACTGCAATAGTCATATTTTAAATAATCAAATCCCCATTCAGCCCATCTGCGTGCATCTTCTTCTTCAAAACCATACGTAGCTGTATAGTCGCTGCAGGTTAGATTGCTGGGTGAAGAATAAATTCCTGCTTTAAAACCTTTCATATGAATGTAATCTGTGAGGGCTTTCATATCAGGAAATTTTTTGTTGGCATTGATCATGCCGTTTGCATCTCTGGGATCACCTATACGCATAGGATCGGTTGAACCTGGCTTTGTAGACCAGCTATCATCGATATTAATATAGGTCCATCCATGATTGATAAGTCCGGAATTGATCATGGCATCTACAGCAGCTTTCACTGTTTCATGGTCGATAGAATCTGCAAAACGATTATAGCCGTTCCATCCCATGGGAGGTGTGAGCGCGATTTTATCACCTGCCACAATTTTCAGATCACGGGTAGCTGTGCCCAATTCATTCGTGGCTTTTAGCTGAACTATTGTCTCCTTTTTTTCTTTAATCACTCCGGTTATTATACCTGTTTGTTTATCTAATGAAAGACCATACGGAAGGTTTTCAGCAGCAAAGCTCATAGGTCTTTTACCCGTAGCAGCTATGGTGTACATAAACGGCCGACCGGGACGAACGCCAAAAACTTTCGCACTGTTTATTTTAGGCAGGGGAGAGGCTTCGGGGGTGAGTATATGTCTGTTGTGAATATGATTATAATTAAGCGCAACAGGTGCAGAACCTTTGTAGGTAATATAAGCATTAACATAATTGGCTTTGTCTTTATATACACCGGTTCCGTTATCATCAATTACAAGAGCAAGCTTTTTTACTCCCCTCAGATCAATATTCACCTCTGCTGCTTTGGATTTTCTTTTCATGACAGGACTTTTATACACTTCCTTTCCATCTGCCAATACGGAAAGAACAACTCTGCAATGTTTTGTAGATTGATCATCTAATCCAAACAAAGCCTGCAATTTCTCCGCATTTTCGTTTAGCTCAAACCTGAGTAAACTGACAGTAGGAGAAGCTACACCTGTATGATATTTCTTTCCAGCAATGCTTAATGGCTCTTTTGCTAATTCCAGTGAAACTTTAGGTGTTAAGCTCCAATCCTGTGTGTATCTTGTAAAGTCTATTTTACTGAACGATAAAGTGTCGATTTCCTGTGCATGTACTCCTGAAATACTTACGCATATCAGTGATAGCTGAAAAACCACACTATTTACAAAACGGCTTGTCTTCATTCTAATATTAATTGGTGTTATTTATGCCTCAGTCTTAAAAGTCTGGAACCCTGTGTAAATTCTTCCATGTTTAACAAGGATGCACAATGATATATATATTGTGCGATATATTGTAAAACTTTATGATGTTCTGTAAGGGTTTAGAAGTATCATAAATAGGTGATAATTACAGTAGACACCCTATCAGTACAAATATGTTATATGTTAATATTGGTGTATATATGGATCTAAAAGGTTTATTCCCAGGTAAATAAATCAGGGTTTTGTATATAATAATTTGTCGTCTGCATTCAATATGATGCAGAAGTGTGTCCCACTTAGTCCGAAACCTGTACCATACATTTTCCGTTGTTTGCAATCGTGGCACTATCTAATAATAGTACTGAAATGGTTGTCAGAGAAAAAGAATGATCACAATTGCTGTATAGTCATTTGTATATGACCAAATCTTTAAAACGTACTCTTTAAAAGATATTTTACAGTATACTTAGTTTATGCAAAAAAAATTAATACCCAGAAGATGGTGTATTAAGAGTTCGACAGACTCTTTTTATTCTGATAGTTGATGGAGGAAGTTCTCTTTTTATGTGATTCTCCAATTATTTAAAATATTTTTACTACTTACTCGATTATAAGAATAGCAGGTAAAAGAATTATTCAATTTTTGAATAGTCAAATACCCAAAACGGAAAGGTTTATTAATCATCTAATGAATGCTATCCGTTCTCAATCATTTCTACTACGTTTTCGTTTCGGATAATCAACATACCATGCCGATCGGTACTGATGCCGTCTTCCAGTTTATAAGTGTATTTGGGTATGTTGTTTTGCATAATTGTTGGAAGGAATTTGAATTGTATTCTATCGCTTGTTTGCTTTAAAGCTTTTCCCACTTCCGTAATATGCGTAGAAATGATAAACCAGCAATTATTGAAATTTGGAAATGTTTTAGTTACAGCTAGCGTAGCATCATATGCATCTTTTACATTAGTTCCCTTAAATAATTCATCAAATATAATAACGAGGTTTTTGCCTGTTTGTAGTTCTTTCGCAATTTGTTTAATGCGTACGACTTCTGCATAAAAATGGCTATATCCTGTGCTTAAATTATCTGCGATATTAATCGAACAGTACAGTCCGTCTTTAACAGAAAAAATCAGTTCATCAGCCGGAACAGGAAATCCCATATGTGCCAAATACATACTGATGCCAAAAGATTTCATTAGCGTAGATTTTCCGGCCATATTAGCTCCTGTTAAAAACATAATATTGTCATCTGTAGTAAGAACTATATTGTTTCCTATTCCTTTGTCTAATGCAGGGTGGCGCAGACCTCTGGCTTGAAATATGTTTTCAGATGCTGGTAACGCTTTTGCATAACAAAAACCTTTTTTTCGTGCTGTATTGCCGACCGTGATAGCTAGATCAAATTCATAGATTATCTCGCATAACTGATTAATTTTTGTATGTAATATGCCGGTGAGCAAATGATGATAATAGCCAAGCTGCATCCAATTAAAGGAAGTGGGTTTTCCCTCCTCAATAATTTGTTGTATTTGTGGTTCCGAAAGAATTTTCTGAGCATTAGATATCAGATTGTAGTTTGATTTTTCGGTATCATTTTTAAAGTGCTTCATCCATTCATTAAAATGGATGAATAGATTAATGGTTGCATTGACACCTCTTTTTAATTGATCATAGTTCTCGTCCCTTAAAAGCATTTGCAATAACCAGGATTTAAGAGAAAATATTCTTGAACCTACAAGACTACTGCTTGCTGATATTCTATAGTACTCTTCAACTTCAGATAATAATTCATTACTAAATGGAAAATCAAGTTGTTTCAATTGCAGATAAGCGTAAAAAGCTGTTCTTTTGTTTATCTCATCAGGATTGCTAACAGGCTGCTGAAATATTTTTTCAAGTAATATTTCTGCTCCTGAAGTTTTTACTTCATTAAAAATTCTATAAACAGATCCGGGTTTAAATTTTCCCAATAAGTTAAGGTCTTCAGAGGTTTGCAGATCGATTTCAAATTTGGGAGATGCCTGTTTTGAAGATAAGTTGTTATTGCCTGCCTGTTTATTTAAAATATCTATTATTCCTTCGTTATTGATAATGATCATTCCATGTCTGTCTTCCGTAATGCCATCTTCCAATTGATAAGTATACACGGGTTTATCATTATTCATCTTTGTAGGAAGGTATATAAACCTGATTTTGTCTGATAGCTGACGAAGTACCGGACCTGCTTCAACAATATGTGTGGAAAGCATTAACACTGAATTGTTTCTTTTTGTGAAAGCAGAGGTAAGCGCAATGGTGGCATCATAAGCATCTTTAACATTGGTGCCTCTGAATAGCTCATCGAAGATGATAAGAAGCCTTCTTCCTCTCCCCAATTCTCCGGCAATTTTTTTAATCCGTTGCACTTCCGAGAAAAAATGACTGGCACCCATACCCAGATTGTCGGGTAGGTTAATAGTTGTGTAAATACCATCGAGTACTGAAAATTCTACTCTTTTTGCCGGAACAGGAAATCCCATATGTGCCAGGTAAAGGGAAATTCCAAATGTTTTCATGAAAGTAGATTTCCCGGCCATATTAGCGCCTGTCAGAAAAAGTACTGTATTAGATGGATTAATATTTAAAGTATTGGAAACGGCTTGAGGTACTTGTGGGTGGTATATTCCTTCAAGTAAAAACTGGTTTTCATTACCAGAAAGAGCTTTTGCAAAGCAAAATTTTTTTTCAATGGCTACTTTTGCCACTGCAATGTAAACATCAAGCTGATAGATGTATCGTAGTAGTTTTTTTATTTCGTTGTTCTTCTTAAATCTTAGTTCATTATCAAATTCAGCAATTGTTTTATAGGATAGTTTTTTATTTCGTTGTTCTTTAGCCAGTTTATGAATAACAGGAATATCCAGTAATTGCTGAATGGATTGTTTTTCTTTATCATAAGGCGACCCATCCGGAATTTTTACTACAAACGCTTTAAGGTCATGTGTAATGCTTATTAAGGCCATAATTCCCTGTGATATGGCATTGTAATCACTATCAGGAACAAGCATCCCTGTGATTTTTTCGCCGAAAGAAGAAGTGGCTGGATCCAGATGTATACGGTCATCCGTTATAGAGAGATAACGTTCTATAATATCAAATGAATCTCTTTCAAATGGTAAATCCTGCTGATGAATTGTAAAATGATGAATTATACTACTACGATTGTTAATCGAAGCAGCATCTGAAAGAGGGTAGCGGAACATCTCTTCGAGAATAGCAGCTCCCTGCCGGGTTGTTGCTCGCACAAAAATATCATATATGGATTCCTTCCCCTTATGACCAATGATATTAAGATCATTGACTGTTTGCTGATCTGTACTGAAAGGCATAATGTAATTATTTTCGTCTGCGACGGATCAATAATATAGATGCACTTATTATCAATATTCCCGGAATAATAGCCAGTAAACTAATGCGTAATGCTTCCAGACTATTTCTTGTTAAATGAAGACTATTGTCTTTTGGCTTTGGCCTTGACGTATCAATAGGAAATTCTCCATTGCTAAACCAATTAAATAATGCAGTGCTGAAGTTGAAATTAGCAGTTTTGATATTATTCCTTGATAATTCTCCATTACTTAAAAAATCGGCATCCCCAGCGATCACTATTCTTTGTTCTTTACCATTAATATTTCTTGTTAAACCCACTACTGCAGGTAAAGATGTATTCTGGTCTCCTTCTTCAGGAGCGTAACCAATAGATTTTAGCAACTTATTATTCGCCTGATTCAGTGTTTCGAGAGCATTTGTGGATTCCCGCACAGAAGGATTTTCATTTGCTGTCAATTGTTTTAATCGGGCAGCTGATTCCAGATCTTTTATATCCGGAATAGTACGTTTGTTCCAGCTTTTCTTTCCTTCGGTCATCAGGAAAGGAGTGACGGTAAATGGTCCATTATTAGTATAAGACAGGGCAGAAGCGCCGCTAAGTGTAACACATAAACTATCTTCTGCGTCACCCTGCAAAGATTTGGTTAATAAAGCGCCTTCTTTGGTTACGAAACTTTTTATAAGATCAGGTGAAAAATCATCACTCGGTTGAACAAGCATACCATCTATAAGCTCTACACCTAATTTTGAAAGAAATGGTTTAAATATTTCCTTTCTTTCCGGTTCGGCAGCAAGTAAGAGATTTCCGCCATTGTCTATAAATTGTACTATCTTATTTACAGTGGCAGTATCAAACTGCAGTAATGGATCGGCAATAACCAGCGCTGAAATATCATTAGGAATATCCTGTGTTTTAAGATTAACTCCTTCTACATCAAATCCCTGATTAATGAGTGAATAACGAAAAGTGATTTCGTTAGTAAGCATTTTATATTGTTTTTCACCGGACTTGTCAATACTTCTTTCCAGTCCGCCCTGTACAAATGCAATTTTAGGAAGTTTTACCTGCATTAACCTTTTAAGTGCAGCAGCAACTTCTGTTTCACCTGGAAAAACAAACATATCATCATATAATCGTAAAAAAGTTTTTTGCTGATTATATTCCAGAAGCATAACATATCTGTTGCGTTCCGGTTTAAGATCAATCTCCTTTCTTATTTGCTCGGGAGTTTTGAATTGTTTCAGATTAATCCTATATGATTTTTCATATCGTTCTGCCAGTTCATCAATAGAAACGCCGGGGTTGTATTTATATAGATGTTGATCGTAACTGCTGTCATAATAATAAACATATTTAAAATTAATATCAGATTTAAAACGCAGATAGGGTTCCCAGCGTCTCATGTCTACATTTCTTTCCTGTGGCTGACCGTAAGGATAACGATCGTCAAGGAGATTAATATATGAAGTGATATGTATTGAAGTATCTCCTGTTTGCTTTAATATTTCCTGCGTATTGGGAGTTAATGTCATATTTTTTCTTTCAGTAGTATCCCTATATCCTATCATGCCGGGTCTGGAACTAATATAGCCGATGGCTAATGTAATAATAAACACACCAATGTATCGTGTCATTCTGATGAAGGCAGGTTTGGATTCCTGATACGATTTAAGCTTGAAAATGCTAAAAGATAGAAAAACGGATATGATGGCCAGAAAATAAATAATGTCTTTGGATGTTACCAGACCTAGTAATATCTGATCTACACGACCGGATATTGATAAGAAATAAGTGAGGTCGCGAATAAAATCAATCTCCTGCCAGATAGTACCCACATAATTAAGTAGTGCTAAAATTGCTAGGGTGCTGAGTGCCGCTATAACCTGATATGAGGTAAGTGTAGACATAAAAAGGCCGATAGCTGTATAAGTTCCCAATAAAAGATATATGCCCAGTAGGGCTGTGAACAACATTCCTGTATCAGCTGCCTCTATGTTAAATACGGCAAGAGTAATAATCAGCACGAGAATGAGCATCAGGATAGCATTATATATCATCATCGCAAGAAATTTTCCGAAGATGATTTGTCGCACGCCAATTGGTGAAGAATAAAGAAGTTTAATTGTGCCACTACTTATCTCACGGCTCATTAGCCCCATAGTGAGTAGCGGAAGATACAAATAAAGATTTCTGACAATACTCACCCAGATACCATATGGTGGAGTAAATATTCTGCTGGAAAGATTACTAATATAGGTAAGGTTTATTCCACCCATTTCCTGTAACATGAGTATATCGTACAAAGCGTTGTAATACTCAAGTCCGCTCTGAAACCAAAAGGCAACAAGTAAAAACCATGCTATGGGAGAATAAAAGAGTTGTGCAAGTTCTGTGCGCGCTATATTAAAGATCGTTTTCATCCTAGTGTTTTTTATCTTTTCAATGGCTGTATGAAATTCTGTATCCGGAATGCTTATGTAAGCTTTGTTGTACTTTGTTTTATGTGGGCTGTTTAAGGCAGGGGATTAGCAACCATTTGTTTTTAATATTCTCTTTAATTTTTTGTCTTTCGTGAATAATTAGAAAGTCTGGCAAATATTTCATCAAGAGAGCTTTTTTCAAGATTAATCTCTCTTAGGCGCCACCCCGACTGAACGCTTACCTCGATTATTTTCTCAGTAATTTCATGGTCCCCACTAAAATATATCCGAACCTGCCGTTCAGTAAGAAATTCAACTTCTGTTACGCCATGAATTGCCAGTAATGTAGCTATTGGAGGAGGATTTTCGAATGATGCTAATATGCTGTGTGGTTCTACATAATTATTAAAAGCATCCATTGTATCAGAAAAAACTATTTTTCCATTATCTATCATTTTGATATCCCTGCATAACAATTGTATTTCTGAAAGTACATGCGATGAAAAGATAACGGCACGGTCCAGCGCAATTTCTTTAATCAGTGCTCTTACTTCAATAATTTGGTTGGGATCCAGACCATTGGTGGGTTCATCCAATACCACAAGACTTGGTCGATGAATAATTGCCTGAGCAATTCCAACACGCTGACGATAACCACCGGATAAATTTTTGATAAGCCTGTCGCCAAAATGAACAATCCCGCAACGTTCTTTTGCTTCTTTTACAGCGTCTTTAATATGCTGATTATTTATTTTTCTTAATTGAGCTGTATAACGGAGATATTCATCCACCGTTAAATCCATATAAAGAGGAGGTGTTTGAGGAAGAAAACCTATTTGCTGTTTTGCCTTCTCTGGATCTTTTCGAAGATCAATCCCGTTAATAAGAACTGTGCCTTCTGTTTGATTGAGGGTTCCGCATAAAATGTTCATGGTGGTGGATTTTCCAGCTCCATTAGACCCTAATAATCCGACAATACCATTTCGACTGATATCCAAATTGATATCCCTGATTGCCCAATTATGGGTATACTTATGGGATATGTGTTTCATTTCTACAATAGCGTTCTGCATAACTAATCTAAGATTTCAATGGAGAGTCTGTATCGGATAATCAATACAGACTCTTTATTTTAATATCTGATGGAAATGATTTTCGTGTATACAACACTGAGATTACTCAAAACAACTTTGCTTTTCACAATTGTTGAGGGTTATTTATTTTATCTATATGCTCAATAAGATGTAATGTGTTTGGCATATAGATGTTTCTAGTGACATTTATTTATAACCCGGATTTTGAATCAACGCAGCATTTGCTTGAAGTTGACTTATCGTAATAGGGAAAAGTGCGTAATGACTTTCCCAGTTTTCTTTTTCTGCTCCAAGTACATTGTCAATTAAACCTGTTCTTTTAAGATCAAACCAGCGGTTACCCCATTCGCAAAACAATTCAGTTCTTCTTTCCTTCATAATCAATTCCAATAGTTCTTCTTCTGTATTGGCTTCTGCATCTAATAATCCCGCTCTGAATCTTACTGTATTGATATCAGTCAGACTTTCATCAGGCATTTCCAGATGAGCTGCAGCTTCTGCACGAATCAGATAAATTTCAGCCAGACGGAAAATGGAATAGTATTCCACAGTTGGACTTTCAGTCATTGTGTTTTTGTACTTGGACGGATAATGTAGCTCCTGATCAACACCGTCAATATTTACAATGTTTACACTTGCCCAGCTATTTAAACGCTTGTCATCAGGTTCAAAACTATTAAGCAAAGAAGGTGTTAAAAGATAATTAGGAATAATATCCGGAGCCCAGGGAACAAATCGCATTGCTTCGGATGTTACTGATCCCATACCGTTAGCAGGAAGATGCCAGATGGCTTCCTGGTTACCCTCAAGAAAAACATTGTTCAAATCGTCTTCAAGAATATAAAATCCTGAATTGATGATATCATTAGCTGCATCATATGCTCCACGCCAGTTGCCTTTGTACAAATCTACCTTAGCCTTTAATGCTAAAGCTGTATATAAATTAGGTCGGACTTTTTCATACGAAGTATATTCTGGTGATAAAACCTTAGTAGCGTCCTCGAGATCTTTATAAATCTGTTTATAAACATCATCAACACTTGCTCTGGGTAAAACAGAAGTGATTTTATAATCAGTAACTATCACCAGCGGAACCTCGCCGAAGGTGTTGACGAGGTAAAAATAATACAATGCTCTTATTGTTTTTAACTCAGCGGTTAATTGTTCTTTCAGCGATGAGGATATACCATTACTTGCTTCTATTCCTTCAAGTGTGGCGTTTATTGCATAAATACCTGTATAAGGTTTTGTCCATATAGAATTAACGAGACTATTAAATGGAGTAACACTATTAGTGTAAAAAGCATAATAATCCACATAAAATCTGTCAGTAAAGGATACTTCATCACTGGCTAATGCAGTGCCTATAACCAGATATGCATCGTTAAAGGCAAAACCACCTCCATTTGAAGGATAGGTATATATACCTGCCATAGCTGTCATCGCTGCAGCGCTGTCCTCAAATTGCTGAACGGCGGTAATAGCTGTTGGTGGATTTGAAGGAATTTCTATTAGTTTTTTGCAGGATGTAATAAACATTACAAAGAGCAGCAAAAAAACATATATATAGTACGTGTTATTTTTTTGTATGTATGTGCTAATCATAACTTAGAAATTAACGTTTAGTCCAAATACCAGTGTACGTTGAATAGGAAATGCAGTGTAGTCTCCGAATTGTTCAGGATCAGAAACTTTAAAGTTTGTCATTGTTAACAGATTTTGGGCATTCATATAAATTCGAAAATTCTGCATGCCCGTACCTTGTAACCATTTATCTGGAAAAGCATAAGAAAGGGAAATTGTTTTTAACCTCAGGTATGTATTTTCCGTATAAGCTCCCGAAGAGGTACCAAAGCTTAGCGCGGCAAAATACGGATCTGTTTCAGGAGCGGTAATCAATTGTTGAAGCGAGGTGCGGTCACCCGGTTTTTTCCAGTAATCCAATGCCTCTACAGGAATATTATTCAAACCTTCTGCAGGGAAACTGCTGCTGTAGAGATATAATAAATAGTTAGGAGAGTTTTGCTTTGCAAACTGGAAAAATAAATGCAAATCGAACCGGCGATAAGTGAAGGTATTGCCCCATCCTCCCATGTATTTTACTTCACGATTACCAATGAGGGTCATATCACCTCCCTGGCTGGTTAGGCCATATGCAGGTCTGTTTGTGATTTTTCCATCACTGGTGAGATATGTCATTAAACCGGTTTGCTGGTCTACTCCCGCGTAACGGTAACCAATAATTGAAGAAGTAGGCTGTCCAATAATATAGCTCATTCGGTAGGGAGAAGCTTCAAGATTTGGAAAATCAATCAGCTTATTGCGGTTAAATGAAATATTAAAGTTTGATGTCCAGGTGAAATCTCTTGATTTAAGAGGTGATCCGGACAGACTGAATTCCCAACCTTTATTCTGAACAGTAGCAGGAAGGTTTTGTAGTACTGTTTGAAAGCCCGCCTGTGCCGGTAATGGGTATCCACCTAATTGATTGCCTTCTCTGTTCAGGTAAAAGGTAGAGTTAAACAAAAGTTTGTCCTTGAAAAAACTCAAATCGAGTGAAGCATTAAGCGATTTTTTTAAAGCCCAGCTATATTGCGGATTATAGATGTTGATTGGCATATTTGGCCTAAACCCGATAAATGAAGGAACAGAGTTAATAGGTTGCCAGAATGCCTGGTATTTATAAGCTGCTATACCATCGGAGCCGCTCGTTCCATAGTTGCCAGATAGTTTTCCATAATTGATAAAAGGAAGAGCAGTTTTGATGCCTGTTTCTTCTGTGAAAATCCATCCTGCCCCGAAAGATCCGAAATTACCAAACTCATTTCCGGGCCCGAAGTTGCTGGAACCGTCACGTCTTCCTGTTAAGCTAACGATATATTTTTGAGCATATATATAGTTGAAACGAGCAAAGCCGGCAACGTATTTATAAATATCAAAATTATCAAATCCAAATATTGTTCCCGCTCCATTTAATGAACCTAAAAAACGATCGTTGGTATAATCAAACCCGATCATATTGGTAGATTCCATCTGATTCTTTTTGTAAGTGGCTCCTAACAGGGCGGTGAAACTATGATGACCGGAACTAAAATTATAATCGAGCTGCGGTTCAATATTGATTGTCTGAAATACATTTTGTGCAAAGCTGGCATTAGAATAAGCCCATAATGGATTTTGCGCAGCTGCCGGATTTTGCTCCTTCTCAGAAGTAGTGTTTCTGTTGTATCCAAGGTTAGCAGTAAAACTTAAACCCGGAAAGATTCTGTACACTGTTCGAAGACTGTTATTCAGATTATAACTACGTAAAGAAGAGTTTCTTTTTTGAAAACCATAAAATTGATGGTTGGTAAGATCAACACCTTTATAATCCCAAACCAGGTTGCCATCTGCATCTACCAGATCGGGAATGTTTGGGGCCAGCGTTATTTTCTGTCCACCTCCAAATCCCGGCGAGTTATTTTGATTATACCCAAAGTCGGTAGTAAAATCAATAGAAAAACGATTGTTAAGCGAATTATGGTGAATATTTCCATGCAAAGAAAGGCGCTCATCGGCGTAGTTGCCAGGATAATTATAAGTAGATCTCGTGTAACCGGCAGAAAGAAGGTAAGAGTTTTCGGTACTTCCACCGGACAAACGTGCATGGATATCCGTATTGTTGGAAGTTTTTCCGTAAATGGTGTTATACCAGTCTGTATGTTTTGTTTGATCAAACAATGTGAGATCAGGGGCAAAGCCGGGATCAAACGGATCACTGGTAGGTTCAAATCCACTTGTTGCAAATGCATCTTTTCTATACTGAAGATATTGCTCGGTATTGAGGAATTTAATTCTACGTGCCGGTGAATTGAAACCACTGTTTACTCTTAAATTAAAAGTGCTTTTTCCAGGTTTAGCTTTCTTAGTCGTAATGAGTATTACGCCATTTGAACCCTGAGTACCGTATATTGATGTAGCATCTGCATCCTTTAAAATACTGATTGATTCAATATCTGCGGGGTTAATATTATTCAGCGGACTGATACCACCTGTAGTACTGATTCCGCCAGACGCCATTTGAGAAATAGCCAGCGTGCCCAGCTGATTAATATTTTTCGTTTGAGGAGCGAATGGTACACCATCTATAATAATCAAGGGCTCATCATAAGGTTTCATACCCATATCCGGATCGCTCCATAATGTATTCTGTCCCCTTACCTGTATGAGTACTTTCGAACCAGGTACGCCACTTGTTGCATTGATAGCCAAACCCGGTGCCTGTCCCTGTAATGCTAACATCACATTTGTCACCGGCTGTCTTTCAATTGTTTCAGCGGTAACAGTTGAAATAGACCCTACACTAAATCTCCTTGAAGTTGTACCGTAGGCCTGTACGACGATTTCATCAAGCGGACTTTCGCTGCGCTTTAAAATAATGGTAACGTATGCGTCTGATGGTACTATTAAATCTTTTGATTCATAACCAGTATAAGTAATAGTGATCGGCGTTGCTCCGGTATTATCTGAGGAAATAGTAAAATTTCCTGATAAGTCAGTTTTTGATCCTCTTGATGTTCCTTTTATTAATACTGATGCTCCTGATAGCGGAACTCCCATACTGTCTATAACTATACCTCTAATAGTATCAATAAAATTAGCTTGAGGTAAAGGAATAGCAGGAGGGGGTAGAATTGTTTTTTTTGTTCTACTAATAAAGATGGTATTACCCTGCATTTCAAATTCAAGAGGAAGGTTTTTTAAAGTGAGTGTAACTGCTTCGTTAATAGTTGCATCCTGAAGAGATACTGAAATAGGATGCAGTCCATCCAGGTATTCCTTATCATAAAAAAATACGTATCCGGTTTGTTCATGAATAGCTGATAACACGGCAGTAAGCTCCGTGTTTTTGGCCGTATAGGTGACCCTTTGTGCAGAGGTCCTTGCTGCAACATGTAATGTTCCAACAAGAATAAGGATCATCGATAACTTCATTACTAAAAGAGTTTTGGTTACGACATTACGTCTTTTAATGGTGTAACCTCCTCTGCTTTCGGCAGAGCTGGTTAACAAAGCCTTTATTGCAGAAGGCACACCAATGGTCAATTTGCAAAGCGCATGGATTTGCATATCTTCACTAAGTTTTAGGTTAAGTAAAATGTTAATTCGTTAAGCACAACCTTGAACAGAACCGGGGAAGGTCTCCAATCTTGCACCCGGTTTTTTTGTGTCTGCTTTTATGTCAATTCTTTGATGGGTATTAAGTTTTGAATCCGGTAATATTCTGCATATTTCTGTTTTAAGTTTTGGTTAGGGAATAATGACAAGATTACGTTCGTTTTCAAGCCGGTAATTAACTCCTTCATGAGCTAATCCCTTAAGCATTTGGTCAAGTGTAAGCGATCGTTCTATCATTCCGGTGAAATATCGTTGAGGTATAGTCCCTTCATAGGTGATTTTCAGGTTATACCAACGTGCGATTTCACGCATTACGGTCGACAGATCTGCATTTGTAAAATCAAACATGCCGTTTTTCCAGGCGATGGATTGTTTAATATTTCCCTTGGATATAGTTACGTTACCATTTTGTGCTACAGTGGCTTTTTCGCCGGGTTTCAAAAGCTGACCACTTACCTTAACCGCTCCTTCGAGTAATGTAGTGGTCTGCGTAGATTCATCACTGTACGCATTGACATTAAATCTTGTCCCCAGATCTTCAATAATTCTGTCTCCAACCATTACTTTAAAGGGTTGATTCTTGTTATGTACCACTTCAAAGTAGGCTTCGCCGGAGAGTATAACGATGCGTTCGCGACCGATAAAATGTGTAGGATAAGTTATTGTACTCGAAGTATTTAGCCAAACTCTGGTGCCGTCTTCCAATGTGAGTTGGTATTGTGCGCCCGGTGGAGTAGTTAATGTATGATTAACGACCAACGGTTTATTTTTATCAATATTATTTATGGCTTCATAATAAGACAGTTCACTGTTTTCGGAATTACTTACGATCGTATTGCCTTCATGAAGTAATTGTCCGGTATTATTATTATCCAGCTCTATTATCTGACCGGTGGATGAGGTAAGAATAGCTTTATTGTAGTTGGGGGTACTGACGGTTTGAGTTTCCGCAACTGTAGTTGAGTTTGAAGACTTATTAAAGATATAAAAGTAAGCCAGGCCGACAATAGCTAATAAAATAGCTGCTGCTATGCGTGTTGTCCAAAGGGTAAAAAACTTTTTGTGTGGAACCAATGAATTACTGTCCTGATTATTTTTTGCGGCGGTGATAATATGCTGGTATGTGAAATCCCAATCAACCTCAGGAAGATTATCAGGAATATCCAGCGATTCCAGGTGTTCTCTAGAAAGAGAAGTGAGAAGTGCTTGATATTCAGGTTCTTTAACGCAGTTAAAGAACTCTGTTAATTCATCAGTAGTACATTTTTTAGTGATGTATTGCTGATAAAGATAATTGAACCGCAAAGAGGTGTTTTCTCTCATAACAGGCAGTTGTAAAAGATTGCTCTTTAATAGAGACTGGAAAAAAGGTGAGGAGTACCGGTAAAAATGAAGTTTTTTATCAAAAATTAATGGAACCGGAAGAAATAACGGGATGTGTCCATAAGAGAACGGGTAATAAATGTGAGTTTCCCACCAATACTTGTCTGAGATAGTTTAGTATTTCGGTCATGTTATTTTTTACAGTCTGAACCGAAATATTAAGGTGATTAGCAATTTGTTGATGATTAAAACCTTCTTGCCGGCTTAATTTGAATATTTCCTGTTTACGTAATGAGAGTTTCGCGATTGCATCGTTAATGAGTTGAACACTTTCTTTGGCTTCCAGCCATTCATGGGCATTTTCTTCTGCTCCTGATAAATTTATCCATACCTGTTTGATTAGTTGTTCATTTCGCGCAATTGTTGATAATGCATCAATTGTACGGTTGCGAGTCATGGTATAAAGATAACTTTTCGGGGATTCAACATCTTTCAAACGCTCTCTGAAACGCCATAGCTTTAAAAAAATATCCTGGATGATTTCCTCTGCTTCAACTGCAGAGTGACATAATTGCCACGCGAAAGTAAAGAGGCGCTCGCGGTACAACATAAAAAGCTTGTGGAATGCTATTTCGTCACCATGTCCAATTTTGATAAAAAGCTCCCGTTCAGTATGGTCATCCTTCTGTTGCAATCAGCAAATAATTTTAGAACAATTGAAGAGGAAGGAATCGTCAGTTGTAATAATGCTAATTAACTCACAATAATTCATACTTCCAAAACTTTTGGTGAAGTATCGACTTTAACATATATCTGTTGTATGCTGGTAACCTGTTATAATGATATATTTATTATGTATTATCAATGGCTAGTTTTAAATGATGCTTTTGGCATTTGCTCACCTTTCAGCCTTAGAAAATCCCTGTACATTTGCTGAAATGGAATTACTGGAAGGCCGACATCTATACAAAAAGCTGGGCGATCGTGATATTCTTCAAGGGTTGAGTATAACCATCCATGAAGGTGAGTTTACTGCGTTTGCCGGGGCTACCGGATCTGGTAAAAGTACACTGCTAAAAATTCTTGCCGGTTTGTTAGAGCCTGATAATGGAGCTGTTCTGTACGACGGAAAAAAGATAGAAGGTCCGTTGACTAAACTTATTCCCGGTCATGATAAGATAGCCTATCTTTCTCAATATTTTGAGTTACGCAATAATTACAGGGTAGAAGAGATTTTTGATTACTCTAACCGTTTAGAATATACACGGGCTGAAGAGCTTTTTGAGATATGCCAGATTAAACATCTACTGAAAAGACGTACAGACCAACTATCCGGTGGTGAACGTCAAAGAATTGCCCTTGCAAGAGTGTTGGTTACGCAGCCAAGTATTCTACTCCTGGACGAACCTTTTTCCAATCTCGATTTAATACAGAAGACAACAATTAAAAAGGTTCTCAGAGAGGTTATTGCTTCTTTTAGATTGACAACTGTTCTTGTATCTCATGATCCTGCAGATATTCTTTCGTTTGCAGATGTAGTGCACATCATGCAAAATGGAGAAATTATACAAAGCGACTCTTCTAAGAATATTTATTATCACCCAAAGAATGCGTATGTAGCGGGATTGTTTAGTCCATTTACTGTAATTGATCATTCTCTAAGAAAACTTTTTGCGGAAAGCGGACAAACCATACCAAATGATATTCTTTTTCTTCGTCCGGAAATGTTATCTCTTTCTATAGATGGAGAGGGATCACTTCAGGGTATAGTTGAAAATGCTTTTTTTATTGGTCCCTTTTGGTATGTAAAAATCATTGTAAAAGATCATGAGCTTTATTGTTTTTTTAATGGATCCAGTATTCGTACAGGTATAAACGTTAATGTTTCATTTATAGCATTAAATGATTTTGAATAGTATGTATTAATTAGCCTAAATAGTTGTGATAGGTATGTTTAAATGGAGTGTTTTATTGTTTGTATTAACAGGTAGTATAAGTTTTGGTTTTGCACAAACTGTGTACAGATCATCTTCCAGGCAACCGAAAAAAATAATGTTATCAGATAGTTCAATGGTTTGGATGGATAAAAATTCAGTACTCAAAACTGCTAAAGGATTTGGTACTTCTAATAGAAAAGTTTTTTTACAGGGAGACGTTTTTTTTCATATCAAACACAGTTCTATTCCTTTCATTATACATACAAGCCATCTCATCCTTTCCACATACGAAGCACATATGAGAGTAGATGCTTACGCCAGTCCGGGAGAAGAGGCTGATGTATTAAGAGGGATTGTCAATGCCAGAAAATCTTATCATTCGGATCTCGATAATGATCATTACGTATTAGGTCCGTCGCAGATGGTAATGATCAACAGGGATATAGATCTCATAGAAAAAGAAAAGTATGATACTGCTGACTTAAAAAAATGGCTACAGCGATTTAAGTAAGTATCTTTTGGCTTTTAATTACAGGTTATTTAAGTATCCGGAGTGTGGATAATTACATCTGCGGTTCTATTACATTTTTGGTATATTAGTTACAGATCGCTGCTAATTATGAATACAATACCAAAACTCACAGACAGTAAAACTGTAAACATTATCCGCATTTTAAAAGATGGTCAGCTTGTTTTGACGTTAGACGAGTATAAAAAAGTTGCGGATAGATTTGCATGGGAAGACAGAACAGTAATTCTTAGAAAGCTGTTTTCTTTAAAGGAAAAAACGGATGATAATAGAAAATCAGTTATTGTTATTTATGAAGAAGGAATGCATATCAGAGAATTTCTTAATGTAGAAGAATATTTTACTCCTCCATTGATTCATGCTTAGATAAATTAAGATTTACAGTTAGATGGATATAAAAAATAATTCCGGATCATCAACTAAAAAGCTCTCCATTGTTTGAAACCAGGATTTGAATATAAACTGTTTCACTTTTCACATAAAAGATCAATAATGTTAAAGAAAAGAAATTGTTTGAATTTAACAGCCGAGTTATCTGTGATTGCGGTTGACAGACTATGTGCAAGATAAGTCTATCATTGCTGCAATGATAAGTATCTAATTGCTGCTTAATACTAATAATTCAGAAGCAATGTTTGTTACTGCTCAAAAGAAAAGGTTAATAATAGGTGTTAGGGTAGCTTGTTATTTGCGTTATGGAAAAATATTGAGGTCGTACCAATAATATTTTGAAGGGCCTGAATATAACATAAACGAAAACATCCTACACTGTGTGCCCGGATAAAAGGAGGGTGTATAGGACTTTTGATACACCTTCTGTTTACTGCCGTAATGGATAATTCTTTACCACTTAAATATCCTGATACTAGCTAAGTATTAAAATTAAAAACGAGGATAGACAAGGTGATAAATATACCTCATCATATTAAGCTCAATAATATAGTTATGAAACTGACTGTTGAAAAGACTTTAATAAGATTCCTGAATGCTTAAATAAGCAGGATGATCCACTTTCATTTTTAAATAGTCCGGAAATTGAAATTGTTCGGGTTTTGGCCAATATCCAATTTCTTTTTCTCGCTGTTTCTGTACTTTTTTTACGAATTTTTCCGGCACATTGACCAGCTTCGCAATTTCAGTATTTGAATGCAATGTGTATTGAATAAGAAATCTGACAATGGCAGTGTTAGTGCTGTTTTGGCCTTTAAACTTTCCTAATCGGAAACGTTTATCTTTTTCAACATTATACGTGAGGAGCATAGGCGGTTTATGGTAAATAGGGGTAATTAAAGTTAGGGTATTTAATATTTAAAACAATATAACAAATAAGGTTTTTTTTTATTTTAGACGGATTTTCACCCTGATTAATATATTAATGAAATAAAAGGCTTACCTATATTTGCCCTCTTTTATTATCATTTTCAAAATCACTGTTTTGACGAGTTATAAACAACAAAAAAAGCTATTTGCTGCCGTCGACTGTATCATTTTTGGCTTTGATGGGAAGGAACTAAAACTACTGCTGATTAAGCGAGGTTTTGAGCCTGAGAAAGGAAACTGGAGCCTTATGGGGGGATTTATCGCTGCTGAGGAAAGCAGTGAGGCTGCTGCCAGCCGGATAGTCAATAAGTTAACCGGACTTGAAAATATCTACCTTGAGCAATTGCATGTCTTCTCGGAGCCGAATAGAGATCCGGTGGCACGGACTATTTCCATAGCTTATATGGCCCTTATTAATCTGCAGAATTATCGGCAGCAGCTTAGTAGTAGTTATCATGCTGAATGGATACCGATTACAAAACTCCCTGCTTTGATTTTTGATCACGCGGAAATGGTAAAAGTTGCCAGGGAAAAACTTAAGGTAAAAGCCAGGCATGTACCGGTCGTTTTTGAAATGTTGCCTAAAAAATTTACTATCCCTCAGTTGCAGATACTTTATGAGAATATTTTTGACCTGAAACTGGATAAAAGGAATTTTCTAAGAAAAATACAGGCCACTAAATTGCTGGTGCAAAAAAATGATAAGGATAAATCAGGTTCTAAAAGAGGCGCATTTTATTATTCACTCAATGCCAGAAGGTATAAGCAATTAACAGACGGAATTATATAGATTATTTGACCATGTTGGAATTATAATGTAATCTTACATTGTAATAAGTGTATTAAAAACACTTAATAAATTTAAATTGCTTATGCTCGAACACTATGTTATTGGCGTTGATTTTGGGACCGACTCAGTAAGATCGGTGATAGTCAACACCTCAAATGGAGAAGAAATCACTTCTGCGGTATCTTATTACAAAAGATGGAAAGCTGGATTATACTGTGATCCTGCTAAACAACAGTTTCGTCAACATCCTCTCGATTATATAGAGGCATTACAGGAATGTATTAGTACCTGTACTGGTCAAGTGAATGAGAATATAAGAAACGCTATAAAAGCTATATCAATAGATACTACCGGTTCTACTCCGGTAGCTGTAGATGCTCATGGAGTGCCTCTTGCTCTATTACCCCAGTTCTTGGAAAATCCCAATGCTATGTTCGTATTGTGGAAAGATCATACCTCTACTGCTGAAGCTGCGCTGATTAATGCCAAAAATGCTGAATCCTCAGTTGATTACCTCCGTTATGTTGGGGGTATTTATTCTTCTGAATGGTTTTGGGCTAAATTATTACGTATTGTTAGAGTAGATCAGGAAGTCGCAAAAGCTTGTTATAGCTGGGTGGAGCATTGTGATTGGATTCCTTTCCTGCTGACAGGTGGAAATAATGCAGATAATATAAAAAGAAGTGTTTGTGCTGCGGGCCATAAAGCTTTATGGGCAGAAGAGTTCGGCGGACTACCTTCTGAGGACTTTCTTATTTCGGTAGATCCTCTGCTAAAAGGATTTAGAGAGCGATTATTTAATGACACTTACACTGCTGATAAAGCCGCAGGTACAATCAGTAAGGAATGGTCGGAGCGGTTGAATATCCCTGCTTCCGTAATAATTGGTATTGGAGCTTTTGATGCACATATGGGAGCGGTTGGCGGACAAATAGAACCTTATTACTTAAGTAAAGTGATGGGTACTTCTACCTGCGACATGTTAGTTGCTCCTGCTGCTGATATAGAAGGTAAGATGGTCAAAGGTATTTGTGGTCAGGTGGTTGGCTCTATTATTCCGGGTATGATGGGGTTGGAAGCCGGACAATCCGCTTTTGGAGACGCATATGCCTGGTTCCGTAAATTGATCAGTTGGCCTGTAGATCATTTATTAAAAGCAAAATCTACAGAAGATGAAGGTAAATTGCAGCAGCTTTTATCTAGTATTCATGATGCGATAATTCCTGAACTTAGTCGTCAGGCAGAGGTATTGGATGTGAATGAACAATCTCCGTATGCGGTTGATTGGTTGAACGGTCGCAGAACACCGGATGCTAACCAGCTATTAAAAGGAGCGATTGCCGGAATTGATCTGGGTACAGATGCTCCCGGGTTGTTCAGAGCCATAGCAGAAGCGACTTGTTTTGGGGCTAAGAATATAGTAGATAGATTTATAGAGCAGGGAGTTCCTGTAAAAGGACTGATAGGAGTGGGAGGAGTAGCACGCAAATCACCATTCATTATGCAAATGATGGCTGATGTGATGAACATGCCCCTCAAAATTCATCGTTCAGAACAAACCTGTGCTGCTGGAGCTGCTATGTTTGCAGCCACAGTGGCTGGAATTTATAATACTGTGGAAGATGCTATGCAGGCAATGGGTAGAGGATTTGATATGGAGTACTATCCTAATGAACAAAAAGCAGCTATTTATCAAAAACGCTACCATCGGTATTTGCGTCTTGGTGCTTTTGTAGAAGATGAAATAATTAACGGGTGATATATTAGTTATGACAGGCAATTTTAAAACTTATGAAGCGTGGATGGTGACGGGTAGTCAGCATCTTTATGGAGAAGAAGTATTACAGGAAGTGGCGCTCCATGCGCAGCAGATTGTTAAAGAAATTAATGAAAGTGAGTTTATTCCGGTTAAACTGGTATATAAACCTCTAGTGAAAACTCCGGATGAAATACTCGGTTTATGCATAGAAGCTAACGCTGATCCAAACTGTATAGGTATAGTTGCCTGGATGCATACATTTTCTCCTGCCAAAATGTGGATAGGTGGATTAAAACGGTTACAAAAACCACTGGCACACCTGCATACGCAATTCAACAGGGATATTCCCTGGGAAAAAATTGATATGGATTTTATGAATCTGAACCAGAGTGCCCACGGCGATCGTGAGTTTGGATTTATGGTTAGCAGGATGAGGAAAAACAGGAAAGTGATAGTTGGTCACTGGCAAGATAAACAAGTGATTGCCCAATTAGGAAAATGGTTGAGAGTAGCAGCGGGATGGCATACCATGCAGGGAGCAAAAGTGATAAGATTCGGAGATAATATGAGGGAAGTTGCTGTAACCGAAGGAGATAAAGTGGAAGCGCAACTGATTTTTGGATACTCTGTGAATACTTATGGTATAGGAGATCTGGCTGCTACTATTAATCAGGTGAGCGATGGCGAGAGAGACAGGCTGATAGAAGAATATTATGATACTTACACGATCAGCCCTTCCATCAATAAAAATTCCCTGAAAGAAGCTGCAAAAATAGAATTAGGCTTGTTGCATTTTCTTAAAGAAAAAGGAGCTGTTGCTTTTACAGATACTTTTGAAGACTTGCACGGACTTCACCAATTACCCGGAATTGCAGCACAGAGACTGATGCAAAGAGGATATGGCTTTTCCGGTGAAGGTGATTGGAAAACCGCTGCGTTGGTGAGAACGATGAAGGTGATGGGGTATGGACTTGAAGGAGGCAACTCATTCATGGAAGATTATACCTATCATTTTGATCCATCAGATCCTCAGGTACTTGGAGCGCATATGCTGGAAATCTGCCCATCTATTGCAGAGGATAAACCTGCTCTGGAAGTTCATAGTTTAGGGATAGGAGGGAAGGCAGACCCTGCCCGACTTGTTTTTAACGGAAAACCAGGCAATGCAATAAATGTATCTGTAGTGGACATGGGGAATCGTTTTCGGATGATCGTAAATGAAGTACAGGCGGTTTCACCGCTCCACCCCCTGCCTAAATTACCGGTTGCAAGAGTTTTATGGAGACCGCTTCCTGATATGTCAACAGCTTGCCAGGCGTGGATCCTTGCCGGCGGAGCTCACCATACTTGCTATAGTCAGAGTATTGATACCTCAATGATGGAAGATTTTGCAGAACTGGCCAATATTGAATTTCTATCAATAGGAAAAGACTTTAGCATGCATGCATTTAAACAGGAGCTTAAGTTGAATGAGTTTGTATATCGTTAAGAATTTATTTATCATAAATTCTTAACTCGTTGAATTGTATAAAGAAAATAATATACACTTAAACAAGAACTCTTAAATTTTGTGAATTTATATTTCTATAAATAGCTCATTTATCTGAATTGATACTGGTGGGAATATGTAAAGACAATATTTTGGTATATCTCTTTTGAAAAGAAATATTTTATTACAGATCATGTAATTACATAATCTCATTTTAAAAATAGAAAACTGACTTTTTACTTGTCAATGATCTTATTTGGTTTTTACAGAAAATTCAGGTAAAAGCATTAGTACTATCAGGTATGGGCCATTCTTGGATCGTCGTAATAGTCATTCACCATCTTAGGATTGTCAATATGTAGTTCGCCCAGATTTTCTCTTTTTTCCTGTTTTTGACCAGGTGTCGTTTCAATATAAATATTATATAACATCAGCCCTAATTCAGTAAGTTCAAATGTTGTTGTTTCGCCATCAGCCTGAAGATTATCTATATAATTTACATGATCCGATGATTGATTAGCATATTCGAGAGTTTGGCAGCTAACATTGTAATGATAGGCTGCTGACCCATCCATAATGGTAATGGATAACAGATTAGTATAAATACCTTCTGAAACTATTGTTATTTTGGCGCCATCAGGAAAGGTAAATGTTCTGACAGGATGGGCCCGATCTTTTAGATGTTTGCCGTTGAGGCTTTCATGTGTGCCAACCAGTTTGTTTGCTATATCTTCAGTTCCCCACATTTCAAAATAAAAATTAGGATATTGATTATAGGAAAATTTAATATTGCTTTTAAGATCAACATCTACTTTTCCGCCACCACTGGTTGTATAACTGAATACGTCTTTTCCGTTAAATGATAAACGTCCTAATACTGTAGCTGTAGTTGGTTTACAAGTGTTAAGTGTAGGAGGTCCCTCAGGGGATGAACCCTTTTCTTTTTTACACGAAAACATCAATATAGGGAACGATAAAATTAAAGGGACGTACCTGTATATACTAGATAAAGGAATCATACGAATAGTCTTTTATCTATAATCGCTATTATGATGAGTTTATCATCATAATCCTTTGTTTTATTTTATATTTATTGAAATACTGATCTGTAAAACAATAAATCTGAAACTAAAATGAAATACCTTTTTTTAGCGCTCGCAATTATATCTGAGGTAGTGGGTTCGAGCTTTTTGAATGCTTCTGCTCAGTTTACTAAACCTGTTCCAACAACTGTCAGTCTGCTTTCTTATGGTTTGTGTTTTTATTTTCTCTCTATTGCGTTAAAGTCTATTCCTTTAGGTGCAGCTTATGCAATATGGGGAGGATTAGGGATTGTACTCACAGCAATAATATCAGTAGTGGTTTTTAAACATTCCATTGACCTTCCGGCCATAATTGGCATAACATTAATTGTTGTTGGTGTGATTATTCTTAATGTATTTTCAAAGTCTATGAGTCATTAATTTAACGTCTTGAGCATATAGTATTATAAAAGTATACCTGAACTTTATTGAGTTTTCAATTGTTGGTTTATGTATAAATTTATTTTATTAGTTTAGGTGTTGCTTTTAGGTCACATATCAATTAAATTATCTTTTATGAAAAATGGGTTTCCAAGACTTTTAATTACTTCTTTTACTGCGGTTCTTTTAATGTTATTGCCACTATACTTCACAGCCTGTAGCACAGATAATGATGCAAAAAGTAATAAGATACTAACATCGGATCAGGCAGAAAAGGCTGTAAGAGACTTGGAAAAGCAGGAAATAGAGGCAATCTTAAATAAGGACTTAGAAACGCTTAAAAAAATATGGGATCCGGAGTTTACTGTTAATTCTCCCTTATTACACAAACTTGTTGGAAGGGATCAGGTTCTTGCCATGGCCCAAAATGATATCATTTCGTATGAGAAGTTTGAAAGAAATATTGAACGTGTAACTTTCTTGGACGGTGTTGTCATTACAATGGGAGAGGAAACAATCATTCCACAAAATAACAATCCGGGTGCCGGAAACATTATTAAACGTCGTTTTACAAACGTTTGGCATTACAAAAATGGGAATTGGGTAGAGACTAACAGACATGCGCATATAATAGTTCCTCAGGAGGAAACTAAATAATAAGATAAACCAATCAGCGAAATATTCTAAACATATCAAGTATAACGATAGGCAGGCTTTTGCCTTTACCCGTCATATTTACAACTAAGCAATAAGTAAGATGTTTTTTAGTGTCTGGTTTTATTAATAAAAAGGACTGCCAAGAAATGTCTTTTCCCGGTACCTGGATATATACTTTGTAATAAAGGAAATTGTATGTTGAATAAGGAAAAGGAATAATGTAACTTAAACCTTTAAACGCGATATAACGAGATCGTATTCTTCAGCTAAATAAAGTAAAAAAGCTCTAAAAAGTCTTTTAATGAAGAGGATGAACATAATGAAATTCTTAGTCTCCGGATTGATAAATAAGGAATCTCCAAAAAGTTTTTTAAGGAGGTCATGGTGATAAGAAATCTCAATTCGCCAGATTAGAAAAGATAAGACTTCTAAAAAGTCTTTTAATGAAGAGGATGAACATAATGAAATTCTTAGTATCCGGATTGATAAATAAAGGAAGGAAGCTTCTCAAGTCTTCTTAAGGGAAAAAAGGGCATAACAAAATCTTCGCTGGGAAAATGGATAAAGAAAAAGGGTGCATCAAAAGCTTGATACACCCTTTTTTTGTACCCCAGACGGGAATCGAACCCGTACAGGCCTTTCAGCCTACAGGATTTTAAGTCCTGCGCGTCTACCAGTTCCGCCACCAGGGTATGCACAAAAAATTGCGCAATGAAAAAAAAATCCAAACCTTAGGTTTGGATTGAGCGGAAGACCGGGCTCGAACCGG
>CAZQIQ010000014.1:0-15718 GCA_964593835.1 uncultured Chitinophagaceae bacterium
AAACATTGTGCTATTGCTAACTGCCTCGTGGAGGTTCGAGTCCTCCCTCTACAGCAACTCTCTTTTGATTTTAACAGCCTGTAAGTCATTGATTTACAGGCTGTTTTGTTTTTGGGTTGGCCCAAATCGTTCAAACATTTTATATCTATATACCTATTCGTTAAATCAGCCTACGGAGTGCTTAACAACCCGGAAAACATTAAAAAAACATTTTCTAAAACAGATCATTACCTACATAGAAATGATCTGCTCAACAATCTGTTATGTATATTATAATTAATTAAACTATGGCGACAAATAACATAATAGGGTATTATTACTCATAAAAGCAACGACATTTCTCCTATTTTATACGCACCATCTTGAGTTGCCTTAAATCAAGCAATGATCCTTTTTCGAAAACCACAGAAGGTCTGAATATCACAGTTTGTGTTCCTTCTGCCAACTTGATATTTCCTATTTTTTCAATATTGAAAGTTTCCCACGAGCCGGTTGATTTTACTTTTCCTGTAATAACCTCTTCTTTTACTTCAACAATAAAGTCTTTACCAGCATCTTCATCTGCTACAGACCATTCAAGAAAAACTTCAAAATCACCTCCCTTAACAGTTTCAAGCTCCCATTCCACTTTATCCTCACCGCCAAACCATCCAAAAGCCAACCATTCCGGCATATATTTAATTGCCGGACCAGATGCTTTACCTTTTTGCGCTGTTAATAATATTTGACCGGCGGCATCTTCTTTTATGAGTTCAGGACTGTTTATACTTAATGAATCAGCTGTTGTAACCTCTAATGTTTCTTCAATATTTTCTTCCTTTTCAGAAACCTGTTCTCCACATGAAGAAAAAAAGAATAATCCTGTTAAAACGCCAAGTAAACACCAGTTATGAAAGCTTTTCATCAGTAATTTTTTTATATGTGTATTGTCTAAAGTACTTTATTGCTGCTACAACAGAGGCTATTATATAAACTTTTCTGATCTGCAATAAAAAATTCATTATTAAACCAATCCATTTTATGAGGCAAATGTAGCTGATATCATTAAAATACTCACATCTCCTATCCTCGTGTGGATGTTATACATCTTAACTTTTATGGCATTAAGTTTTAACCTAATAGAAGCATTCAATGACAACTTCTTTTCCTATGTTATTTAATTCAACTATCTCTTTTTCTGCAGAAAAAGCTTTTGTTGCTTTTCCATTCAACATCACTTTTCTAATTGGGCTTGCATAAGGATGACGGATGCGTAAATACATTGTATTTATATCTCCATTAAAATTAATTCTCGCAACAATCCTGTTATTATTAATATCTGATGTTATTGTATAATTCAATTCTCCGAAATGAGTAGGCGCATTGTTTACAGCGATAGTTTGTCCCTGTAACATCCATTCACGAGGAACGCCTTTTCCTATCCATAAATCCTTACCCTGTTCTAATAAGAGCATATTCCTTAGCCGAACGGCAAAAGCGGCATCTTCAAATATTTTATCAGGAGGACCAGAATATACATGTTCATTAAATACCCATTTTTTTTGTGGTACGATATGTACAGCATAACTGTTTAGAAAGGATCTTATAAATACAGGAATATCATCACCTAACAGATGAGCATCTATTGTTTTTTGAATCCCTACCTGATGTTGCCATCCCGTAAATTGCCATGATAATGTATCGGTTCTGGGATTATTCACAAGCAAACGGTCTTCAAGCACATCCAGATAACCCTGCATTCTTTTGTCTTGCACATTATATATTTCCGCTACAGAAATCAATGGTGAAGAAGAAAGATCAGTTTCAAAAGTCAACATTCCCCAGTGATCAACAGAACCATTCCGATCCCAGCCCCAAGCGCCGGTTCCTAGTCCTCGCATATAACATCCGAAAGGAATAACTGAATGATAAGCGCTATCAGCAGTTTGCACAATAGGTGATAATGCTATCGACCTATCCACTGCAGCAATAATATCATTTTTATATTGCTCCACTTCAACCTGTAATTTTGCAGCTCCGGCTTTATCTACTTTTTCCAGTAGCTTAACAAAACGTGCTACTGTTGCGTAATAGAATGCTTCGCTCCAGTACCATTGCATAAACATACCCTGACTATCGGGTGTTGCCTCAAGAGCAGGCTGCAATCCTTTACCCCATAAACGTTCTCCACCTGGTAGCATTTTTTTCAGAAATTGTCGCTGACGTAACATCCATTCCACGTTAGCTTTAATCCTTTCAACATTTGCATTAAGCCAGGAATTATCCCTGGTTAATAAATAATGTTCATTAATAGCCCATCCTATACAACCCGGACCATAAGCGTGAACTCCATCCAGGTGACCTGCAATGCCAGGCACTCCTTCTGCTAATGTAAAAGACCCATAACCATCAGAAAAATTTCCTGTTGGTCGATCCTGAAAAGAACCACCAAAATGTTTGTCTCTTTTATTATCACCAAGTTTAGGTCCGGCAATTTCTCCAATAGAAACAAACGGCTGTGTAGGAAGTTTTAACCATTGATGATACCCATCTTTTGCCTGTTGATGCAATCCCATATAATCGAGCGCAGCAAGAATCAGATAAGTTTCCGCTGCAAGCACACCATAAGGATAATCATTAAAAACCAACCGTCCTGTTATACTGTCTTTTTTAGAATGCCTCAATAAATGCCATGGAGTAATATTCCATTGATTATTTAATATTTTATCAGGAATGTTAATAGTCATTTTTGAATCAAATCCCTGTGGAATCTGAGGAAATGGTGGAAGACTATCTTCCTCAATTTTTAAAATTCCTTTAATAGCATGCAGGGTTTTTTGTTCTTCTGCTTTTCTGATTTTTTCGCGAACAGTTGATAGATGTGACGTCTTGTTAATGAATTGTTGTGCACTAATCGGATCTCCGGCTTTTTTAATAAATACATTGTATTCCTTTGCATAAATAGGACCGTTTTCCAGATCAGCTGCTAAAAAGGAAAAATTACCCACGTTCGTCCATAGCGTTATGATTGTTCTTTCAACATCTTCTTTTTGAGTGGTGTAGGGAATAATGTTTCTCTTAATAGAGGATCCAATATAATTCAGCTGAAATGTTATACCCCTACTTTTTTTTCCGCGTCCGGGTGATGACCATTTTATCTTATCGTTCACTTTGGTTACCTTATCACCATCAACTGCTTTAAGTTTTGATATGACTCCATCATACGCTTCAATATATCCGCTATAATCTGTTTTTACATTCTCTTTATTGTACGCCCACTCTATTTCCACATCCATCGTTTTCCATTGAGCTTCGCCATAAACCTGTACATCCGGAACTTTTAGCTCGGAAGCATTCCCATTCTTTACACTAACGATAACGGCATTGATATTTGTAGTACTATCAAAACGATAAATAACCGATTTGCCATCATCAGCAAGTACAGGCTTAATACTCTTTTGAACAGAGATAAGATTGTTCCACCAGGAACTTGCCGTGTTCTTTTTTTCCAGAGTAGTGATTTCCAAAGTTTCAACAGGTGGTACTTCTCCGCTATCATTCCATGATAGTACAACAGTTTGCACACGGCGGATTTCTTCCCATAATAAACTATTAAGTACCCTTCTAATAGCCGGAGAGTGAATATCAAGCACTTTATTTAAGGGCTGAGCGGAAAACCAGGCCAGTGCAATCCAACTTTCCGGAGGATTAGATTCAGTACCATTATCTGCACGATATGTATATGCGCTAGAAGCGATATTTGCAGCCGTTCCCTGAACAGATGATTGTGCGCTAACAGGAAAGCAAAAGACCTGAAAGACCAGTACTAAGATCAATAGACGATTCATAAGCAAACAACATTCGAAATCTAAAATTATTCGACTTCGAAAATAGTCATTTTACCAGCTACTTCGCCTGTTTGATTAATTCCTTTAACCAGCACCATATACTCACCCGAAAGATCTGATGTGTAAAAGGTTATTTGTTTTTCAGTTTGCAGGTTTATTGCGGGAGACCAAAAAAGCAGATTTCTGAAATCTGGTATTCTCCCATTTTTTTGTTCTTCATTCTCATACACTGGAGCATTATACAACTGAGGAGATTGCCATCCGGCAAAATGTTCGATAATAGCATTTTTACCCAGATAATCCTCCGGGTATTTTGTTTTAGTGGTAATAGATATTATTCCATCAAAAACTTCATGATGAAAATAATAGGCTTTATCACTCACATCAATTCTTTCAATTCTTGCCGTGTTAATGTCCATAAACTGTTTCATGTGAAGGATAGGCACATTATCAATTAACACAAACGGCTGATTGGCAAAAACCCGTCTCTGTGCAGCATAGAATATATATGGAACAACGAGTTTATCTCTTTTAAACATTTGCACCGGACGGATATATTCTCTGAAAATTTCTTCCAGCGTTGAGAATTTTACGTAATCATCCACAACATAACTATATTCTGGAAAACCGTAGAAACGCATAGTGTCGATTGGTACAGGATAATCCTGTTCCTGATAATTATATAAAAGCTGAACCTGCGCACTCACGGCAGCATCCGTTAACCAGTCAACGCTATCGATAGCAACCGTATCAATCCCTGTTGGGGGTGAATGCTGAACGTTTATAAATGATTTATCCAAAGAAATAATATGATTAGAATCTCTGGTTTGAAGAATGGCCTTATTAACATCAAATACATTATTTACTTCAAAAAACAATTTACCAGAAGTATCACTTGCTGCAGCATAAAATGTATTGGTTTTTCCTATAATAGTCATATAACAATTTACTTCCGAAGCAGGCAAGCCTGTTCTTCTGTCTTTTACTGTACCGGTCACAATATGACCGTACAGTTCCGGCCAATAGGATATGGCTCCTATATTTTTAACATTAAAGTTTTGGTTAGATAATTTATTGGTTTCATTCGGGTCATTTACAACCTGCTCTTTTGAATAAGGTGCATTTAGTCTGAATACTGATACCGAAAGAAGGCTAGCATCTTCGAACTGATTTTTTAACTCCAGTATTACTTTTTCGCGTGATGAATATTTAATTTTATTTGTACGTAAATTAATATCAAGGTCTTTAACAGGAAGAATATCCTTTTTATAAGGAATAGGAGAGGTTTTTGTTTGAAGCACATTAAAAATATTAATCTGCCTGTATGCAAAAAATTGCGGATTAAAATTTTTCATCCAATTAGTGTATGCCCTAATTGTATAAATACCAGATGTTAAAGATGGTGGAATAATAAATCTTCCATTACCAACACCGCTATCTATCAGTATTTTTAATTGTAGAACAGCCGTATCGCCCGTACGCATAAGTTCAACGTATGCTGTTTTGCTGGCTGATAATTTTTCTGAATCTACTGCATCCCTCAGATGAAGAGTAAACCATACAGACTCTCCTACATGATAATTTTCTTTATCGGTCCAGCATACGATTTTTTCTTTTCCCTGTCCTATCGCTAGAATTGGAAATAATAACAATACACATATATATCTAAGTAATACTATCATGGCCAGAATGAAGGTTTAATATTTGACCCTTTTAATGTGCAGTCCACACATTCTCTTTTAGCTGCTAAAACAGTACTCTGATCACCATATTTTGTAGGCAATCGTCCAGCGTAATATATGTTAGACAATAAAGATTCATTGTCGAGTAGCACCTCCTGTTCAAACTCACACTGTGTATCATATTTCCAGTCCGGCAACTCATCTTTACTAATAAAAAACCGTCTTTCGGCAACATGAGTGGCTTCGATAAATCCCATAACAACTTCTTTTGGATCATCCTCACTATAAATATTCCCCTTAATTTCTGATGGCATAGGATCAAAAATAGATCCCAGAGATTCTGTGTTTTTTTTCATTTTATCATAAAACTCATATCCCTCTTTGCTCAAACCTTGTTGTCTGATAAGTATACTATACAACTCAGATAATTCTTCTGCTCCCTGCCGGTAACTGACGATGTCATAAAAAACCCTATCTTCTTTTAGTTTTACAGTATTCCCTATTTTGATACCTGTAGATATTCTATCATTCCAGCAGCGATAAATGGATTCATTTCTTCCCCTTCCTACAGGATCATAATATGAAAGAATAATATTTAATGTAGTAAAATCGAGATGGTATACCAGAAAGGATTCGTATTTAGATTTAATTTCCCATGTCTCTTCATAATTCCATTTGTAATAGCGAGTGGTTCCGGAAGGGTCATAAGCGTTAATGTATAAAGAGGCATTACCAGCTGGACGGGCAATTGTTATACTATCAATCGGAGGTGTATTGATTATAGTTCTATAATCAGAACGATAACTCTTTCCCTGAGATGTACGAATAAAAATCCTGTATTTAACAGCATTAGAAAGCTCGTTGGCCTCAGATAAATAGTTGCCGGGATTATGTTCAACAAGAGAATATAGCGAGTTATCATCTCCCTCTATATTAACAACGGCTCCGCTTTCAACAACAACAATACTATCACCTAATAAAGCTGTTCTACTTAAATCTATGGATGTTACACCGCGCGTATTGATAAAGCCTTGTACCACCAGCAGATTCATTTCATAATCTTTTACCGGAGCATTATAAGGTTTCCGGCAGGCAGTTAATGCTATGAATAAAATGAAAATAATATGTGAAAAAGTGCTCATTGTAATATATTTTTCTCCTCCGTATCCTTCCACCTAAAATTTTATATTGTATGAAACAAATGGTATAGCGCTTCCAAATATTGCTAGCTGATATCCATTTATTGCACCTCCTTCAGAAATATAATAAACAGAGAAAGGATTTTTTCTTCCTGTAATATTATATACACCAAGTGTCCAGAAGTTATGCGTTTTCTGTTTGAGTTTATGGTTGCCGTCAATATTCATAGAAAAATCGACACGAAAATAATCCGGTATCCTATGTTCATTTCTATCTGCATATAACGTTCGGTAAGCTCCTTCAAAATAATATTTACCGATGGGTAATGTAATAGGTCGCCCTGTGCTATAGGTTGCATTTAATGCCAGATTAAAACGATGTGTTACTCTGTAATTGGCAATCACCGTAAAGTCATGAGGTTTATCATAATTGGCAGGATAAAATTTCCCTTCGTTAATAATCTCACCAACAGTTGTATCATTTTGCTGTAATAAGATTCTGGAAAATGTATAACTCACCCATCCATTCAGTTTTCCTACAGATTTTTTTAAGAATATTTCTGCGCCGTAGGCTTTTCCTTTTGTGCCGATCACGCTTGTTTCAATATCCTTGTTCATCACAAGTGTAGCACCACTTTTAAAATCCAGATAATTGTCGATCGATTTGTAATACAATTCCAACGAGGCTTCCACTGTATTAGACCGCAAATTCTGATAATACCCGATAGAAACCTGTTTACCTAACTGAGGTTTAATGTTGTTATCACTCAACTTCCATATATCAGTAGGAGCAATTGCTGTAGTGTTCGATAACATATGAATATATTGCCGCATAGTATTAAACCCTGCCTTTATCGAAGAATTGAGACCCAACATCTGACGAATTGAAAACCGAAACTCAGGACCGCCATACGTTTTTATTATTTTATTTTTTCCATAGTTAACTGATCCCAAAAAAGTATTATCAGAAACAGGCAATCCGGGAGCATAAGTATTAACATCCTTCGGGCCTATATAATTAAACATGGAATACCTTATGCCAGATTCAATAGTTGTATTATCAGAAACATTGTACTTATCATTGATATACAACGCCGATTCTAAAGCATGTTCTTTTTGTATGAAATCGGGTGTTACCAGCGACTCTTTTCCTTTAGGAGTATAGGAACCCGGACTCATATCATATTTCATTGTATTAAAACCGAAATCAACAGTATGATCAGCATTGAGATAATAATTAAAATGTGTTCTGAAATAATACTGACTAATATTAAACCTGAGTAGATAAGCATTAACAGGATTCTTTTCTGACGAAATACTGTAGTTGTATCTATCAAGTCCTACGACAAAGTGAGAAACGAGTTTACTATTAAATGTATGTTTCCATTTGACTGAAAGATTTTGATTTTTATAACCGAACGATGTATCACTGTTCAGATTAAACTTATCACTACTTAAATATCCAGTCATACTTAAACTGTTCTTCTTATTAAAATCATGTGTTGCCACAAGATTTACATCATAAAAATTCGCGTTACTATTGCTGTATTCTTCCGGTAGTAATTTCAGGAGCCAGTTTGCATAAGTAGATCTTCCTCCAAGAATAAACGACGACTTATCTTTTACAAGCGGCCCTTCTATATTAATTCGGCTCGTTAGCAAACCTATGCCTGCAGAGCCCTTAATATTTTTTTTGTCACCTTCCCGACTTGTCACTTCTAAAACTGACGATAAGCGTCCACCGTACTTTGCAGGAACAGTGCTTTTATACAACACAACATCCTTTACTAGTTCAGGATTAAAGGCAGAAAACATTCCAAAAAAATGTGAGGGATTATAAATCGTCGCATCGTTAAAAAGAATAAGGTTTTGATCGGCTGATCCACCTCTAACATTTAAACCAGTGCTTGCTTCGCCTACTGTTTTAACACCGGGCAGTGTTGTTACCACTCTTAAAACGTCTGCTTCACCAAAAACGACAGGAACACGTTGAATGGTTTTAATATCAATTTTTTGCACACCCATTTGAGTGCCTTTTACGTTCTCTACTTTCTGAGCTGACACAGTAACCGTTTTTAATACAGCAACGCGTTCTTCAAAATCTTCATTATACAATGGATCAGGTACAGTGTCAGTATTTTTATTGAACTTTTTAGTGGTCAGCGAATCAACAAATTTTCCACTCAGATTGGTAACCACCCTACCTTCGGTCGAAAGAAAAATATATCGTTCTTTATATACAGAAAAACTTATTGTAGTTCCTGAAAATGCTGCCTCCAGTGCATTATAAAGAGAAATATCATTCAACACCGTATTAATATACAATGTATCAATTTGTGTCTTATCATAATAAAAATGTACGCCTGTTTGTTTTTCTATATCATTAAGGAATGGGATTATGCCGGTATTGTTAAAGGTTCCTGATACCTTCATTGAGTCTGTCTGTGCAAAAGACCATTCATAAGCAAAACAGAATATTATAAAACAGATAAAGTTTCTGGAATGTCGCCAGATCCTTAGCTGAGGCAAGGGCAACATATTAAAAAAAATCATGAGTAGTTTTTGTTTCATATTACCGGCTCAACTGATCATAATATTGTGCAGTTTGCATCATCGCTTTATCCAGTCCTGCGTTTTTATGGTTTCTTTTATTCTTTCTTACGTAATCTCCAAGTGCCTCACTTTTACCATCCAGAGCGTTTGCTAATGCTTTCAGAGAATTAACAGAAATGAATTTCTCACCATTATAAACATAATAAGTAATAGCACTCTTTATACTTTTTTTCATCTCCTGCCCTAATCTTTTATCGTCCACAATAGTACGCCGGTCTTTCTTGAGCAGTTTAACGCTCCCTGTATATAATATCTGATAATATTCACCTTCCGGCTTGTTATGAACATCTCTTAGATATTCAAAAGAGTTCTCACCGATCGCAAACCTGGTTAGTTTTGGTTTAACCAGTTGAACAAGTTTTTCACTATTTGTATAGTATGTCGCGGCGACGTCAGCTACCATATCATATAGGAGAGGTACATTATTATACTTTCTTCCCTCGTATTCAAATGTGGAAGGAGTTAAAGAATCTGTTATAAAATAAGGTGAGCCGTAGCTAAAAAAAATCGGGTATCTGTTGTATTCTCTTCCATTAATAAGAGTTTGCTGATACACTGAAGAGTGGGTATAAATGCTATCTAAATATTTATCAGTAGTATGCTGTGCAAATAGTCCATTTACCAAAAACAACAGTACCAGCGTCAACAAAAAACCTGTTTTTTTCATTTGCATCATATTTTTTGTCAATAGAAAACAAGCCATTATTGAATGCCCAGGTTTAATTTCAGTATATGCTTTATAAAATAAATGTAGGCAATTTTCATTAAGAGGGTCTTAGGTTTTATTTGTTGATGTTAAAAAGGTTTATAGCTGTTGTAACAATTCTCTATTTCTTATTCATTAATCTCCATTATTTCTCAATAGCCTACTTCATTAAAAACCGATAGTAGATATATTTTCTGATGTTATCATTTAAATACCTTAAAAACTTAATATACTATATCAAAAGATCGATACGGTCTTTCTTTATTCGTCTGCTTGCCGAATAAAGTTTTCGTTTAAGCAATACTCAGGCCTCTCAAAACACTTTTGATGTTCCCTCATCTACTTTAAAACGAAAAAAGGCACCCGTGGCTAAACTCCACACACCTGGAATAACTATTTTCAAGGAAAATATATTGATCAGATCCACATAGTTTTCGTTGCAAAGTCTTAATAAAATTATTATGTAACACCCTATTTATACCAAGCGAAAGAAATTGTTGGTAACGGATCTTATTATAGAAATGAGCCTAAAGAATCAGACTAAGGCTAATCAGGAATACATAAGCAGATTCTTTGAATTATATTTCGCTAGCCCTTGCAATAGACACTACTGTAGATTCCGGCTAACCCTTGCCCTGCATTTGAATATCGTTATTATTGATTTTTTTCCTCTCTTTTTGGTTTAACCTTTTGCCCAAATCCCAGTTCAAAGTCAACTTAAAAGCCCGGTTATAAAACCGATTTGTTGTTGTTGTTGCAAACTGCGGTGTACTTATCAGTGTAGATTGTTCGAGAGTATTTGCAAAAGGGTTAATCAGCGCGACAGTAATAGTTAACTGGGGAGATGATATTTCCTTTTTTGCAGCAAAACTGTAATAATACTTTCTGGTAGTGTGTCCCTGCAATTGTACGACCCTTGTGTTATATTCACCAAAAGCCTGAATAGTATATTTTTTAGGCAGTTTTTGCGTGACATTTATATTAAAATCCGTTGCCCATCCTTCCTGCAATATTTGCAATGCTTCACTGTTATATTTTAAGTGATTAACATTTACATTAGCATTGAGATTGAGTAGTTCATTTGCTTTGAATGTTGCTGAGAGATTAACACCATACACTCTGTTACTGGCAAGATTTTGTTTAGATGTATAAGTCACATCTCCCGAATCAATACGCACAAAGTTGATAATGGCATTACCTGTTCTTTTCCAGAACACGGAACTATTCAGAAAAAATGATGAGGCAGGCGACCATCCGTGAGAAAGCTCTGCCTGGTGCGCAATTTCAGGATCCAGCTCCGGATTTCCCGACTGTATATTTTTAGGATCGCTTGAATTAATGTTTGGATTTAAATCCCAGATATAAGGCCTGGTTAGTCGTTTGGTATAACTTATATCCAAACTATGTTCTTCATTAATTTTTTTGGATATGGTTGCAGTAGGAATAAGATTTGTAAATCGGTTTTTAAACGAATTTGTGCTGCCGGTAAATGATCCTTCCAAAAAGGTTTGCTCTAGTCTTGTACCCAATTCAGCATGCCATCCTTTCTTTAAATTTAATTTGGCTAATGCATAGCCGGCCCATACGTTCTGCGTATAACCAAAAATGTCAGATCTTGACGGATCTGGAATATACTCAGGATTTACAGCGCTGTTAACATACAAATTGTAGTCGTTGTCGAAAGAACGAAGTATTGCTTTAAAACCTGTTTCAAATATAGAGCTGCGCAAAACAGGATGGGAATAATCAACCTGTACTGTCCACTCTGCATTTTTAGTATTACTGTTATTCCACTCGCCTGATATATACTTATTATCGTTTGAAGCAAGCGAAGCAATATATCTGGAATCCTCTTTTGATGGAGAATATTGAACAAGCATGGTTAGTTCCTGTCCTGGTCTTTTCATTTTCCTATTAATACCAATATTAAAATCAGCGCCCAGATAAGCAGCCCTTGTATCTATTGTTTGTTGATATTGATCAGTGACGATACCCACGTGATTTCTGACTGTACTGCCAATCACTCTGTCATTCGGCCAATTTCCCAACCAGGTATTAATGCCTAAGCTGATTTCTGTTAAGGAATCCAACTGATAAATAACAGTAACATCTCCTGAACCATGTGGAGCAGTGGTTTTTCTTGTAACCTGCTGATCAAGCATACCAAGAGCTTGCCCATTTTCAAAAGTGTTACGGGCTATTCTGGAATCAGTTTTTGATAAAAACCTGTGAATATGTCCATTAAACGTAACACTCCATTTGTTTCCTGCAAATGAAAACCTGGGATTAATCATTTGTTCCCAGTTACTGGCAGATACTTCAATTGTTCCACTACCGGATTTGTTCCCTTTTTTAGTAATAATATTTATTACTCCGGCAGCACCTTCTGCATCGTACTTTGCTGAGGGGTTAGTGATAATTTCTACTGATTTTATAATATCGGCAGGCATCATATTCAGTGCATCTGCAATACTTCTTGCCATCTGACCGGAATATTTTCCATCAATAAGAATTTTAATATTCGAATTTCCTCTCATATTAACATTGCCCTGTGCATCAACACTCAGCACCGGCGCTTTTCGTAACACATCTGCTGCTGTTCCACCTTTATTGGTTACATCATTTTCGGCCACATACACCAACATTCCAGGTTTTTTCTCTATTAATTTTTTAGACCCTGTTACGATAACAGCATCCAGTTGCTTTTCAGAGGTAGATAAATAAATATTCAATAATTGCGTAGGAGCGTTTTCCTGAATAGTAAAATGAATTTCTTTTAATAGAAACCCTGTAGAAGATATTTCTATCCTGTAATCACCTGTTTTAAGATTTGTCTTATGAAAGGTTCCATTTTCGAGAGAATATGCTGCACCAATATTCACATTTTCATGATCATAAAACATTATTGTAGCATATTCTACGGGAATACCCGAAACGGAGTCTGTTATTTTTCCACTTACTACTCCTTTAAAAACTTCCTGTCCATTAACAGTTAGCGCCACTAGGCAGGTCAACAATACAAACACAATCCTTCTGCAACAATAAATTAATTTAATTTCCACTGTCAGACTTTAGCGCAAAAGTCAGAATATCCATTTTATATATTGATAATTATAAGGAAATAATATTTCGCAAACAGGAAAAACTCAAGCTAAAAACAAACCATTCGTTTAAATACACCAGAGAATGAAAATACACTGTTATTATACTAATTAATTTCCTTTTAAAGTATAGCAAATGGAAGTCGGGAACGTTTGAAGATAAAAGGTTAACATCACCTATGAACAGCCGGGTATTTATTCGTTCCCTAATAAGGATAGTAAAATAATTTAAACAGTTTTTTAAATTACCATTCTATTAAAAAATCAGTTGTTAATGAGTCATCGATATTTTTAATACGTTTTTGCAGTATAGGGAAAACCCTGAAAAATATTAACCATTTTTGCTATAGGTTTCCTAACAAATTAAACCAGTCTTTTATTCAACTCAATCAGGAAAATCTCGCTATTTTCTGCTAATAGCATAAACCTTTTTTTCATTAATGTTAAACCGCGTCACTAGACAACAGGGAGTAAAAGGTTTCTTTTACCAATAGTGACTAATCTCCCAATTCGATATAAAAATTCCCGGCAGGGGAACGTTTTGTCAGCATTAATCTTCTAAAACTCAAGACAGTCAATGGTTTAGGATTTGGCACGCTTTGGGTAATGATAGTGCAGGTTTTTCATAGGATATTGGATTTTAAACGCGGGCTGGATGTCTATCCGGCCTTTTTCTTTTATTAAAAGAACTGAAGTCTGTTTTAATTACGTAGAATGATCAGTAATAGCAGTTTTGTGTTTGTACAAGAACGCACTAAAAAGAAGCACTCAGGAAAGTATTAAATCATCTTAATTACTGGTTTGTAATACACGGGAAAATTTACTGATGCTGCAATAAAACAATATCGAGAGGCTTCAGTATGTAATAATTCCGCTTTCTCCTTCTGTAATATGTCACATATATGTACTTCGGGATGAAGAGTTACAGATAAAAACTTTCCTGATCCGTTATTGTTTTCCATCATTACTCCGCTCGCGTCATCAGCATATTCAGCAACAAAGATCCCTGCATTTGCACATAAATGCAGATACCATAACATATGGCAACTGGATAATGAAGCTACCAACAATTCCTCAGGGTTATATCTATTGGGGTCTCCACGAAAAGAAGGATCTGCGGAAAGTAATAATTCAGGTTTATGCTGAACTGATATTACATGGTCGCGTTTATATTGTTTATAATCTTTTGTACCAAAACCAGTATTACCGGTCCATACAGTTTTTATGTTATAAACATGTTCTTTTGCCATTAATCAAATTTAATTAATTTGGTAGCTGTGTTCTACAATTTATGGAAGAAGATCTCCTTATTGCATATATCAAAAGTTTATTTCCTTTGGAAGAAGAACCTTTAGAGGCTCTAACCAAAGGATGGAAACTGCTGACTGTTAAAAGAAAAACCATACTCACTGCTGCAGGAGAAAAAGAACGATATCTTTATTTTGTTCTTGAGGGTGTTCAGCGAGCATTTTATCTTACCAGTGACAATAAAGAGGCGACAATTGTTTTCACCTATCCTCCTTCTTTTAGTGGTGTAGCCGACAGTTTTCTTACGCAAACGCCTTCTGAATATTTTATGGAAACGCTGACAGCCAGTCGTTTTCTGAGAATTTCCTACGAAGAAATCTCTGTTTTAATGAAAAGATATCCGGTTATACAGGAAATGATCTTAACGCTTACGGCTTTTATATTAAAAGGTGTCCTATTCAGACAGGTTGAATTGCAATGTTTTTCAAACGAAGAAAAGTTCAGAACACTCCTCGCACGCAGCCCCCATATTCTCAACCTTGTTCCTCATAAATATCTAGCATCTTATCTGGGTATGGATGCTACCAACTTCAGTAAACTACTGGGGTCGGTCAGAATATAATTCATGGTAAATACCAATTATTTGCAGTAATTGAATAGTGAGCTTTGACTAAAATTATCAGCATGAAAACAATTAGCAGTCAGTCCCTGCTCGACAATTTAATGGAAGACGTCAGAACAATTATTCTCCAGGCAAGCCGGCTGGAAAATGTTCCCGCTAATCAATTACAAATGCAACCTGATCCTCAGCAATGGAGTATAGCTCAAATCCTTGCTCATATGAATTTTTATTCCCGTCATTACCTCAAAGAGATAGAAAACAATATTCATAAAAGCGAAACGGTGATGGATAAACAAATGTTTAAGCCGGGGTGGTTCGGTAATTATTTCACAAAAATGATGAGTCCAAAAAACGGAGTTATCAAAAACAAAATGAAAACCATGAAAGTAGCCATTCCCAACAAAGAAGTTGACGGAAAAGCAGCACTACGACAATTTATTGCAGATCAGCATATTCTGCTTAATCTTTTACAGATATCCAAAACAGCGGACCTTAATAAAATACGGATCGCCACTTCTATCAGTAGGTTAATCAGGTTAAAGCTCGGAGATACATTCAGATTTTTTATTGCCCATGAACAAAGGCATATGATACAGATATCGAATACCCCGTTATGAAAATAATCAGGCAGCGTGTATATTTGGTTTATGAAAAATTTTATCATTATTCTGCTCTGTTTATTTACGCAGTTGGCTTTTTCTCAGGAAGAGATCAGTTGGTATAAAGTTTTAAGCGGAAAAATTGATAAAATTGAACAAAAAATATTTTACAAAAAAGTTC
>CAZQIQ010000014.1:15728-42266 GCA_964593835.1 uncultured Chitinophagaceae bacterium
TAAAGCCGGAACCAATTACAGAGGGTACTATTATTATAATACACAGCAAAAGCCTATTTATTTTAATGGCGATAATCCGGGAGATACTATTCGTGTAACCGCTTTTTCTACTCTTACAGATAATGAGTTGTTTACATTTACTATTCAGGAAAATCTCGCAATAGGAGAATGGAAAAAAAGCAATGAAGCTCCTTCTTTACCTTTTGAAGCGACCATCACGCCTGGTAAATATTCCTATGTACATGTATACGAAAACAAAAAATTACGTCCCGACTTAGCTGCTTCACCACAGGCAAGCTTCAGTGCAGCGACAGTGTGGCCCCATAGTAAATCTGAAAGTACAGCTTTCTTAAAAAATGAGATCAAAAGTCTTTTTTCGGAAAAAACAAAGAAAAATGAAGAAATAGAATCCCTCCTCACAAGAGAAAAAAATAAAGTTATTAATGCTTATCAGAAGGATCATGCCAAAGCCACTGAAAACGAAATAAAAGAAATGCCTTCTGTTTTTTCAATGGAAATAGAAGAAGATATTATGATTTGTTACGCTGGTGGAAATCTTCTTTCACTTGCAAAATTTGATTTTTCTTATACAGGTGGCGCCCATGGAAATTACGGAACCACCTATTTGTGTTTTGACCTGGAAAAAAAGAAAAGAATTGAATTATCAGATGTAATTCCTGTAGAAAAAGAACCTTTATTACAACAGTTACTTGAAAAGAACTTTCGTAAACAGTATGGTTTAAAAGACGAGGATTCACTTCAACAGGCTGGTCTTTTCGACAATAAGATTAGTCCAAACAACAACTTTTATATTACCGGAAAAGGAATAGGCTTTAATTATGTTCCCTACGAGATTGGCCCGTATGCAATGGGCGAGATCAATATTTTTATTAATTATAAGGAACTGGAATTAAAATCTCCCTATTAATATTGGTATTTGTAGAATACGGTGTTTATCTATCATCGTTACTGAAATACCGCCACTCAAAATTCTTATTCACAAGAGCTTGTTGTAAGAAGGTCTGCTGTATGCTTACTCAAACATTGAAAAAATTATAAACAAAACAACAATTAAACTCAAAGTGCTCTGGCAAGCAAACTATCTTTTTTTAGACCCTATACTCTTCACTCACACATTATAAAATTAAGAACCTGAATTTCTTTACTTCGCGTATCAAGTCAACCAATAATCATTGATGAAAAACAAAAGTCTATATCAGCTTAATGTGAAACAGATAACAATCGCTCTAACTGTGTTATATACATATTTACCGGTGTGAATAATCATTAATACTATATATAAAACCAGACTATTTAACATAGGATACATATCAACGGCTTGAACATACTTCCTGAGGTGAATGGTTTTTTATGATATATAAAGCCTATATCAGCTTAATGTATAACGGATATGAATGGCTCGAACAGTGTTACATATACACATTACCGGTGTGAATAATCATTAGTACTTATAGGCGTTGGCAGACCGGCTTCAATACAGAAGCAATTTCACTTTACAAATCATCACTCTAAATTAAAAGGCAACGACCTATCTGTTAACTATTATATACGATTCAAAATGATCTTATATTAAGAGAACAATATTGTCGTTGCCTTTTCAACAATATTTCCTGAACTATCTTACTACTGAAAACTGACTAACCCTTAAAGTAGTACATCCATAAGGAATTAAGATAATGTCTTCTACTTTTTCATTTGCTGTATGTTCAAACGTACTGTAAAAAACAGTACCGGTATTTCCATTGTACATTTTCCAGTCAGCAATTCTTTTTCCTTTTGTCTTGATAGCTATGGGAGCATTTTCAAGATTCCAGGGCTCGTTTCCTGCTTTTTTAACCTGAATAACTTCAAAATTATTGCTAACGTCTTTCATAGCACCTTCCCAAAGTCCATAATTCCATGGAGTTTTTGGATAAACTTCCCAATAATCACCATAAGCTTCATGATCTTTTTCATTTTTTACTCTTTTCCAATCTTCTTCGATTTTGAGAGCATATACTAATGGCCCCCTTTCAATACCTGTCGTTACATTAAACCATCTATCTGTTTTAATTTGCATTGGGAACGTTAATTCTATTACATCGCTCTTTTTCCATTTTCTGCTGATCTTAATTATTTGTCCTCCTCTAACCTTATACAAAAGATCTCCATTCACGCGAACTTCTCCATTTTCACACCAGGAAGGAATTCTTACATGAAAAGGGAAAATAGCATTCGCGCTACCTTTATAAGTAAACTTAATCTTGTCACCAAATGGATAATCAGTTTCTTCAACGAAAGAAATTGGTGTACCATCCGGAAGTTTTGTATTTACTTCTGAAGAACCATAAACCAAAGCAGCTATTCCATTATCATCTGTTGCCAACCATAGATTTTGAACAAATTTTGGCCAACCCTGATGCATATTTGTTGTACAACAGGGGTAGCCCGTTAATACTCCAAAACAGTTGTCTGTTCCGTCGTGAGACTGATTAAAATTCCTGTTTTCTCTAGATACACAAACCTGATTAGCCTGTTGATAATACTGCCGGGCCATAAAATCATCAGTCGCCTGCGTAGGCAGGGCGTTATAAGCAATTTTTTCAAGATGATCCATCATCTTCACATTGCCTGTTATTGTGATCATATTTTCGAGCGAATACATCAATTCTGTTGCGGTGCAGAATTCTGATCCATGAACAGGATCGTTTCCGCTCATAAATTCATCTGCACCATACATTCCCTGCACCTGTCCATGATACAATTTGATATCATGAAACGCTTTATCAACGGCCTTTAAATATTTTTCATCATTGTTCTGCTGATAATAAATTACGGGAGATTTTATCCCCTGAGCCAGATTAACACCATGAAATTTATAGGTGGTATATAAATCACCTGAATACAAAAAGCTATTTGTCCAATCATATGTTTGCCGATGGATTATACTTGCCAGATCCAGCAGGAAAGACTCACCTGTAATATTATACAACCAGTATACCACTAATAAATTATCAGCCCCACGCTGCGAGCCCCACCAGGAATAATGACCCAGAGGAGTCTGCGGCAAAGTTTTTAGTTGATATTTAAAATATTTTGTCATTAAATCTGTCACTCTTTTATCTCCGGTAGCCATATAGTACTGCTGCAGTACTTTGAGCATAACCATTTTAGGCCACCAGTCATTGGCACGCCCCCTTTGAATAAATGGTTCATCTTCCGGTTCTACTTCAGGAGGTACCGGACCAAAATAACCATCTGGTTGTTGGTTTTGGAGAGACCATTCAATCCATGGCTGAAGTTTCTTTTTTAAAGCCTCATCATCAAGTATGTAGGCCAGAGGGGCCAGTCCGTCAAGCCAGTAAGGGCCACGTTCCCACACATCACCATCACCACCCAGCCAGCCATTTCTATTCCCTAATACAATAGGATACAGATCATCTAACTGACCGGTAAGGCCATTTTTCATTTTTACTAACTGATTATTGAGCCAGCCTTTAGGCTTTATATGTCCAAGAGGCAAATTAATATAAGGATTGGCACGAAGAGGAGCTCTATTCTGAAGATATTTCACTTCATTTTTTTGCGCCTCCAAAATAAACGAGCTGCATAACAGACAAATTAACAAGCAATTTTTCTTCATCGTTGACTATTTAATTTTACACATATGGAAAGAGACCATTATGATAAGCTTCTTCTCAAAAGAAAACAACTTCACTTCATATCAAAGAATCGGTCTGGAATTACTTACAATGTTATTAATTATCCTTCAGATGAGCACAGGAGAGAATATCGCAAAACCATCAATAAATGTCTTATATATATTAATCGTTTGTTTTACTGATTCGTGCGCCTGAATTAAACCCTGTACAATAGCTTAGAAAATAGTATTCTTTTTATAATTGTTTATTAGAAAAAGAGATTCCCGGATGGCGTATTTATCTTAATGCCATTAAATCAAAAATTAGATATAATAATAGATTACACAATTATCATCTTAAAAAACAAATGCTTTATACATTTTTATTCAGGCATAGAAAGATGCATTGAGGTTTTGAATTGTAAGATCTCCGTATAAACGAAAGAAATTTTATTTGGTGAATAATACACATCTTTGTAATTAAGCAATCATCATACACCAGAATTTCGTTTTAATATACGAATGGATTATTTTAAGCATTTAGAGCACTTACTAAAGATCGAACGACAAACAGATCGTGAAACATATAAACAGTTCATTGAACAATCTTCTGTTCGCCAACGTCAGCTTAATGGCCTATCATGGTATCCTGTTGCCATTAAAGATGTTGAAATAACCAGAGGAGATTATCTTTCTATTGAAATAGAACGCACAACTAATCATGATGCTCCCCATCAGTTTCGTTTTGGTTCATCAGCAGCGTTGTTTTCAAATCATCAGCCTAAGGAGTGGAGGCAAGAAGGTATCGTCACTCATCAAAGTGGTAATAAGCTTAAGCTCACACTGCGCATTGATGAATTACCCGAGTGGACCAGAGATGGTAAACTTGGTATTGATCTTTTATTTGACGAAATCAGTTATGATGAAATGCTCAACGCTTTAAAACAAAGTGCTGTTCAATACGAAAAAAACCATCTCCTACAGGTTTTAACGGGTAATAAACCAACTGCTTTTAATTCAATATCTACCTATTATGAATCTCCCTCTTTAAACGCTTCTCAAAATGAAGCAGTAAATAAAATACTTTCGGCAAGCGAAATTGCTGTGATTCACGGACCTCCCGGAACAGGAAAAACCACAACACTGGTGCAGGCGATAAAAGCACTTCATCAGCAGGAAAAACAAAAAATATTAGTTGTAGCACCCAGTAATACAGCTGTAGATCTTTTGGCTGATAAACTCTCTTGTTTAGGTTTAAATGTTGTACGAATAGGCAATCCTGTCAGGGTATCAGAAAATCTTGCAAGCCTTACCCTGGACAGCAGAATGCAACAGCATAACAGTATAAAAGAAATTAAAAGATTAAAAAAACAAGCTAACGAATACCGTAGTCTTGCTCATAAATACAAAAGAAGTTTTGGCAAAGCAGAACGGGAGCAGCGTAAGGCTTTATTTGATGAAGCGCATAAAATATTAAAAGAAGTTGATAGACTTGAACAGTATATAACAACCGATGTTCTTGACAAAGCAGATATTATCACCGCTACACTTGTTGGTGCAAATCATTTTAGTGTTCGTCATCTGCAATATCATAGTGTGATTATTGATGAGGCCGGTCAGGCTATTGAACCAGCCTGTTGGATTCCTATATTAAAAGGCAAAAAACTGATTATGGCAGGAGATCACTTTCAGCTTCCTCCAACCATTAAATCAGAACAGGCTGCAAAAGAAGGATTAGCCACTACCTTATTAGAAAAAACAGTCGCTCTTCACCCTCAATCAGTAGTGTTGCTTAACGAGCAATACCGAATGAATGAAATGATTATGCACTACTCTTCTTCTGTTTTTTATGGAAACAAACTAAAGGCTAGCGAATCTGTAGCAAAGCATTTGTTATTTGAAACAGATACGCCTATTAGTTTTATAGATACAGCCGGCTGTGGATTCGAAGAAAAACAGGAAGGAACTAGTCTTATCAATACAGAAGAAGCACATTTTCTTTTTAAGCATTTGAGCGATTTTATTGATAGTTCTCTCAAGTATCATTTCACGAAAGAAAATTTTCCTTCCATAGCTGTAATATCGCCCTACAAACAGCAGGTCATGCTACTACAGGATTTATTTAAAAATTCAACGCTCTACAGTTCTTATTCAGGCTCCATTTCTATAAATACTATCGACAGTTTTCAGGGACAGGAAAGAGATATTGTGTATATCGGATTAACACGAAGTAATAACGAAAGTAAAATTGGCTTCCTCGCCGATATACGTCGCATGAACGTGGCCATGACCAGAGCGAGGAAAAAACTTGTCGTTGTTGGTGACAGCTCAACCCTTTCACAGCATCCCTTCTATGACAACTTTATCAAGTGGACCATGGAGAATAATACTTGGATAAGTGCCTGGGAATTTATGAGTTAGCTGGCTCAGAATTTGCAAAATAGGTTGTAAAAACTTGTTATGGAAAAAGATCAAAAAAACATAGGTAAAACGGAGAATAGGGATTTTGTTGATGAAAGAACTGAATCTATTAGGAATAGGACTGAGAACGATAGCGCCGCAGAGCATCAGGAGGACGTGAAAGCTGAAGAAGGCAGCAAATCAGATCCTCAGTTAACGGAACTGGATGGGTTGAAAAAAGGAGGTGTACCTCCTCATGTAAATCCCGGTGACGAAGAAAAAGTTAGAAAAACACCCTCTTCCGACAGATAACTTTATCTGGTATTAATTCATTTATCATTGTAGCTTGACATTACCAGGATAATAAATCATAAGAATATTATTATCCTGGTAATGATGTGATTCAGGCAAGCCTGCACTTTTAAACATAAACAAACTCATTTATTGTTCTATAAGTAGCCAGGAGTAGAATTTCCAAGAATCCGCTTTTTATAAAGTGATAAGTAAAAAATTCTGGTCATTGACTGTAACCTTTTTATCGGGCATTAAGTCATATATAAAAACAACCAGCTATGATTAAGTTTCTTGCTTTAAACCTTCTCTGTATAAGCCTGATTTCCTGTAATTACATAAAGGGACAAAAAATAAAAGGCAATGGTGAGATCAGTACCGAAACACGTCAACATGCAGATTTTAAAGGTGTTAGCACTTCAGGAGTATTTAATGTGCATATCACGACAGGTGATGAGTTTCAGGTAAAAGTTGAGTCTGACGAAAATTTATTGCCATACGTAGAAACAGATGTAGAAAATAAAATTTTAAAAATCAGCACCTCGAATAAATATAATATTCAATCAACAAAAGGAGTAAATGTTTTTATTACCGCACCTATATATAATAAACTATCTACAGCCGGATCGGGGAATCTTACAGGAGAAAATGAAATTATTGCGGATGAGGATATGGATGTAAGTGTTGCTGGCAGTGGAAATATTAAACTCTCCATTAAAGCGCCTTCTGTAAAAGCATCCATTGCAGGTAGTGGTGATATTTTATTAGAAGGAGAAGCGAGTGAAATCAAAGCGTCCATCGCAGGCAGCGGAAATATAAAAGCTGTTGCACTTAAAACACGTGAAGCTATTATAAAGATTGCGGGTAGCGGTAATGCAGAAGTTGCGGCGGAAGAAAAACTTGAAGCAAAAATTGCGGGTAGTGGAGATATCCTTTACGCCGGTAATCCCAAAACGGAAACTAAAATTGCAGGAAGTGGTTCCATCAAAAAAATCGATTAGTTGTAAATTTGGTGATGCTAAAAGTATTTTCACCTTACGATCAACAACTTATTAAAGAAATAAAAGAAAATACATTGGAAGAAGCGCATAAGCTATTAGAAAAGGCTTATGCGCTTTTTCATACTCGCGATAAATGGTTGCCGGCACATGAGCGGATAAAGATCCTGGAACGTGTTGCAAAACTAATGACAGATCAACTGGAAGACCTTACGACAAATGCTATATTAGAAGGAGGTAAGCCTTATATCGATTCAAAAATTGAAATTGAAAGAGCCATTAACAGCGTTAAAATTGCGGCTCAGCATATTTCTCAGATAAAAGGCGAACAGATTCCTATGGGTTTAACAGCCTCATCCGAAAATCGCACCGCATTTGTTATTAAAGAACCTATTGGTGTTGTTTTTGCCATCTGTGCTTTTAACCATCCTCTTAATCTGGTTGTACATCAAACAGCAACAGCAATTGCCGCAGGATGTCCGGTAATTATTAAACCAGCCTCAACAACTCCCTTATCCTGTATACGTTTTATTGAACTGTTGAAAGAAGCAGGCATACCTGAAGGATGGTGTGAGTGCTTAATATGTGACAATACTATTGCTGAAAAAATAGCCACCGATGAACGTGTTGCATATTTATCATTTATAGGTTCTGCTAAAGTTGGTTGGCATCTTCGCTCAAAACTCGCGCCCGGCACAAGATGTGGTATGGAACACGGTGGAATTGCACCTTTGATTGCTGCACCGGATGCAGATATAAAAACACTGATTCCTGCAATTATAAAAGGAGGATTTTATCATGCCGGACAAGTATGCGTTTCCGTTCAACGAGTGTTTATTCCTGAATTAAACAGCAACAATATCATAGCCCAAATTACGGAAGCTGCAAAAAAGATAAGAGTAGGCAACCCACTCGATAAAACCACAGAAGTAGGTCCGCTTATCTCCACAAAAGAGATAGACCGGGTACATGAATGGGTTACCGAATCTGTAGAAAATGGCGCTACTCTTTTATGCGGAGGAGAAAAAATCGGAGAAACCTGTTATGCTCCCACTCTTCTTCTTAATCCCTCTAAAAACGATCGCGTATCAACACACGAAATTTTTGGTCCGGTAATCTGCATCTATACTTATAAACATCTGGATGATGCCATAGAGCAGGCAAACAATTCCAATATGCATTTTCAATCTTCTATATTTACGGCCAACATCGACAAGGCTTTTTATTGCATTGAACAGTTAAACGCCAATGCTGTCATCGTAAATGATCATACAGCTTTTCGTGTTGACTGGATGCCTTTCGGAGGACGTGATGCCTCAGGTTTAGGAATGGGGGGTATTGCTTATACTATTAATGAAATGTTAAGAGATAAGTTAATAGTCATTAAACATACAACATGATCTTTATCATACTGTATGTCCTTATCGCAAAGAAGGAAATGTGTTAATTTTACGAAATGCTAAAGGATATTCTTTCAGGTATTATAAAAAAAAATACAGATGCTGCTGTTTACCAGTGGCTCCTGGAAAAGTCGGCCAGTACAGGAACTTCTTTTAATATAGCATTTGTTTCACTGCCGCGCAAAACAGGAAAATCATTTATAAAAGTTTCAGAAGAAGATATTATTGCTGTTCAATCGGCTCGTGCCGGATTTACTATTAACAACTGGAGTATTGACAGATTAAGCAGGGTATGGTTACTAATGCATCTGGATTCATCTGATAAGGACAAATATTTCAGGCATATTGAAAATCTGTTCCTGACTGGTGAGATGAATGAATTGATCGCTTTATATTCTGCGCTTCCCGTGCTTGACTATCCGGAGTTATGGAAAAATCGCTGTGCAGAAGGAATTCGAAATAATATAGGAGATGTGCTGGAATCGATTATGTGTTATAATCCATATGCATCTGAAAATCTCGATGACGCAGCCTGGAATCAGTTGGTATTAAAAGCATTCTTTACAGAAAAACCTATCGAGCAAATAATAGGTATAGATAAAAGAGCTAACCTTAAACTGGCAGAAACATTATCAGATTATGCTCATGAAAGATGGGCTGCTAATAGAGCTGTTCCCATCCAGTTGTGGAGATGTATGGGACCCTTCATTGATGAGCGCCTTTTCCCGGATCTCCGAAAAGTTGCTGCATCTTCTGATCCTTTGGAAAAAGATGCAGCAGCGCTTGCAGCGTACAGCAGCAATTATCCACCCGCAAAAGATTTAATCCCTATTTCTCAACTCTCCGACATACAATCCGGTAAACTTAACTGGGAGGTGTTGGCGAAAAAAATAAAAGACTATGTGTTGCAGTAATAACCTTTCAGAAAAGGATTTGGAACCCGGAACAAAAGAAACCATTTATCTTGATGCCATTAAAGGCATGCGTTTTTTTGATCCGCATGTTCATATGACTTCACGAACTACCGATGACTATCAGGCGATGGCTGATGCCGGTGTGGTAGCGCTTATTGAACCGGCATTCTGGCTGGGTCAGCCGCGTACCGGAGTGGATACGTTTAGAGATTATTATAGTAGTCTGTTAGGTTGGGAACGATTTCGCTCTTCGCAATTTGGTATTAAACATTATTGCACGATTGGCCTGAACTCGCGCGAGGCAAATAATGAAGCACTGGCAGAACAGGTAATGGAAATTCTTCCTCTATTTATATACAAAGAAGGAGTTGTGGGTATCGGCGAAATTGGTTTTGACGATCAGACTGCAGCAGAAGAAAAATACTACAGACTACAGTTAGAGTTAGCAAAAGAAGCTGGTTTACCAGTGCAGATTCATACTCCGCACCGCGATAAAAAGAAAGGCACTTCACGCAGTATGGATATTGCCCTTGAGCATGGCCTGGATCCTTCTATGGTCATTGTTGATCATAATAACGAAGAAACAGTAAAAGAAGTCCTTGATCGTGGCTTTTGGGCTGCATTTACCATTTATCCTTTCACAAAAATGGGTAACGAAAGAATGGTTGAGGTCGTGAAACAATACGGTTCACAGAATATAATGGTTAATTCTGCTGCCGATTGGGGCATCAGCGATCCTTTAGCCGTACCCAAAACAGCCGCGCTGATGAAAGCAAAAGGCATCAGCGACGAACAAATTAAACTGGTGACTTATCAGAACGCTATAACAGCTTTTGCACAAAGCGGACAAATTGATGAAGCAGACTTTTCTGTAGTAAAAGATGTAGATCAAAGCCAAAAGTTCAGCGGAAACACTATTTTGCGTGGTGGACAACAACCCAGGATCGACAAAAATTCGATTATAATTACATAAGCGTGAACAAATTTATTGGCTACCTGCGCCTTATGCGCATCCCGAATATTATCACCTCCATCAGCGATGTGCTGGCAGGTATTGCTATTGCAGGCTCTTTGATCAGTGTAACTTTCGGATTACAAGAACATGCCTCATTAGGAAAATTAATGATAGAGCAGTTTAATCCCAATACGATGAAACTGATTGGTTTACTGATACTATCAACAATAGGATTGTACGGTGGAGGTGTTGTGCTGAATGATGTTTTTGATGCCAAACTGGATAAAATTGAACGTCCCGAGCGACCCATACCCAGCGGATTAATCAGTAAAAAGTCTGCTGCTATTTTTGGTATCATCCTGCTTATTATTGGTGTTGTAGCTGCAGCACTCTCAGAAACAATAGGCTTACAGTTTAGCAATATTCGATTGTTTTCTCTTTTTTCTTCTCAGGCTGCTAAAATTGCATTGGGTATTGCAATAGGAGCTGTCATTTATGATAAATGGACTAAACACAGTAAATTTTTGGGGCCTCTTAATATGGGCGCCTGCCGGGGACTGAATCTCTTATTGGGTATGAGTATTACAGGGTATGGAATTCAGCATTTCTGGCAATTAGCATTTGTTCCTATAATTTATATTGCTGCCGTTACGATGATCAGCAGAGGAGAAGTACATGGCGGAAAACGTAAAACATTATATTTTGCCGCGATTCTATATGCTATCGTACTGACCACCATATTGGTCATCTCCTATCAGAATCACACTTTAACAAAATCTTTACCCTTGGCCTTAATGTTCAGCCTTTTTATTTTTCCTTCATTGCAAAGTGCCATCAGCAAACCCGACGGAGAACGGATAGGCAAGGCTGTTAAGAGTGGAGTTTTAGGGTTAATCCTAATGAATGCCACCTGGGCTGCGGCTTTTAATGATCTGGTTTTTTCGAGCATAATTATCCTTCTTTTACCGATTTCTTATTTCCTGTCAAGAGCTTTTGCTGTTACTTAATACTCCGACGGTCAAATCCTTGTCCGCTCTACCATTTAAATGCTTAATTTTATCAATCGATTAAGATTAATAGAGCAGGTGATAAAATGGAGTATTTACAGCAGACCTTTACCGTAAAATTCGACTATAAAGTCTTTTTTACAGAGCATCTTTTTAAAGAGAATAACAAAACCCTAAGTGATTTTCTAAAAGAACAACAGACTGACGTTATAAAAAAACTGTTTTTTGTAATTGATCAGGGAGTAGCAAAAAATCACCCACAACTTGAGCAGGACATTCGTAAGTATTTTACTAACGAAACAGCTTTTTCTCTTATAGAAGAACTATTTATTGTTCCCGGTGGAGAGCAATCCAAAAACAACGAGCAGCTATTTTACCAGTTAGTGGATAAAGTAGATGAGCATGGTATTGACAGACACTCATATATTGTTGCCATAGGTGGCGGTTCTGTATTGGACTTAGTAGGATATGTGTCTGCTGTATCGCACAGAGGCATCAGACATATTCGTATTCCAACAACGGTGCTGTCTCAAAATGATTCAGGAGTAGGGGTAAAAAATGGCATCAATTATCATGGTAAAAAGAACTTTCTCGGTGCTTTTACTCCACCCGTGGCGGTTTTTAATGATTATCATTTTCTCACCACACTTATAACAGAGGAATGGAGATCAGGCATTTCGGAAGCCGTTAAGGTTGCGCTGATTAAAGACGAAAACTTTTATTTCTGGCTATCAGAAAATGCACAGCTTTTATCGCAACGTGATAAACAGGCAATGCAATATTTAATTAAGCGATGCGCTAAACTACATCTTGATCATATTGCTTCAGGTGATCCATTTGAAATGGGCTCATCCCGTCCGTTGGATTTTGGGCACTGGAGCGCACATAAACTAGAACAACTTTCTGACTTTACCATTCGTCATGGTGAAGCAGTAGCTATGGGTATAGCTTTAGACAGCGCCTATTCATTTGTTTCAGGTAGGCTAACAGAAAAAGACGCCAAACATATTGTGGGTCTTTTATCTGCCCTCGGATTCGATATCACACATCCATTTATGGATGTATCAAACGATGACAGTGAGATATTAAAAGGGTTAAATGAGTTCCGCGAGCATCTGGGTGGAAAACTAACAATCATGCTTTTACTGGCAATAGGCAAAGGTGAAGAAGTGCATGAACTTGATGTTGAACTTCTTCGCAAAGCCAGCAATTGGCTAAAGACTCTATAAAATTTACTTATGCAAACAACTTTAGGACATCTTACTTATTGCACCAATATACATACCGGTGAAACCTGGGATGATCATTTTACACAATTAAAGTTGCATGTACCTAAAATAAAGCAGCAAGTATCTCCGCTTGAACCTTTTGCTATCGGGCTACGCTTAGCCAATGCTGCGAGTATCGAATTAGAAAAAAATGATACTCTGGAAATCTTTCAGCACTGGCTGAGCGAAAACAACTGCTACATATTTACCATGAATGGATTTCCTTATGGAAGTTTTCATGATTCAGTAGTAAAAGATAAAGTGCACGCACCTGACTGGCTAACAGCCGACCGGGTTAATTATACTATCCGATTAGCCCACATACTTTGTAAATTATTACCGGAAGAACTTGATGGTGGAATTTCTACCAATACGTTATCTTATAAATTCTGGCATAAAGAAGAAGATCTTCCGGGAGTATACGAAACTGCTACCAAAAACATTTTGCAGGTAGTTGATGCATTGATCAAAATAAAAGCAGAAACCGGAAAGCTTATTCATATTGACATGGAGCCCGAACCGGATGGTTTATTAGGTGACGGTAAAGAGTTTCTGCAATGGTATATACAGTACCTTCTTCCTATGGGTATTGTATTTCTACAGGAAAAATATGGCTACAATGAAGATACTGCAGCAGCTTCAATAAGAGAACATATACAAGTATGTTATGATGTTTGCCATTTTGCTGTAGGATATGAAGATCATTATAGAATGATAGAAGAGATGAAAGCGCTTGGTATTAAAACAGGAAAAATTCAGATCAGCGCAGCCCTGAAAGCAGCTTTACCACAAAATTCAGCCAAACGCACAGAAATAATTAACACTTTTAAACAGTTTGATGAACCTAACTATTTGCATCAGGTAGTTGCACAGAAAAATGATGGTCAGCTAATCAGATATGTAGATATGTCACCCGCGATTGAAGATGGAAATAATCCCAATGTAAAGGAATGGCGTGCACATTTTCATGTGCCGTTATTTATCAGTGATTATGGCGTTTTACAGTCCACCAACGATGAGATTGAGCAAGTGCTGGCTATTCACGCACGTGAACCTTTTACTTTCCACCTCGAAGTAGAAACTTATACATGGGGTGTCTTACCTGAAAATTTGAAACTGCCCATCAGTGAGTCTATTAGCAGAGAATTATTATGGGTAATAGATGTCATTAATAAACAAACACCATCAGAAGGCCGATAGTATTTTATATCCGTACCTGCCACTAACTATCCTAACCATAATCGTTTGCTCTAGTTGAGCAAAGGCTACACATCATTTTTGATGTGGGTCGCATAATTTTGTAAGAAACGGGACAGCATTAATTAATGGATGCGCGGGTAATGATATTTAACTGAAAAAATATTAAGATGAAAAAAACTGTTGTTATTGATATTGTTGGTTTATCTACTTCTCTCATCGGAGAACACACACCATTTATTTCATCTTATATAAAAAATCGGCACCTGCAAACTATTGCTCCTGTTTTACCAGCAGTCACCACCACAGCCCAGTCCGTATATCTTACCGGTAAGTGGCCTTCAGAAAATGGTATTGTAGGTAATGGCTGGTACGATCATCGCGATGCAGAAATTAAATTCTGGAAGCAGTCAAACAAACTTGTGCAGGGGGAAAAAATATGGGAGAAAGCCAAAAAAATAGATCCTTCCTTTACCACTTCCAAAATGTTCTGGTGGTACAATATGTATTCTTCTGCTGAATATGCAGTTACTCCCCGTCCCAATTATCTGGCCGATGGCAGAAAAATGCCCGATTGTTATTCGCATCCTGCCTCTTTACGCGATGAACTGCAACGCGAACTGGGACAGTTTCCATTATTCAAATTCTGGGGACCTGGTGCTGATATTGAGTCTACTCAATGGATTGCAGATGCCGCTATCTATACAGATAAAAAATACGATGCGACTCTTACATTGATCTATTTACCTCACCTCGATTATTGTTTACAGAAATATGGTCCTGATGCTGAGCAAATTCCCACTCACTTACGGGAAATTGATACGGTGGTTGAACATCTTATCAAACATTTTTCATCTAAAAATGCAAACATCATTTTGCTATCGGAATATGGCATTTCACCGGTAAGCAATCCCATTCACATCAACAGGATTTTAAGAAAAAACAATTTACTAGGCATCAGAGTAGAAAGAGGATTAGAGTTATTAGACGCAGGTGCTTCAAAAGCATTTGCTGTGGCAGATCATCAGGTCGCCCATATTTATATAAATGATCCATCGGTTTACAATCAGATAAAAATCCTGGTAAAAGACATCCCAGGGGTGGCAAAAGTATTAGACCGTGAAGCTCAACAAGAATATCATATCAATCATGAAAGAGCAGGAGATATTATTCTTATTGCCGATCAAAACAGTTGGTTCACCTATTATTTCTGGCTCGACGATGCTGTGGCACCTGATTATGCCAGAGCTGTAGATATTCACAAAAAACCTGGCTATGACCCTGTTGAATTATTTATGACTTCGAAGGCAAGAGCAGGATATAAGTTGCTTCGCAAAAAACTCGGATTAAGATATGTAATGGACGTTATTCCACTTGATGCCACATTGGTAAAAGGCTCACACGGAAGTGTATTCGTAGAACAACAATATCACCCTATACTAATCACAGACCAGCAACAAAAAGATCACCTTATCGCTACAGATGTTTATGATATTATCTGGGAGGCGTTAAATAGTAAATAAAGTGGTATAATTTTTAGGACAGTTATATTATGTTTTTACATTAGTGTAATGTTAGGTGATAATTATGTACAGGCATTCTCATATTTAATTTATCGGAACTATCTATCATCTCGGCGGCGAGCGTATGCTCAAAGGATTTGATAAAAAAACATTACAACGACTGCACGATCTCGAACAGCTCGAAGAAGATAAAAAGAAGACACTCCTGGATTTAATAGATACCTATATACGAGATGCTAAAGGGCGTAAAGCGTACGCTTCATAATCGATAATACAGCCCGGCGTTGCCGGGCTGTATTATCGATTAATGGATTGGATTGATCTTTACAGAGATAAGGTAGCTTTAATTCTGTAAGCAGTTTCACTGTTTAATATCTCCTTAATCTTTTCATCACTAAGAGACAAAGTATCCGGTCGATCATAATATTTTTTCTTTACGATACTCTTCCTTATTCTTTTTAACGTCTTCAGATTTTTAATGCCATAATCCAAAAGCTTCAAAAAGTTTTCTGATTCATCCCGATCAGAGTATGCCTTAATTCGGATACCGGGTTTGTCATATCTCTTATTTCTTCCATAATCAGTATTCTGTACAGAAGTACCCATATAATTGTCATAGGCCAACTCAAAAGATGATACACTATCCGGAACTTTACCAGCAACTATATAAATAAGAGGAATATTTCGCTGCCTATAATTATTTTCAATATACTCTTTGCATATCATCATGTATTTCTGCTTAATAAGACTGTCTTTATCATTAATCGATGAACTATAAACTATCCCTGCATTTTCAGCAAAAAAATTTTGCCCCCTCACACGTTCACTAGACAACAAAATAAGAAAGGCTATAAATATTGAATTTCGCTTCATATATTATTTTCTTAAAGATTTGTCCGGCATTGAAGCAACAACGCCCGTTTTATTATAAATGTAAACCGTACCATTACCTCTTGCAAAAACATAACCTGTTCTATTCCCAACATTATTTACATCTATTGAAGAAGGGCCTTGTGTAAAACCATATGTCGTCGTAGAACCTCCAATTGTACCTGCTGGTGGAGCATTAACTACATTTCCACTTGGATGACTGTGAAAGGTAGATCGGGTATTTCTATCAGTTGTAATTTCAATTGTAGCATGACAATCCTTGGTTGGATCTGCAACAGATCCAGGAGTAGCAGCCGTTACAGTTCCGTCTTTACCTACCGTACCACCATATTCGATTATTCGCATCAGATGTACCGCCTCTTCCATTATCACCTGTGACATTTCCGTACATATCTTTCATAGTAGAAGTATTTTCTATTTCAACCACGTTATTCATATGATCCCCTGTGATATTTCCTTTGCTAATTTCCCTTTCCGTCATTTTAGCGGCCTCCTTACTAATACCGCTAACTGCTGGCGCTTCACCTCTGTCAATCTGTTCTTTAGTATATAACTCAGATTGTTTGTCGGTAGTTTTAACAATAAAAGTTCTGTCGGGCTCATCATTTTCTTCTCGATGAATTTCCCGTCCTTTTCTATTTAAATAGATAAAGTCTTCAGGCGCCATTCCATCAGCATCAATAAATCTAATCGGGTTATCAAACGCCCAAAAACAAGGGTGAATATCCCCTGCGAATCATTAAGCCCTACAAAAAATTACACTGAATTCCTCCGAATGTTAAACTCGTTGGCGTAGATTTTAATTAATATCAGAAAAAGAGAGATTAAAATAGGACCAAAGATGATTCCGATAAATCCGAAAATGTTTACACCGATAATTACTCCAAAAACAGTAATCATAGGATGAACATCCCCCAGCTTTTTGACCAGCCAGAATCGAAATATATTATCAACACTGCCAATTACAGCTAATCCAAAAATCAGTACAATTACAGCACGGATATTATCTCCGTTAGCAAATAATAATAAAGCAAGAGGTATATATCCTAATGCGGCACCTACTACTGGTAATAAAGCCGCAAAGGCCGTAATACCAAACCAGAAAAATGGTTCAGGAACACCTATAATCAAATAACCAACCAAACCCACCACTCCCTGTAATAAGGCAATGGCCGGAACACCTATCGCATTGGCCAGTACCATACCATTCATATCTTTTCTTAACAGCAACAGGTTTTCATCTTTTAAAGGCGCCCATCCATAAAAAGAAGATTCCATTTTTCTGCCTTCTGTTAGCATAAAATAGAGAATAAAATACATCACAACAATCGTCATTACAGTATTAACGGTTCCGCCCAATATCTGGGGAGCCCACTGCGCTACCCAATTGGTAACTTTCATGATGTTTTCCTGCGTAAGAATATTAAGATTGTATAATTGTTCATACCGCTGTATAAACTGTTTGATGGCCGTTAATACATCAGCTGAATGCTGAATAGCATATCCTACTTTGCCGGAAATCATATTCACCAGAAAAAAAATAGGTACCAGGATGATCAGGAAAGACAGAAACATTAACATGGCCGCAGCCCATGAGCTTTTCCACCTGAATTTTTCTTCCAGTCTAAACATATACTTACGCATAAGTACATAAAGTGTATATGCTCCTAAAAAGGCCGGTAAGAATGTTTTTAACTCAATAAATAAAATGTATCCTAAAACAATAATAAATCCGAGGAGCAGTATCTGGCGAATGGCATTATTAGGAATCTGGGGCATAGTTGATGAAGATAATTTAAATATACTCTATTCTTCTATAAAATACCGGACCATTTAATTTTCATCATCCGTAGATATTTCGGGCAATATAGCAGCCGCTTCTGTTCCAGGAAGAGCTTCTACATTTCTTAATGTTCTGTCAATAGCTCTTGTTCGTTTTCCTAATAATTCATCAACCGCATCACTGGCAGTGTGCAGGTTTTTCTGGGTTTTCTCTAATAATCCACCAAACTTATTAAACTCCGATTTTATTGCTCCTAATATCCTCCATACTTCGCTGCTACGTTTTTGTAACGCTAAGGTCCTGAAGCCCATTTGTAAACTATTTAATAATGCCGCCAGTGTAGCGGGACCAGCAATAGTTATATTATACTCTGTCTGTAACTGATCCACCAAAGCGCTTCTTCTGATTACTTCTGCATAGATGCTTTCAAACGGAATAAAAAGAATAGCAAAATCTGTGGTATGCGGAGGATCTATATATTTATCGCGGATATCTTTTGACATGCGTCTTATGGTAGAATCCAGGTTTCTGCTGGCCATTTCAATAATTTCAGAAGCGCCCTGATCATAAGCCATTAAAAGTCGCTCATAGGTATCCTTTGGAAATTTAGCATCGATGGGCAAATAAACAATTTGATTATCTTCTCTTCCCGGTAATTTAATGGCGAACTCAACAGCATCGGTACTTCCCTGTTTTGTACGCACATTTGTTTCATATTGTGAAGGCGCCAGCATTTGCTCAAGCAGCATCGCCAATTGTGTTTCTCCAATACCACCTCTGATTTTAACATTGCTTAATACTTTTTTTAACCCACCAACATCTGCAGCAAGCGTTTGCATTTCACCAATACCTTTTTGTACAGTCTCCAGATGCTTGCTCACCTGTTCAAAACTCTGACCTAATCGTTCATTTAATGTTTTAGTCAATTTTTCATCAACAGTTTCGCGCATTTGTTCAAGTTTTCTATCAGTGCTGTTAATTAATTCTATCTGTTTAATTTCCATTGCGCCAAATCTTTCTCGAAGTGTATCTGCCAGTTCTGTTTTTACTTCTCTTAATGTGTTTCTTAATTCCTCGCGATTCTCTTTTGTAAGAGAAGCAATTTCTGCGCGATTAATTCGAAAATCCTCTTTGAAGTTTTTTTCAATCCGTGCAAGCGTATTATATTGTAGAATAAATCCGGCGACAAGAATAACAATCGAAATAATCAGTAAATATTCCATAACCGCAAGGTACAATTGTGATTTATTTCTGGACTGGTTTCCCCTGTTAAGGGTTAATTCTTATCGCGGGAATTTTCCCATTTTAACAAACAATAAAATATATACGGTATAAGTATTGATATCATTACACGCTCATACTATTTTTGAATATCTGACCGTTAATGATATCCAATATTTATTTCGAAAAACCCTTTTGTGAAATGAGAAACATGTTGAAAAGTGTTTTTGTTTATTGTGCTCTGGCTCTCTTAATTTTTTCCCCTTTCGTTTCGAAGGCAAATAGTCGTAATGCCGACTTAGAGGCTTCTGCAATTATTAAAGAAGCTGTGGTTTTATATGATAGTCTTCAATTAGACGAATTGGGACTTAATCAAAAAGCATTTCAATACGCATGGCAGGGTTTTGCCAAGCTGCGTAAATCCGGTAAAATAAAAAATCCCGACATCATCTCTATTATAGATTTCAGTCAGTCTTCCTGCAAAAAGAGATTATATATAATTGATCTGGCAGAAATGAAAGTAATAAGAAACACTTACGTTGCGCATGGCAGAGGATCGGGAAGTGAGTTTGCCAATGTTTTTTCTAATAAACCGGAATCGCATAAAAGCAGTTTAGGTTTCTATGTAACAGGACAAACATATAAAGGTTCGCATGGTTTATCTCTTCGCATTAATGGCGTGGAAAGAGGGATCAATGATAAAGCTTTGTATAGAAAAATTGTAGTTCACGGATCTGATTATGTGGGAGAAGATTTTCTTGGAAAAAACCCTTTCACCGGACGAAGCTTTGGCTGTCCCGCCATTCCAAAAGATGAAACGGAAGAAATTATTAATACTATAAAAGAAGGATCTTGTCTGTTTATTTACCATCCTTCTAAAACATATATAAGTAGTTCAAAAATATTAAACGGTTAAGAAGTGGACGTATAACTTCAGATGGTTCGAAGGTGAAAAAGTCCCAATATAGGATTCGTACCCTATGATTGGGCTTTTTTTTTGTAGATTTTATGCTACAACATTTTTGCGCGTTTATCTACTTTTTTAACTAATAAATCACTGCCGCTTAAGGACATATATAATCAGATTTTGGGGGACTAATTTTTTATGAAGATGATTATATTCATTCATCATAAATATTAACTCATGAAAAATATCTTCTTCGCCTTTGTTTTTACCATGGCGATTGCAGGATGTGATACTCCTGAAAATACCAGCGGCAATGAAATGTCCGCACCTCCGATTTCTACCTCCGATTCTGCTCTTTTAGTCCCGGAAAATCAGGATACTGTTCTTTCGACTCCTGTTGATACAATTAGTTCGATTCCCACAGTTCCGGCTGATACAGTTCAGTGAACCATACGATGACCATAAAGCAGAAGGCTGGCAAATACAAATTTTGAGCAACCAGTTTAGGTTTTAACACTCAAAGCACAGGATAAGGCTTTTTAATTATATACATCGATCACAAATTGTACCTGTCAGTAAATTGAGATGAGGGTATATCAAAAGTTTGATAAACCCTTTATTTATTCTGGAAACCTTGATGGAGGACGTTTTCTTTTATTAGATTCTTTCACCCTTCTCAATACTTTAGCTACTTCCTTAATTTTTTGTATTCTTCAACATAATATTTGTTAGTAACAATTAACTTTATCCTAGCTAAACAAATTAAGTATCATGTTAAAACACACTCTCCTTTTCGCTCTGTTAAGTGTTACCCTGTTTTCCTGTGTAAGTAAGAAAAAGTTTAAAGCCGAACAGGCCAGGTATGAATCCCTCAATAAGGAATTTGGCCGTGCCCAGTCGGATCTTAAGAATTGTGAAGATTTTTCTGCTCGTCAAAAAGCAAATCTGCAATCAGAGCTGGATGCTTTAAGAAAAGAAAATGCCTTTCTTAAAGAAAACAACTCTACCGTACTCAACCAGCTAAAAGATCTGTCTGTCTTGTCTACCACACAGGCAGAAAGTGTGAAAAAGTCACTGGAGAATCTGGGAGCCAAAGATGCTTATATCCAGGATCTGCAATCTGCCATTTCAAGGAAAGATTCTTTAAATATGGCTTTAGTGATGAACCTGAAAAGCGCACTTAATGATGTTAACGACAAGGACGTAAATATCCAGGTTGAAAAGGGTGTTGTATTTATTTCTATTTCCGACAAGTTATTATTTAAGAGTGGAAGCTCAACAGTTTCTGATCCAGCTAAAGTGGTGTTAGAAAAAGTAGCAAGAGTTTTAAATGCTAATGCACAATTGGAAATTCTTGTTGAAGGACATACAGACTCAGTTCCCATTAAAAATTCTTGCGTTGTAGACAATTGGGATTTGAGCGCTAAACGTGCAACTTCTGTTACAAGAATCCTGCAAGAAGAATACAATATTGATCCTGTTAGGATGACTGCCGGAGGACGTAGCCAATATGCTCCTATCGTGTCTAATGATACTCCAGAAGGACGTGCAGCCAACCGCCGGACACGTATTATTATACTTCCGCAACTTGATCAATTCTTTAAGTTGCTCGAAAAGAAACAATAATTTTTATCATAAACAGCCTGCGGAAAAAACCACAGGCTGTTTTTTTAAATTTATTCCTATGCTTTGGCAAGGCAGACGACAAAGTTCTAATGTTGATGACAGAAGAAAAGTTTCCCCTGGTGGCATAGCCGTAGGAGGAGGGCTTATCGGCGTGATCGTTCTTCTTCTTAACATGTTTTTGGGAGATGGTGATATTTCCCAACTCCCTGAATTATTGCCTTCCCAACAGATGCAGTCGCCGGCCTTATCGCCGGAACAACAAGCAGCAGAAGATCAGCGTGCAGATTTCGTTAAAGTTGTTCTTGCTGAAACCGAGGACGTCTGGAATAATATATTTCAGCAAAGCGGTCAACAATACCCCGAACCTACTGGTATTGTTCCGCAATGCAGTGCAGTCGGGATGCGGAGCTGCCAGCGCTGCTTCAGGACCATTTTATTGTCCCGGAGATCAAAAACTATATATCGACCTTTCTTTTTATGAAGATCTTCAGAAGAAGTTTAATGCTCCCGGAGATTTCGCCATGGCTTATGTAGTAGCCCATGAAGTTGGTCATCACATTCAAACAGTACTTGGCACTTCTGCTAAACTAGCCAGGGCCAGACAGCAGTTAAGTGAAGCCGCGTATAACAAACTTTCAGTCCAGAATGAACTCCAGGCAGATTTTTTTGCTGGCGTTTGGGCACACTACGCAAACCGTGCAAAAATTCTTGAAGCCGGTGATATTGAAGAGGCGCTCAACGCAGCCAATGCCATTGGTGACGACAGATTGCAACAACAATCTCAGGGATATGTAGTTCCAGATGCTTTCACCCATGGCACTTCTGCCCAAAGAATGTATTGGTTCAAAAAAGGATTTCAAACCGGAGACCCATCCCAGGGAGATACTTTTAACGATCCGTCATTACGCTAAACCTTACACGCTAATTTTGATAACAGCTTTATGAAGCTGTTTCAACCGCTTTTGCATTTTTATTCACGATCGACAACTGAAAACGGGTGTTTAGGCTGATATCTAACTGTATCTGCGCTAATAACGCCCGTGCTGCCGGATCAGATTGCATTGCCAATGCAAGATCGCTGGCCAAAGGGCTACTACTAATAACATTGGTTACCCTGCCCTGATCAAAATTAATGGTGAATTTATATCCAGCCTTTCTGCCTGTGCCGGCTTTCTCAAAATCCACTCGATTCAATTCCAGTGTTTGGTCGGCACCCGCGGACTTTTTAATCAGTATTTTGATAATCGGCAGGTATTTGTTCCAAACGTGTACATACATCATTTTTTCTATCGCTTTGATGCAAAGGTCGGCAATATTTTTTTTCATGTATCACATATATTCCTTCAATTAATTTTTCCAGCTGTTCATGAAAGAAAATGAGGCTTATTTTGTCCTTTTTTTTGAGATCCGTAAAAGAATCCGTCACCAATGCATTTATCCACTCCTTCATATACCACCGGGCCTGAGGCAGGTGGACGAACTGAAAAAAATCTTCAATAACACTCTCCGGATTTTCCAGTTCTTCTATAGTCAATTTGCGTGGCTTCATTTCCCACGCCTCATGATAATCAGCAAATCGCATACACAATGATTTAAAAGGTAAATAATGATTGTTGCCTGTATTAAAACTGATTTTTATTCTGCAGAATATATTTTATTTGAATAAGTTGTAATACATTACAATATTAAACTTAAGTCTATTGACTTAGAAAAAAATCGCATACTTTTTTCTCACTAATTTTTAGTTTTTTTCACTTTGAGAGTAATTGACAGAATATTTGAGTTTATACATCACCTTGGGATTTCTCCATATGCATTTGAACGAAAATGCGATTTGGGAAATGGTTATCTGAAGAAACAAAGCCGAGGTAAAAAGGGATCAGTCGGTTCAGAAAATATTGAGAAAATTGTCGCACAATACAACGACTTGAGTATCTCCTGGCTGCTCACAGGAAATGGTAAAATGCTGACAAAAAACTACTCTCCCCAAGCTGATACTTTTCACTCAGTTGAAGAACCCGGGATTTCTTATACTTCGAACGAACAGCTGATTGGCCATTTGAAAGAAAAGGTGATCATACTTGAAAATGCCCTGGCCGACAAAGAAAAGATCATTTCACTCCTCGAGGCACGATTGAAAAAGGAATAACTGTTTTCAATTTAGGGCAGGATTATTGCTTCTTTCCTGTATTCGTTTATTTAATATCATTCCTATATAAAATTAAGCAGATGAAGTATTTTTTTTACTCCCTATCATTTATTCTGGCATTAGCAGCATGTGAGTCTAAAAACAAAAACCTTGATAAAAAAGATGATCCCCGGTTAGCCAAGCTGAACGTGCCTGAAGGCTTTAATATTTCTCTTTTTGCTACCGATGTTGATAATGCACGTTCCATGGCCTTGGGTGACAATGGAACCATTTTCGTAGGAAATCGTACCGGAAAAAATGTTTATGCTCTGGTTGATGCCGATAACGATGGAGTAGCAGAAAAAAAATATACAATTGCTTCAGGACTAAAAATGCCTAATGGAGTGGCTTTTCGAAATGGCGCCTTATATATAGCTGAGCTAAATAAAATATGGCGCATCGACAATATTGAAAATAATCTGGAAAGTCCAGGTCAGCCAGTATTGATAAGCGATAGTTTTCCTGACAAAGAACATCATGGATGGAAATATCTTGCTTTTGGGCCTGATGATAAACTATATGTTCCCGTAGGTGCTCCTTGTAATATTTGTGATGATTCGGAAAAAGATCCGCGTTTTGCTTCTATTTTAAGATTAGACCCTGACGGGACTAACATGGAAGTTTATGCTCATGGTATTCGTAACACTGTAGGTTTTACCTGGCATCCTGCTACTAAAGAGCTTTGGTTCACAGATAACGGAAGGGATATGATGGGTGATGATCTTCCTGCGGATGAATTAAATATCGCTACACAAAAAGACGAACATTTTGGTTATCCCTATTGCCACCAGGGAGATACCCCGGATCCGGAATACAGCAAAGGAAGAAATTGCAACGAATTTAAAGCTCCGGCTATGAACCTCACTCCGCATGGTGCAGCCCTGGGATTAAAGTTTAATACAGGTAATATGTTTCCTGAGCAATACCGAAATCAGCTTTTTATCGCTGAACACGGCTCATGGAACAGGTCTTCTCCAATAGGATACAGGGTTATGATCGCATCTGTAGAAAACGGAAAAGTTGTGAGCTATAAGCCTTTTATTGATGGATGGTTAGAAAGCGATAAAGCCTGGGGACGTCCCGTAGATATTTTGTTTCTTAAAGATGGGTCAATGCTAGTTTCTGACGATCATGCCAATGCCGTTTACAGGGTTACTTACAAAGGGAATTAACCTGTTTTTTTCAGAAATGAAGTTTTCGTGAAAGGTCAGTTGGTCTTGAGCTTACTGGGTTATCTTTGCGGCTATGTTAAAAGAAACACTCATTAATGCAACGGAAGCCGGCGCTCAGATTCTTAAATATTATTTCAACAGCAAAGAGCTAAAAATTTCTAATAAAGAAGGTGTAAACAACCTTGTTACAGAAGCCGATCATGCTGCAGAAAAAGCTATTATAGATACGATCCGCGAACAATTTCCCGATCATTTTATTCTGAGTGAAGAATCTGGAGAAATGGCTACCCCATCCGAATACAAATGGATTATTGACCCTATAGATGGCACTGTCAATTATGCACATGGAATTCCTATTTGTTGCGTGTCGATTGCTGTTGAGCAAAATGGAAAAATGATTTTAGGCGCTGTTTACAACCCTTTGTTAAACGAGTTTTTCTTTGCAGAAAAAGGAAAAGGCGCTACGTTAAATGGCAATCCCATTGCGGTTAGCGAGAAAAAAACGGTTATGGACTCCTGCCTGGTGACAGGTTTTCCCTATACATATTTGGATATGCCTAACGGACCGTTAGATGTTTTCGAACGCTTTGTTCGTAAAGGTGTACCCGTAAGAAGGCTGGGATCTGCGGCACTGGATTTATGTTGGGTGGCAGCAGGAAGGTTTGATGGTTTTTTTGAACATAAATTAAATCCCTGGGATAGCTCAGCCGGGTTCTTAATCGTGGAAGAAGCTGGTGGAAAACTTACAGATTTTGCCGGCAACTATTATTCTCCTTATCAGGAGAAAATTCTCGCCACTAACGGAAATATTCATGAAGAAATGCTTAAATGGATCAATCAGTAAATATGGAAACACGTACTGAAATAGCCTCTTTGGGTGAATTCGGATTAATTGACCATCTCACTAAAAACGTGGAAATACAAAACGTATCCACCGTTTTGGGAATAGGGGATGATGCTGCAGTAATTGACCATTTCGGAAAACAAACAGTAGTAACTACAGATCTTTTAGTGGAGGGCGTTCATTTTGATTTAATGTATACCCCTCTTAAACATCTTGGTTATAAAAGCATCGTTGTTAACCTTAGCGATGTATATGCAATGAATGCTATTCCAACGCAGGTAACATTAAGCATAGCCTTCAGTAATCGATTTAG
>CAZQIQ010000014.1:42276-45554 GCA_964593835.1 uncultured Chitinophagaceae bacterium
GGCATTGGAAGAGTTTTATGAGGGTGTAATAGCAGCCTGTAATGCTTATGGTGTTGATTTGATTGGTGGGGATACCAGCACTTCGCAAAAAGGACTGATCATTTCGGTTACAGCATTGGGAGAAGTGCAGCCAGAAAAAATAGTAAAGAGAAATACTGCTAAAAAGGGAGATCTTTTATGTTGCTCGGGAGATCTTGGCGCCGCTTATGTGGGATTATTGTTTCTGGAAAGAGAGAAAAAAATTTTCCTGGAAAGTCCTCAGGTACAACCCGATCTGGAAAATGAAAAATATGTTATCGGCAGACTATTAAAACCGGAAGCAAGAAAAGATATTATTGATTTTTTTGAACAGCAAAAGATCGTTCCATCCGCAATGATGGATATTAGTGATGGCCTGAGTTCAGAAATACTTCATTTATGTAAAAACAGCTCTCTCGGATGCCTGTTATATGAAGAAAAAATTCCTATTGCCGATGAAATGAAAAATGCTGCATACAAGTTTGAAATAGATCCTACGGCCTGCGCGTTAAGTGGGGGAGAAGATTATGAATTGTTGTTTACCGTGGCCCAGGAAGACTATGACAAAATTGTTTTGAGCGAACAAATCAGCGTAATTGGATATATGACTGATATTGAAGAAGGCTGTAAAATACAAACCAAAGGAAACAGTTTGCATAATATCACTGCGCAAGGGTGGAACGCTTTCAAATAAAAAAAGTTGGTTATAAGCCGTTACCTTTTATATATCATATTATGGCTATGTTGCTCTTGTAAAGTATCGCGACAGGTTTCGGAAAAAAAATACCCGATAAGCCAGTTACGTGAAGATTATTCCATTTTTAAAGGAGCGCTGGAAGAGTCGCACCCTGGGCTATATTGGTTTACTCCTGAAGCAGAAATGAATGATTTTTTTAAAGAAGGTCTGCAGGCGTTAACGGATTCTATGACAGAAAGAGAGTTTAAAACTGTGCTGACAAAAGTTGCCACAGCAATAAAATGTGGTCATACGTCTGTTGCGTATTCAAAAAAATATTTAAAATATCTCGATACAGCAAGGCTAAAACTCTTTCCTCTTGCTTTTAAAGTTTTTCCGGATACGCTAGTGGTAACAGTAAACTTAAATGCAAAGGATAGTCTTTTAAAACGCGGAACGATTGTTACTGCGATCAATAATTACCCTGCCGCGGCTTTGATTGACACATTTCTTCAATATACTGTTGGAGATGGCAATGCCATCACAGGAAAATATCAATCGCTCAGTTCTTTTGGAATGTTTGGATCTATGTATAAAAACCTTTTTGGAATTTCCGACACATTTTCTATTCAGTATATAGATACCAATGGTCAGGTTGCATTTACCAATATTCCAGCGTTTAAATCCTCTATAGACGAGGTTAAAAAAAAAGATAGTATAAAAAGAGAAAAAAGGTCACCCAAAGAAAGAAAAAAATATCCGGCTTTTTCTCCTAAAAATATACAGATTGATACCACTTTAAAATCTGCCTATATGATGGTGAACAGTTTTGCAAGAGGTAATCAGTTAAAACGTTTTTTTCGATATAGTTTTAAAAACATAGACCGGTTAAATATCGAGCACCTGGTTATCGATGTTCGTTCAAACGGAGGCGGAGAAGCAGGAAATGCCATTGCTCTCACGCAGTATCTTTCTGATAAACCTTTTATTGTCGCCGATTCTTTATACGCCATTAAAAGATCTTCACAATACAGAGATCATATAAAAATGCAACCTGCTTATTGGCTGGCTTCTTTGTTTATCACAAAGAAAAGAGAAGATGGAAAATTTCATTTTGGATATTTTGAAAGACATGTTTTTAAGCCCAGGAAAAAATATCATTATGATAAAAACATTTATATCCTGACGGGAGGTAATTCCTTTTCAGCTACAACGTTGTTTGCACAACAATTAAAGGGTCAGCAAAATGTAAAAATAATAGGAGAAGAGACTGGAGGTGGCGCTTATGGGAATAGTGCATGGATCATTTCGGAACTTAAACTTCCTAACACCCACTTGAGAATAAACATTCCTCGTTTCAGGTTTGTAATGAATAAAGATCTTGCTGAAGCCGGAAGAGGAGTCCTTCCCGATCTTTATATAGCTCCCCGTCCCAGAGATATTTTAAAAGGAACAGATGTAAAACTTCAGGCAGTAAAATTTCTCGTGCTGATGGCTAACGGCTACTAAAAGTTCATCGCTAATTGATACCAATGTTTGTATATTATTCCGGTGATTAACTGTCTTCATTTCCAAAGAGTGATGGTGTCTCCATCTTTCATACAGATATAATCTGCAAACACAAGATTTTGCGTGAGTTTTGAGAAAGCTCCAGCTAAAAAGCAGTTTATATTGAATCAATGGTTAATAAGCCGGATTAACACGCTGTCTTCTTTTACTTCTATAATATTTCTACAGTTGGGCTTAAAGGCTGTCCGATGTAATCAAATAGAAAACATATAAATTTTATCCCCCATTAATCATTCAGTAATGAGTTACTTATAAATCTATGTGACGTATATAAAAAGAGGAGATCTCAAAAGTATGTTGAGCTGCTCAAGAATTAAGTATAAAGAAATCTTCTCCGGCAGGTTCCGAATAAAAAAGAGTTCTTATCAAATGTATTTTGAAGGGCCCGAGAATCACATAAATGAAACCATCCTACACTTAGCAGGATAAAAAAAGGTGCATCATATGATACACCTTTCCTATTAATTATTTTCTATATTAACTATTCAACATTAGCGGCATTACGAGCATTAGAAGATCCTCGCCCTCATCCTGCGTGGAAGGTTTTAGAATTCCCGCTTTTGTAGGAGTGGAAAGATCAATAGTCACTTCATCAGCATCTGCAGCATTGAGCATTTCAATTAAAAACTTTGCATTGAATGCTATCTGAATATCCTCTCCGTTATATTGACATTTCATTCTTTCATTTCCTTCAAATGAAAAATCAATATCCTGCGCAGCCAATTGCAATTCACTTCCGGATATACTTACAACAACCTGGTTTGTACTTTTATTACTAAAAATACTTACCCTTTTCAGCGCACCCTGAAATTCAGCTTTGCTAACCGTTAATTTATAAGGATTATCAGCCGGAATAACTACTTTATAATCAGGAAAACGAGCATCAATCAGACGGCAGCTCATTTGTGTGGTACCGTGAGTGACAAAAAGATGATTGCTATTATATTTAATTGTTAGTTCATCTTCATTAACCGGCATGGCCGACTTTAACAGCGTAAGCGGTTTTTTAGGAACA
>CAZQIQ010000014.1:45564-66442 GCA_964593835.1 uncultured Chitinophagaceae bacterium
TATCGAACAAGTCGATGTGCATCTGTGGCAACAAATTGGAGGGCGTCTTTAGACATCTCAAAATAAACACCCGTCATAGCTGGTCTTAGATCATCGTTACTAACAGCGAACAATGTTTTGTTAATTGCTGTTACTAAGGCTACAGAAGATATAGAAAAAGATGAGGTATCATCAGCAGCAGGCTCCTTAGGAAAATTATCCGGATTTTCTCCCATCACCTTATACTTCCCATTGTCACTCGTTATTTCAATAGCAAAATTCTTATCAATATTGAAAGTGAGGGGCTGATCGGGAATATTCTTCAAAGAATCGACCAGTATCTTGGCCGGAATACATACCCTGCCAGATCCATTTGACTCTACATCCATTTGCACTTTCATGACCGTTTCAAGGTCGGTAGCAACCACATTAAGCTTATTCTTATCTACTTCAAATAGAAAATCTTCGAGTATAGGCAATACGGTATTACTGTTGATAACACCGCTAATTTGCTGTAGTTGCTTAAGTAAGGCAGAAGAAGAAACAATAAACTTCATGCGACTCCTAATATTTTGAATTTCAGCAAACCTAACTAATTTTTGCACATTAATCCTTAATTTCTGGTTCAAATTGGAACCAAACCTGTAGTCATGGTATTAAATAAACTGTTCGGTTGGGGTAGGAAAAAAGAAGTAGGTCTGGAGATTCCTCTGGGACACTATTCAGATAATAATAAAACGGTCTGGCAGGTAGAAAAATGGGGAGAGTCGGATAGGCTTTACAAAGAGGGGTTGTATAAAGAAAGCATTTTTGCTTTTTTCGACTATCTGTACGATGAACAACAACAGAACTTACAGGTGGAAAAAGGGGAAGATTACACCAGATTTCAATTATACCAAGGGTCTAAAATAGTGAGGGGAGAGCTGGACAGTTCAATGTTGAGGGCTGAAATAGCTTTAGCAAATATGCCCGAGCCAAATATTGCTGTCATGCGGCGTCTGTTGGAAATGAACTTTAATCTTTTTTATTGCCGGTATTCCCTGAAGGACAAAACTATATACGTCCGCTTTGATTCCAGATTAGATACCACTACACCGAACAAACTGTACTATGGACTAAAAGAACTTGCTACTAAAGCTGATAAACAGGACGACTTACTCCTTAGTGAGTTCTCCTCTCTTAGCGCAATTGATACAGATCATGTTCAGGCTCTTCCAGATAATGAAATAACCGTCAAACTTAAATTTCTTCGTCAATGGATTATCTCAACACTCGATAATATTGAGTCCATTGACCATGAAAAATTCGCAGGGGGGATATCTTATCTATTACTAACCCTGGTTTTCAGAATTGATTACCTGATAGCGCCTGAGGGGAAACTATTAAGTGAGCTGGAAAAAATTGCCGGCAGCTATTATGGAAAAGATGAAAAAGCTTCGGTCGAAAAGAATCTTACTATGATCGCCGGGTTTAAAAGAATTCTGGAAAAAACAGACCAGGAAATTGCTGTTCAATTATTCAGGTCAAAATATTCTTTTGCAATCGTTCCTCCTCAGAATTTCAAATCCATAAAAGATATTATAGATACGGCATTACAAAATATGACCTGGTTCAGAGATAATGGTTATCCTGAAATAGCCAATAAAGTAATGGAATACGGACTGGCCTACTGTCAATATTCATTCAGTCTGCCCCGTCCGTTAACGGAACTGTTTAAGCTATTCATGCAAATCAATTATCCTGAATATTTTACGGCACTGGGATACAACACTATCTATTATAACGAAGAACGTGTTCGTTTTGAAGTAGAGGAAATTGAAGATCAGCTACAGGATATTATTACTACCTGGAAACCAAAATATACAGGTCTGCAGTTTAGTACTAAAAAACTACGGTTTGATTCACTGGTCCATTTTAACCAGCGTTATTTAGAAGAAATAACATCTTTGCAGTTCGATTAAAAGTTAGCCTATGGAGTTTCAGGAAATCATAGAAATTTATCAACCTGCCATTATACAGATTGCATCCGGCGGAAATACCGGAACAGGTTTTTACCTTTCTCAATACAATCTTATTGTGACCAACGAACATGTGGTAGGAGAAGCTCCTGAGGTTACTATAGCAGGAAGATCCTTTCATAAAATGTTGTCAACCGTATGGTATACCGATAAAAAACATGATCTGGCTTTTCTCCAACCTCCTTCGGGCGCAGCTTTTCCTGATATTGCATTGGGAAAATATGAAACCCTGAAAGATGGAGATGAAATAATCGCTATAGGTCATCCATTTGGCTTAAACTACACAGCTACACAGGGCGTGATATCAAAAGTAAACAGGATTCGGCAAGGTTTACATTACATTCAAATTGACGCTGCTATTAATCCGGGTAATAGCGGGGGGCCTCTAGTAAATCAGCAGGGTGAAGTTATTGGTGTAAATACTTTTATTATTAAAGGAGGAGATAATCTGGGATTTGCTCTTCCGGTTTCTTATTTAAGAACAGCCCTGGACCTATATTATCCTTATCGCGGATCACCTTCAACGCGATGCCCTAATTGTAATTTTCTCGTTCTGCTGTCCAACATCGATTCAAAAAAATATTGTCCCTCCTGTGGTACTGAAGTTAAAATTCCTGAGTTTCCCCCAACAGAATATACACCCGGTGGAACAGCCAGAATAATAGAAGAAATATTAAAAGATCTTGGAAAGGATATAAGGCTGGCGCGTGATGGAAATAACCGGTGGGAGGTAAAGGAGGGAAGTGCAAAAATCAGGATTAATTATAATACAGATAATTTTTTCATTACTGGTGATGCTTATTTATGCCAGCTTCCACAAGAAGCTGATAAAATAAGGATACTTTATCAATATTTACTTCAACAAAATGATATGGATGTTGACGGTTTAGTGCTTAGTTGTGTAAGTCAGAATATTGTTCTCTCCGGCGTAATCTATGATATGGACATGACGAAAGAAAGTGCAACAAGATTATTCCGTACGTTGTTTAAAAAAGCCGATGATATGGATAATATATTAATCAATGAATTTGGATGTATACCACGTCTACAGGAAGATTAATAATATTATGATACCCAATAAAAGATTAACTCCCGAGCAGGCATTTCAAAAAATCAAACATTACTGTGGCTACCAGGAGAGAAGTCATGCAGAAGTAAAAGAAAAACTGTACAGCTATGGATTATGGAAAAATGATGTGGAACAGCTGATTGCGCAATTAATAGAAGAAGACTATTTGAACGAAGAACGGTTTGCCCGAGTTTTTGCAGGTGGAAAATTCAGGATGAAACAATGGGGGAAAGTCAAAATAAAATATGAGCTTAAACAAAAAAACATCAGTGAGTACAATATTAAAAAGGCTTTAAAAGAAATTGATGATGAAGATTATCTGAATGTCTTTAATAAAATTTTTGAGAATAAGTTATCCTCATTAAACAGTGAAAAAAACCTATTCACTAAAAAAAGAAAGGTTCTTGATTATTTATTACAGAAAGGTTTTGAAAGGGATCTTATCATGGAAAAACTGGTTAAAATATAGGAACCCTTTTCCTGACATATGTTTTTAACATACGATAGATGTTCCCCTGAAAATACCTGACCCGAAAAAGTGTTCAGTTAAAAATGAGACTACCTTAAAGCAGATAAAGTTTTACAACACAAGATTTATACCTTTCCGAGTAGCAATTTTCCATCCCTTATGCAGGGATAAATTTATAGGATATATATCTATGCCTATATATGCTGAAAAACATTATTCTTTTTTTATTAAATAATATTCAATCATCTTTATAACAATCGGAAATGGCAAGCCCGTTTTCTTTATCAGGAAAGTCAGGGTAAATTATCCGATATTAAACAATTGACGGAATCCAAAGAGAGAGTATTCGACTTTTAACATATAAGGCTGACTAGAAAATTGTCAGCTATCTAAATAATAAAAATAATCAGATGAAAAATTTATTCATTACAACTATTCAATCTGAATTATACTGGGAAAACAAATCCGAAAATCTTGAAATGTTTTCAAATAAGATACGCGGTGAAAATGGCAGGATGGAAGTTGTGGTTCTTCCTGAAATGTTTAGCACAGGATTTAGCATGCGTCCAAGAGAGCTCGCAGAAAAAATGGATGGGCCAACTGTTACATGGATGAAAAATATTGCGGCAGAAAAAAAAATTGTTCTTACAGGCAGTATCATCATTGAAGAGAATGGCAATTATTACAATAGAATGTTATGGGTTTTACCTAACGGCGAAATTGGTTTTTATGACAAGAGGCATCTTTTTGCTTATGCTGGAGAGGATCAGTTTTACACAGCAGGAACAAAACGATTAATTGCCTCTGTAAAAGGATGGAAAATCAATCTGCAGATTTGTTACGATCTCAGATTTCCGGTCTGGGCCAGGCAATCGCTGCCTCTTGTTGAAGAAGAAAAAAACACACCTGAATATGATTTATTGATTTACGTTGCGAACTGGCCTGAAAAAAGAAATGTTGCCTGGAAAACTTTATTACGCGCAAGAGCTATAGAGAATCAGTCTTACGTAGTAGGAGTGAACAGAACAGGCCACGACGGGAATAATATATTTCATAGTGGAGATTCTATGATAATAGATCCCATGGGAACTATTGTATACGATGGGGAGAGCAGAGAAGAAGTGGCGACCACCGAATTACTGGCTTCAACACTATCTGCCACAAGAGAGAAGCTTCCCTTTCTTAAAGATGCCGATCCTTTTATGATGGGTTCCTGAAAATTCTATTGTTGCTGCTGCATCATTTCCATATAGCGGCGATAAGAATTATTGTTATTATCAACAGCTCCTCCAACAGAAGGCTGTGGTAGAAGTACTGTGGCATTATCATCATGACGATGACCATCTTCATATCCAACGGAAACACCCACATGCAACACATGTTTTGCTGTGCCTTTGTAGGATCCTTTTACTGGAGAACAGTCGCTGAAATTCCTACCCACGGCGAGTTTAACGTGCAGTTCATTCGCTATACAATTGTTGGTTGGATCCAAGCCCAGCCAACCATAAAAAGGTATATATGCTTCCACCCAGGCATGTGTTGCTCCCTCGCCACGCATACCGTTCTTGTTAGGGCAAATATATCCGCTTACATACCTTGCAGGTATTCCGAGCATTCTCATCATCACCAACAATATATGAGCAAAATCCTGACAAACTCCTGCTTTCAACACCCATACTTCCTCAATAGTAGATTCAACACTGGTAATTCCGGGAACATATTTAAAATGTTCATTAACAAAAGCATTCAGTTTTAATGCAACCTGTAGTGGTGTATCGTTATGATCGAATTTGTCAACAATCTCTCGAACCTCTTCTTTTGATGAAAATCTTTCAACATTAAAAAAATCTATAAACGGAACTTCATTTTTTAATGAAATGAGATTTTCCCATTGTTCTTCTTTGCTTATCGTATCGATAGGAAGTTTTCGGGCATAGGTAATTACTTCAATATTGCTGTCAATTACTAATTCATTGTGTGGCTGGGCATGCATAAACAAGCCCACTTCGTTTCCATAATAATCATTGTACTTTTCAATAATCGGATCTCCTGTAATGGTTAAGCGTTGTTTTATCACCTCCTGATTATCGTCATTAACCGGAAACAGTATTATTTGATTAGCACTGTCTATTACTGGACTATTATAAGAATATTTAGTAACATGATGTATTTTAAACCGGGGCATGTTTTTTAATTTGAGTACGCAAAATAATGATGATTGAGGGCATTTGATATATTGGACAGATCTTCCTTTATTCGCGACAAATAATTATGAATGCCCTGTTTCATAATAGATTCTGATGTTGAATAGCGTACGCGGCTATGCAACTCACCAATCATGAAATTTAGTTTATTATATGCCTCTGTATTTTTTTCACTTCTAAGTCTTTCAAAATACCGGTGTAATCGATTAATAGAGTATATAATCGATCTTGGAAAATTACCATTGAGGATTACTTCTTCTATTAACCTTCTGGAATCTTCATGAGTATCATTTTCATTGTATTTTATAGCAAGAATATCTGCAACCTGTAAAGATCGCTCCAGATACTTTCCTATGTTAATAAATGAATACCCCTCGCCTCTCATCATTGTCAGATCTGCCGTACCATAATACATTACACAGTGCCGTGTCAGATTTTCCAATATCGTTATCGGATCTTCTTTCTGCAACAATTCAGTCAGGTTTTCATTTCTGATAAAATGATAAAACTCGTTAAGGCGCTGCCATAATTCTTTTGTAATATTATCCTGCCCGCTTCTGGCATTTTCACGCGCCCTGATAATATTATTAAGAATAGAGTTGGGATTATCTTTATTACTTACGGAATTTTGAATAGCAATTCTGCTATTAACTTCTTCTGTTGACATTGTTTCCTGAGCTGAAGCATAATTTACTTTCAGCATTCTGATAATCCCATCACTTCTTTCCATATAGCGACTCATCCAATATAAACTGTCGGCAACTCGGCTTAGCATGCATTCAATATTTTATTTAGATAATACCCAGGTATCCTTACTTCCTCCTCCCTGTGAAGAGTTAACAACCAGCGAGCCTTCCCGTAGTGCAACCCTGGTAAGTCCACCCGGAACAATTTCAATTCCGTTGGGAGAACATAACGCAAATGGTCTGAGGTCAACCCTTCTCGGTTGAAGAGTTCCATTCATGTAACAGGGAGCGGACGAAAGATTAATAATAGGTTGGGCTATAAACTGTCTGGGATTTTTTGTAACCTCTATTAAATATTTATTGATTTCTTCTTCAGTACTTGAATTCCCCATTAACATTCCATAACCTCCGCTTTCGTTTGTTTTTTTAATCACCATTTTATCTATATTCCTGAAAACATGTTCTCTTTCATCACGATTATCCAGTTGGTAAGTCGGCACATTCTTTAATATAGGCTCTTCATTAAGATAATACCTGATCATTTTGGGAACGTAATTGTAAATAGCTTTGTCATCAGCAACCCCATTGCCTATAGCATTTACTATAGCAACATTTCCTTTTCTGTAAGCGCTCATTATTCCGGAAACACCTAGTGTACTTTCTGGTCTGAACACCAGAGGATCAAGGAAATCATCATCCACCCTTCTGTATATTACATCTACCTGTTGTAGTCCAAGTGTTGTTTTCATATACACTTTATGATTATCCACTACCAGATCTCTCCCTTCCACCAACTCTACTCCCATCAGTCGGGCCAATGCCGTATGTTCGAAATAGGCTGAATTATAAATGCCGGGAGAGAGAACTACTATAGTAGGATTTTGAATCTGTCGGGGAGAAAGTGTTTTCAAATTTCTATGCAACAATGATGGATATTCCATTACACTGCGCACTTTATTATTAGGTAACAGATCCGGAAACAACCGCTTGGTAATCTCACGGTTTTCGAGCATATAACTTACTCCGCTGGGAGTCCTGAGGTTATCTTCAAGAACATAAAAAGTTCCGTCATTGTTTCTTATCAGATCAATTCCAGCAATATGAACATAGATATCATAAGGAACCGGAAAATTATGCATTTCCCTGAGGTAATGGGGACAGCTATATACCATTTCAACAGGCACAACCCTATCCTTTATGATAAACTGATTATAATAAACATCTTTTAAAAAAAGATTTAATGCTTTCAATCGCTGAGCAATTCCTTTCTCAATATGTATCCACTCTGGGGCGGTAATAATTCGGGGAATAATATCAAAAGGGAAAATTTTTTCTATTCCTTCGCCACTGCTATATACCGTAAAAGTAATGCCCTGGCTCATGAATAGCTTTTTGGCTAATTCTTCTTTTTTGTTCAGCTCCTCAATACTGAGTTGCTGCATAAAATCCATTACATTACGATATTGTTCGCGCAGGGATTGATTATCGCTCATCTCATCCCAGATATCTGAATCAACGTAATAGTTGTTTAGTAGTTCAGCAGCTTTCATACCTCAAGTTTTGGTGTCAATGCATCATTTGGCAGGCATTCGAGAGTAGAAAGGTCTTTCCAAATATAAAAAACAATAACCTAATTTCCTTGCAGTACTTTGATGGCAGAAAAATAACTCTTGTATTTTTACAATAAATCTTTTAAGAATATTGATCTTTTCCTTTTACATAGCATTTTGACAACGGCTTTCGACTTTATACACAATAAGTCTATTTAAAAGGGTTGTTTGTTTTTCTAAACGCTGCATAATACAATCAAATCCGGATTACTTTGCGTTGGGAAATAATTAATAAAAGAACCATTATTTTACTCAGATTTACAGATTTTTTAAAACAGGCAATAGTTAAAAGAACCATTTATGAAGATAGTTGCAATGATTCCTGCTCGGTATGCCGCTACCCGGTTTCCGGCAAAACTTATGCAGCCGCTGGGTAACAAAACTGTTATCCGGCACACTTACGATAATACTCTCCTGACAGGTCTTTTTACTGATGTGGTTGTAGTGACCGACAGTGACATTATTTATGAAGAAATTACTTCTAATGGCGGCAAAGCTATCAAAAGTATGAAGGAGCATGAAAGCGGAAGCGACCGTATAGCTGAAGCTGCAGTTAACTTAGATGTCGATATAATTCTGAATGTTCAGGGAGATGAACCTTTTGTTAAAAAAGAACCTCTCGAAAAACTATTGGCTGTTTTTGCAGATAATACTGTTCAGGTAGCTTCACTCATGCAGATAATTAAAGACCCAGCACTTATTGCCGATCCTAATTATGTAAAAGTTGCCGTAGACAAAAATTTCAACTCCCTTTTATTTAGCAGAAGTGTTATTCCCTACGCAAGAAATAAGGATGTTGACATTCCATATTATGAACATATAGGCGTATATGCTTTCCGCAAACAAGCGCTTCTTGATTTTACTTCCTGGGCTATGACACCTCTGGAATCTGCAGAAAAAATAGAATGTCTCAGATATCTTGAAAACGGTATTGCTTTGAAAATGGTTATCACCGATTATATGGGAGTGGAAATTGACACTCCGGAAGATCTCCTACGGGCTGAAAAAAATTTTACATTTCCTGATTAAGGATATTCTCTTTGCCAATAGAAGAAGTCAGAATAAATTGCTATTCATTTCAATAACTTGCCAATTATGAATAAAACTTTATGGGGTATTGATCTTGGTGGTACCAAAATAGAAGGTGTTATTTTAGATTCTCTGGAAAATCCTACCCCACTGTTACGCACAAGAGTAGATACAGAAGGTGACAAGGGTTACCAGCATGTTGTCGGACAGATCGGTAAACTCATCCAAAAAATGAAGGATGAATCCGGTTTGGTTCCTGATCGGATAGGAATCGGTACTCCCGGAGTGCTGGATCCAAGATTACAAACAATGAAAAACAGCAACTCCACAAGTTTAAATGGACAGCCATTAAAAAAAGATATTGAGCGCCTATTGGGAATTCCCGTTGAAATGGCCAATGATGCTAATTGTTTTGCTCTTGCTGAGGCAAAATGGGGTATTGTTAAAGAAAAAGCTCCGGAAGCAAAACTGGTATTCGGAATTATCATGGGAACGGGCGTAGGAGGAGGTATTGTTTTCAATGGGAATGTTTGGAATGGTTGTCATGGTATAGGTGGTGAGTGGGGACACAATTTTCTTGATGAATCAGGTGGACCATGCTACTGTGGAAAAACAGGATGTGTAGAGAAAATCATTTCAGGTCCGGCTTTACAGCAATATTATTATAGTTTAACTGATCAAAGAATTACACTTAAAGAAATAGTTTCCCGGTACGAGCAGGGAAGTGACGAAGCTGCAAAAAAAACGATTGATCGTCTCGTTTACTTTTTTGGAAAAGCAGTTTCTGTAATTACAAATCTGCTTGATCCTGATGTAATTGTTATCGGAGGTGGTGTGGGCAATATAGATCTTCTATATAAAGATGGGCCTGAATCTTTGAAAAAATTTATTTTTAATAATAGTGTTGATGTTAAAATATTAAAGCCTTCTTTAGGCGATAGCGCAGGCGTTTTTGGAGCTGCTGCACTGGTAGCTAATTAAATTCATACAATTAAAAGAATTATAAACACATGAAGTTCCGCAATTTTAAGATGGTAGATTATGTGGTATTCGGAAGAGGCAGTTTTGATCAGCTGGACGAAATACTGGCACCACACAGAAAGAACAAAGCTCCTATTATTTTTTTAGTGGACCATTTTTTTAAAGATAAACCACTTGAAAAAAGAATTCCACTTAAAGAAAATGATAAAATCATATTTGTAGACGTTACCTATGAACCTAAAACTTCTTATGTAGATAAAATTGCGGGAGACTTAAAAACAGAATTTGGTACTATAAGTGGCGTAATTGGTATCGGAGGAGGTTCGGCATTGGATCTGGCTAAAGCTGTTTCTTTAATGATGACAAACCCTGGTTCTTCTGCCGATTATCAGGGTTGGGATCTTGTGAAATTTCCAGGAGTTTATAAAGCAGGAATACCTACTTTAAGCGGTACTGGAGCAGAAGTATCCAGGACAACGGTATTAACAGGACCTGAAAGAAAACTGGGAATGAATTCTGACTTTACCCCTTTTGATCAGATTGTACTGGATCCTGAGTTAACAGAAAATGCACCGGCCAATCAAAGATTTTATACCGGAATGGATTGTTATATTCATTGCATCGAGAGTCTCACTGGGACATATCTGAATGAATTCAGTAAATCGTATGGCGAAAAAGCATTAGAGCTTTGCCAAAAAGTTTTTGTAGAAAAGAAAAATTGGGATCAGGAAAGTGATGACCAACTTATGATGGCTTCCTATGCTGGAGGTATGAGCATTGCTTATTCACAGGTAGGTGTTGCTCATGCAGTAAGTTATGGATTAAGTTATCTTTTAGGAACAAAACATGGAATAGGCAATTGTATAGTCTTTGATAAACTGGAAGAATTTTATCCGGATGGTGTTAAGGAGTTTAAATATATGGTGGAAAAAAACAACATTGAAATTCCTCAAAATATAACCAAAGGATTAAGCGATGCAGATTTTGACAAGATGATTAATGTTTCATTAGGTATGAAACCTCTTTGGGAAAATGCTTTGGGAAAAGACTGGGAAAAAATAATGACAAGGGAAAAACTTCGTGCTTTATACGATAAACTATAATAAAATGGTTTATCTGGCTATTATTTTAAAATATGGCGATTAAACCGGAAACATACTTTAAAAAAATACTGGGAGTAGAAAGGACAAAAAAGATACTTTCTGTCAACCCAACCATCTCGCCTGTTCGGGAAGAAGCCAAAGAGGTAAAAATATTTGTATTCGATTATAATGAAACTTCTTATAATGAATACGAACTGAATAGTATCAATAATTGTCTTCATTACAAGGGCAACGGCAATGTAACCTGGATAAACATCGATGGTTTAAGAAAAAAGGATGTTGAAAACATTGCCAACCAGTTTGAAATTCATTACCTCATTCTCGAAGATATTCTAAGCATTAATCAGCGTCCCAAAATGGACGAAATAAACACTATTATATACTGTTTACTGAATATGCTTTATTATAATGCTGAAACTACAACAGTTGAACAGGAACAAATCAGTATTATATTAGGCAATGATTACGTTATTTCTTTCCAGGAAGACGCCAGAAGAGACGTTTTTAATCCTTTAAGAGAACGTATTAAAATTGCCAATACAAAACTGAGACAAAACGGTCCGGATTATTTATTATATGCCCTACTTGATCTTATTGTAGATAATTATTATCTGGTAATGGACGAGCTCGGTGCCTGTATAGAACAATTAGAAGAAGATGTTATCAGGATTAGTAATAAACAAACACTTTCCCGTATTAATAAGCTTCGTAAGGAACTAATTGTTTTAAGAAGAAATATCACTCCGGTGCGGGATCTCATCAACGGGATTCTCAGGAGTGATAGTGATCTGCTACACGAAAGAAATACCAAGTATTTTAAAGATGTCTACGATCATATTATTCAGGCAAACGATCTTACAGAAAACTATCGCGATGTTTTAATGAATATACAGGATCTGTACTTCGGTAATGTAAACTTACGCATGAACGAAGTGATGAAAGTAATGGCTGTAGTAACCTGTCTATTAGCTCCTCCTACTGTAATTGTAGGTGTTTTCGGAATGAATTTCGATATTATTCCTTTTGCACACAGTCGCCTTGGATTTTTTGTCACTGTCTTCGTAACATTGATTATTCCTATCATCATGTTATATATTTTTAAAAAGCGAGGCTGGTTTTAGTTAAAACACTTTACGGAGCTTTGTCTCTTCCTTAATAAATTGCTCCTCTGTGGTTAGCAAAACATATGACTTTAAAAAACACTTTTTCCAATTAAACACAAATTAAGCGCTGAATAATATGACACCGGTGAAATGGGTAAACAGTATTTGGATAGGGTCAAAACATAGAAAATTATCAAAGAAGAGCTGTCTGAGAAACGAGGGTTTCCATATGAAGGGTTAGCATTTTTAATATAGTCAAAATGGAAAGATACACCCAAGCCTATAGTCATCAATTAACATTACAAAAAGTATACAAACATTATTAATAAAACTCCAGATTGATTTTATAAAAAATCCGGTATCTGATTAGGATACACATCGTATAAAAACAAAGTGACAAAGATTGTTCAAGAAGAGGAAAACCAACGCATAATGCCTTATTTATTATGGTAGTTTTCGGGATAATTTTTAAATGAAATATTACCTATTACACAAATAGGTATTCCAATAAAAGTGTACAGTAAAATATTTTTTTCTAAAAAGATTTAATAAAAATACGCTTAGCTTTTCTTCTTATAAACGGGCACTGTACTGCAAGGTTCGCCGTACATGATACTTTTTACAACAGGACGTAATTTTTTCGTTATTTCAAGAAAAACAAATTCTCCCATCTCAATATCTCCACAACCTTTTACCACAACACGCTGATCAGCGAAACGATTAACATCAATATTGCGGATATTATCTAAAAACAATTGATTGCGGATGGATTGCTCATTTCCAAAAATAAAATTTGTAGCAACCGGCTGTAAATAAGAAGCTATTAACATATAAGCCCAGGATGGAATAATGGCATCAGCTGTACAAGTAACTGCAACAAGTTTATCCTGATAAATTGACCAATCATATTTTTGCAACGCATCCCTAAAATCTTTTTCTTTCAGGATCAGTTCCATAAAAAGAAAAGGTTTTACATCAAAAATCGCAATATTATCTTTTGGGTATAATTCCTCAAGATCTAGCTGTATCAAACCACTTGACGCTATTTTATTGGTAATAGCTCCATTACTTGTTACTTCTTCTGCCATACAACAAAGATAAGAATTATTATTCCGCAGTTTTTAAGCCACTATACTTGACCTTTAAAATAACCAGCATTGTCAGTATTTTTTGCCTGATTGGGGTTAATGTTCAGATTACTTATTGCAATACTACTTTTAAGTTAAAATAACCAGGTATATAATGACTTGATGCACAATGGATACTATTAACACTTTACCTAAAAAAATACAATGAATTATAAAAAATAAGGGCATCAAAAAAGTCCTGCTCTTTCCTGAATAAAGCATTAAACTTAGAGCAAAGAGATGTTGTATCAAAAGGTAGACATGATCTCTGTTTATTCATGTAGCTGATGGAGAAGATTTTCGTTTATGCAACTATTATTACCTCCAATTGAGTGTTTGATGCTTCTCAGTAAAATAAGCAGTATGTGAAAGCATTAAAGATTCTAATTGATATAGGTCATGTAGATCAATATGTCCTGTCCTCCATCGGCTCTCTTAATAAATTGGGCATATTAAATTTGTTTAAAAAGGCTGATTTTTCGACAAAAAAATTTCTATATAAGTTAGAAAAATAAAAGTGGTGTATCTAAAGTATTTTGAATGTCTCTGCATTAACAAAATGCGAACGTTAGATGCTATTCAAATAAAAAAGGGTGTATCGAAACGTTGATACACCCTTTTCTTAAATATTACCAGAGAATAAATTCTCTTATTCTTATGTTGAAGAAGCTCAACATAAGAATTCAAATCCTCTTAAAAGAATTTCGCTCTATCATCTTTTATTTTCACAGATTTTTTTAATATTTCTGTAATAATCCTCGGATCAGAAAATGCTCTTGCCTGATTTTGACTAAACTGACTTCTTTGCGTATCTATATCCATATCATCTGATGTAGCTCCTATACCCTCTATTTTCAACACATAAACTGCTCCGTTTCCTGCAATTGGACCCGATACTTTTGTTTGATTAGCCTTATTAAAAGAAGCACCAATTACTTTAGGTTCCTGTCCTACGTTAGGAATAAAAGAAGTATGGAACATTAAGCTGTCAATTCGCTGAACCTGTTGTTCTACATTTTTAGCAACTTCTTCCAATGAGGAAACATTTCCTATTTTGGCTATTATCTGTTTTGCCTTTTCCTGGTTACGGATAATAGATTCAACCATAGGGCGTGCTTTTTCAACAGGCATTAATCCTTCTTCATAAATTTTTGTAAGAACCGGAACTACAAATTTGTCTTCCACTTGAAAAGCCTGATCAGCCACGTCACCCACTTTAGCGAGGTTTACCCATTTTACTAATTCACGACTGCTTCCTAATCCCATAATGGTTGCGTCAAGTGGTTTAAGATCTGATGCTACAAGAGGAGCATAATTATACTTCTTTAGGTTATCATCAAACTGCTTTTTATTTCTGCTTTCTGCAGCGAATTGTGCTGCCAGACCACTTTCACGAAGTGTTGTTTCATTACTCGGCACAACAGCTCTTGAAAATTCAGCCAGTTTATAAGAAGGAGCAAATGCTTTTTGTCTGATCACTTCAATATAATGATATCCTGCATATGCCTGGTTCTGAACTTTTACCACTTTTTTATCTCCTGAAGTTCCATAGAAAGCCACTTCAGCAAATTCTTTACTTATACCGGAAAATTGAGTTAAAGTAAATTCATATTCGCCGCCTGTTCCTTTGCTGCCATCGTCATCACTGTACTGGGCAACCATAACAGCAAAATCTGCTCCGCCTTTGATAGCATTTTGTACACTGTCCACTCTTTTCCTGGCAATAGAATCTTCCAGTACAGGAGTTCCCCTGTCTTCAGTTTTTATTAATATATGCCTTACTTTCACGCTGTCAGGAAGATTTCTTTTAGAAATTACTTTTGTCAGCTTATAATTTCCACTTTCTGCATAAGGACCAAAAACTTGTCCATCAGGTAACTGAACAATTTCATTGGCAAATTCTGATGTTAATCTTGATTTTTGCTCATATGCATCATTAAACTGCGTTTCTGAACCGTTTCTTACAAGAAAAGAACTAACGTCAGTACTTGTTTCAAATTCGAGTTTTAATGCAGCTACCTGCTCTCTAATAGCTGCACTATCATCTGATGTAGGACTAGCATCAAAAACTACATACTGGATAGATCTTGAAGCCTCTTGTTTATATTGGTCAGGATGTTCACTAACATATTTTTTAATACTCTCATCTGTAACTTTTACAGCTGAATCATTAATTGTATTATAAGGTACAGCCACTAAATCAATCGTTGCTTTTTGAGTATTACTGGCACTTACCTTTTCAATCATCCACTTTGGTGCATATACACTATTCGCTAACAAGGCTGTGTATTTTTCGCGTTGGCGATTTTTTCTTAAAGCCGGTAAATATTGTTTGTAAAAACTTTCATGTCTTGGGCTTCCTTTTTCCTTTTTAAGTGCTTCTATCTGCTGATAAGCAGCATTCGCATCATATTGTCCCGTATTAGGATCTGTAAATTGGTTTCTCAGATCCTGAGGAGGATTGACACCATATAGTATATCACTTAATTCTTTGTCATATACATTAATACCAAGACCATTGTATCTTTCATCCATAATAGCATCATCCACATATTCGTTCCATAAACCTTCACGAATATTATTTCTCATCATATCATTCATAGGATATCCCTGTTGCCTATAAATTTCTTCAGCTCTTTTAACTCTTTCTTCATATTCAATGATGTCTACCTTGGTACCATTAATAGTACCTAGAGTAGTACTGGATTCACTAAACATGCTTTTGTTCTGGAACGCGTCTTGCACTATAAAGGCGATAAGGGCTAGAGCTATTGCTGCGATAATGATCCATGCGGCTTTATCACGGATGCTTTGAATTATTGACATAATATTATAAGGCGTTTATTTGAAACGGACGGCAAAAATAGGTATTTCTGTGAAACAGTCTTGTGGAAACAGATTTAACATTTAAACGTTAATAACCCTGATTATCTGTTGATAACCCCGGGTTTTGGTTCTTTGCTTTGGTGGATGAAATGGGTAATACCCTGCTTGGATCGTATCATCGGGTAGGTAGATGTATAAAAGCCACAGGTTATCCCAGCTTGGTTCACACTATATTGTGTTAGGAAAGGTAAAAAGTTATCCAGCTTGATTTAAGATCCACATAAGTGGAAAACCCTCTTAAAACCACTATTTATTAATGTTTTTAAATGTTAATGATTTGTGGATTATAGTGGATAAACTAAGCTTTGTAACTTTACCAAAAATTGAATCAGGGATTTTATCCCCGTATCCACAGCCGTAATAGTAATAGTTATTATTTATAAATAAAGTATATTATTAAATACTACAGGAGATATACACATGTTGAATGCTGAAAAAAAAATTGAAGAAAAAGGTTTCCTGGACGTGAAAATTGATCCGTCGCTGGATCTTTTTGAAGAGATTGAAAAGTTGAAGAAAGAAAAGAACGCTGTGCTGCTGGCCCATTACTATCAGGATTCGGATATACAGGACGTTGCTGACTATATAGGTGATAGTTTGGGATTGGCACAATATGCTGAACGTACAAATGCAGATATGATTGTATTTGCAGGTGTACATTTTATGGCTGAAACAGCGAAAATTCTGAATCCCACAAAAAAAGTTGTCATTCCTGATTTGAAAGCTGGTTGTTCATTGTCCGATTCTGCGCCTCCGGAATTGTTTAAAAAGTTTAAAGAACAGCATCCGGATCATCTTGTAATTTCTTATATCAACTGTTCTGCTGGTATAAAAGCTTTGAGCGATATTATCTGCACGAGTAGTAATGCCTCTTATATCGTTGAAAGCGTGCCCAAAAATCAGCCGATCATCTTTGCGCCTGATAAGAACCTAGGAAGATATTTGAGCAGAAAAACGGGCCGCGAAATGCTTCTGTGGAATGGTGCGTGTATGGTTCACGAAATGTTTAGTCTGGAAAAGATCATGAAATTAAAAATCAGACATCCTAAAGCGAAAGTGTTGGCCCATCCGGAGTGTGAAGAACCCGTTTTAAAGACAGCTGACTTTGTGGGTTCTACAACAGGTATACTGAAATTCAGTAAGAATGATCCAGCAGAGGAGTATATAGTGGTTACTGAAACAGGTATTCTTCATCAAATGCAAAAGGAATCTCCGGAAAAGATTTTTATTCCTGCTCCACCTACAAATAGTTGTGCCTGTAACGACTGCCCACATATGAAATTAAATACATTAGAAAAATTATATATATGTATGAAATATGAGCAGCCTGAAATTCTGATGGAGGAAGAACTTCGGTTGGCGGCTAAAAAACCAATTGATAGGATGCTAGAGATTAGTGCACAATATGGTTTATAAGTATTTTATCTTCCCATATATACCATAAGTATTTGAACGTCGCTGGGATTTACTCCAGAAATTCTGCTGGCTTGTCCTAAAGTTTGAGGTTTTATTTTCTTGAATTTTTGCAAAGCTTCGTTAGACAGCGCAGATATTTTATCGTAATTAAAATTTGTTGGTATGATGAGTTCTTCAAGCTGACTCATTTTTTTTACGAGTTCTTTTTCTTTAGTAATATAAGCGTCATATTTAACCTGTATTTCTGTTTGCTCTATAGTTTCTCTGTCGTAATATTTGAGGATGGAATTAATTCCATCAACGTGTTCACCCATAGTAACAAGGTCAATATTAGGCCTGAGTAAAAGTTGCAGCGTTTTTTGCTTCTGATCTATTACTGCTGAATTTTTAGAAAGTAGATATTGATTAACTTCTTCAGGTTGAAGAGAATATTGTTGTAAGGAAGTGGTAAGTTTTTCAATATTATTTTTCTTGTGTGCAAGATTTTCCATTCTTTCATTTGAGGCAAGACCCAGTTTATAACTCAGTTCAGTAAGTCGGATATCTGCATTATCCTGGCGCAATAATGTTCTGAATTCAGCTCTAGAAGTGAACATCCTGTAAGGTTCTTCTGTTCCTTTACTAATAAGATCGTCTATTAATACTCCGATATAGGCATCACTTCTTTTTAATATTAATGGTTCAAGGTCAAGTGTAGACTGATGAGCATTAATACCCGCTATCAATCCCTGGCAGGCAGCTTCTTCGTAGCCGGTAGTACCGTTAATTTGTCCGGCAAAAAATAGATTGTGCAGTAGTTTAGTTTCCAGACTATACTTTAACTGTGTAGGTGGAAAATAGTCATATTCAATAGCATAACCTGGTCTGAACATTCTGGCATTTTCAAATCCCTTTACTTTCCTTAATGCTTCGTATTGAACTTCTTCGGGAAGTGAGGTGGAAAAACCGTTAATATATATTTCAACCGTATTCCATCCTTCTGGTTCAACAAAGAGCTGATGTCTTTCTCTTTCGGCAAAGCGATTGATTTTATCTTCTATACTTGGACAATACCTTGGTCCGGTTCCTTCTATTCTTCCTGCAAACATTGGACTCCTATCAAACCCAGTCTTTAAGGTATCATGAACTTCCTGACTTGTATAGGTAATCCAGCAACTTCTCTGTTTAGAAGGTTTTTCAGTTTTAGTAAAAGAGAAGCCTGTAATATCATCATCTCCTTTTTGTTCTTCCATAAGAGAATAATCAAGACTTCTTCCATCAACACGTGGAGGTGTACCTGTTTTTAAACGATTACTCTCAAAACCTTTTGAAACAAGTTGTTCCGTGATTCCTGTGGCTGCTTTTTCTGCTACCCTACCTCCACCAAACTTTTTTTCGCCTATGTGAATGATACCATTTAAGAATGTTCCGCTGGTAATGACTACTGCTTTTGCTTTTATTTCATGTCCAAGATTAGTAATTACACCATATACTTTATCGCCTTTGATGAGTAAGGAATTAACCATATCCTGGTAGAAATCGATATTTGGTGTCTGCTCAAGCATTTCTCTCCAGGTAGTAGCAAATAACATTCTGTCATTTTGAGCTCTTGGGCTCCACATTGCAGGACCCTTTGATCTGTTGAGCATCCTGAACTGAATCATACTTTTATCAGTTACTATTCCTGAATATCCTCCCATTGCATCTATTTCTCTAACAATTTGCCCTTTGGCAATACCTCCCATCGCAGGATTACAACTCATCTGTGCAATGGTTTGCATATTCATTGTTATTAGAAGGACTTTTGACCCCATGTTGGCGGCTGCGGCTGCGGCTTCACATCCTGCATGTCCTGCACCGGCTACTATTACATCGTATTCTGGAAACATTTTGCAAATCTATGAAACGATAAATAAGCACAATGTTCCACGTGAAACATTTATTGAGTTGATAGGAAGTGTCTTTATTGCAATCGGATATGCTTTTAATACCAATTTTAAAATATATGGGTAGCGTTCGGGAGAACTACAGTAGTAAATGATACTATTTTACTTATCAGATTGAAGACAAGCGAACAATTTTGTTTATTTATTAAATTTCTGTGTTGTACGCTGAATATATTAAATGGCATAAAGGAAGTTGATATATCAGTGAACTCGTCAATTATGCTCGAATAAAGAATAGATATTCAAAGAGAGGATATTAATATTTAATCATAAGAAATTAAAGGCTTTAATTAATGTTTCACGTGGAACATTAAAGTATAGATCTATAAATTAGGAATTTAATCAGATATTATTATCCCAAAGATTCAGATAAGTGTTTTCTTTTGAAGTCATTATTTCCTTATCCTTTTTGGTTTTATCACCATACCCACATAAATGAAGGGCTCCATGGAACATTACTCTTCTTAATTCCTGAATAAAAGAACTGGAATACAATTTTGCATTTTCTTTAATTCTTTCAATGCTTATATATATCTCCCCTTCTATTAATTCATCATGCGACAATTCAAAAGTGATAATATCGGTATAATCATCATGATTTAAAAAGTCATTATTAATCTGAAGTAAAAACTCGTCAGAACAAAATACATAGTTAAGTGACCTCAGCTTTTTGTTTTCCATTTTTATAAGCTGACTAATAAATTCCTTAAGCCTCTTTTTATCTTTTAGTGCATAGGCTGATTGAAAATTAAAGTGGACGGGAGGAATTGAATTCGACATTTTTTATAACAGTAATAATGTTTACAGGTACACAAAACTACATTTGTTATTATTGATGAGCATCACCAATACAAAATTATTATGCAGATCCTAATAAGAACTTAATTATTAGGTTATGACATTGTTTATCAGTCCATAAATTAATCCTCATATAAATCTGTCAATGAAATACTTTTGTAGGAGAGATAAGGTTGAGTAACAAGCCGTAGCTTTATTGTATTCAGAAAATACTATCAATATTTAGGGATAGTAAAATAAAAAGCATGAAAAAATTATCGCAAATAAAACAAGGTGGAGAAGCTGAGATTGTGTCCTTTGAAAATGACGAGTTATTACTCAAACTTATGGAAATGGGCTGTGTTCCTGGTGAAAAAATAAAAATTGAACAAATAGCCCCTCTTGGAGATCCTATTTCTATTGCTGTTGCTGGTTATAGTTTAAGTTTACGGCTTAGTGAAGCTGACACAATACTTGTACAAGAATTATTATAAAA
>CAZQIQ010000014.1:66452-68737 GCA_964593835.1 uncultured Chitinophagaceae bacterium
TTCAATTGTGTTTGTGTTCTTGTTCCTGGCGGCATTATATGAAAGTTGGTCTATATTTTGGATCCTTTAATCCTATTCATCACGGACATTTAATCATAGCTAATTATATTAATCAACAAACCGATATTGATCAGGTATGGATGGTGGTTTCTCCTCAAAATCCATTAAAACAATCAGCTACTTTATTGAATGAATATAATAGATTTTATCTTGTACAAATAGCTATAGAAGATGAATCAATATTAAAAGCATCTGATATAGAATTCAGATTACCAAAACCATCCTACACAATAGATACCCTAACCTATCTGCAGGAAAAATACCCTTCGCACGAATTCTCAATAATAATGGGTAGCGATAGTTACCAAAATCTGACCGCATGGAAAAATTATGAGCAATTGTTGCGTAACTACAGAGTGATTGTATACGAGCGACCTGGCTTTAATGTGAATAATGTTTATGAAGAATCAAATACAATTATTTTAAAAGCACCGCTGCTGGAAATTTCAAGTACTTATATTCGCAAAATAATAAAGCAGGGAAAATCAATAAGATATCTTGTACCCGAAAAAGTGAGAATAGAAATAGAACAAAATGGATATTATAGAAGTTGATTATATCTGTTTTTTGCTAACCTATTCAGTACGGGATGATATTGCTTAGACATATTACATTTCTGAAATCAGTTTTTTTTCATAGTGTTACTGCATTTGGTGGTCCACAAGGCCATTATGGTATGATGATAAAAACGTTTGTGCATGAACGTCATGATATAACTGAGAAGGAATTAATGGAATATAATTCTTTCTGCCAGTTACTTCCCGGAGCTTCTTCAACACAGGTCCTTACACTTATAGGTTATAAACGTGGAGGAATATACCTGGCCATTCTAACACTTCTCATATGGATAATGCCGGCATGTATTCTTATGGGTTTGCTTTCATTCTTTTTGAATTATGTTGATAATACAACAACAGGGAACAATATATTTAAGTTCATACAACCTATGGCTGTAGGATTTTTGGTTTATGCTTCTATAAAATTTTTTACTCTCGCTATCATTAATAGGATTACTCAGCTATTATTTATAGTTAGTGCAATTGCCACTTATTTTTTATTTAGAAGTCCCTGGATTTTCCCCGTGCTAATAATTGTTGGTGGATTTATTACCAATCTTAGTGATAAAAGAATACCTCAAAAAGAGACACCAAACCGGACAATAAAATGGGGTAACATATGGCTTTTTGCTGCTATATTTTTTATAGCAGCTTTTTTTAGTGAATTATCGCGGAAAAATGACTGGCAAAGCAGAAATGCATTTAACCTCTTTGAAAGTATGTATCGATTTGGAAGTATAGTTTTTGGCGGTGGGCAGGTATTAATCCCTTTAATGTATGAACAATACGTTGAACGTCCCACCTCTCCTATGGTTCAGCGTAAAAATCTGGATAAAACGCAAACAGTAATCAATATCAATAAAGAAGACTTTTATGTAGGTGCAGGTGTAGTGAGAGCTATTCCGGGTCCGGTTTTTTCTATTGCAACTTATACTGGTGGAATAGCTTTAAAAGACAAAGGCATAGAATGGCAGTTGATTGGCTGTATAATTGGAACAGTAGCTATCTTTTTACCAAGCGCCTTATTAGTGTTGTTCTTCTTTCCTATATGGAATAATCTTAAAAAATATGCTTTAGTTTTTCGGTCGCTAGAAGGAATCAATGCTGTTATGGTTGGGATAATGGTGGCTTCAACTTTTTTTATGATGCGGGATATTACCCTTACGGAATTTAAAACCATAAGTGTAATAAATTTGGCTACTATAATATCTACTTGGTTATTACTTAATTATACCCGTCTCCCTTCTCCTTTTATCGTACTGACCTGCATGGCACTTGGTTTTATTTTTTGAAGCCATGGCATAATTTTTTAGTTCATAATTGATAGAAAAACTGTTAGTTATGCCTAATCAAAAAAAATCCGGAAAGTCCCATGATAAGAGGATTCACCTTGAGCAACCACATCAGGTAGTATATTGGTCTAAGAAATTTGAAGTATCAACCATACAATTATATAAAGCAGTATTGGCTGCCGGCTCAAATAAGGTTGATAAAGTGATGAATTATCTGAATATTCAATAGGCTGAACCAGAGCGATCTTCTTTTCTTAATTTATTACTCTTTTCTTCCACACCTTCTTCTCCACGTTTATTTTCAGTGGGACTTTGATTGGGTTGTGCCGGTTCCTTAACTGCTTCTTTCGCATCTAATACCACTCTTGCCCTATCC
>CAZQIQ010000014.1:68747-74792 GCA_964593835.1 uncultured Chitinophagaceae bacterium
CCCTATCCTGCCATTCCTTAACTCTTCCTTCATCTTTTGGATCCTGATCTGATTTTTTATCTCCGTGCAATTTTTCAGATTGTTTTTGCTCGGGAAAACGGGAATCATTCTGTTTCATGATAATCAAGGTTTTATGATTATTAAAAGAAGGATTTAGGGATTTTCCTACTTTATTTCAAAGCATCCTTAATTCCTTTAACGGCATCAAGGTGCGAACGTAATGTTGGTAGATATTTAGCTGCAAAAGCTCTCAAATCTGCATCACTGGCATTGCTGGCCATTTCTTCAAAAGCTTTAATACTTTTTTCATGTTCATCAATCATTATATCTGCATATGCCTTATCGAAATCTGCTCCTGATTTTTCAGTAAGTTTTTTCAGTTGGTCCATATGATCCTCGCCTGGAGCCGGAGGTAACGTAATATTTTTCATACCCGCTAAACTTTTCAGATCATCTCCTACTTTCACATGATCATCCACAATCATAGCACTAAAATCTTTAATACGTTGATTGCTGGATTTCTGCTGGGCGAGCTCACTAGCCTGAATTTCCAACATGCTTCTACTCGTTGTCTTTACAGCGAATTTAGATTCCTCCTCTGTAACGGGAATCATAGCATCAACATTTACTGCGGAATCCTGTTTTATCTCGTTTGATTCATTAGCGCTTTTTATGGAATCTGTCGACCCATCATTACATGCCTGAAATACTAATAAAGCTAAAACTGCAAACGATAAGCTACTTATCTTTTTCATAGTTCATATATTTTGTTGTACCGGATATGTTACAAATCACATGCCTTGCGGTAAATTGCAGGAATGAACAACGCAGTGCCACAAAGTGATATTTCTGAGATAATCAAAACGAGGAGAACTGTTAAGCCTGACAAGATGAACGGGAAAAAAATTCCTGATGAAACAATTGTAGAACTACTTTCATTAGGAGATGCAGCACCTACCCATGCGAAAACAGAACCCTGGAGATTTATTGTTTTTTCAGAAGACAAAGTAAAAGCGTTTACCAAACGACACGCTGATCTCTACAAGGAAAATACGGCTGAGGAGAGTTTTACTCAGTTAAAATATGATAATCTGGAGAAATTAGGGAACAATGTTTCCCATATTATTATTGTCTGGATGAAGCGTGTTGCTAATCATAAAATTCCTGAAGTTGAAGAAGTGGCTGCTGTGTCGGCTGCCATACAAAATATAATTGTAGGTGCTCGTGAAAAAAATATTGCAAGTTTTTGGAGTACTGGTGGCTTAACTCATCACCCGGCACTGAAAAAGGAATTTAATTTAGGCGAAGAAGATATTGTTCTCGCTATGCTTTACCTCGGGTACTCAGATGAACCATTCAAAGAAACAACAAGACTTATTCCCCTACAGGACAAAATTGAATGGATAAAATGATGTTGAAGAATCCAGGTTTGGATCATTTAGCTACTAAACTGGAAGGCGATCTATACTACGATGATGTAATGAGAATTCTGTATGCTACAGATGCCTCTGCATATCGGGAGCTACCGCTTGCAGTGGCTATTCCCAAAAGTATCGATGATATAAAAGAGTTGATAAGATACGCCCGTAAAAATAAAATTGGACTTATCCCGAGAACAGCGGGAACCTCTCTTGCCGGACAAGTGGTAGGAAAAGGAATTATAGTAGACGTTTCCAAAAACTTTACAAAAATTCTGGAATTTAATAAAGATGAACATTGGGTTCGTGTACAGCCCGGTGTTATTCGCGATGAACTAAATGTATTTTTAAAACCATATGGTTTTTTATTCGGACCAGAAACTTCCACAGCTAACCGGGCCATGATTGGAGGAATGGTGGGCAATAATTCCTGTGGCTCAAATTCTGTTATTTACCGCAGTACCCGTGAACATTTGCTGGAAGTAAAAGCGATCTTAAGCGACGGTTCGGAAGCAATATTTAACTCTTTAAGCATTGATGAGTTTCATCAGAAATGTGAAGGGTCAACACTGGAAGCAAAAATTTATCGTACAACCAGAAGTTTGCTGAGTGATTATCATAATCAAACGGAAATAAGAAAAGAATTTCCGAAAAAAACGGTAGAAAGAAGAAATACCGGATATGCTGTTGATATATTGCTTGAATCCGCTCCGTTTACAATAGGGACAGACGAATTTAATTTTTGTAAACTGATAGCAGGATCGGAAGGCACACTTGCTTTTATTACAGAAATAAAACTGAATGTAGTTCCTCTCCCTCCCAAGGAAACGGGATTGTTATGTGTACATTTTAACTCTATTGATGAAGCCCTGCGTGCTAATCTGATAGCATTAAAATATAACCCTTCAGCCAGTGAGTTGATTGATCATTACATACTTGAATGTACCAAAGACAATATTGAACAAGTAAAAAACAGGTTTTTTGTTCAGGGAGATCCTGCAGCAATTCTGGTGATTGAATTTCAGAGAGAAACTCGCGAAGAAATTATTCAGGATGCAACCAGTACTGAAGAAGAAATGAGATCCATGGGATTAGGATATCATTTTCCCGTTTTGTTTGGTGGAGATACAAAAAAGATCTGGACGTTGAGAAAAGCCGGGCTTGGTTTGTTAAGTAATCTTCCGGGTGACGATAAAGCTGTTCCGGTTATTGAAGACACAGCTGTGGATGTTAATGATCTTCCTGAATTCATTAGAGAGTTTAATGTAATACTTCAAAAGCACAATCTATATTCTGTTCACTATGCCCATGCTGGTTCCGGTGAATTGCATTTGCGTCCTATTATTAATTTAAAGACAAAAGAAGGCAATCATTTATTTAGAGTAATTGCGGAAGAAATTGCTACACTGGTTAAGAAATTTAATGGTTCTTTAAGTGGTGAACATGGTGATGGAAGGTTAAGAGGTGAATTTATCAGACAAATGGTTGGAGAAAAAAATTATGAATTACTTAAAAGAGTAAAACAATCATGGGATCCAGATAATATTTTTAATCCGAACAAGATCGTCGATACACCATCGATGAATACAATGCTTCGGTATACACCGGGACAAGCAACACCAAAATTCAATTCTATATTCAGATATCCTAATCAGGATGTTTTGCAACATGCGGAACAATGTAACGGCTCTGGTGATTGTAGAAAAACACATGTTTCAGGTGGAACAATGTGTCCTTCATTTATGGCCACCAGAAATGAAAAAGATACAACAAGAGCAAGAGCAAATATTTTAAGAGAATTTCTGACTCATTCCGATAAAGTGAATCGGTTTGATCACAAAGAAATTTATGAGGTAATGGATCTTTGCTTAAGTTGTAAAGCCTGTAAGTCTGAGTGTCCCTCAAACGTGGATATGGCAAAATTGAAGGCCGAGTTTCTGCAACATTATTATGATAGTAATGGTGTTCCCTTTCGGTCACGATTAGTGGCAAATTTTAGTAAATTCTCCAGACTCGGATCTTTAGCACCATCATTATATAATTATTTTATGACTGGTGCAGGAATAAGTAATATGGTGAAAACCTTTTCTGGATTTGCTAAAGGTAGGTCCATGCCTACTTTGTATTCCGTTACATTAAAAGCCTGGTATAAAAAGCATAAAACTTCTTCACAACGTGATCCTTCAAAAAAAAGAGTTTATTTGTTTTGTGATGAGTTTACAAATTACAATGATACAGAAATAGGTATTAAGTGCATTTTGTTATTGGAAAAATTAGGTTATGAAGTGGTTATTCCCGAACACATAGAAAGTGGAAGGGCATTGCTTTCAAAAGGCCTTGTGCGTGATGCTAAAAAAATAGCCAATAAAAATATTGAATTGCTTATTCCTCTTATCAGCGAAGAAACTCCGTTACTAGGAATTGAGCCTTCGGCCATTCTAACATTCCGAGATGAATATCCGGATCTTGCAACTGATGTTAATCTGGAAAAAGCTTTTTATCTTAAAAAAAATACATTTCTGGTAGATGAATTTCTTGCAAGAGAAATAGAACTTGGAAATATCAGTAAGGATCTTTTTACTAAAGAAAAAAGAAAAATTGTTCTTCACGGGCATTGTCAGCAAAAAGCACTTTCAGGAGTTGAGCATTCAGTAAAAATGCTGACGCTTCCTGAGAACTATACGGTCGAAACAATCCCTTCAGGCTGCTGTGGAATGGCAGGATCTTTTGGTTTCGAAAAAGAACATTTTGATATTTCTATGCAAATAGGCGGACTTGTTTTGTTTCCAACGGTACAAAAACAAGAGGATAACACTATTGTAGCTGCTCCAGGAACAAGCTGTCGTCATCAGATAAAAGACGGAACAGGTAAAGAAGCAAAACATACTATTGAAGTGCTGTATGAAGCTTTATTATAAAAGAATAAAATGAATTGTTCCGTAGAAATTTTTTTATTGATCAACAGCAAATAGCAGGAAAAATCTTTTATCATTTCACTGAGAACAGATAGAATCATTTTTGCTAACGTAGCAAACTATATTTTAGTCATTATATTATGGCATTACTCGCTGGTTTGAAACTATGTGTAAGAAACTGCTATTGAATTGGACAAACACTATTGTCTGAATAATAATAGCATTCTGTTAGATAAGGTTTTCTCATTAGTTCCCTATATAAGCACAAAGGAGTGCGGAAAGAAAAATAATAAAAATGGTGTTAGACAAGTCGCAACTTCTTCTTTTAATTATTGGACAAGAAAATAAGTCTGATTAAAACTGTCTCTTAAGAATTAATTTCTTTCTGCTTCTTGTATATTACCTTAATCAATAGCTTCATGATACTCTCACCAGACTTCTGTTTATATAATTAGCGTAATAATTTTTCAGTTAAACTTGAACTGTCAGAAGAAGCATCACGTTCTTATCTATTTAATACTATCTATGTCATATCGCTAAACATGAGGAATAAGACTGTTGATAAACATATATAAAACCACAGTTTTTTATATGTTTAAACCATTGTAAGAAAAATATTGTTCAGAAAGATTAATTGCGTTGAATGACTATTGTGCCTCTACGTATTTTTTGAAATTATCCAATATCGCCTGCCACCCCCCTTTTTGCATTTCAATGGAATGATGACTTTCTGCTTCAAATGATTCGACAATTTTTGTTGCGCTTTCGTTCCCGGTAAAAGAAACTTTTACATATCTGCCATCTTCTAAAGTGTAAACAATAAGTTCTTGTGGTATTATTTCGTCATAAACACCAACAAAGTCAAAACCAGCACTTCCATCTTTTGCTTCCATTCTGGAAATAAGTTTTCCACCTACACGTAAATCATTCTTTGCGGAAGGCGTATGCCATTCATCTGAAGCGCTATTCCAATTAATAATATGTTCCGGACTATTCCATATCTCCCAAACTTTTTCTACTGGTGCATTTACTTTTGTTTCGATGGTTATCATTTCCTTATTCATATGTGAAGATTTAAATTGATTTGTTTTTACAAACTTCAAGATCTTTTTAATATTAGTAAATGTGCGGTAGCGACAATAAGGGGGTGAGTTTGCGACATAAAAAAACCCTCCGCAAGAAATGCCGGAGGGTTTGGTTTAGCAGTTAATTTGCTTAATTATTAGTAATAGTTATTTTGACATCGTCGTATGAAATAGCGCCTTTATTATCGTGAACAGCTACTCTGAAAGTATATGTACCGACAGTCCATCCAGTAACTGCAGTGTTACCAGTATTAGGATTGGCTAGTTTCACTGTATTTGGTCCACCGATCTGTGTCCACTGAAATTTTGCAATCCATCCATCAGAATCAGTAGAGAAATTAGCATTCAGATTAGGAAACCAGTTCCAGGATTTAGGAACACTTCTATCATCTCCTGCTTTTGCGAGAGGGGCTTTGTTTCCTGCTACAGGATTGGTTGAAGGTGGTGGTGATGAAGGGTTTGTTGGAGTGGTTGACGTTCCGGTAATAGTTATAGAAACGTCATCATATGAAATAGCGCCTTTATTATCGTGAACAGCTACTCTAAAGGTATATGTACCGACAGTCCATCCGGTAACTGCAGTGTTACCAGTATTAGGATTGGCTAGTTTCACTGTATTTGGTCCAC
>CAZQIQ010000015.1:0-73337 GCA_964593835.1 uncultured Chitinophagaceae bacterium
ATAAGACATTGCTAAATGAATATAGTCAGCTCCATGTTTGTATAATCTTGGCAACCATTCTTCCGCTACACCTGGAAGAATATTGAGCGGATTAGCATAAGGCTCTCCAAGATCAGTGGGATCCACATCAATGGCAGCAATTTTATTGGGATTGGTTCCTTTCATAATATCTATTGCCATTATTTTTTCACTAAGATCATGAACTGTTGAACCAGCTGTAGAAAATATGCCGTCAAATTCCTGCATAGCCATGGGTAATTGTGCGCCGTGGAAATGGATCAGGTTACCCTGTGTAGATGAGAAATCGGAGCCATAGTAGAGTACTTTTATATTATTACTCTTTTGCTTAACTACATCCCTCAGCCCACGATAAAATTTTTGTATTCCCCATGAACCAAAACGATGAAACTCTTTGTTGCGATCAATATTCCAATTAGAAAGATGACTTCCATACTCAATCCCCAGAGGAGCGTTGGAAATATTATAGGTTTGGCCATCCCAGGTAACGGTAGACTGGCCGGGATAACGGCAGGGGAGATATTCTGTTCTCCAGGCATTGGCGGCCCAGGAATCATGCATAGCTACAGTATAATGATTAGGGCTTCCTTGAGAAGGATCCCTTGCGTAAGGCTGACCAAACTCTTCAGCATTTCCATTGCCGGCGGCTACATACAAAATGCGATTCCAATACATTGGAATCTGACTTAAGGCATCAGCTACAAATGCGTAGAATTTATTTCTGATGCGTTCATTATATAATGATGGCGACCTATAAAAGTGATCACCGGCAATAAGATTATTATGCGTGCGACCCAGATCTGCATCTGAAATCCAGGTGTTGGGATCGCCAGTAAAATTCCAATTCACCTGATAAGGAAAGTGCAATGCTACTTTCATATTATTATTATTATACGACATCAGCGTATCAAGCGCTCTTTTAAACATTGCGCGCTCATAATTGGATTCGGTCGGTTCGTATTCAGTCCAGTCTATATAAAGCCGTACAGCTGTAACACCGGCTTTTTGTCCATTATAGGTAAGATTTGCCATTTTTCTAATATAGTCCCCCTGAGCTAAGCCATCAGTATTAGGGTTTTTAGTAAATCCATACCCTGTTGTTACAAGAACAATCTCTTTGGTGTTTTGCGCCAGTAAATAGTTAGCGTAACAAAACATTAAAAAAAAGAATAAACTTAATTTTTTCATATGCAAGAGTTTTAGTGGGAAAACCGTTAGGAATAAAATGAATATATGTCAAAAAAACACATATTCTGTGCTATACTGTGTGCTGGCCTCACTTTCAGCCATTTTAGGGTAGGTATTTTAGACAAAACATACAATTAAATAGAGATATTTATTTAATTACGACTATTCATTTGAATTGATTTTTCGGAATAGATAGCAAGGAGACGAAAAGATGAATGTTTATTATTCTTGATTTGCCTTTTAGGTAAGCAGTATAATTTATAGCGAAGCGATTTAATATTATAATTAATAAAGAAGGGATATACTCATTGAATTGATCTTTTTTCCACGATTCAGCTTTAATGCAAGCAATACGATTTATAGCGGATCTCTTGAATGCAATATTTATTTAAAAACATACATATTCATCGAATAAATCTTTTTTTCCACGATTCAGCTTTAATGCAAGCAATACGATTTATAGCGGATCTCTATAATGGAGTATTTATTTAAAAAAATACATATTCATCGATCTATGTTCCATACAAGTATAAATGAATACTTATTTGCATTTACATTAAACACAATTGTATAGTTAAAAGAAGAAGCATTAATAATGAGACTTAAACCATCACCATTATTACACTAGTCCGAGAGAGGAAACATCATCCAAATAGAACTGAAAACCGTTGTAGTCATTATGGAGGAGCGTATTAATTTAGTTGCCTTGACCTATTATAAAAAAATACTTATATAAGAAATGGTATTCATCGCGAATACAGAAATTTATCAGAAGATCTCCGAAATCACAAAAGAAGGTAGGTTAAAAGTATTTTGAAGGGCTCGAGAATCACATAAACTAAAACCTCCTCTGCTAGGGTACCCGAATAAGAAGAGGGTGTATCAATAGTCCGATACACCCTCTTTTACTTAAAAATTCTTTATTTACATTAAGGCCATAAGCTATTAATCATTGACACAGTACGATCAACGAGTATCATCCCACCTTCTGGTCCGACAGGTGTACTTTGCACAATAGCACTGTATCCTCCTCCTTGTTTTGCCTTTGGTGATGGCAAATAATTTCCTGCACCAGCTAACTGTACAACGAATGTTTGAAGAGCTTTACTTCTTGCCTGGATCTGTATACTGTAATCCACAAATAATTCAAAAGGGCTGGTACAAATCACAGCGTCACCAATACGCACAACATGAACTTCTGATGGAAAGTTAATACCAGGCTCGTTTTTTTGTTTTTCAGCCAGTACAACAGTGGCATCATACCAATACATTTCCCCTTGTAACTGGGATGTTTTAGATGGGTCAGCAGCTATCTGAGCAGCTACCTTATCACGATTTTTTATAGCATCAAGTCGTTCAGCCTCAGTTATTGCTCTCATAGGTAACTGAAGTATTTCGTACTTGTGTACCAATGAAACATTATTGTAACGGTCGTTTTTCACTACATCAAATGCTTCCTGTACCGCTAATCCGATTCTCCTGGCTATTTCTTCCATATGAGTTCTGTTAGCCAGCTTATGCATACGTTCATCGGCCTTGTGACGATAACGGATATGTGGAGACTGATCACCGGAAGCACCGGCCCAGCCTACAACTACTATATCATTTCCGAATCTCTTTTTTAAATCAATGCGGGTATCATGCCAATAGTCAGCATTTACAGCATCTCTGCCTTCAACTGTCTGCGCAGGACATGGAACATTCACCGTCATTCCTATTAGCTTGCCGGTTTTATTCCAGAAGAATAGAATGTTTACATCATGATCTTCCGGACCTTCAATTCCCCGGAATTCGGGAATTTCCGTAGCTCCATACATAACTGAACGGCCGTCGGCATACACACTTCTTCTGTTATAACCAACAACAGCATGACCTAATCCCCAGGTCATTGATCCGGGTTTACGATTCTGCCAGGCTTTCGCCACTCCATCAGCAACACGTACAGCAAACAAATCGAGGTATTCCTGAATTTGAGTAACACCTTCTTTAGGAATTGGATACTTTAATAAAAGTGTATCCAATACAGGAGAAGTATGTGTGTGTGTAGCAGTAATAATTACTTTATTGACATCAATTTCCGGCAATTTCTTCTTTATAGCAGCTCTTGCCTGAGCCAATATTGGAGGAGAGATCACCACCAGATCGCAAGCTACAAAAATGGTATAATCACTTTTACTACCATCTTTCGACTCTACAGCTATAATATTGGCCAGCAAAGGAGATTCAACGGTAGTGGCTATACGAAGATGAAATTGGCCCATCAACGCGACAGGAAGTTTTGGTGTAATATCTACAGAAGAAGTTCCTATAAAAATATTGTCTGCAAAAACATTTGCAGACAATACCATTATGAATAAAAAACTAGTTAGCAGGTTTTTTCTGTAATTCATCTAATTCATTTTTTGTTGGGGTGGGTGTTTCAATTCCATTTTCAGGTATATCCACTTTCGCAACCCAAGCAAGTGAGTTTAGTACCAGTTTACGGAAATTATCATCCATCCAATTCTCATGCATGTGTGCACCGGTAAATCCAAAACCTCTGCCACCATCGGGTCTTGTATATGCCCAAGCCATTGCCTGTGGTTCTTTTTTTACAAGCACAGATTCTTTTACGTGAGGATTATTACTATGTGGGCCATCTTCACGCTCTAAAGTTTCAGGAGGTGGTAATTTTGTCAAAATAGGAATCAGGTTTTGATCATTTTGTTTAAATCTCATATGATAATACCATTCATCCCTAATAGAAAATGGCTTAACTCCATTGGTAACAGCGTGTTTAGGAAACTCGGTAAATTCAGCTGTCCAGAAAGGATTAACAGAATAGTGAGTTTCAAAATAACCGCCAACCCAGTCTAAAAATTTATCTCCGTATTCACCTTCAGTAATTTCAACAGCATAATGAAGATTCATCAAGCCAACTCCTTTTTTCATTAGCCTGTCCATATGTTCCATATGAGGAATAACCATATGTCCTCCACCACCGTCTGAGTACATTAAAATACCATCAGCATCATCAAGTACAGTTGTATCAACTGGCCATCCCTGCTCTGTAACTATAGCTTCAACACCAGGAACATGCTCATTTAATAATTTCGCTAACAACTGGCATCCTCCCAGGTGTTCATGTTCACCCACACCGTGACTATCCTTACCGGGAATCAATACAATTTTCTTTTTAGCAACAGTGTCTGTTTTTTTTTGTTCACCGCATGATGTTAAGATGAACAAGGCAAGTAATGCAAACAAGGTATTTCTCATCTGATTATTTTTTGTCTTTGGGTTAATGATATGATGAAATTTCATTTATGCTATTGATGAGCACAGAATGTATATTTCATCGTCGTTATTAAAATTTTAATAAACAACACCGGCCCAGACCTGATGTCTGAGCCGGTGTTTGTTATGTTGTGTTATTTTTTTTGTAAGGACGACATGTACTCCAGCAAATCAGCAAGTTCCTGGCTTGACATAGCAACATGTAAAGCAGGCATCATAGATTCAGAGAGTTGTTTGATCGTTTTAACATTTGATGCTTCTATCTTATCAATAGTACCACCTGGTAATTTCAGATCAATAGTTGTTTCGGTTTTGCTCGCTAACAAACCTGTAAGCGTTGAACCATCTTTCATTTTTAACTCTATAGTTTCATATCCGAAACTAACACCGGCAGAAGGTTCAATGATGGCTTCAAGCAAGCCGTCTTTCGGAAGCTTAGCACCAATTTCAGACAGCTTCGGACCAAAATCCACTCCTTCTCCGTTCACCTGATGACATATAGAACAATTGGTTTTAAAAACCTGGTATCCTTTTTCAATATTTCCTTTCAGAGCCAATACAGAATCCCTATTAAACACAGCTCTCTGAGAACCACCACCTTTACGTTCATTAATTAAATCCTGTATTTTAATCAACATACTTCTTCTTGGTCCGAATTCAAGACCAGCCATTAATGTAGTTTCCAGATCCGGGCCAATTTTATTTTCTTTTACCAGCTTCATAGCAAGATCTTCACCTGCCCAACTTCTGCCCACCATAAATGCAGCAGTACGTTTTACTGTATCTGCATATTTTTTACTGGATAATATTTCATTATAAACATCCATTGTCTGGCCATAGGCAACTTTGCTGAAAGCAGTCAGCATTCTTACAGCTTTGGAATAATCATTTCCTTTAATGACATTTTTCATTTCATTATCGGCGTTAAATCCAAAGAGTATTCTAACGGCTTCTGTAGCCATATTTGTTTCTGGCTGATCGAGCGCTAATTGTATTAATGCAGGAGTTTCACTCTTAATTGAATAACGTTTTACCAGATCAATATAAGTATCCGTTCCATATACAGCTTTAACTACTGAAGTCAGTGCATTTTTAGCTAATCCGGATTGATTAATGATCTTAGGATCAAGGGCATTGAGTACAAGTGCGTTGATCTCTGTATTATTATCCTTGTTATTCTGAATAATACCTAACAGCGCCTGTGTTTTGGCAGCACTTGGGTTAAAATCAAATGCCCTGAAATATCTTAAGCGATCTTTTAATGCTACTTTTCCGTCGCTAGCCAATTCTACCAGGAAAGGCAAGCTCTTATCTGTACGGGCGCGCCAAACAATATCTCTTCCTGCTTCCGTTTTGTTTGGTTCAGGAACTTTTTCGAGATAAGCAGCGAAGAATTTATCCCACTGATTATGAGCCCCGATGCCTAAAGCTTCGAGATACCACCTGTCTTTACCATCATATTGCACTGCTAAATCAACCCATAGTTTTGCAGCTTCGGGTGCTTTATTATTATGCAGGGCTACTGCGCACTCGCGACGCACCTGAGGATCTTTATCATTCACCAACTGGCTAAGCACTCCGGCAACATTTGCGTTCAACTGACGTGCGGCGCGCAGGCCTATGATGCGGATATCAGGATTATTACTTGCAATAGCTTCAGCAATATATTTTTCTCCTCCCGGCAATTTCACCAATGCCCAGAAAGCTCTAGCCTGCATCCTATCGTTCTTAGAAGATTTCCATACTTTTTCCAGTTCAGGAACTGCTTTTTCACCGAATTGCTGGATAGCCGCCCAGGCTTTTCGACGGGCAACAAGATTAGGGTTTTGCAATGCCACTACCGCACCTTCGGGAGTAGAATAATCAAATTTGGGCATTGTATATTTTACACCTTTAGGAGCAACACGATATATACGGCCGCTCTCTTTATCTTTTGCATCATGACCACCAACAACAGGATCGTACCAGTCAGCAACAATCAGAGAACCATCCGGAGCAACACATACATCAGACGGACGGAACCATTGATCATATTCGCCTAATAAAATATTATCTATTGTTGCGGTATATCCAGCTCCATCTTTCTTAACAGGATATGCGCGCACCACATTATGACCAGGTTCGCAATGAATTACCTGATTATGAAAACGCTCAGGCAATAAAGAACCTTCGTAAACAATCATTCCTGTTGGAGAACCAGAACCTGTTTGTAATAAGTTAGGAACCACACCAGGGTCGTTAAGATGCCAGTGACGATAGGGGATCGAATCCTCCCAATTAGTCCTTGGCATATTCCACCATGCACCTGTCATTTCATCAGTGTAACCATAGTTGCCATATTCCATCACAAAATTTATTCTTACACCACGGTTACCATCATCATCATTATCACTTTGCCACATAGAACCATAACTATCAACAGCAACTTCATAATTATTTCTGAAGTTATGCCCTAAGCGTTCGATGTTAGAACCATCAGGATCGCAGCGGAATACCATACCCTGTTTATACTTAGGCGCTGCAATAGAATCTCCAAATTGATCGTAAACAACATTATTGTTTTTATCACGTAATGCTTTGCCTTCATTACCGAAATTAAAATATAGTTTTCCATCGGGACCAGAAGTGAAAGTGTGCATGCCATGATCATGCTGCTCTCCCTTTAAACCCTGGAAAATAATTTCTTTACGATCGGCTTTGTCATCACCATCATCGTCAAAGAAGGCCCATACGTATGGACTTTGAGAAACAATTACCCGATCAGGCATTATACAAATGCCTAAAGGTGAAGCTATTTCAGGTCCCTGATAAAACACTTTCTGTACTTCTGCAATTCCATCTCCGTCATTATCTTCAAGGATCATAATACGGTCACCTTCCGGAATTAATGCCACTCCCGCCCAGGGACGGTAGTTAAATCCTTCTGTCACCCATACCCTTCCTCTATCATCTACATCAATATTTGTAGGGTTTTTTATGTGAGGTTCAGCAGACATTAATTGCACATCAAGTTCCTTTGGAGCAACCAGTCCTTTTAAAGCATTTTCAACAAGGTGACGCTGATCTTCGGGGAGCGTATCACGCTTACCTGCACCTGCCAACCCACCATCACCGCATGAACTGATCAGCACTGAGGTTGAAAAAGCAAGAGATACTAAGAATTGTTGTTTCGACTTCATCAGAGTTTAGTTATGATTATTTGGAATACTTAATCCATACCAGCATTTTACCTGATTCACGGTTTTCCCATGTGTAATACGGTACAAATGTTATTTTATCTTTTCCTACGGTAGTTTGTATTTTTTTGGTGCCAGCTAAAACACCATCACCATCAACCAGTGTGAATTTGTTTTTAGAACTGAGCTCAAGATTATTTAAATCATATCCTTTATTATCTACCTGCTCAACACAATACACTAAAGGTCCGCGTTGAACAACACGACGTCCTTTATTAGTGGTAATGTTAGGATCTGATTCAACAGTAGTAACCGGCATATCAAAATTCAGTTCTATAACATCTCCTTTATTCCATTTTTTATTTAATGCCAGATAGCCCTCATCAAGAATATTTGATTTTACTTTTTTACCGTTTAACTTAACAGTATAAGATTTGCACCAATCAGGAATTCTCAATTTTATTTTTCCATTTGTTGCAGCAGAAGGGTTAACGTCAATAGTTACCCTACCATCATATGGATATTCAGTTTTCTGAATCAATGTAACAGGCGTTCCATTAAACTTTAACTGACTTTCGCTCGATACGTATAGATTCACCAGCACTTCGTCACCTTTATGAACATAGATATAAGAACCTATTGAAGGAATAAAACGAGCCATATTTGACGGACAGCATGCTATACCATATTTTTCTCCGCGATGATTTTTGCCATCAGACTCCAGAGGATTAGTATAAAAAAACTTTCTTCCATCAAGTGATCCGCCTGCTAACAAAGCATTGTACAATGTTCTTTCAGTTATGTTAGCATACTTGGCATCACCATAAAGCAAACTCATTCTGTGATTCCATAAAACCATTCCTATAGAAGAGCAGGTTTCAACATAAGCTTCTTTATTAGGAAGCTCGTAATCATCACCAAATGCCTCTCCCTGATGTCTTGAACCAACACCACCAGTGATATACATCTTTTTGTAAATCGCATTATCCCACGCACTGTTTACAGCGGGGGTAAATGTATTATCCTTACGATTTATGTCTAAATCCAGCATTCCGCAGTATTGGTACATTGCTCTTACTGCATGTCCCCATGCTTCTTTAATATCTTTAGCAGGAATCTCTGTTTGACAATCTATAGCTTTACGTTCCGGGCCATTATCCCACATTGGACCAGCTTCTCTACCATGTCCTCTTTCTTCCAATAACCATTTTGAAAAATCCAGGTATTTAATTTCATTGGTTTCGTTATACAATTTTACCAATGCCAATTCAATCTCCTGATGTAATGCTACCCAGCGTCTCTTATACGGACCAAAATTATCCATCATATGATCAGCAAACTTCTGTGCTATTTCAAGAAGAGAAGTTTTACCTGTTGCATTTTTATAGGCAACACCGGCTTCAATCATATGTCCCAAACAATAATCTTCATGTCTTCCCATATCAGACCAGCGACCGAGATTTTTTCCAAGACCATCATCTTCCTGAGAAAGTATGAAGTAAGTATTTAAATATCCATCCGGACGTTGTGCTTTTTTAAACGTTGCTATCCAGGAATCCATCATTTTCTCTAATTCCGGATCCGGATGAATAGCTAATGAATTAGCAAAACCTTCCATTACTTTATACACATCAGAATCATCCCATACAACACCTTCAAATTTTCCTTTTATTTCGCCAGCGGCGATCTGGAAATTACGTAAGCGAGCAGTGGAGTCCCGAATCTGAGTAATAGCAGAAGGAATAGTTCCTTCTTTATGTGCCGCCAATCTTGGCGACCAGAACTTATCATTGATTTTTACACTCTGCAAAGGCAGTTGTGAATAGGGGTAACCCGATTGAGCAATGCCACAAACCGGTACAGCAAAAGAAAGTACCGTAACTAATTTCTTAAACATCATTATCAATTATTTTAAAACAGAATGAAGGAATTGTACTCCTTTAATAGCTATATCTTCCTGCGATGGTTCAAATTGTCTCCATATAGAAGCCGCTTTCGCTATTACTTTTACATCAGTAGTAAATGATTCAATAGCAACACTTCCGTTATAGTTTATTTTTTTAAGGGCAGCTACAATACTTGTCCAGTCAATATGATCATTTCCAGGGGTGCCACGATCGCAACCACATGCATGAAAATGCCCTAATTTATCACCAGCAGCTAAAATAGCTTTGGCTGAATCTTTTTCTTCTATGTTCATATGATAAGTATCAAGATGAACTGTTAGTGCATCATTATTTACATCACTGATCATTTTCAGGGCCTGTGCGCAAGAATTAATAAAATCAGTTTCATAGCGGTTTAGTGGCTCAATGGCGAGCTTAAGATTACGCTGGCCTGCATATTCTGATAAAGTCTTTAAATGTCCAACAACGGTTTCCCATTGCTTTTTATAATCATCCGCACTTGTAGCTTCTGCCCTTCCTACAGCAGAATATAATGGTCCTGCCAGAACCGGTGTACCCACTTCAGCCATTACATCCAGTAGTCCTTTTATATAATCAATTGAATTTTGCTGTTCTTCTTTTGTGCCTCTGAGATCTCTTCCGGGTCCGAATGCTCCGCATAATGAAGCACAAACCAAACCGTTATCAGCAAGCGCTTGTTTAAGTGTTTTCGGATCGATATGAGATGGGTCTTCAAGAGCTATCTCAACAGAATCGAAGCCCCATTCTTTAAATTTTTTTAGCAAAGGCAAACTTTCGTTAGTGAAAGGAGACTTGAAAAGAAAAGTATTAATACCAAAAGTCATGGTTGGATTTTTTTGACTGTTTATTAATTGATAATAGATAGATTACTATTTATTGTTTTTTATCTGTTCAAAAACAAATATCCCTTTTTTGTTTCCGATGACGATGTCTTTTAACTTATCGCCGTTAATATCCTGCACCTCAAAATTAAGTCCTACACCTGAATCATTATCAATTTGATGAGGTATCCACCTAGGTTCTTTACCCGGAACAAATTCAAACCAATAAATCACCGCAGGTTCTGTTTCACCGGGGTCACTTCCATTATGGGCCCAAAATCTTTTTCCTGTGATCAGATCCGGATGACCATCATTATTGATGTCTGCCATCATTAATCCATGTGATTGTGAAAATTCTTTAAATATCTCATGCTGGATCCAGGCTATACTATCACCTTGTTGTTTTTGCTCAAACCACCACATTCCATAATTATGAGCCGAAGAACTAATCACATCACTGTCTCCGTCACCGTCCACATCATACACATACATTTGAGCACACTCAGGTCCAAGATTTGCCGGATGCCATTTCCAATCACTTTGTTTTCTGTTCAGAGGAGCTTCCCACCAGCCTTCACGAATAATAACATCCTTACGTCCATCACCATTAATATCTCCAAATCCCAATCCGTGGGCAAAGAGGTTAGTTCCTCTTAAAGAGTCATTACTGATCACATAGGTTGTCCAGGCTGTATCATTTTTTTTTGTGGGGGGGCTCAGCCAGACTACTTTTTTATTTGCGGGATCATTACATAAGAGATCCAGGCGGCCATCTCCATCAATATCTACGAGCATTGGAGATTCATTACCAACCGATTGCTGAACAACTCTTTCAGTCCAGTGTCCTTGTTGATTTTTAGGATTTTCATACCAGAAAGCCTCCTTACTTGGAAATCCAACTTTTATAAAGTCGTCCCATCCATCCAGATTTACGTCCATTGAGAAATTCAGGAATGAATTTCCATAGCCTCCTATGGAGGGATGAATATAAGGAGTTGTCAACTCATGCCTCTCCCAATTAGGCGCCTTCCACCAAAATGAACCAGCAATAATGTCCAGTTTACCATCTTTATCTACATCTGCAACAGCTACTCCTTCTGAAATATATTCGTTGCTGAGAACAGTTTTCTTAAAACTTACATTCTCAATTTTTGTCGTTTTTTTTGCTCCTGTACAGGACTCGCCCAATGCTATTATTCCTAATAAAGCAGAGGCTGTAAAAAGTAGTTTTACCATGAGTTGTTATTTTTTATCCTTTGGCTTAAACACGGGATGATTTTCATTTCCACCTGATACGAGGTAAGCCATCAGGTCTCTTAATCTTTCAGGATTAAGGTTATTAATTAACAAGGGTGGCATTAACGATACATCAGCAGGTTTGGAAGTTACCACATCTTTTACATTTATCTCCTTTAACTGATCGGGGGCAAATGGGTTTTGAGAAACATAGTATTTTCCATTTTCTTCTTTTACAAGTTTTCCGATAACACTATTACCGTCTTTAAGTGAAAAAACCGTTGAGGCATATTGATCAGAAATCACTTTATTAGGTTCAATTATCGATTCAAGAATATCCCTTTTTGTAAATCGTGTGCCCAACTGTGTTAGATCAGGACCAATAGTTCCTCCTTCGCCGCGCATAGTATGGCAGGTTATACAGGCAGAAGCAGTATACATTGCCTGAGCCGATTTAAAATCGCGGTTTTCCAACACTTCAACAGTATCAAGCGCTGCCTGCAACTTCCATTGACGTCCAGGTCCGCCATCACTCATCACTCTTACCCAGTCTATTACAGATTTTTCTGATTTTGTATTAGTTGAAATAGAGTCGTAGTATTTGTATTTGTTTTTTGGAACAAGTGAAAGCGCTTCTTTTTTTGTTTCTTTTAGATATTCAAGATAATGTCTGCCTCCTTTGTATCCGTAGGCTTTATACAACCATTTAAAGTATTTATCAAAATCATCTTCAGTCCATCCGGATTTTACATTACTTAATAAAATGGCATTGTATATCTGCTGAGCGGGTGGTGTACTTGACAATACCTCAGCCAGATCCATTCCATACTGTGGATTTCTCATGATCAAATCGGAAGATGCAGAAACTGTTGGTTGTTCTGTTGTATCATCTTTAACGATATCTAACAGCGGCAATGTTTTACCTACAAAAGCCGGATCGTCTACATATGATAAGATTTTCCCAAGAATTCTGTCCAGATCATTATTTCCTGAAGGGTAATGACCGGATAAATGTGAAGTCACCAATGACAATTGTTCTCTTTCGGGTTTACCTAAACGAGCGATAGCCACTTCAAATGTTCGGGCAAGATCTTTTTGCTCAGAAAGTGAAAGTGATTTGTAGTCGATAGCCAGCAGGGAATTAAATATCCGAAATTTAAGATTTGGACTACCTGTTCTTATCAATGCTAATAAACTATGTGTTGCGATTACAGGATCAGTTTCATTTATTGCACGTTCCTGCCACTGACTAACAGGTTGTTGTTCTATGGCGGTTCTGGCTGCAAAACGAATGAACCTGTCTTTATCTTTCAGATAAGGCCATGCCATATTTATAGCTTCAGGATCTTGCTTAACGTGGTACTCTTCTAGTTTTTTTCTTGTTTTAAATGCTTCGGTAACACTTTCGGGCTCAGTATTTTCTTTGATCTTTTTTTCGGTATTATCTCCATAATACACACGGTATAAATCAGAAGTTAAACGTCGGCCGCCGGTTAAAAAATACAAAGCTCCATCAGGACCAACCACACCATCTGTGAGAGGTAATGGCGCTGCAGATAAAAATTCTTCTACAGTAGCGGTATAACTTGCTCCTTCAGGTTTTAAATTAATGGCATACATAATTCCAAAGCTCCAATCAGATGCGAGTAAAGTATGCTGATATTTTTTAGGGAAGCGAGCATCAGATAAGGAAATTAAATTAGTGGGGGACCCCTGACCAATATTCACTAAGGGAGGAACATTATCGGGATAGCTGGGAGACCATTTTCCATTTCCATCTCTCCATCCGAAATCAGCTCCGCTTGGCACATGACATATACGAGTAGGTCTATACCACGCCATACCTATATCCCATTCCATATCAGAATCATAAGTAAAAATCTCTCCTGCTTCGTTAAAAGCAAGATCAAAAGGATTTCTCAATCCGGAAGCCACCAATTCCCAGTTCTTTCCGGTAGAATCAACATGTGCAATCCATCCTGCATAATCCCTGGTACGCGGATCAGTTTTATTTAATCCTACTAACAGATTATCTCTTTTCCAAACTTTAGGAACTCTTGATGAAGCCAGACCTTCGGGGAGGTTAGTATTATTACCTGCTATAACATAAAAAGACTGACTGTCGGGTGCAAGTTTCAAACTATGCGGCCCATGTTCCTCTTCTCCTACTAAAGATTTTAAAAGAGTGATCTTATCAAAAACATCATCACCATCGGTATCCTGAACACGATAAAATCCACTTGTTTTTTTAAATGCAGAATCACCACGATGATTAACGACCACGTATAAACTATTAAATGCCCAGACAAGACCCTGAGCATATCCCATTTGTACTTTATTTTTTTGATCTTCCGCAGTATTCAAATTGAATGGAAGTTTTTCGACTTTTATTTTTTGTGAAGAATCCGCACCAATTGGTGGTACTTCCAAACGATAAAGAGCACCGTACTGATCTGAACAAATAATGCGACCCTTATTATCAAATGTCATTGATACCCACGAACCTGTTTCACTTTCGTATGGACTATATAGATGTTCAGCATGAAACCCTTCAGGAAGTTTTATCATTGCTGCTTTTCCTGTAACCTTATTTTCAATTTCAGTATTTACTGTTTCGTCACTACAGGATATGACAAATACTAAAACCAAGGACAATAATGGAAGTGTTCTTTTTAAAAACATATGGCGTTTATTCTCAATTTTCTTTCTGACTCAATAGATATTTCATTAGAGCATCGAAATCCTTTTTGCTGATAGTATTTCTGAAATTATCAGGCATCAGCGTATACTTGGATTCTACTTTTTCTTTTATGTCGGCTTTGGGTATTGAAAACTCCTGACCATTAAAATCAGCAAAAATTTCTACGGCGCCTTCACTTCTTCTAAATAATGCAGATAAGGTTTTGCCATCATTCAGGGTAATATTATAAGTACGGAATGCATCTGAAATAGCAGCGTTAGGATCAAGTATTTTATTAGCTAAGGCAACAGCACCCCATGTACCGATTCCCGTTAGCTGAGGACCAATATGTCCACCTTCACCTTCCAGAGAGTGGCATATTCCACAATTCTTGACAAATACTTCCTTTCCTTGGACCTCTGTTACTGAACCCGGATCATAGCTTCCTAACCTGGCCATAATCAGCTCCTTTCTATTATCCTCACCCATTTTTCCGGCAGTTAATTTACTCAATTCTTCTCTTTGTGATGGATTTATATTAGCCAGTAGCCTTTCTTTTATAGCAATCTCTTCCAAGACGTCAATAGGTACGTTACCGGTTTGCAGGGACTTTAATAAATATTCTGCTCCTTCAGCGGTGTTTGCCAATGCAGTAGACATACTTATCTGTAACTTCTTAGGGGCATTTTTTAGGAGAGATTCAAAAAGTGTAAATATTTCAGGTGTATTTAATTGCCCCAGAGTCATACTTACCTTCTCTCTTATCTCCACAGCTTCTCCTGTATCTTTCAATATTGAAACAAACAGTTCTGTATTTTTTCCGGGAGAAATAGTCATAATTGCATCTGCTGCCGCTGTTCGGGCTTTAAAAGCGGCTGATTTATTTTTTAGCAATTGCAATAAAGAAGGTTCAACTTCAGTCAGTTTAAGATCAGCTATAATTTTTGCGGCATTCTCCTGCCTGTACACACTATCATTAGGATTTTGTAAAAATCCAGTGGCTATATTTTTACCCCATTCTTTCAGTCTTACACTAACTAATACACCTCTTTGCATTACTCCTTCACGTATCGAAGCATATAATTTATATTCTTCATCCTTATCAGCTCCGGTATTCTTTTGCGTTACAGCAATTAGTTTATCAAGGTCTGCAGGTGAAGCATATCGGCTAATGTACAGGAGATTATTTTCTAATGCTTTTCCTGTAAGAGAATGAGTCTGCAAATAATTAAGTGCATAATAAGCGCCTTCTTTTGAAGGAACTTCCGGAATAACTTTTATCAGCAGCTCCAATTGGTTATCATCCCATTTTTGTGCAGCTACCTGTTTCATTACAGCAGGTTTTTTCAGATGGTCCCGAATGCTTAATAAACAAGTGTATTGCAAATGAGAATCACCCGAATTTGCACTTTCGTATGTAGCTATCAAAGGAGCCAGGTCAATGAATTCGGGAAAATGACCTAACGTTTCTGCCCCTATTCTTTTTACCTGCGGATTTTCACTTTTTAATGCCTGTAATACCACCTGGCGGTGTGCTGATGACAGCTTTGGCAGTTGACTAAGTACTCTCAGACCATGCACCTGAACAACAGGATCTGCATTAGACAATGCTTTATCAATCAGCGGATCAGATAAAGCGTTTAATCTGAATAATATCCACATACCCTGAACGAAAGCTTTATTGTCAGCTTTGCCGTTCTCCAACATTTGTTTTATAGGGTGTGCAGCTTTATCAGCATAATGATCTACTATATAATTAGCTATCATCATTCTAGTAGTCAGTTGTGGATGGTTGAGCGCACTGATTAATTCTTCCAGTGAAGCTTTTGACCAATCTTTAGCTGTATAGGATTGAGGCGTTTTTTTATTTCCTGTATAAGTTATTTTCCAAATTCTACCACTGGTTTTATCTCTTCCCGGATGGTCTTTCGCTACTTCGTAGTGACCTATTATCCGATTATAAAAATCGGCAACATATATAGAACCATCAGGTCCAACTTTTAAATCAACAGGCCTGAACCAGGGATCATCACTAATCAAAAAATCTTCTTCTCTTTTAGAAATAGGTGAAGATCCGTCAAGGGTCATAGTATTACGGTTAATTCGGGATGTAACTACATTTCCTGAATAAAAGTTACCACGGTACTCTTCCGGAAACTGCTCGCCAAGATAATAGACCAGTCCGGAGTTAGCAGTTGAACCAAATTCATAACTCATCATTACCGGGGCCCAGCCAATAGTAGGCTCTTTGGTATAGGCCGGATATTGGGCGCCGTTTATCAGCTGATATATAGGTTTTGTATGACAATCCAGTGAATACAGATATCCCCATTCATCATAAGCATACCCAAAAGGGTTGATACGTCCGAAGGTTGTAGCTTCTACCCTACTGCCATCTTCACGAAAACGAAAAGTATTTCCGGAGTTCATATGAATAGAATCTCCATCTTTACCGGCAACTGTTGAAGTATTGGCGTATCCGTGACATGCATACACCCATCCGTCAAATCCTCTGATCAGGTTGTTCACCATTCCATGAGTATCTGCGAAGCCGAAAGGTCCCAACAACTTAGTAGACTCATCAGCTTTGCCATCTCCGTCCTTGTCCGTGAATTTATAAACGTTGGGGATACTATAAGCGATTGCTCCATCTTTTACCGGGGTAACGCCTATCGGAATATTAAGATTGTCTGTAAAATGCGTGAATTTATCTGCCTTACCGTCTCCGTCAGTATCTTCCAGAATAGTTATTCTATCTCTTCCTTTTCCAGGAGCAGCGGGAAAAGGATATTCGACTGTGTTGGTTACCCAGAGGCGTCCCTTTTCATCAAACTCCATATTAATGGGTTTGCTAATATCAGGTTCGGATGCAAAAAGTGTGATTTCGAATCCTTCAGGTAGTTTGAAACTTTTGCGTTCATCTTCGGGTGATTGAAAATCGGTTTTGCGTATATGATCCGCAAACTTATCCCCTTGCCCTTCATTATCTTTTTCTTTGGTAGAATTCTTACAGGCGGGTATAGTTAAGAGTGTACTAATCAAACCCGCCGCCAAACCGGTCAATATTCTCATTATGGGTAAAAATATCCGAAAACGCACTATTTTAATGTTGTGGGATTAACAAGAAGTATAATGAAGTTAACACATAAAGAACCCCGGTTTTTAGGCCGGGGCTCTTTAAAAAATCATACATACATATAGGGAATTCACCCTTATTTGTGATATAATTAATTATGTCCTGGATTCTGTGTTAGCGTCACTCCTGCATCTTCTCTGGACTGATCGATCTGCTCCTGTGGGATTGCGTATACCTCATGTCTACCTTGAACAAAGGTAGCCCCTTCAAGTATCAGATATTCAACACCTGTTGTAGCTATCTGCGTTGCTCTTTCGTGGGCGATATAGTCATTCATAATTTTAGCCATATAACCTGGCTGACCTGCATCATAACGCTGAAGATCAAAGAAACGATGACCTTCCATAGCCAGTTCAAGTTTCCTTTCGAAACGAACGGCTTCACGCGCATAATCCTTACCCTGTGTTGCAAACTCCCCATTGTAAGGAGAAATCTGGTAATTAGCGGCAGGAGTATTGGTAAACCCACCCATAGGATCGTTATCGTCGATATAGGTTTTTAAAAAACCAGCGGCATTGGCGGCTCTGTTTCTTACTATATTAACATAGTCCTCAGCTACATCCAGCGAACCTATTTCCACTTCCACCTCTGCTGCCCATAAGAGCACATCTGCAAAACGTATCATAGAAAAATTATTACCATTTGTTTGCTGCCATCCATCAATTACTTGAGTTTGAGCTGCATCTTTCAGCCAGTGTACAATTTTCTTTGTTCTGTAAGGACCACCCACATCATATAATGACTCATAAAGGCCAAAATCGTGAAAAGGGAGGTTTCTTCTTCCTACAGTCCAGTCAAGTCTTGGATCAACAGGACCGGTATAAGCCTGGAATGGAATAGTTAGGTCAAGGCCCATATCATTTTTCAGATCTTCATCATTCCAGGTAGTCAGCATTGGTAGACCATTCAATGTTTTATAGGAATTAACCAGGCTAAAAGATGGTTGATTTCCCCAGCCACCTGTTGGATAAAAAGGAGGATAGTTAGTTGATTCCATTGCGTTTCCATTAAATCCTAGTGTTCCATCATTCACTGACATTTGGATAGCGAAAACTGCTTCTGAATTATTCTCAAATTCCACTTGCCACAGCTTCCCGAACTCCGGTATCAATTCGAATTTCACACCTCTCGCTGTAACGCCGTTCTGAATCACATCTTCAAGTACAGGCTTTGCTTCTTCAAACTTTCTGTCAAACATATATGCTTTTGCAAGAAATGCTTTCGCTGCCCAATTGTTTGCTCTTCCTATCTGATTTGAAGCTCTTAAATTATCTGCAGCGAATTTGAAGTCTTCCTGAATTTTGGGCCATATAGGCACATCATTTTTAACCTTGTAATTACCCGCACCAAAACTTATTGTTTCATCTACATAAGGAATATTCTTCCATATTTTAGCTGCTTCCATATGATATACACCACGTAGAAACCTGGCTTCTGCTCTTACCTGTAAAGCTTCTTCTTCGGTATACTGGTTCTCACGCACCCCATTCAGTAAACGTATTACTTCATTTGCTCTCTGAACACCGGCATAATTATTTTTCCACTCGTCATTAAGAATAGGGTTCTGGGAAGTGTATTTATAATTTTCAATTTCTCCCCTTTCTGTTTGAGAACCATACCCTCCGCCTTTACGCGAATCGTCAGATCCCACACATCCGAGCCATGGATTCCAGGGACTAGTATTACCTGTCCATATATTATCCTTGGTATTTCCATTTCCAACTCCGTCTAATAAAGAATAAGCGCCAATTAATACGGCATTGATACCAGCTTTGGTTGTTAAGGTAGCGTCGGTAATAGAACCAATTGGCGGACGTTCCAGATAGTCTTTACTGCAGGATGGCGCTATAAACATCATCGCCAGACTGCTTAATAATAAATATTTATAATTGAATCGTTTCATTGTTAATATTTTTTGCTGTATGCTAATTTTAAAAAGATATATTAAGACCAACGGCAACACCCTTTTCCTGAACATAGGCGCCTGCATCTATTCCTCTTTGTATGGTCGATCCGGGAACTTCAGGATCAAGACCACTATATTTAGTAATAAGGAAAAGATTTGTTCCCTGAACATAAAATCTCAGGTTAGACATACCGATATTTCTTAAAGCAACAGATGAAAAATTATATCCGAGTTGTACTGATCTGAGGCGAATAAATGAACCATCTTCCATGAATGCTGAATTATCAACAGAAGTTGTACTAAAATTACGGTTGAGTTCATTTTTCTGAACGTTGGTTATTCTGTTATCCGGTGTCCATGCATCAAGCACCCTCCGGCTTTTATTACCAACACCTCTTCCCCAATCGCCAAGAAACTCATATGAATTATTAATTATTTGCTGGCCCTGAGATGCATACAATACAGCAGAAAAATCGAATTTTTTAAATGTCGCACCAATATTCATTCCTATTGTAAAGTCAGGATTAGGATTACCAAAATGCACTCTGTCTTCAGGCGTAATGACGCCATCACCATCTGCATCCCAGTATTTGAAACGACCTTCTTCTGCGGCATCCTGTACTGCATGTTTGTCTACGTCAGCCTGGTCAACAAATACGCCCAGTACTTTGTAACCAAAAAAGGAACTGATTGGATGACCTATTTCATTTCTTATTTTCCCCTCCGGAACATATCCGGGTTCAGGTAGAGAAATAATTACGTTTCTATACGTGGTAAAGTTTACCCCAACATTAAAGCTCCAATCCCTGTTGATACGGGCACGATAATTCACGCTAATGTCAAATCCTTTATTCTGTATATCACCAAGATTTAAAAACGGAGGAGAAGCTTCTCCTGCAGTTCCAGGCGCTCCAACCGGGCGTAATAAACCTTCTATTTTTTTCTGATAATATTCAGCAGATACAGTTAAGTGATTATTAAACAATGTCGCATCAATACCTACATTGGAAACAATATCCTTTTCCCAGGATGTGAATGTATTTCCATTCTGAGCGGGATAAAAGCCCTGTACAATAGTATTTCCTGTACCATTAATATCGTAAAATGAGAGATTGATATCCTGCGCAAAAGTTGTGTAGGAGTTGGCCGGGTTAATACCTTCTTTGCTTCCCAGTATACCATAGCTTGCCCTTAACTTAAGATCATTGATCCAGGTAATATTTTTCATAAAATTCTCCTGGCTAATTCTCCAACCAATACCTACAGAGGGGAAGTTTCCATATTTTGAATCTCTGCCGAATGCCGAAAATCCATCTCTGCGAATAGTAGCAGTCAACAGATACTTATCATCAAAACTATATTTCAGATCACCAAAAACAGAAAACAATGCATCTTCGGTGGCTCCGCTTGTTGCAACAAAAGGAGTTCCCGCAGCAGTCAATACCAGGTAATTATAGTCGGTTGAATAAAAGTTCTGTCCTCTGGCGTTCATACTTCTTGCCTTGTTTTCGATAGATTCGCTACCAGCCATCACGGCAACAGTGTGTTTTCCAAAAGTGTTCCTGTATGTAAGTGTGTTGGTCCACTGCATAGTGCTGTAAAATCCCGGATTTTCACTTAGCGTAGTTACATTACCACCTCCGTTTGATCTCCAATAAGGATTGTATGTAAAATTCTGTTGATAATAATTACTGTAGCTGCCACCGAAACTTGTACGTGCATAGAAATTTTTCAGGAAATCAATTTCCAGATAGGCATTTCCACTAACTGTCGTTTCCCTCCTTCTATTATTTCCTGTAAAATGCAAGTCGGCTTTGGGATTACCCCAATCACCCATATCAGATATACCCGTACCAGCAAAAGGTCCGGCGAAGTTGCCTCCAATATCATACACAGGAAGAAAAGGTAACCAGTTAAATGCCTCATTTATGGGACCAAAAGTTCCGTTTGCAGTATTGGTACCATTTCCAGTTTGCCTTGGATTATTCTTGTACATAAAGTTGATATTCTCCCCTATGCGAATATTCTTGTTAAACTTGTATTGGGTATTAATCCTTATTGTATATCTTTTAAGTTCTGTATTCATCATAGTACCCTGATGATCCTGGTACCCGAATGCAAGAAGATAATTAGCTTTTTCAGACGCACCGCTGGCAGTCAGACTATGGTTCATCATTAATGCTGGATTCATAATTTCTCCATACATATCAGTAGAACCATCTTTAACCAGTTTGGTAATGATATAGTTATTATTAATATCTGAAGGGTCGAAAAAATATCTCGAAGGATCTACGGCAGCATCTCCCTCGTTTGCGACTCCTCTTCCACCCGTAGTTTGCCTGTATACATAATCAGGAATAGTGCCACCAGGAAATAGCGGATTACCCGGACTTAGCTGTGTCCACAACGTTGCATATTCCTGTGCGTTTAATAAATTCAGATCCTTCCCACTGCGAGGTATCTGAAGATTATAATATGAATCATAGCTAAAAGCAGTCTTACCCGTTTTTCCTTTTTTAGTAGTAATAATGATTACACCGTTTGCGGCACGGGTTCCATATATAGCTGCGGCTCCGGCATCTTTCAGTATTTGCATAGACTCCACATCATTAGCAGGAACATCATTTATCTGTCCTTGTATACCATCAATTAACACTAATGGGTTTGTATTAAAACTAGTAATACCTCTAATAAAAATATTACTTGAATTACCGGGAGTACCATTATTAATTACGTCTACACCCGATGCCTGCCCTTGCAAAGCCTGCATAACCGAATTTGAAGGAACCGACTTCATAGCTTTAACATCTACTACGGAGACAGATCCGATAATATCTTTTTTCCTTTGTGAAGAATATCCGGTAACAACAGCAATTTCTTCCTCAAGAATTTTGGTAACAACTGTTACTGTAAGTTCAGTCTGTCCGGCTACCGGGATTTCTTGCGTTTCAATACCAATACCTGAAATGACCAGTACTGCCTTGTCATCAACATTGTTAAGTGTGAAATTACCATCGACATCTGTACTAGTACCGAAGGTTGAACCTTTCACTACAATTGAGGCCACAACGGGCTGTCCATTTTCATTAAGAATGGTTCCACGAACTGTAATGGGCGGCGCAATTTCATTGACACCATTAAAAGTGGGGGTTTCATCCTTTTTTCTGATTACTATCGATTTATCGACGATACTATACGATAAACCGGTGTTGCGTAAAGTAATCTCCAGTGCTTTTTCCACTGAAACATTGTTTACGACGACGTTTACTTTTCCCTCGTTATTAAGCAAGGAATTAGGATACAGTATAGAGTAGCCACTCTGATACTGTATTTCTTTAAAGACTGTCCGCAAGTTTACGTTCCTTTTGGAAATCGTAATCTGGGAAATGCCACTGGCTCCTACGTGCAAACAGCAGACCAGTAAAAAAATTGCAGTGAAATTCATTACCAGCAGAGTTTTCGTCAGGTTTTTGCAAAAGATCTTTTGCATACTTTTGTTCAAGTTTGGGCCTGCTTGGTCAAACAGGCGGGTTAACAATAATAGGTCCTTCCAGACTTTATAACTGTTGTAATCCCAAACTGTCTGCCATCAGGTGGTCGCAAACCTTCTGGCAGAAACGCCGGAGGAAATCCTACAATCCTCCGGCTCTTTGTTTGAGATAGTTATAAAAAATTTACTGCCGAGGCTTTATGATGATTTTGCTTCCTTCAAAACTAAAATCAACAATCCCGGTCAATTCTAACATTTTTAATACTTGAGATAAATTAACGTCACGGGAAATACTTCCACCAAATGTTTCTCTGATACTTCCCGTTATTTCATAGGTGATGTTATATGAACGCGCCAACTGACGCATAATAGCAGCTATTTCTGCTGATTCAAACTGATATATACCATTTTTCCAGGCCATTACCTCGTTGACATCAATATTGTTTTTTACACTGATAGTTGACGAAATCACAGCTTGCTGGCCTGGTTGTAAAACCTGTTTATAAGATCCTTTATTAACTCTGATAGCACCTTCTAACAATGTGCAGTTAATCGTAGGCTCATCATCATAAGCATTCACATTAAATGATGTGCCAAGGACTTCAATTTTGGTATCTGTATTTTTTCTTGTTACAATAAAAGGTTTTTGAGCATTCTTGGAAATTTCAAAATATACTTCGCCGGTAATTTCTACTGCTCTTTCTTTCTTACCAAACACTACAGGATAATTGATAGAAGATCCTGCATTTAACCAAACGCTACTTTTATCAGAAAGCGTAATATTGACAGGTTTACTTCCATAAGGAATATTCAGTGTATTATATACCAGAGGGCCGTTATCTTCATTACCCTCATACACTAATTCGCCTGAAGCCGTTTTAATAATCTGCGTATTGCCTTCCATGGCAACATCTCCATTCATTACATCATCAAGAAAAACCTGTTTACCATCAGCCAACGTGAGTACAGCTCTTGCATTTGAAGGTGCTGCAACATCTTGTTCTTCACTAATAGAAGCAGACACCATTTGTCCAGATTGCTTAGAAGGTGAGGATATCAGCCAATAACCACCAATAGCCAAAAGAGCAATCACCGCAACAGCCCATTGCCATCTTTGTCTATTGATGCTGATAACTTTTTTGCGGTCGCGGAGAATATCAGCAAGTATGAGTGAAGATATTGAAGTATCCATATTCACTTCAGGAACGTCATTCATACGTTCTGCAATAATTGATTGTACTAATTCCTGATGAGCAGGATCTACAAGAAGCCTCATCAGCTCCATGCGTTCTACTTCATTACACTCCTGGTGCAAATGACGCTCAAACAAATACAGCAACCTTGTTGGCTGACTCTCCATGCAGTTAGGTTTTGTTACCTTAATCTAGAAGAGACACTCAATAAAAAAAAGGGGGGTAGTTATATAAAAAAATTTTTTATAGTGCGTACAGCCGACATCATGTGTTTCTTTACAGTCTCACTGGATATAAATAATACACGAGCTATTTCTTCATGTTTTAATCCCTGAAGTTTGCCCATTTCAAAAACCCTTCGTTGCTGTGTGGGTAATTTCGATAAAGAATGATAAAGACGATCACGAAGTTGTTTTACAGATAACTCATCAGCCGGCAAAGGCGTTTCACTTGTATTACTAACCAACTTTGATAGTAATAATTCTTCATTTGCCTGCTTACGTAGTTGATTATATATGTGATTACGAGTATTAGTATAGAGATAGGCCTTAAAAGAAGATACGGAAGATAGCTTTGTATTATTCAACCATAATTTAAGAAATACTTCCTGTGTAACATCCTGAGCTAAAGAAGGTGATTGAAGAAATTTTACACCTATAGCATAGACTTTATCGCAGTATATGGTATACAAATCACTGAAAGCCTTTTCGTCTCCCAGTGCCACTTTTTGTAAAAGTTCATCTTCATTATGTATTTCACGTAATGGCAAAGCAAACAGTCATTTGGGAAAAGAAAGTTAGGGAAATTTCTTCAATAATTGTTTGTAATACAATTTTGCCTTTTCCACTCTTTCCAAAATTCCTTTGTCGGGAACGGGTTTTGACTGTTCTTCTTTTACGATAAGATCCAACAGTGAGTATTGCTTTTTAATAATCAATGGAGCTTTTTCTTTATCTAAAACAGATTGATTATTAACTATAATATATACAGGACTGGTATGAGCTATCGCACCGTTTTTGCAAAAAACAGCAGCAACAACCCATTGACTCTTATTAACCTTAATACTCTTTTCTATATTAAAAGAGTCGACAGCATTAATATTTTGTTTTAATATCAATCCGTCATTATTATACACTTCTATACGTTCAAGAGGAGCAATTGACTGGTGAGAAAGTGCTTTTACGGATAGATTAACAGTTCCGCGTTCTTTCAGATGAACTTCCTCTCCGGGTATTTTTTTATCCACTTCCAGGAATAACGCAGGCCCATTAGATACAAATGTTTTTCCCTGCTTAAGTCCGCTAAACCATTCTGCAGTAGAAAATGTTTTTCCGGTATATACAAATGTTCTGCAATCTCCAATGGTTGATCCCCATGGAAAATCACTACCAGCTGCAGCGGCAATTCTGAACCCAAGATTCAAATAATCATAATAATCTTCCTGATTGATCTGAGTATTCTGCATGAATTCAACAAAATCAATTTGTCGCGTAGGCGCATATAAAGCCATGCCCTTTGTCACACCCTCGCCTTTATAGGCGAAGTGAGCATAACCCACCAGCGCAAATTTAGACTCATGAATTTTATCAAATACTTTATCGTAGTGATTATAATGAGCAGTATCTCTCGCTAAAGTGTCAATATTTAATCCAATGATATGTCCGTAATCACTTCTTGGTTCTTCCTGTCCAAAAGCAAGACAACGGTTTTCTGTGCAAATTGAATGTTGTTGAAAATAAGGTGATTTAAAATAGGTGTCGTGCCTGTCGCCCATTTCAAGCATATTCACGACATGCACATCTTCAGCTCGCGCCATTTTCTGTAAATACTCAATATAATTAGGCTTATCCAATAAATGATGCACATGAACATCCCCTGAATACCAACCGCGAGCCGGTAAATCTATCCATCTTTTTAAAAGAAAGGAATGATGTACATCCTTATCTTTTTCATGAACTATAAAATTTTCATGTATAGGTACGTATTCATTTCCGTGCTGAATACTGATTCTATACTTTCCCGGATCAAGATCTATAGAAAAATCACCCGGCACCTGGTACATAACTGAATCTAAAAAGTAAGGTAAAGTACGGTTGTCTCCATACACATAAGTACGCTGACCGTTCACCTCTCCCTTACCATCCATTCTGCGTACAGGACCCACCCAATGGCGACATTGGTGATAGTCAACTCCCTTAAATGATATATCAGGATATGTTGGCTGACCAACGGCTTCACCATTGGGTGGTATAATTATCTGCTGTCTATCAATATCAGTAATACATATCATTGCAGGAGTATTATCTCTCTTATCCTCCTCAAAAATGTGAATATTAACCTTTACTTTCTGAGCAATACTCTCACTAAAAAATATACTTACTAAAAAATATACGATAAACGTTCTAAACATATCTACTTGGCAAGAACTCTCATTATTCCACGCATAACGATATAATGACCAGGATATGTACAAACAAATGGATAATCTCCTGGCTTATCGGGAGCTGTGAAATAAATAGTTTCTGATTTATTAGGTTGTAATAAAGATGTATAAAATAATACTTTGGGAGAATTAGGAACATAGTGTAACCTTTCACCACTTAATCCCATATTTAACGCTGCCAAACCTACATCATCTGCCGAACCCGGTGTGGTAATTACGACATTATGCAGCATATCATCAGTATTATTAAAAGTGAGTTTAACTTTTGAACCAGCTTTAACCCAAACTGTTGGAGAGTTGAATTTTAAATTCGGAACAGGTTTCAACTCAATAGTATGGTCTGGTTTTGTCCAGTCTGCCGGCTGCTTTGTCAATCTTTTTGCAGCAGGCGTGGCTTTAGGTTTTGCAGCAGGCTCCTGTGTTTTAGTAACCGGTGCTTTGGTCTTAGCAGGCGGAGGAGTAGCAGGCATATGATGCGTGTGAGTCACTTTAACCCTATTCTCATCTGTTATAACAAGCTTGTCTCCATCAGGCAACTGGTTCAAAGTATAATATCCAACAGAATGCAACAGCGAATAGTTATCAGAAGATCTTACACCTTCAGCTTTTACTTCGTGGATATATCCAAGCCGTAAACTATCAACTACTAATCTCACTTTAAGTCCATCGTCTGATATGCTGATAGCTTTAATAGGGCAGTCAGCATCATTAATTACAGGACTTCCGTATTTGCTTCCGTACCTGTAGGTGAATCCTGTTATCTGGTAAGATTTTACATCTTTGGCTCTTTTTGGATCTATAGGCTTTGTAAACTCAATCTCGAAACCATCAGGTTTAGATCTGATTGTTTTCATTTCAAAAGGCACTTTACCATTCCATTCCAAACGTTGCAATCCATATGGTTCGGTACCAGTAGAACCCCATCCTCGGGATGTCATTCCAACGAACATACTTCCATCAGAGCCCCATAATAATCGCAATATGCCAGAACTAAATCCTTCTCTGAAAGGAAATGCTACGCCCTGGTATTCACCTTTTACTTTTTCGAGGTCAACACGCATGATTTTACTTTGTCCCTGATCTCCAACAAACAGTTGATCAGTAAATGGTCCCATTTTACCAGCTTTATCATAGAGAAGGATACCGGAAGTAGAAATACCCAGAATTGACTGAGGAAACCATACCGCAGGATTTTTTAGTCCTTTTACTCTTTTGGCTACTTCATATTTGGGTTCATCAGTATCAGGAATATCATTGAATCTCAATTTCACTTCGGATTCAGGTTCACCAGCCCACTTTAATCCTTCCGGATTTCCCATAAAATCATTTTTTGCCACGTGTGCTATGAAACCAGATCCTACCCAGTCTCCCTGGTTCTCTGCATAAAAAATATCACCTTCTTTATTAAAAGCCATAGCAGCAGGAGAACGCATACCTGTAGCATAAGGAATCATTTTTCCATTAGAATCAATCTGCAGCATCCACCCATGCCATTTAGACAAACTCACACCACGATCTGTCCATCCCAGATTAAGGGTTACATACAAGTTCTTGTCTTTGTCGACAATCGGCCCGTACGCATATTCATGATAGTTACCTTCGACTGGCCAGCTATAAATAGTTTTATACTCATCAGCTACTCCATCAAGATCAATGTCCTTTAGCTTTGTAATTTCAGAACGTTGAGTGGTATATAATTCTCCGTTAACATAATTCAAACCAAGCGCCTCGTGTAAACCTTCTGCAAATAATTTATACTTAGGAGCCGCTCCATTTGTCATGTAAGGATTACTGATAGTCCATACTTCTCCGCGACGGGTAGATACGGCAAGTTTATCATCAGGTAAAAAAGTCATTCCACCCACTTCAAGTTTTATATGTTCGGGAATGGGTACAGTAAAGATTTTGTAATAATCATCTTCTCTTTGAGTTCTTGCAGTATCATCTGCATTCTGCGCAAACAGCGATATAGAAAAGCAGCTGCACAGTATCACTATTATATAATTTTTCATATCGTTTGTTTTACCAGATTAAAGACCAGTTAATAGGGGAATTATTATATTTCACAATAAGATCCCACCCCTGTCCAGATTGTCTTAATACGGGTTTTAATTTTTTATCAATGCTGATATAATAGGACCTGTCATTAACTGCATACAAGTGATCAGCAATTTTTTCAATTTTACTTCCGTTGGCTACTCTGCAGTAAGTACCGGCAGGAGCATTATTTATACTAACGGATCTGGACAAACCTTGTTTATCGTCTCTGAATTCTATCTTATCAGTAACATTTAAGTTATTATACGTATACTCAAAAGAAGGAGATCTTTTTCTATCAAGAACATATCCTTTGTTATGCATATCATCGAAAGCCACTGAATCCGGCCAGGCATCGTTTTCGTTTTTTAGTATTGCAGCAACCGGAGTATTAGGAAGAGTAATAATACTTCCCAGAGGAACTCCTATCTGCATACCGGCTCTGTCATGCCAGGCAGGTGTAACATCTATAAATTCACCTCTCCATATCTGGAATAAACCTCCCTGCTTAACATCATAAGAGTAATTAATTTCATTAGGAGAACCAACCGACAAGACATGAGTAAGTTTAACATCTCCATACATCAGAAAAGTTTTAATAAATGCAGGCTGAGATGTTGGAGAGATGAGCATAGGGTTCATCGTATTCCAATAATTTGATTTTGGAATCCAGTATTCATCACGCGGAGGTGCAGGTGTAGGCGGAACAAGTGGTTTATACCTGATATTCCGAATGGACAATGGTCCATGATCACCCTGGATAACAATAGGCCCGAGAGATTTTTCGTCAGTAAACATACTTGCTGCTGTAGGGCCAGTAACCTCAACTTCTTGTTGTACCAGCACATCATTTAAGTACACAGTAACGAATCTCGCGTTTTTTACTTTTTCGCCTTTTTCATTAAACTGCGGAGCTTTAAATTGTATACGCAGTTTTTGCCACAAGCCCGGAGCTTTGGCCACATTCATTACAGGTGCTGATCCTTCAAATGGCACTCTATCAGATGTCCATCTGGCATAAACAGCTCCGGCATCCGAAGTAGTAGGGTTAATCACTTGCCAGCTATCCAGCATCTGAATTTCATAACGCCCTTGTAAATACACGCCGGCATTTGAATTTTTCGCCATCAAAAAATCGAGTTCCAGCTCGATATCGCCAAACTCTTCTTTTGTGTAAAGGTGCATTTGATTATTCTGGGAATACGTATTCACTAATATCCCTTCACCTTTTACTGGTTTAAGATCATGCTGCTTTAAATAATTAATAGCAACATCTCCTGCTATCACCCAATTCTTACTTGGCTCACGAAATGCATCTAAATTATTTAATGCTATTTCTTTGAACCCAGCTTGTGCTGCAGCATCAAGAACATGTAAACCCATCACTGCTGTCATAACAACAGACCTGGTCACTTTCAAAAGTCTCATTTACTTTCGTTTTTATTTGTATGTTAAATTAACAGCAAAATCTGAAACCGGACCGAGTACCGTTTCCAATCTAAACTTAACAGTATGACCGGATGTTAGGCCTTCTTTCACGGAAACAGGAAGAGTTATTGATGAACCCTTTTTGAAAACAAAAGGACGAGATGGTAGCTGTACAACAAACTTTTCAATTTCAGTGCCTATCAATTCTGCTGCAATTATTTCGACTGGTTCTCCTTCATTAACTATTTCGATAGCCGCTGTTTCATTACCGTTAATAATAACGTCTTTGTTTCTGGCTATCAGTTTAGGAGCTGATTGTATAAAAGAAATAGGTCTAATGTCTATTTTTTTGTAAAAATGTTCAGCCCCTTCGCTCTGGAACTGTATTTTCCCTCTCGTCACCTGCTCATTCAGGTCTTCTCTATACATGTTAAACAAACGGTTTACGACAAATCCATTTACTATAAATACAGCATCTGAATGACGTGCCACCATTTCGCTGGTAGTCCACTCCCCTTTAGGACTTTCAAAATCACCTGAACGCCACACTCTTCCGGGATGTCTTTTCAAAGGTTTAGTAGGATCATACTGATCAGCAGTTTCATTGTAAATAGTTTTTACTTTTTCTTTTACCTGAAATTCTGCTACGCCCCCGTCAACATTAAAGAAGTCACCAATTTCACCTTCCTGTATCTGCATTTCCATACTGCGCATCCAGCATTGAAATGCATAATTAAAGCTATCGGTACAATGAAATAATAAACCTCCGTCACGCGGCGACTTATCTTTAGGAAAATATTTTTTTTCACCCCATTTTGTAACAAAACGTAAATGGTAGTTACCATATTCCTTTTTAGTTGTTATGGCTCCCCATACTTCTCCTGAAATATTAATAATGCCGTCTTTAACTGTAAAAACATTAAAAGGATCATTATTCAATCCGATATTAGGTTGCTCTGGCCCTATTCTTTCATCATTAGAATATCCTGTCATGTTAGGAGCGCGTAACCAGGTATCCCAGTTACTTAAGTCTTTTCCATTAAACAGTTGCTCCCAACCACCTTTATTCTTTTTTTGTGAATAGGCGGTAGTAACACTAACTATCATTAATACAATAACAAATAATCTTTTGAAATGGCAATTCATCGCTAATTATTTACTTTTTTATTTATCACAATATCATGTACTCCTTTAATAATAATTTCCTCTATTCTATCGGAGAATTTGAATGGGTGATCATAATAGTACATATTAAATTCACCTTCGTATCCTCCTTCTTTCAGATTTCTTCGTGAAGGTATATACGCTTTTACATCATTTGTATATGCGTTAATCCATAGTTTGTCTTTTCCTAATTCATTTTTTAATCTCACAGCATAATCAGATAAAACTTCACCTGCAAGAAACAGTATAGTTAGTTTTTTTCCAAAAGTCCAACTATATATGGGGTAATCCATAGTAGAATCAATCGCAATTCCTCTTACCATTCTGTCAAGGAATACCTCTGCATTTCGTCCCTTTGCTCCATCATCTTTCGACAGCTCAACAAACTCATGTACATCCGGAACATGGTCAAATGGTAGTTGCAGCATTTTGTGGCGAACCACCGGTGGACCATCCAGCGTCTCCAGATTAGTGGACAGTAACCGGTTAACTTCATCAGCTATTGATCTTCCATGCTTGGCAGCAATAGCCAGTGTTCCTCTTTCATTCGGATCTGAATCTCCTGCACAGCCCTGTGCAACCAACGCTGTTATACCAGGATGATCTTCTTCAATTTGTTTTGAAGCTTCCCCTATCCAATCACCATGTGTTTTATTGATATCATCAAATAAGGTTGTTCCATGACATGCATACTCAACGAATACAGCTCTTAACTTACCATCGGGAGATGTTATCTTCATGAGTGGCATAGCATGGTCTACCGGCCCGTCAGGCACTTTCCCATGTCCAACCCAAACTCCCTCTTTTATAACTCTTCTGTTCAACGCAAAACCAACATTGCCCATTCCCCATGAAAGATGAGCGGGCTGCCTGTTTTGAAGCGCTTCCAATGCAACTTTCTTGAGTTTAAAGGTTAGTGAATCAAGGTATACAGCAATTCGGCCTAATTGATCTACAGGTAAAACCGGATTAAAATACATATTATGGGAGTTACCCATATCTGGTCCGGAGTGAGTATGAGAACAATTAATGACGAGGTGACCTCTTTTTAGACCAGCTTTTTCTACAAGATAGTCTTCAACCTCTTTAACCATATTTAATTTGATTCCGGCTAAATCAGTGGTAATGACGATGGATGCGCCTTGTTTATTATTTCCTATAGCAATGGCTTTAGCCCATAAACGTTGTTCTACGCCTTCCGATTCATTGATGCGTGCACCATATCTCAGATAGCCGCTAAGCCGGATCGGTCCATAAGGTGTAATATCAATACTGGCCACACCAACGTCAACAAGTGCTGGTTTTTTCTTTTTTGATTGTGCACTGGAGTTTAAAGACAACAAAACCACACAGATAATAAAACAGCTTATACCTCTCATTAAACCTGAATATAGTTAATCATTAATTCGATTGCCTAAGAAAATACAGCAGATCAGCCATTTGTTGATGATCAATCTGTTTTGTTAACACGGGCATAATTGAGGTGTTCATTACTTTGAGCGACTCAATATCCTGCCTGTTCAACACTTTTTCTTCACCAGGATTGGTTCTTAATGTTATGGCAGCAGAAGTTTCGCTAGCGATAATACCTTGCATCGTTTCACCGGTTTTCAATTGCACTTCCCACAAATCGTACCCCACGGCGATGGATATATTCGGCGCCAATATATTAGCCAAAATATCTTTGGGCAACCAGTTTTGTATAGTTCCCAGATCCGGTCCAAACTTCACCCCCATTTTATCTCTGATCTGGTGACAAAGTGCACAGTTTTGTTGATACACAAGCTTTCCTTTAACAGGATCACCTTTAAGGTCAAGCGCTTTCTGATATTCTTTATTAATTTTTTCCTGATCCTGATTCGCTAACAATGCTCTTGCTTTATTGCGAATAGTATCATTATCCTGTCCCATTAAAGCCGAGGTCCTGCCCCAACCTAAACTACCTGCCTGTACCGTTCCATTTTCAACAGCATCCAGCAACATCTTCATACGCTGAGTATTCAACATAAAAGTTGCCAATGCTGCATCGCGGATACCTGGAGTTAACGTATTCCATTCCTGTAATATATAACTACTCACAGTATTATCCGGTATAGCATTTAATGAAGCAAGAGCTGCCAGCTGTATAGTAGGATGCTCCTGCGGAATAATCAACTTCTTCAATAATTCAGCATAAGGAGCCGGATTACGTAAGGCTATAAAACCAATGGCCTCAGAACGCTTTTCATTAGACAGACTTTTATCTTCTGCTATCTTAACTGAACGCTCAACACCAGACTTAACAAGTTCCTCATTTTCAATACCTACAGTTTTCAGCATTTGTAAAGACGCTTTTCTAACTTCAGCAGTTGGATGCTCAAAAAATGTTTTTACCAGTAACTCCTTATCTTTTTCTGAAACGGGGGAGGGTTGACGATTTCTTAATCCGGCAGCTAATCCTGAAAGAGCTGGTCCTTGCCAAGGAGCAGACTTACTGCCTGTTGCAGTACTCTGCTCTATTAATTTCTGAATAGTTTCGGCAGAACCCTTAGCTCCCGACATATTAGTAAGGCGTTCGACAAGAGAAGCGTAAGCCGGAACATTTACTTTATAGTTTTTTAGCACATAAGAAAGTAAAGAACCTGATTGTGCAGAAGATGCAGTTAATGCTGCGATCTGTACCCATTTATCATTAATATCTTTAAATAACAATTTTTGTCTTGCCTGCTCTGCAGCTGGAGTGTTTAATTCTCCCAGCGTACATAGCAACTGAAATCTCACTTTAACATTCTCGTCGTTTTGGAGAAGCAACAGGGCATTTGCCAATTCCGGATATTCCTGCAGATGAATTTCAGCCAGACGTATTGCATTTTCTCTTATTCCGGCTTCTTTATCTTTTAATGCAGCAACAATTATTTCAGGTTTCAATTCGTCCAATCCTTCCAGTGTCCATAAAGCATGGAGACGGGCTTCTTTAATAGCATCTTTAGTAAGCGCTAGTAATGCGGGCACAACAGTTTTATCGTTTCTATCCACCAATAATCTTTGCGCATTAATTCTCCACCAATGATTTTTATTTTTCAGATGTTCTACAAGTTCAAGTGATGAGGCGTCTCCGAGTTTCAATCCTTTGATCCATTCAGCAGCAGGAGCATCTGTAGGTGTAACACGGTATATTCGTCCCATATCAATACCATTATACAAACCACCTGCTTCTATCGCTTCATCAGACATCCATTCGGGATGTTCTATTATTTGTCTGTAATAATCTACAACGTATAATGCGCCATCGGGACCTACATATAAATTTACCGGGCGGAACCATGCATCTCGTGATGCTAGAAATTCTTTTCCGGGCTCACCTACTCTACTCGCTACAAAAGAAGCTCCTGAATCTTTTATTTTATCAACATGCACCAGATTACTTACTGACTCGCAAATAAAATTCACGTCTTCATCATAAGGCGCAGGGAATAACCCACCTAGGTATGATACAATGCCACTTGCTGCGGTCATCGTTCCCACACCGCTAAACATTTGTCTTTCGGGGTTTGTGGTGATCTGGTAAATTTCAGCAGCAGCACCATGATCAGAAATCGCGTCAGTAGCATCTCCCACTACAAGATCCTTATTACGGGCAATATATTTAGCTCCCAATACTTCAGAGAAAGCATGGTTCTGGTTATCTCCAAAATGATGTCTTCCCCATAAATCGAATGTGTGACCAAACTGAGCGCGACCGGAAGTGGTTTCGAGCAACCCCCTGTCGGGGCGAAAACGTACTGAGCGGCTATCAGCATTTTTAGGTAATCTCTCGGCATCAGGTTTTCCAGGGTAAAACACTTCTGCCCCTTTATCGCCGAAAATATTTTCGTAATTTCTGGTAGTTATTGCTCCTCTATGTGCCAGATGAATCCAGTTATCAATTCCGTACAAGGGATTATTTACGTTAATATGAGGATTTGAAAGCGAGAAGCCTGTGAGTACAGTATCCTTAAGATCAGCAATACCATCACCATCTGTGTCTTCAAAATAATAAATATTAGGAGCATCGGCTACTAATATTCCTTTTTTCCAACGCATTAATGAGTTAGGCAGAACCAGCCCCTCTGCAAATTTGGTGCTTTTATCAAATTTACCATCACCATCAGTATCTGTTAGCATTCTAACAGCACCCGATCCACTTTTATCTAGGGGATACCCATGCATTTCTACCACATACATTCTACCGTATTCATCTATCTCCATGTCTACGGGATCTGTCACTAGGGGCTCTGCGGCAACTAATTCAATCTTGAACCCTTTAGGAAGCTCAAATGTAGCTAACGCATCTTCTGGCTTGGTAGCTCCTGCACCTGAATGTGTTTTAGGATTGTCGTTACAGCTAAATAATATTAAAAAAAAAGAGCATGTTAAAAAAAGGTTCTGGAACCTGCACAAATCTAGTTTCATTCTTGAGTTACAATAAAAATTACAGTTAAATAACACGAAAATTAAAATTAGAACTTAGCGCAGCTTTAAAATGTCGCAGACTTATCTTTTTTTGTCTCCTTCTCCCCGCCTATTCATCATTTTTCTTTTCGCACATTTCCGTTAATATCCTTGATTTCCAACGTGACAAGCTGATCATTCAAATTGATAGCAGCAGCAGACTGGGAAAGAAAGGAATAGCCATAATATCTTTCGCGTTTTTGCTTTCTACCATCCTGGTAGGTAATGATGGCTGAAACATCACCGGGTTTAAAATTAATACTTTTTACCGGCTTCCGGTGAGCAAAAACTTTCAGTGGGCCATTGTGCTGGGTAGCAACAATAAGATTGGCGCCATCACTATTGCGAAGTTGGGCCAGCGCTTTACCATTTTCAGGTATATAAATTCCACTCTTTTCGATAGATAATGGCTGGAAATCTCCTTTACCGTTACCCTTCAGATAAAGGCCGTTTAAGGCATCCATTCGTCCGTAGCTTACATCCATTCCATAATCATTTCCGTTAATAATCACGTCAAGATTACCATCACCATCAAAGTCCTCAACAGTCATAGCCTGAACAACTCCTGCCTGAGCCACTGCGGGTAGCGGGATCATTGTAAATTTTCCATTTCCGTCATTCCGCAGATACATCGATTCAAAAGTAGTAGCCTCATAACGAATGGCGTCCTGTAATTGTTCAGCAGAGAACAAATCACTCATTGTAGCAGAAGCGTAGGATTTAAAATTCTGGAATTTACCACGCATGCTGATCATTTGTTTATTCAGTTCGTCTCTTGAGTGAACCGGGAATTCTTTACGCAAAGTATCCGTATGCGATATGGGAAGATAAGCTGATATAAAAGCATCGTAACTATCATTTTTATCAAAATCTTTTGCTACCACTGCAAGTGGATATTTTTTACTTGCTTTAAAAAAAGCATTTAAACCCAGATTACCTACTATATAATCTATATCACCATCGTTATCAAAATCACCAGGGGCTATGGAATTCCACCAGCCAGTATTGTCATTAACTGCTGAATTATCTCCAATATCAGTAAATTGACCATTCTCATTTTTCAGAAACTTAACAGGCATCCATTCCCCGGCTAAGACTAAATCAATATTACCGTCATTGTCAAAGTCAGAGAATACGGCATCGCTGATCATACCAATATCAGTTAGCACCGGAGCGACTTCCTTTGTAATATCTGTGAATTTTATTTGACCGTTCCTGCTATCATTTCTAAGAATAAAACTGGAAACAGGCATTGGATATTTAGATGGAGCAACTCTACCTGCAACAAAAAGGTCCAGATCTCCATCCTTATCAATATCTGCAGCGCGCACGCAAAATTTACTAGTATAGTTTAATGGAATGGCTGCTTCATCAAGTGTAAAGTTTCCCTTTCCATCATTTATATAAAGCCTGTCGCGGTAGGCTTCAGTATCTGCTTTATAAGCATAACCTCCTCCCGAGATATACATATCTTCGTCGCCATCGCCGTCAGCATCAAATAAAAGAATACCTGAATCTTTGAAAATACTGCCGATATTTTCAATAAAGAATTCGGTATTATTATTTACTGACTCTGTAGATGCAATCGGATTAAATAATTTCTTTTGCGTAAACGTTCCATCAGATTGTTGTAAAAATAAAGTAGTTGGATAAGCTGATGTACCTCCGCATACCATATCGTCCAGACCATTACCATCAATATCTGCAACAGCTATGGCTGGAGAATATTCAGAAAACTTATGAGGTATCAACTTCTGAATAATAAAATCTGCGTAATCAGTTTCTTCATGTATAAAATTAATCTTCAGGGAGTCAGTAACATCTCTGAAAATACTCGACCTGTTCAAATACTCACGTGAATAGGAATGTATCTCATCAGCATCAGCAATGTTTGCCTTTATTATCTGGTTAGCAGGTATACTTTTAAAAGTTTGTTTTTTATTATTGGGCCAGATAATCACCAGAGAATCAATTGAATTAATATTTCCTAAACCAAAGTGAGCGATATTCTGGTGGCTTGATACATAACCTCTATATGGACTGTTTTCATAGGATTGCATTTTGCCATTATCGTAATATATATTTACCCAAGTTCCGATCCCACCTTTATTTAAACTGTCACCTTTAAATTCCACATTCAGGTAGTGATGATATTCACGATGATTAACAGTGTTTTCATACACAAAAGCCTCATCATTAATATTGTTAATAACAATATCCATATCACCATCATTATCTAAATCGACCCATATTCCACCACCGGAAAAACTATGGGCATCGAATCCCCAATCAAAGGAATGGTTTGCAAAAGTGAGATCTCCGTTATTCCTATATGCATAGTTTCTGATTTTTACCTCAGGCACCTGATTCAATATATCCTCGTTTTTAGCGATCCTCGCAGCCTGAGCTCTGTAAATCATAAAATCGTGATCTGTAATATCTTTAGGATAGCCGTTAGTAATAATCATATCCTTATAACCATCATCGTCTAAATCTGCAACCAGTGGAGTCCAACTCCAGTCTGTTTCTGCAACGCCTGCCTGAAAAGCTATTTGGCTGAACACATAATTCCCCATCGTATCTAATCCACGCATTGAAAGGCCCTGATTTATCTGAAGCGTATTACGTATATATTGATGTTGATAATCGTAAGCTTTAAAGTTTTTCATTGTCTGGTAAGAATTAGCATCGAGCATCATTTTTTTCCTCCAGTTATCTTCAGGATTCATATCCAGTTCAATAATATCCATTAAACCATCATTATTAAAATCCTGCATTTCTACACCCATAGCAAACCGGGAGGTTTGCTTAATATATTCTTTTGTGCTGTCGGTAAACGTACCATTTCTATTGTTGATGTATAAAATATTACTGGGGGCAAAATCATTTGTAACATAGATGTCTTTCCATCCATCGAAATTAAAGTCACTAATCACTGCAGCATGACCGTATCCCTCTATTAACACATTTGCCTCTTTGGAAACATCGGTAAATTTCGCATGTCCTAAAGCGCTATCATAGTCATTTCTATACAATCTACCTGTACTGGGATGTGATCCGTCAGCTAATATTTTTCTAAACTTATTTTGATTCTGAGTGTTTACAGGATGATTGACCAACAAATAAACATCCAAGTCTCCGTCATTATCATAATCAAAAAAATAGGACATAGCTGTCTGTGTCGTATCTGCCAGTCCGTATGCCTCTGCCATCTCCTTAAATACAGGAATACCATTATCAGTTTTACCCTGATTGATATAAAGCATATTTTTTCTTTTATGCGGATCGCTTTCAACCGCTACAGAAATATAGATATCGTCCCATCCATCATTGTTAATATCGACTACTGAAACACCTCTCGACCATTTATCTTTAGCTCCGACACCTGAAACTTCAGTAACGTCTTCAAATTTCATTTTTCCTTTATTCAGGTATAACCGGTCAGATACCATATTACCCGTGAAGTATAAGTCAACCCATCCATCGTTATTAAAATCTCCTGCGCCAACACCACCACCGTTATAAATATTAACTTCTTTTAGCGGATTCAATGTGTCATTTTCAGTAATAACATTATTGAAGTGTATGCCTGTTTTTGAGGAAGGAAGTTGATTGAACAATGGAGAATTATTGTCTCCGCAGGAAATAACAAGAATAAGAATCGGGATAATAACAAAATACTTCATTGGAATGCAATTGTGTTTTTTGAACCACATGCAACTTACTGTGATAATGTTAGATTTTGGGCATTGATTATTGATGATTTTTTAGTTTCCAGGGGTTTATCAAATAAAAGAGGTGGAAACAATTGTTTCCACCTCTTTAAAATATTAAACGTTAAAGTTAAACCTAAAGATGACCAGGATTTTGTTTTAACACTGGTTGTCCATTCACAGCAGATCTGTCAATTTGCTGTTGTGGAATAGGATACACTTCATGTTTACCAGGAGTAAATGTTTGATTTTTTAGCACTTCATATGTTTTACCTCCGCCCAGTGCATCTTCAAATATTAATGGCTGCGATTGCATATAAGGATTTAAGAAATCCGCCATATATGTAGAAGTCGGACTAACGAATTTTTTCTCAAAACGATCAAAGCGCTGAAGGTCAGTGAAACGATGTCCCTCTGTAGCTAATTCAAGTTTTCTTTCAAACCGAACTGCCTTTCTGGCAAATTCTTTTGTTGTGAAAGATCCCGGAGCATACTGATTGATCACATAATTCGCAGCAGCAGTGTTTGTACTACCTCCAGCAGGATCACTATTGTCTACATAAGTTTTAAGGAAGCCGGCAGGGTTAGCAGCTCTGGCTCTTACACGATTCACATAGTTCTCAGCATTTGTCAAACTTCCCACTTCCACTTCAGCCTCAGCAGCTAATAATAAAACATCTGCAAAACGTATCATTGGATAGTTAATCGCTGTATAACCTTTCCACCCTTCAACGAGTTCCCAGTTCGCAGAGGATTGAAAAGGAGCCCATTTTTTACCCCAGTAAGGACCAGCAGTCTCCCTTGGTTGTTCATTCATAATACCCCAATCATGAAAAGGAACACCTCTTCTGGCTACTGTCCAATCCAATCTTGGATCTAATTCACCTGTTTCAGGAGTAAAAGGATCTGTTACCTCTAATCCAAAATTATGCTTAACATTTACACTATTGTAAGTGTCTAACAAAGGAAGACCACCAGAAGTTCTGTAAGAATTAACGAGGTCGAAAGAGGGTTGTTGTCCCCATCCTGCTGGACCATCTAGCCATGGTGGCAAATTAAAGTGCATACCCTCATTACCATTAGCACCGTTAGCACCATTTCCTTCATTTACAGACATCTGAACTGAAAAAACAGATTCTACTCCATTTTTATGCTCAGGTAACCAAAGGGTTAAATACTCAGGTTGAAGATCGAATTTTTGCCCCTTTACATTCATACCATTTTGAATGATATCCGTAAGGATAGGTAAAGCAAGATCGGGTTTAGCAATCTGCATATGAGTTTTAGCCAGGAATGCTTTAGCAGCCCAACTTGTCGCTCTACCAACCTGTGGATTAGTAGCAGGGAGGTTATCTATAGCGAATTGAAAATCCGCAACAATTTTACTCCATACTTCTGGCTCAACATTATCTTCCCAGGTATTAGGTACACTTGTATTTCCTGCACTTACGCTGATTGTTTCATCAACATAAGGTACGTTATAATAGTTTTTGGCTAAGTCTAAATGATAAACCCCACGAAGAAATCTAACTTCAGCTGTTAACTGTGTAATTTCAGCATCAGTAAAAGTTCCCTCAGGTGCAAGAGCTAACAAATGTAACACCTCATTTGCCCGTTGAACAGCCCCATAATAAAATCTCCATCTATTATGTACAATGCTGTTATCAGGCGTATAACTTTTAGCTTCTACCTGTCTTCTTTCAAACTGGTTAGGATATCCCCCACCTTTAAAAGCTTCACCAGCAGCCACACTACCCATCCATGGATTCCATGCAGAAGAATGATCAGCGTCACCTAAATTATTACTACCAAAACCGTCTAACATTGAATATGCTGCGATAAGCATACCTTCAACCCCGGTCCTATTCGCCAAATCTTCAGCGTTAATAGCACCAACAGGAGGTTTATTTAAGAAATCTTTTGAACACGAAAAGATCGTAAATGCGCCAAGTCCCAGACCGACAGCAAGTATTATTTTATTCTTATTGATTTTAATTTTCATTTGACTCTAGTTTAATTAGGTTAAAAACTTACTCTTAAACCACCTACAATACCGGGAGCTTGATAATAACTACCATTATCTGAACCATTAAGACCTACAAACCCACCGTAAACTTCGGGATCGAGTCCGCTATATTTAGTGATCAAGAACAGATTTGTACCACCTACAAATACCCTAACACTGTTTAAACCTGAATTCTGTATCTTATTACCGGTAAAAGTGTAACCGATCTGTAAATTTCTCAACCTTACAAAACTTCCTTTTTCAATAAACTGATCATTATGATCTGGCGTATTACTAAAATTACGATTTTGTTCAGCCACCTTCCATGTACCGTTAGGATTAGAAGGAGACCAAGCGTCACGTACAATACCAGCTTTAGCAGTAGCACCCATTTCCCATGAACCTAAACCGCTAGCAAATACTCCATTACGAATATCTTGTCCAACAGCAGAGTAGAATGTCGCTTGAAAATCAAACCCTTTAAAGTTTGCTCCAATGTTTAAACCTACAGTGAAATCTGGGTTAGGATCACCAAGGAACACACGGTCCAAATTTGTAATTGTACCGTCTCCATCCGTATCCTGATATCTCCATCTTCCCAATGCTTTATCCTGCTGATCGGCAGATTCGTCAAGAGATCTCTGATCGTTAAATAATCCAACAATTTTATATCCAAAATAAGAGCCCATAGGTTGTCCAGGAGCTAACCTGTATATCCACTCATCGTAGTATCCTGGAGAAGGCAGTAATACAACCTTACTTTTATATGTAGTAAAGTTGACTCCAAAATTCATACTAAAATCGTTGCTGAATCGTGCACGATACATCGCATTGATATCAAAACCCACATTTTCAATATTACCAAAATTGACTGCAGGAGGAGTACCTTCACCTGCCATAGCAGGAAATTCAATATTTCTTAAAAGTCCTTCAGTAGCTTTCTTGAAATATTCTGCGGAGATGTCAAACTTATTATTAAATAAGGTCGCGTCAAAACCTATATTGGTTTGTTTATTTAGCTCCCATGAAGTAACCGAGTTACCAATAGTATTTGGGTAAAACCCATTTAGGACAGAATTGCTAAGACCTAACATATCATATGAGGAAAACCTTGGATCTGTACCGTAAGTGGAGAAAGCATTAGCAGGTCCTATACTAGAATTATTACCCAGCTCACCATAACTTGCACGTAATTTCAGATCATTTACCCAAACTACATTTTTCATGAAACTCTCTTCACTAATTCTCCAACCCAATCCAAGAGAGAAAAAGTTACCATAACGGTTATCAGAACCAAAAGAAGAGAAACCATCACGTCTGGCTGTTGCCGTAAGGAGATATTTGTCATTGTACTGGTATTCCAATCTGCTTATTAAAGATGCGAGCGACTGATCACCCACAAGATTTAATACGTTTTCATGAGGAGCTCCATGCGCTGGAGGGAAACTACGAATCTGTGCATTATTAAATACCAGAAACTGATACGTGCTTAAGAAGAAGTCTCCTGCAGTAGCATAGGAATTTCTCCATTTTGTTTCAATAGACTCTGTACCTACAAGCACATTAAGGTTATGTAAACCAAATTGTTTTTTATAGTTCAATGTATTGGTAAACTGTAATAAAGTTCTAAATCCAGAAGTCTCGGTAAGTCCATCCGGCCTTACACCTTCTCTGGCCCAATAACCACGGGGACTGTATGATTGATAGAAATTATTATCAATAGTTCCACCTACTGAGGATCTGAAAGTAAGGTCTTTAAAGAAATCAACTTCCAAAAAGGCATTACCCTGTATTCCATATGTTCGACCGCGGTTGTTATACCAGTTGTTTACTGTAGCTAAAGAATTAGTCCATTCTCCCATTTCCAATCCACCGGATTGTGCAAAATTACCACCATAATTACCCCTGATATCATATAGTGGCATCATTGGTGTTGACATAAAAGCTCCTTCCAAAGCACCAAAACCACCATTTGCACCTACAGTACTTGGATTATCCCTATATTGAATATTAAGGTTTTGACCAATGCGTATATTATCTCTCACCTTATATGTACTATTAATCCTTGCATTATATCTCTTCATGTAGCTATTCATAACAATACCCTGATGATCGATATAACCAAGAGACATTAGATAAGTAGCCCTGTCATTACCACCGCTGGCAGTTATATTATGTTGATGCATTAAAGCATTCCGGGTAATAGCATTGTACATTACATCACCTTCCTGATTTTTCATGATAGGTTGTATAATATACTGATTAGCGTGATCTTTTAGATCCAGAAAATAATTATTGGGATCTACCAGGGGATCACCAGCATTAGCATACCCTCTAGAGACAGGACCTCTATAGGAAAAATCTTTGAACGAACCATCACCATTAAATAATGCGCTGGGGTTGATAGAGTATAATATATTACCGTAATCCTCAGCATTTAACAAATCCAGTTTCTTTAAGCTTCTTGGCATCTGGAGATTATAATAAGAATCATATACTACAGATGGCGCACCAGACTTACCTCTTCTGGTAGTAATGATAACTACTCCATTAGAACCACGCGCACCATATATAGCGGCGGCACTCGCATCTTTTAATACCTGGATAGATTCCACGTCATTAGCAGGTACATCATTAAGATTACCCTGGATACCATCAATCAGTATAAGAGGATTATTAGCAAAACCAGTAACGCCTCTGATAAGGATACTACTGGTAGCACCAGGACTACCTGTATTAATAACGTTGACACCAGCAGCCTGTCCCTGAATCGCAGAAGCTGCTGATCCTGAAGGCACAGCTTTCAACGCTTTTACATCCACCACTGCAACAGCACCAACGATATCTTTTTTCCTTTGAGCTGTATATCCTGTTACTACAACTTCGTCCAGACCAGAAGACTGGCCAGCGGCGAGCGTAACATTAACTACAGAACGACCGTCAACTTTTAAGGTCTGATCTGCAAAATTAACTGAACTGATGAGCAGAGATGCTCCGGCAGGTGCCGAAATACTGAAATTACCGTTCTCATCGGTAATTGTTCCTGAAGTAGTGCCGTCAATCGTAACACTGGCTCCCACTACAGGGTTGTTATCCGGGCCCACGACCCGCCCGGTTACCTGGTTTGTCTGTGCAATTGCCTGCATCTGACAAAAGGCAACAAGAATCACAATAAGCTGTAGGATTTTTTTTCTCATATGCATTTTATCGTTTTTAGAAGATGGGTTAAGAAGAAGAATGATAGCATGGTTTAACAATTTAGCTTTGGTTTGTTAAATAAAAATTAAACTTAGAGCATTTATAAAAAGCAAAATGTTATTCCATTAACAATATTTGTTCTTTAATTATCAATAGAGTCTCATTTACATAGTTTATTACAGTTTGTGTTTTGGTGATAAAATAATGTTAGTCTTTCCAGTTGTCGTTAGCCTTCATCCAGTCAAAGATTAACTTGGTCCAATCTTTAAAAGCAGGATACTTTAAAAATCCATGATTTCCTTTAGAAAAGATATGAGACTCGAAAGGAATGGAATTCTGCTGAAGGGCCCTTTCAAACAATAAGGTATTACTTACCAGAAAATCATCTGAAGCAACAGCAATAAATGTAGGTGGAGTCCCTTTTTTTACCTGTAGCTCAAGAGAAAATTTTTCAATATTCTCAGCAGTAGGATGATTACCTAGTAAGTTAAAAACAGAACCTTTATGCCCAACAGTGGTGTCCATAGTAATTACAGGATAAATTAGGATCATAAAATCGGGACGTTCCTGCTGACTGGTATATAAAACTCCGGTAGAGGCAGCTAGATGCCCACCGGCAGAAAAGCCCATAATTCCTACTTTTTTAACATCAACATTATACTCATTTGCACGCTCTCTGATCAGTTTTATAGCCTGATGCGCATCCTGTAAAGGACCAATGGAGCGATCTTTCATAATCTCATCAGAAGGAAGTCTGTACTTTAAGACAAACGCAGCCACACCTTTCGCTGCATAGGCTCTTGCCATTTCATGACCTTCCCTATTAATATATACACTACCATAGCCTCCACCAGGACAAATAACCACGGCAGAAGTCTTCTGTTTTTGTTTAGGGGGTAAATAAACTGTTAACGTAGGAACACTAACATTCAATATTTGCAAGTCTTCACCAACACTTTGTTCCTTATTTACAGAAGGAACAGCACCAGGTATATCGCCAACGTATAGTGGAATTGATTTTTGGGCATGTAATTGCCCATACAATATAAAAACAAATAGCAGTATTATCTTAAACATGCGGCAGCTCATCGTGAATGTCCGAAATTATTGCATGTACAACCATCAAAATGTCATCACCTTATCTACATTTATCGCTAAATAATCATTTAAAATCTGGTATCCAAGGTTTTATCGTTGAGAAAAATTCCGGGGTTAATGCATCTGACCATAACACAGCGGCTTTTCTCATTCCCTGCTCACTTAAATGAATGCCATCATACTTATCATCTTTGACAAGATCTTTGTCGTAATCAGGTCCGGGAAAAGTATTGGGCTCACGCAGCATTCTTTCCTGCACATTCTTGATCCAGGGTGCAATAGAGGGAACCTGTCTGTTTACTACAATTGTCAATTGATCGTAACCTACATCCTTGCGCGCTTGTTGAACAAAATCCCGATAGTCGTAAAATATACTATCCGCATTTTTACGCTGATTATCGTTTTGTCCCTGATCCGCCAGTAATGCTCTTACACCTGTTACAGCACCATATTTCTTCAACGCATTATATAGATTAATATAAGGCATCCTTATAGCCGACTTTACAAAACCATGTTCAAACTGTTCTCCTCTGGATGATTTTGCCCAATGTTCGAGACTAGTCCCGCCAAATGCGGCATTAAGTATTAATACCGGAACATTATTTTTTATGGCAACATATTCAGCAAATTTTGACCAGAAATAGGAATTATGTCCAAACGGAGCAAGAGCAACATCCGTTGAAGCCTGAGAAAAGATTAATCCCGGTAGATATTGCAGATCTCCCGTCTTCAGATAAAAGTTATTATACTCATCGGCTTTATTATTAGCCTTAACAGTAATGACTCTATCGTCTTGCGCACCTTCAAGATTAATGTCTCCCCCCTGTGCAACAGAATGCCCTACAGCTATAAACACTTCTCCTATACCCACTCGCTCCACGGTTGTTGAAGCAATCTGCTTTTTTCTTTGCTTTATCACTATCTCAAGATCATACCATCCGGCAGATGCGGTTATATATCCTGAAAATCGGCCTTCTCTCTTATCTATATTAATAGAAACCCATTTGGTTGTCACACCCTGCCCCTCTTCCCTTGCTAGCAATCTCGCTTCAACAGCAGTCGCGTTATTAGGACAGTACCCACGCACAGGAATAACTGCGGCGTTGTCTAAGTCTCTTTGATATACAATTCTTGAAACAGGAAGTACAACCCTTGTTGAATCAGCTGCAATTAGATCTGACACATTAAAAGAAAATACTACCAGAAAAAACAATAAAACGTTACGACGCATCATACTAAAGAATTAAAAATTATTTCAAGAGAAAGGATTGCAATTGATCTGCATTTACAGCTGCTAAAATAATATGTTCATTGTTATTGGTTGTGAAAATCTTTAAATCCTTCACATCTCCGTCAATAATTAATCCCGATTCAACAGCACGCATCGAACGGAAATTGCCACTCCCTTCACCCAATAAGATCAAACCATAAGAAGCATCATACTGACCCGTCATAACCTCAGCCTGATATTCATTACCCGCTAAGATAAGATCAAGATGACCATCACCGTTTATATCCATACTTTGAATGGCATTAACAGGAGCGAACTGAGCTTCAACCGGCAGAGAGTGCATGACAAACTTAGTATTTCCCGTATTTTCGAACCATACTGTTTTAGATTCATTACAGGTAAGTTCTATTATATCTTCCCTTGAGGTTCCGGTTAACACCGCTTCTATATCACTTGCCGCATAGTTTTCATTAAAAAGAAATTTCTTTTTAACCAGTGGCACCTGGGCAGCAAACTGCTCCCTCGAAATAGCCGGAAATAATTTTTTTTCTCCGTTAGTGTCTTTGCGATAATAAGCAACAATAGGATCTATACTACCATTGCCGTCAATATCTTTTGCAAATAGCTTAAGAGGATATTTTGCTGACTTATAATAGTGATTGTTCAACCCCAGATTTCCTGCAACAATGTCCTTATCCCCATCACCATCAATATCTGCCAGATGTAAGCTTCTCCACTGACCAGTATATTCAGCAAGACCTGCAGAACCTGTTATTTCCTTTAATCGGTTTCCGGAATTCTTAAATATTTTTACAGACATTAACTCGCCGGCAATTAATAAATCAGGTTTTCCGTCTCCGTCTATATCCTGCCAGATAGCAGAAGTAATCATACCAATATTTTCTAACTCCGGACATACTTCTGAAGTAACAATAGAAAACTTACCATTATCGTTTCTTAATATATAACTGTTAGGGATAACCGGGTATTGACGTGGAGTTATTCTGCCGCCAATAAATAAATCCAGGTCCCCATCTCCATCATAGTCAGCTGCAGCAACAGCCTGAGCACTAGTGAATATTGTTTGAGGAATTGCATCTGCAGATATAGAAAAATTCCCTTTCCCATCGTTAATATAAAGTCGCGGTAAATAATCAACCGATCCAAGATCTGATTCTACTCCTCCGCTATTGATAAACAAATCAAGATCCTTATCTCCATCTACATCAAAAAGCAAACATCCCAAATCCTCCTGCAATTTTGTTCCTGTGCTCAGATCCCTTGAAATAAAACTTCCATCATTTTGCTGAATATAAAATTTCCCCCACTGATTTCTACCGCCTCCAATAAAAAAGTCAGTAAGTCCGTCTCCATTTATATCTCCTTCAGTAATAAATGGCCCTAATTGAGAATATTTTTGAGGTAATAATTGTTGATAACCATAGTCGTAAAAAGGGGTTTCTTTATGCAAAAAATCAAGTCCTTTTTTTCCAGAGATATTTTGAACTATGTGTTTATATGTTGGTACTGATTCCTGATAAAAATCATCATAAGCATTTTGATAATCCAGTTTGAGTACTGAATTGGCACTGATATTCTTCAACACTTCCTGCTTACCATCCGGCCATACAACTCTAATAGAATCGATCAGCATAAAATTTGATAGTCCAAAATGTAATCGGGTGTCAACCGATGACAAATATCCTTTGACAGGGAAATGTTCAACGACTTGAATTTCATCATTATTATACACGATTAATTTAGCACCAATTCCCTTTTTATTTAAAGAGTTGCCATTCAATACTGCCATAATAAAATTATTAGTAGTATCGCCCGGTGAGTTTCGTGCGTTGTTTTTTAAAACAAAAGCCTCTTTGTTAATATTATTTACTACAAGGTCAAGATCACCATCATTATCAAGATCTACATAAACGCATCCATTAGAAACTGCAGAATCCCCTATTCCTGCAACTGAAGAAACATCTGCAAAATTCAATCCACCATTATTCTGATAACAATAATTATATAAAGCCGGAGAGCCGTATGAATTCAATGTTTCCCGAATATGCTTATAATAGGATTTAAAATCTGCAGTTGCTTTACGTACGGAAGACGCATAATAAAGAATAAAGTCGCTATTAATCATATCCTTACCCATACCATTAGTGATATGAATATCCTTCCAGCCATCATTATTAAGATCTGCCATCAATACACTCCAGCTCCAATCTGTCTCTGCCATTCCAGCTAATTGTCCAATCTCACTAAAAAACACAACAGGAGTATCATTTATATAACGAATACCATTGTTTAGTTGTAACATATTTCGAATAAACTGAGGTTCATACCCCGCTCTTTTCTCCATGGAGAATCTATCATAATTCAAAAATGAATACATCATTTTATTACGATAATTATCCTGAGGCATCATATCAAGAGATATAATATCCATTAAGCCATCGTTATTCAGATCTGCAGCATCAACCCCCATGCTTGAATAGCTTTGATGCTTCATAGAATTTTTGATCGAATTGGAAAAAGTTCCGTTTTTTTCATTAATCCAAAGTTGATCATTTTGCAAATAATCATTAGCGACGTACAAATCTGGCCATCCGTCATTGTTTACATCTGACACAACAACACCTAAACCATAAGCTTTATCGGCAATACCTGCCGATAACGTAACGTCTTCAAAAACCGGATGCCCTTTCTTTTTATCCACTCCATTATTTCTATACAACCTGTCACATCCTGGAGAATTAACAGAAACCTTCCGATCAACAATAACGTTAGAATTCTTATGATCGTTAAAGTGATTAAGTAAAAACATATCAAGATCTCCATCCTTATCATAATCAAAAAAAACAGCCTGAGTGGAAAAGGAATTATCATCCAACCCATAAGCAGAAGCCATTTCAGTAAAATGAAGATTTCCATTGTTTATAAATAGCTTATTCAATCTTTTTTGCGGATCCCCATGATAAGCTGCGCATATATAAATATCATCATAGCCATCAGCATTAATATCTACCACACTTACTCCTGTTATCCAAGTAGTGGTTTCCAACCCGGCAGAAACCGTTATATCTTCAAAAACAAAATTTCCCTTATTAAGATATAATTTTGAAGACTCCTGACTTGCGGTAAAAAACAGGTCCTGCAATCCGTCGTTATTAAAATCCCCAACCCCAACACCTGCACCCATATACGCGTAGGAATTGTATATCAGATTTACCGAATCATCTTCGGTAATCAAATTGTTGAACGTTACATTAGTATGTGAAGACGGCAATAACGAGAACGATATAGATGAATTTTGAACCTGATTTATTTTTCTTTCACTACACGCACATAAAATAGCACTGATTAGTACGCATATGAACAAGAGCCTTTTATCCATAATAATTGAAATTACAAAAATATCACAAGCTAAGAATAAGAGAAACATATTTCGTCTTTTCTGACTATATGTTTTAAGCGTGACATAGAATAAACTGCTTAACCAGTTTTAGCGGACTACCTGTTCATCGTTCCGTCAAAAGCATTTGTTAAGCTATATAGAAATCAAACCCAAATTGGAATTTCATTCAAACAATTAATCACCCCAACATTTATCTCACGACCCCTCTATTAAGGGTTAAAGCGCAGAATAAGGATTCGGTTATCATCCTGGCCAAAGAAAATATTCGTTAAACCCGGCCGATATACGATAGAAATATTCTCAGATCCGCTTATATACCGGTTAGAGAAAAATTTAGCCTCCAATGCCTCATGGCTAGTAATACTTTCTCATTTCTCGCATTAAAGCAAATACTATATAGTCAATTGACAAAAAAACATCCGTAATATTTAATTAAGCAGTTGTATATGTTGGAAATTAAGTAGAGAAACAGTTAAATGAATAAATATTCAAGAATGGAGAATACTTTAAAAGCATTCAGTTATGCACACATGTATAGTCACGACTTAATCTTAAATGATCTGTATAGGAAAATTCTTCTGCGCCTTTAACCGCAAAGTCTTGCATATTTATGCACACTTATTCCTTTAACTCTGCCTCACCATCTGAACTTCTGCATTAATTTTAATTTCGTCACCTACTACAACACTTCCTGCTTCTGTTAATGCATTCCAGCTTAAACCAAATTCTTTCCGGCTAACTCTGCCGGTGACTGTAAATCCTGCTTTTGTTTGCCCATAAGGATCTACGACAGTTCCAGCAAATTCCGCAGCAAATGTTACAGGTTTGGTAACTCCCCTGATGGTCAGATTACCATGCAGAGTAGCATCTGACTGTAATGCCTCAAATCTGGTTCCATTAAATAAAACCTGTCCGTACTTTTCTACATCAAAAAATTCATTTGATTTTAAATGAGTATCCCTTTGCTCATTGTTTGTACTGATAGAGTCAACTTCAGCCGTGAAGGTTACGTTTACAGTGCTATTAAAATCATCCGTTTCTGTTTCAACTGTACAGTCAAACTCTTTAAAAATTCCTGTTACCGTCGTAAGCATCAAATGCTTAACCTTAAACTGGATTTCTGAATGTGCGGGATCTATTTTCCATATAACGGCCATAATCAGCTATTTTAAGGTGAACAAATAGAATAAGTATATATGCTAATACTATACCGCCCTAACTAAATCACTTTTTCTGTGAATGTACAGAAACAAGTAATTCTCTTGCCTCTACATGAAGAACTGCAGCAATGTTAAACAAAGTTTCAATCGTAGGCTGCATATGATTAGTACACCACTTCGATACTGTATTTGGACTCATATCAAGTTTTTCCGCTAGCCACATATTAGTTTTTTGCTGTTCTGCCAATACTGCTTTTATTCTGTTATAAATCTTTTTATCCAATATTCATTATTTATTATAAATATAAGTTGATTATTTATGTGATACAATTTTTTATTTTTGTAAAAATCTTAACCGTGAATAAACGATTACCTCCAAAAATGACCTGGCAGAAAAATGAGTTTGAGCGTCATGCTGAATTTCGTTTTACATTACCCTACCAGTTTCTTCTTTTATGTAAATTAATGGGGGTGACACCCAGACAGTTACTTGTGGATTTTATGGATAATCTATCCTGCGGAAGTTGGAAAAGGCAAGGAAGAGATGTTCCCAAACAAAAACTAATCGACTACTTTATTGAACATGGATATGGTCAGGAGCATTATTCAATAGAAGATATCAGAATTATATTCAGTGAATTGGATGCTATTGGGAAATTGCACCCTTATTATGGAGAAGAAGATATTATAAATAAACACACCAGGTGGAAAAATGATTATCACACCTGGTGGTTCAATAAATGGTTTACAAAAAACAACAGAATACTTTAATTATTTACTCTCGGTAAATTCTCCGTTAGCTCTAATTTTTACTTCATCACTTAACATAGGTGCGGGAAATTTAGACCCAAAATTAAAATCTGATCTTTTAATAGTTCCGGTTAACTGAAATCCTGCTGTCGGAGCTTTTGACATTGGATTTTCAACTGTTCCCCTATACCATAAATCAACAGTAACAGGCTTAGTCACGCCATTGAAAGTTAAATTACCTGATAATTTGTACTTTCCTGCACCTGCTTTTTTAATAGATGTGCTCTTAAAAGTCAAAGCTGAATTTTTATCTACATCAAAAAAATCTGCACTTCTTAAATGCTCATCTCTTTTTTCAATACCTGTGTTAATAGAAGCAGTCTGAGCTGTTAAGTCAAATATCGCATCGCTAAAATCTGCCTTTGAAGCAGTAACAGTAACGTCAAATTCTTTAAATGAACCATCTACATCAGCAATACCTAAGTGAGTAATAGAAAAAGTCAGGTTGGAGTGAGCAGGATCTACTTTCCAGGTAGTTTGCGCAAATGAATAGGCAGTAAAAAAAACCGACAACATGGCAACTAATGCCATCTTTGATAAAATCTTTTTCATGAATAGTTAATTGTTATAGAATAAATAATAAAACAGTGTTGTAACACCAAATATATGTTTTGTTTCTGAATCTCTATGTTTCCTTATCAATTTTATAACAAAATTTCCCATCATCCGGATCTTCCAGAATTTGAGCTACTTTTCTTCCACTTTCCAAATTTATTCATGCATACGTTTTATACTTTGTATGCTTTTCCTGTTTTTATACACTCTTCATTATTCCTCAAAATACAAAGATCATTTAAGCACAACTCTGTTTAGTTAAAACTACTTGAAGCTAATTAAGATTGGAAATCTGAGAAATCGTTAATGCGAAGTTGAATAGAATCATCCATCAGGTTAAAAGAAACCGCATCTCCTAATAGGAATATCACAATAGATTATGTACTTGCTCATAAATCCTGTTTATCTTTTAGCCATCAGAATACTATTTGCCTCATTTATTTCATCCTGATTAATCGTATGGCCTAATCCCGGATAAATTTTTTCAATTACTTCAGCATTAATTTTCTTTAGAACAAAACTACTTTCTTTCACACGCGCGATCGGTACATGTGGATCAAAATCACTACAGCCTATAAATACAGGCGTTCCTTGAAAATCACCTTTATACCGTTTCTCATCAATCGTTTCTCCAATTAATCCTCCAGTAAAAGCAATAACTCCACCATAAGATTTCGCATGTCTGGCACTGTATTCAAGTGCTAAGCAAGCACCCTGCGAAAATCCAAGGAAAAAAATATCAGATGGAGAAATTCCTTTCTTAATTATATCCACGACCAGATTATTGACCAAAGCTATTGCGCTTTCTAACCAGGGTTCATTCGATGAGACTGGAGCCATAAAAGAATTGGGATACCATGAGCGGTTAGTTGCCTGTGGAGCTATTAATGCAAATTCATTTATTTTCAAATAGTTTGTGAGCGAAAGAATATCGGCGGAAGAAGCTCCACGTCCGTGAATCATTATTAATGCTTTTTCTGCATTTTCCAATTTTTTCCCGGCGTATGTAATCTGTGATGTATGCATTAAGAAAATTTAGTTACATCTATGTTGACAGGTACAATCACTTTTTCAATTGCTGAACGGTTTGATTCGTATTGAGTAGGTAGCTTCAATGAAGTACCCAAACTATCAGCTGTTTCGTCAACCGTAAATCCAGGTCCTTCAGTGGCAATTTCAAATAACACGCCCCCCGGTTCACGAAAATAAATGGATGTAAAATAGGAACGATCCAACACCGGGGTCGGATTGAGCATCTGTTGTGAAATTTTTTTTCTTATCTCCTCCTGCGTATCACGGTTGTTAGTTGCAAAAGCTATATGATGAACAGTTCCACCTCCGCTCAGCCCTCTCAGACTGTCAGGTGTACAAATAAGATCAACATAATTTCCAGGTGAATCTGTAGCAGCAAAACGAAAGCGGTTTCCTGATTCCGCTATAAGCTGATGGTCCATTTGTTCTGTAAGCAACCCTGCAGTTCTTTCATAACCTTCCAACCATATTTCAGCATTATAAAAACCCTTTATAGCATGTTCTCGAGGAATATGTCCATAAGTAAATCCAACCCGTTTATCCTTATCACTAAATACCAGTTCCAACCCTAACCCATCACCGTCTTCAAAATAAATTACTTCTTCATTATTAAATCTGGCAATCGGCTGTTTAAACTTAACTGCATATTTTTTGAAGCGATTAAGCCAATACTCCATAGAAGCAGCAGGTACTGAGAAACTGGTAGTATTAAGCATCCCTTTCCCACGCCTTCCTTTTGTAATATGGTTGTATGGAAAAAAGGTAAGAATACTTCCGGGCGAACCTGATTCATCACCGTAATAAAAATGATACACTTCAGGAGCGTCAAAATTCACCGTTTTTTTCACCAGTCTCAAGCCCAAAATTCCAGCATAAAAATCTATATTGCTTTGAGCATCACCTACTAATGCAGTTATGTGATGAATACCAGTAATCAGTTTTTTCATACCTAAATTTAAGGGAAAGAATATATTTTTATCATTCTCTATAATTCTTATATATTTAAGAAATTTTGGTTCTGAAAAAACTGCTAACCATAACACTGCTTATCGTTCACCTGTTCAATTTAGCCGGTTATTCTTTTTTATTCAGATATCTTAACGCACGTTCGTCCGAACAATTAATGAATCATATTGATAATGACAGATATGAAGAGGAAGATCTTGTTGAAATCAAAGTCCCTTTAAATATGCCGTATCAATTGATGAGTATAGACAATGAGCGTTATGACGGTGAAATTGAGATTAACGGTTTGCATCATCGCTATGTAAAAAGAAAAGTATCGAGTGATACATTGTATCTTTTATGTATTGCCAATACCAAATCCGACAAACTTAAAAAAGCAGAAACAGCATTTAGTTCAAAGGCTAATGACTTTGATTCCAGAAATAATAAAAATGAAACTGCCAAGAAAGCGGGCGCGTTGTCCGAATTCAGGCAGGATTTTTCTGAATATCATTTAATTTCTCCGGATAAGTCAGTTCATTCATGGGCTCCACTACGTTCCGTAGGTCTGACTGAAATTTTTACTTCTCCTCAAGGAAAACCGCCTAAAATAAATAGCTAAATAATAATCCTATTTATTTACTCTTCTTCTAATTAATTATAATAATGGCATTTATTCCTGTTCAGGAACATCTTCCTGGCGTAACGGGCTTGCTTGAATTCAGGCCTGATACAGCTGGGCCTATTCGCGAATTAACTCAGTTTTTGTTGCGTGGTCCTAATACACTCGCTGCTGCTGATCGCGAGTTAATAGCTACAGTAGTTTCCAACGGTAACCAATGTGTTTTCTGTACGACTGCTCATAAAGCTGTTGCAGATAAATTACTGGGAGAGAACAAAACAACAGAACAGGTTCTTAACAATATTGACCATTCCGCTATTTCTCCAAAACTTAAAGCACTGTTACATATTGCTGTGCTGGTTCGGAAAAACGGTAATAAAGTGACTTCTGAGGATATTGATAAAGCAAAATCAGCAGGCGCTACTGATTTTGAAATTCACGATACTGTTCTGATTGCTGCATTGTTTTGTTTGTATAACAGATATGTTGATGGACTTAGAACAGACCTGCCCGAAAATGCTGAATATTATAACCATCTCACTGAACGTCTAACCACTAACGGGTATGTAAGATTACCCCAAGGCTATAACCATCTAAAAACTTAATTGCTAACATCCCTTTCAACTTAATAAAATGAAAATGTTTTCAGCGCTAATGGCGCTACTGTTATTCGCATCGATTCATATATATGCACAAGAAATAAAACCAAACGATACAACTGAACAACGCTATAATATTCTTAATGAAGTTGTAGTATCTCCATCAAGAGTAAGCGAAAGTATTCTTCAATCTCCTGTAAGTATTGAGAAGATGAGCTATCAGGCTATTAAAGAAGTTCCTTCCTTAAGTTTTTATGAAGGATTACAAAGTCTTAAGGGAATGGAAATGTATAGTGTTGGCCTCGGAATAAAAATGGTAAATACGCGTGGTTTTAATGGTACATCCAATGCAAGATTTTTACAATTGATAGATGGTGTAGACAATCAGCCTCCTGGACTTAACTTCCCAATGGGGAATCTGTTTGGAGTTTCAGATATTGATATGGAAAGTGCCGAATTAATTCCGGGAGCAGCTTCTGCTTTATACGGCCCAGCTGCATTTAACGGAATGCTTACTATGCATACAAAAGATCCTTTTAAATATCAGGGTTTATCACTGCATTTAAAAGCAGGTGCAAATCACTTTGGAGAAACTGTGGTTAACCCCCAACCATTGTATGATGTGGCAGCACGCTACGCTAAATCTTTCCTAAATGATAAACTCGCATTTAAAGTAAATGTGGGGTACTTTAAAGGTCGCGATTGGTATGCTACAGACTATTCAGATATAAGCGCCCAAACGCCCCCCGACAAACGCGGACCTGGCAATCCGGGTAGAGATGGATTAAACATTTATGGTGATGAAGTATCTCGGACACTACCAGGAATAGGCCTGGTTTCCAGAACAGGTTATGAAGAGAAAGATTTAATGAATTACAATACTTACAGTCTCAAAACAAATGCAGCCATACATTATAAATTCAATGAGAACCTGAGGATTATTTATCAGTATAACCGCGCGCAGGCAATAGCTGCTTTTACCAGCAGTGCAAGAATGAATCTTAATCAATTTGTATTACAAACACATCGTATTGAATTAAGAAGTAAAAATTCATTTATTAGAGCTTATTCTTCAGCCGAAAGTCTTGAAGCCGGATATAATGCCAGAACACTTGGTCAGTTTATTAATCGTTACTGGGTTCGCGATTTTAATGGTGATGCAGTTAGTCCTCAGCAGGCAGATAATGTTTGGTTCAACAGATATGCCAGCGCATTTAATGGGGGTATTAATGGTGTTACGTCTAATGATCACTCGGCAGCAAGAACCTTTGCAGATGAAGGAAGGTTTCTTCCCGGATCAGCACCATTTAATGAAGCAAAAGAAACGCTTAGAAAAAAATTTGGTAACGAAGGAGCAGGAATTTTCAGCAATAACAAATTTTATCACGCAGAAGGTCAGTTCGATCTTACAGATGCGGTAAAAGTTGTAGAAGTACTGGTGGGCGGAAGTTTCAGGTTCTATGACATGTTTACCAATGGAACACTTCTTGATGATAAGGAAAACAAAGTCACTATTAAAGAATATGGAACTTTTGTTCAGGCAGTTAAACGTTTATTAAACGATAAACTAAAACTAACTGCGTCATTGCGATTTGATAAAAACGAAAATTTTAAAGGAAGCTTTACCCCACGTTTTTCCGGTGTGTATACTGTATCACAAGTGCATAATTTCAGAGCATCTTTTCAAACGGGTTTTAGAAATCCGACACCAATTGATCAGTATATAAAACTTAATGCAGGACCTATTACCGTGCTGGGAGGCGCACCTAATAATAGCAGAGGAATGAATGTCTACGAAAATTCATTTACTGCTGCATCAGTAGGTCAGTTTAGTTCTGCTTATGGTACTGCTGTTGGATCCGGATCCACTCAGGAAGAAGCCATTGCCGCCAATAAACATTTATTGCAAAAATCAGCTGTTCCCTATATAGGACCGGAAAAACAAATAGCATTTGAAATTGGATATAAGGGTATTATTAACAATAAGCTCTTAATAGATATCAATTATTACAGAAGCAGCTATTCAAATTTTATCCTTAATGCTGTAGTAGTACGTCCGCAAAATTCAGTATTGTCCAATGGAGAAATTAACACTGCAGCAGCGGCAGATTTATTAAATGGTCAGTCACAATCATTCCAGTTATATACAAACGCAGCCGACAAAGCTATAGGAGAAGGAGCTACGCTGGGACTTACCTATAATTTGCCTAAAGGATATACCATTGGAGGAAATGTAACCTGGTCATCATTTACATTAGGAGATGCCAATGTAAATAATATTGCCCCTTTTAATACTCCAAGATGGAGCACCAATATGACGCTTGGCAATACCAATGTATATAAAAACTTTGGCTTCAACATTGCCTGGCACTGGCAGGATGCATTTTACTGGTATGGACCATTTATCGGCATGAGACCAGGTCCGGTAAATGCTTATTCACTTGTAGATTTCCAAATCAATAAAAAACTGCCGCAACACAATGCTATGATAAAAATAGGAGCGAGCAATGCATTGAATAATCATGTAATTACGGCATATGGATCGCCAACGATAGGAGCAGTTTATTATGTTGCATATACAATAGACGAATTATTTAAGTAAATCTATTGCTATAAATATTTATTATCCTTTTAAGCGATGCGAAAATCATCTGTTTTCACATCGCTTAAAAAAAATTTAATCAGTACTACTGTAATAATTGTCATTAATAAATTTTAAATGCTCGAAAAAAGCAAAAACACAGATGAATAATTATTCTAAATCATATCTCGCCACCATTTTTATCATATGCTTTTTATGCAGCGCATTAGGAGGTACAGTATCAACCTTAATGTCTGTTTATTTACCGGTTGCGGTAAAGGATTTATTAGGAGAAGGTGGTGGCGTAAACTTAAATCATATCAGTGCATATATTAATGCTTTGTTCATTTTTGGATGGGCTTTCGGAGGCTTTACCTGGGGAGTGATATGTGATAAAATAGGACGAAAAAAAGCATTGCTGTTAACAATTACCTGCTATGGCTTGTTCACTGTACTAACAGGATATATGACAAACTGGTATGGAGTAATTGTTTGTCGGCTACTGAGTGGTTTTGGTGTAGGAGGTGTGTCAGTTATATCTTATACTTTGTTAAGTGAAATATGGCCGCAAAAAACAAAACCTATTTTTATAGGTATTTTATCCATTGCATTCCCTGTTGGCATTTTTTCCGCCGGACTTATCAACTATATTGTTAGTTATTGGAGACATGGTTTTCTGGTAGGTATTGTTCCTATAACACTTGCTTTAATAGGAGTATTTTTCATGAAAGAATCAGAAAAATGGATAGAAGATAAAAACAACAACCCCGAAAAACAAAACTCCTTAAAGTCGTTGTTTTCAGGAGGCCACAAAAAAGACCTGGTAAGCAGTTCTCTTATATATGGTTTTATGCTCATTAGCCTCTGGGCTATTTTTTCATGGCTGCCAACATGGGTGCAAAGTCTGATAACAGATGCTGATGCGCAGAAAGAAAGAGGTATGTCAATGATGTTATTAGGAATGGGAGGATTAGTAGGTGGATTTATCTCCGGATGGATAGTTAAAGCGATCGGATTACAAAGATCAATGACTATAGGTTTTGCCACATGCGGATTATTATCTTTTATATTGTTTAAAAGCAACAATATCTTCTCTCCTATTATTTATCTCGAGATCGCAGTTCTTTCTGTTTTTTTTGGATTAAATATGGGAATACTTTCTTCATATATTCCGCAGTTATTTCCAACACATGTACGTGCAACGGCTACAGGATTTTCATTAAACATAGGTCGTTTGTTAACTGGATTTGCAGTTTTATTTGTAGGTGTGCTGGTGGGATTTTTCGGGGGATACGGAAATGCTTTACTTATATTTTCAATGATATTTATTCTGGGATTATTAGTTGTATTAATTGTTAAACCAAAATCTATTTAGTTATGGCATATATTAATGTACCGGAGGGAATTCCGGGAATTCGCAGTCTGGCATTATTCAGACCCGAAACTGGTAAACACTTATACGATCTTGCTCAAATTCTAATGCGTGGACCATCTCCGCTAACGGAAGCCGAGAGGGAAATTATTGCCACTTACGTTTCATACCGGAACAATTGTAAGTTTTGTATGAGCAGTCATGCCGCAGCCGCAAGATGTTTACTGGGAGACGACGAACAATTAATGGATGATGTATTAGCCAATGTTGAGACAGCTAATATCAGCCAAAAAATGAAAGCTCTTCTACACATAGCAGGAAAAGTACAAATACTTGGCAAAGAAGTTAAACAAGAAGATATCGATGCTGCCAGGAATGCTGGTGCAAATGATCTGGACATTCATGATACCGTTCTTATTGCAGCAACATTCTCTATGTATAACAGATATGTAGATGGATTAGCGACCCTAACTCCTCCTAATCGTGAAGACTATATTGAAATGGGGAAAAGATTAGCTGAAAAAGGCTATTCGGTTCCTCAAAAAACCAACACTTAATCAAACTATCTATTTGTATGGCATATATTGATTTCAACAATAACGAGCCCGGCATCAGGGGACCAATGGCTTACAGTCCTGATACTGCTAAACCTATGAACGAATTAGCTGAAATACTATTAAGAAATGAAAATAATTCACTTACAAAAGGAGAACGTGAATTGATCGGTACATATGTTTCTTATCTAAACGATTGTTTCTTTTGTCAGAACGTTCATGGTGCCATGGCAGGTTTTCACATGAACTGTAATATTGAAGAAATAGATCATATAAAAAAGGATTTTCATTCTTCAAACATATCTGATAAGATGAAAACGCTTTTGGCTATTGCTGCAGCTGTTCAAAAAGGTGGAAAACTTGTTACTCCCCAGCATATACAGACAGCAAAAGATAACGGTGCAACAGATAAGGAAATTCATGATACCATTTTAATAGCCGCAGCATTCTGTATGTTTAACAGATATGTTGACGGACTGTCAACCTGGGCGCCGGAAGACCGCCAGGTGTATGTAAACAGAGCACCCACTCGCGCTGCTACAGGATATATTGGTTCTGTTCCAGCTAACAACAATAGTTAACTGTAAAATCAATGACAGGTATTCTTCCTAATCTATTTGTTAGTGTATTGTATCTAAACACAAAGCAATAAGGATTATACAGAATGCCTGTTTTTCATTTCTAAACCCTATTTTATCATTTTTTGGTCTACTTCCTTAGTTTATTTAGTTGATTACACAACCATCTCTCTTTATTTTTTCCCTTGTCAAAAATTTATACCTCTCCAATTAGGTCGCCATTCCTTAATTTTACGGATTATTTCATTTGTATATGCCACAGGATAAAAACAGGCAGTTTTTGGATTTTGAACGCCCTATTAAAGAGTTGTTTGATGACATAGAAAAATTAAAGGCCACTGCGGAAAAAAGCAAGGTGGACCTTAGTGATTCTATTGTCAAACTTGAACAGCAAATCATTGAAACCAGAAAAGCCATAACATCTCAACTTACTCCATGGCAAAAAGTGCAGTTGAGCCGTCACCCGGACAGACCTTATACCAAGAAGTACATTGAAAAAATGTGCGAGGATTTTGTTGAGTTATTTGGTGATAGGAATGTGAAAGACGATAAAGCTATGGTGGGTGGTTTTGCCAGCTTGGGTGGTCAAACGGTAATGATGATTGGTCAACAGAAGGGTTCAAACACCAAAATGAGACAATTGCGAAACTTTGGGATGGCCAATCCTGAAGGGTATAGAAAAGCGCTTCGTCTCATGAAACTGGCAGAAAAGTTCAATAAACCAATTATTACACTAATTGATACGCCCGGTGCTTATCCCGGACTGGAAGCAGAAGAACGTGGTCAGGGTGAAGCAATAGCCCGTAATATTTACGAAATGATGCGCCTCAAAGTTCCGGTTATTTGTGTGATTATTGGTGAAGGAGCTTCAGGTGGTGCATTAGGAATTGGTGTTGGAGATCGTGTGTTCATGTTAGAGAATGCATGGTATACAGTCATCTCTCCAGAAAATTGTAGTTCTATATTATGGCGCTCCTGGGAACAAAAGGAAAAAGCTGCTGAACAATTAAAGCTCGACCCGGATAATATGTTTAAGTTTGGATTAATTGATAAAATAATTCCAGAACCTCTTGGAGGTGCACACTGGGATTATGATGAAGCAGCTGCAAAATTAAAACCCGTATTGATCGATACCTTAAAACAGCTTCAGCAGATAGACCCACAAACAAGAATTGAACAACGGATAGAAAAGTTTAATGTAATGGGCTTCTGGGATGAAATAGCGAGCGAACCTCAAGCAATAGAAACCAAATAAATAATCATCAAAAGCAACAATCATTTTTTCTCATGTCATTACGCGAAACACTGAGGGGAACAGGTGTAGCCATTATTACTCCCTTTGATCATAAAGGTGAGGTGGACTTCCCAGCTCTTGAAAGAGTTATCAACTCAGTTATTACAGGTGGAGTTGAGTACATTGTCACTTTGGGCACTACCGGAGAAACTCCCACTCTTTCAAAGCAAGAAAAAAAAGATATCATCTTATTCACTTATGAAAAGGTGAATAAACGTGTACCCATTGTAGTAGGCATAGGAGGAAATAATACCAGAGAATTAATAGAGGATTTGACGACATATCCCCTTGAACAGGCAGTTGCAGTATTAAGTGCTTCTCCATATTATAACAAACCGACTCAGGAAGGTATTTTCCAGCATTATAAAGCATTAGCGGAAGCCTCGCCCAAACCTATTCTCCTGTACAATGTTCCGGGAAGAACCGGTCGTAATATGACAGCAGATACAACATTGAGGCTGGCAAAAGAAGTAAAAAATATTGCCGGCATCAAAGAAGCTAGTGGTGATATGTGCCAATGTATGGAGATTTTGCGTGACCGCCCGGAAGATTTTCTAGTAGTAAGCGGTGATGATGCATTAGCTTTTCCTCAAATTGCCTGTGGTATGGATGGCGTAATCAGTGTAGCAGCTAATGGATTTCCTTCAGAATTATCTGAAATGATCAGACAGGTTCTTGAGGGTAATCTTGCCGAAGCAAAAAGAATAAATGACGGCCTGATAGAAGCATATGAAATTATGTTTACTGAAAACAATCCGGCAGGAATTAAAGCTTTTATAGCAGAAACAGGCCTTATTGGTAATTATCTCAGACTACCGCTATTACCGCTTAGTAAAATCACAATGGACAAAGTAAAAAAGTTTACATCCAGTAAGTCGTCCCTTCCAGCGCTAAATCTGTAGAGGGAAAAATTTCGCGAGCTTCCTGCTCGAAAACATCGAGCTTATCATATTTAGAACTAAAATGGCCAATCAGTAATCTTTTTACGTTGGCCTTTTTTGCTATTAAAGCTGCTTCGTGGGTAGTAGCATGAAAGCGAGCTGCTGCTCTTTCCTGCAGATCTTTCAAATAGGTAGTTTCATGATATAAAATATCCACCTCGTTTACCTTTTCAATTAATTCATCATGATACATATTGTCAGCACAATATGCATATGATTTTGGTTTAGGCGCAGGATCTGTTACAAGTGTGTTTTTAATAATTTTTCCCTGTGCATTTATAAAATCTTCACCGGCTTTTAATCGGTCGAAGAATATAGCAGGTACATTATGTATACGCGCTTTTTCAACATTCAGTTTGCGGGGAGCTCTTACCTGTTCAAACTTAAATCCCCAGCATGGCACTCTATGTCTGGTTTGGAAAGAACTCACTCTGAATTTATCGGTCTTTACTAATTCTCCTTCACCTGTTAAAGCATAAAAATGCAATTTAAATGGCAGTCCCGAGCCTGCTGCCTTAAACTGCAGTTCCAGAATCTCCTTTAAAGGTGCCGGAGCAAATAAATGCAAATCATTTTCTCTGTTTAACAAACCCATGCTATGTATAAATCCGGGTAATCCGAAATAATGATCCCCGTGCAGATGAGATATAAAAATATAGTTGATTCTTCCCCATCGTATCTTATAGCGAGCTAATTGAACCTGGGTGCCTTCTCCGCAATCAACAAGAAAAAGCTGATCATCCACTGTAACAAGTTGTGAAGTGGGGTGGCGATCAAAGGCCGGTAAAGCAGAATTGTTTCCAAGGATAGTTACACCGAGCATCAAGTGAAATTAATGCATCTATTTATATAACGCAACTTCTTCGGTACCATCACTGCTTTTGCAACCTCTATACATACCAGCACTATTAAAAATCATCACTGGTGTACCCACACTGTCTACAGCTATCATTCCACCCTCACCCTGAATATTTACCAATTTTTTATTGACTACTTCTTCGCAGGCATCCTGTAATGATAATTGTTTATACTCCATCAAGCAGCTAACATCATGAGCAGCTACTGCGCGAATAAACATTTCCCCATGACCAGTACAGGATATTCCACAAGTATTATTATTTGCATATGTTCCAGCGCCAATTAATGGACTATCTCCTATTCTTCCATATTTTTTATTGGTCATTCCACCGGTGCTGGTGGCTGCGGCAATATTGCCATCCTGATCACAGGCTACAGCTCCAACTGTACCAAACTTTTTATCTTTCATTAATTCTTCAAGTTCCTGATGTGTGTGATCAAGTGAATAATTATCAGAATCCCTTATAGCTTTCCATTGATCATAACGGAACTGGGAGAAAAAGTATTCATCAGGTTCTAATTTTACACCTTGTTTAATAGCAAAATCGCTTGCGCCTTTTCCGCTTAAAAAAACATGATTACTGTTCCTCATTACTTCCATTGCCAATTCGATAGGGTTGCGGACGTTTCTTACACCAGCTACAGCTCCTGCATCAAGTGTTTTGCCATCCATAATAGCTGCATCCATTTCCTGTACTCCTTTTTTTGTAAATACAGAACCTCTTGCAGCATTAAACAGAATATTATCTTCTAAAATAACTATAGCGGCTTTAACAGCGTTGATAGCAGAACCACCTTCTTCTAATACAGCAAAACCTGCATGTAGTGATTCTCTTAAACCTTTCAGGTAAGCTAGTTCAAGTTCAGGAGTCATATCCGATTTCAGAATGGTACCTGCTCCACCATGAATAACCAACGTATATCTACGCATGTACAGAGGTCTTTTTGTGCATGCCGAAATTAGACATTTTAACAGCGGAGATTTTCCAATATTTTTTTACTTCTCTTAAACAAGCTTCAACAGATATTCTTATTTATTAGTAATCCATCACTGGTTGTTGTAATCGGAAACAAAATTTATCTGATCAATAGGCGGCATTCTTCAAGAAGCCTTTGTTTGTTAATCGCTACAGTTCCCACCTCTTCACAAACAAGCCCACCGGCTATATTTGCTACTTCTGCCATTAGTTGAATATTTTTTGTTGCAGCATAAATAAGTGAAGCAACAGCAATAACAGTATCACCAGCGCCGGAAACATCGGCTATATTCCTAAAATGTGAGGGAATGATATTATGTTTTTTGCCGTCATTGTAAAACACACCTTTTTCTGATAATGTAATAAAAGAAATCGCATGATCAAGCTTTTCATGCAAACGGTTGTGTATCTCATTAAGCATTGTGGCATTCACTTCTTCGACCAGAATATTTAAACCTTCTTTTACTTCTTTCATATTAGGTTTAAATATGTCCACTCCTTTATAAGAAAGAAAGTTCTTCCTTTTTGGATCAACAGTTGTAATTACGTTATATTTTTTACAAAGCAGGACTACTTCTTCAATCACTTTTTCTGTTAATACTCCCTTATTATAATCCTCAAGTATCAATACTGAAGGTTGCTGACTGATAATAAAATCTTCCACTTTAGTCAACAGTTCTTTCTCTTCAACATCATTTATATCGGCAACAATCTCTGAATCGAGACGCATCATTTGCTGATTGCGGCTAATAATACGCGTCTTACTGGTCGTAATTCTTGATTGACTCTTAATAATATAATCTGTAGTTACTGCATTTTTACGAAAAAGATCACAGAGTATATTTCCTTCTTCATCCTGACCTAACACAGACAAAACAGAAACCTTTGCTCCAAGGCATGCCAGATTTAACGCAACATTACCTGCACCGCCAATACGGTATTCCTTTTTATCGAGTGCTACAATAGGAACAGGTGCTTCAGGTGAAATTCTATCAACCTGCCCCCACCAATAGGTATCGAGCATTACATCTCCCAACACACCTACTTTTATATCTCTGAATCCATCAAAAAGTTTTTCAAAATCTATTGTTGCCATAATCATCAAACGTTCTTTTTCTTTGCCACTGCAAGATAATACAATGGAATGCCCGATAAAACTATTAATGCACCGGGCCATGTTTGTTCGCGCTGATAAATAAACAAAGCCGAACATATAGCAAATGCGAGCACACAATACACAATGGGAAGAAACGGATAACCAAAAGCTTTATAAGGACGAGGTAAATCGGGTCGTTTACGTCGTAATCTGAAAATACCTATTAGTGTTAATGCATAAAAAATCAACACCACAAACACCACATATGTCAGTAATTGGTTGTAGGTACCACTTAAACATAACAGGCATGTCCATAAACATTGCACCCATAAAGCGAATGAAGGAACGCCATGCTTGTTAAGCGTACCTGTTTTTTTAAAGAATAAACCATCATTAGCCATTGTATAATAAACCCTTGCGCCAGACAAAATCAATCCGTTATTGCATCCAAATGTTGATATCATTATCATGACAGCAATTACCTGAGTACCTGCACTGCCAAATATTTTAAAAGAAGCTTCAAGCGCCACCCTTCCATCTCTTGCATTTGCTATTTCATCAAGATCAAGCACACTCAAATACATAAGATTTGCAGCAACATAAATTATTGTAACGATCAGCGTACCCAGGAACAGACTAAGACCTATATTTTGTTCCGGTCGTTTTATTTCACCGGCAATAAATGTGACATTATTCCATGCATCACTGGAAAATATAGATCCTACCAACGCACTGGCAAACAAAGGAACAACTGCCAGTCCTGCAATTTCTTTCCATGTGGGAGTAATACCATCTTGATAAATAAGATGTTTTGCATCCCAGGCATGACTCCAGTTAGCATTCCATATTTCACTATTTGCCGATAATAAAAATCCGAATACTATCAGACCGAATAATGATATAAGTTTTATTAGCGTAAACGTTGTTTGTATAAGCTTTCCTCCATTAACACCTTTTGTATTAATATATGTGAGTATAACGACCAATACGATGGATACTAGTTCTGCAGCAGAAATGTCGGTAACACCTATATCTAGAAGAATATTATCAGTGCTGAGTGAAGGGAAAATGTATGCGGCAAATTTTGAAAAAGCTACGCCTACTGCTGCAATAGTTCCCGTTTGAATAACGGCAAAAAAACTCCATCCATATAAAAATCCGGTTAGCGGATTAAAAGCCTCACGCAGATAAACGTATTGTCCGCCAGCCTTTGGGAACATTGCACTTAATTCACCATAGCTTAACGCAGCGGTAAGTGTTAAAAAACCTGTTACCATCCATGCCAGTATCAACCAGCCTGATGATCCCAGGTAAGTAGTCATTTCTGTACTGACTATAAAAATGCCGGATCCTATCATTGATCCGGCAACTATCATTGTAGCGTCTAATAATCCCAATGTGGGTTTAAAATAGGAAGGATGATTAGACATGCTTATTTATTTAATTAGCAGAAATTGTCTATGGCTTTTTTTCTTTTTTATATTCTTCATTCAATCCCACAATTACATCATTGGTAATATCATAAGTTGAGTCCCGGTAATAAAGCATAAAACCAGGCTCATAAGAAAGGATAAATGCATAATTTTTTTCCTTATTATATTCCTTAAGATATTTTTCAATCCTGTTTCTCACGTTAGTCATCACATCAAACTGATGTTTTTTCAAATCCTGTTCCAGACTCATTTGACGCTGCTGATATTTTTCCTGCATTTGTCCAAACTCAACCTGTGCAGCTTCCCCTTCAGCCTGTGTCATTGTTGCACTTTTTTCCTGTAGTTCTTTTAATCTTTTCTGATATGTATTTTGCAATGAAGAAAGCTGAGAATGCATACTTGCTTCCTTATTTTTTATTTCCAGAGAAACATCTTTAAAATATTCATATTTCTCTTGTAAAGAATCGATGTCAAAATAAGCAATTCTAAAGTTGGTGCTGTCTTTTGCAGACTGACCTCTCAATACATCCGAACTTTTCTTATCGGAAGAGGAATACAAATAAAATAAAACACCAACGCCAATCAGGGCTAACAAACTTAAAAAAGTAGATAAATTCTTCATACTAAAAAAAAGTAGGAAGTTTTCGCTTCCTACTTGTAAGATAAATATTTAAACGTTAAAATGTTATTATTCTTCGTCATCAAAGCTCATCGCTTCACGAGTAGTTTGCAGTAATTCATATTCTTCCTTACTACCTACTATCATATTGTCGAAGTCCCTTAATCCTGTTCCGGCAGGGATCGGATGACCAGTGATAACATTTTCTTTCAATCCAAGCATTTCATCGGATTTACCCTGAATAGCTGCTGAAGACAACACTTTTGTTGTTTCCTGGAATGAAGCTGCTGAAATCCAGCTTTGTGTTCCTAATGAAGCTTTGGTAATACCCAATAACACTGGATGAGAAGTAGCAGGATTTGCATCTCTGTATTCAACCAGCTTTCTGTCGTTACGACGTAAAACAGAGTTTTCTTCTCTTATTTCACGCAGACTAACAATCTGTCCGGCTTTCAGTTTAGCGCTTTCTCCAGCTTCGGTAATCACTTTCTTATCAAATATCCAATCATTTTCTTCATTAAAGTCAAATCTGTCTTCCAGATCCTCTTCGAGGAATCTTGTGTCACCCGGATCAACAATTTCTACCTTCTTCATCATTTGTCTAACGATCACCTCAATGTGCTTGTCATTGATTTTAACACCCTGAAGACGATAAACTTCCTGGATTTCATTCACCACATATTCCTGAACAGCAAATGGTCCTTTAATAGAAAGAATATCGCCCGGCGCTACTTGCCCATCAGACAATGAAGCTCCTGCTTTGATAAAGTCTCCATCCTGAACAAGAATTTGTCTGGTTAACGGAACGAGATATTTTTTCACAACACCATCTTTTGCTTCAACAACAATTTCTCTGTTTCCGCGCTTGATTGCACCAAAGGATACCACACCATCAATTTCGCAAACGATAGCTGGATTACCCGGATTTCTTGCTTCGAACAATTCTGTAACACGTGGAAGACCCCCAGTGATATCCCTTTGCATACGGAGCGTACGTGGAATTTTCACTAACACCTGGCCTGCTTTCACATCTTCAGCTTCTTCAACAGTGATATGAGAGCCTACAGGAAGGTTATATGTTTTAACGTCTTTTCCTTCAACAAGAAGTGTAGGAATTTTCGTTTTATCCTTTGTTTCAATAACTACTTTTTCGCGGTGACCTGTTTGTTCATCAGCCTCTTCTCTGTAAGTCACACCTTCAATAACGTTTTCAAATTTAATCTGACCAGCTATTTCAGCCACGATCACGTTGTTAAACGGATCCCATGTACAGATCACATCGCCTTTTTTCACTTCCTGTCCGTCTTTTACTAACAGGGTAGATCCATAAGGAACGTTATTGGTAATTAATAAACGGTCATTTTTCACATCGATGATTCTCACTTCACCTGTACGTCCAATAACAACCTGGATTTTTTCGCCTTCGTTGTTTTGTGAAGCAACAGAACGTAATCCGTCGAACTGAATAGTACCATCGAATTTAGCGATCAGAGAAGATTCAACAGAAGCTGAACCAGCAACACCACCCACGTGGAAGGTACGTAATGTTAACTGTGTACCCGGCTCACCAATACTTTGAGCAGCGATAATACCTACCGCATCTCCTTTTTGTGTTGTATTACCAGTAGCCAGGTTTTTACCGTAACATTTTACGCACACTCCTCTTTTGCTTTCGCAAGTAAGCACCGAGCGTATTTCTACTGTTTCAATACCTGCTGTCTCTATTGCTTTAGCTGTATTATCTGTAATTTCCCCTCCGGCTTCAACTATCAATTCATCAGTTACAGGATTGTATACATTATGTACAGAAGTACGTCCAACTATTCTGTCTATTAACGGTTCAACAACCTCTTCATTATCTTTTAAAGCAGAGATGGCAATACCTCTTAAAGTATTACAGTCTTCTTCAGTAATTACAACATCTTGAGCAACGTCAACCAAACGACGTGTAAGATAACCGGCATCAGCAGTTTTCAAAGCTGTATCTGCCAGACCTTTACGCGCACCGTGCGTAGATATGAAATAATCCAATACGTTCAATCCGCCTTTGAAGTTGGAAAGAATTGGATTTTCAATAATCTCACTTCCTGAAGATCCAGACTTTCTTGGTTTCGCCATCAGTCCTCTAATACCACAAAGCTGCTTAATCTGTTGCTTTGATCCACGAGCACCTGAATCAAGCATCATATATACTGAATTAAACCCTTGTTTATCGGAACTCAATTCGCGTATAAGCGTTTCCGTAATTCTGGTATCCACTCTCGACCAGATATCAACGATTTGGTTATAACGTTCATTATTGGTGATTAATCCCATATTGTAGTTATCCCAAACTTCATCAACTTCTGATTTTGCATTTTCCAGAACTTCTTCTTTAATAGAAGGGATGATAAGGTCATTAATATTAAATGACAACCCACCCTGGAATGCTGTTCTGAATCCAAGTTGTTTAATATCATCAAGGAATTTAGCCGTTTTAGGAACATTAGTGATATTGATGATATCACCGATAATTTCCCTCAGGTTCTTTTTAGTAAGCAGGGCGTTAATATATCCTACTTCTTTAGGAACAGACTGGTTGAAGATGACACGTCCAACAGTTGTTTCAATAATTTTCTTTACCAGCTCACCATTATTCTCTCTTACAAAAGCTTTCACTTTAATATGAGCATGAAGATCCACACGTCCTTCGTTGTAAGCAATTATCACTTCTTCAGCTGAATAAAAGTGTTTGCCTTCACCACGAACAGGTTCTTCTGGTGTACTTTTTCTTCCCTTGGTAATATAGTATAACCCGAGTACCATGTCCTGTGAAGGAAGTGTAATAGGTGTACCATTCTGAGGGTTAAGAATATTATGAGAAGCCAGCATTAACAGTTGGGCTTCCAGAATAGCAGCATTGCTTAGCGGAACGTGAACAGCCATCTGGTCACCGTCAAAGTCAGCGTTGAATGAAGCGCAGACAAGCGGATGTAACTGGATCGCTTTTCCTTCAATCAATTTAGGTTGAAAAGCCTGAATAGATAAACGGTGCAGCGTTGGAGCACGGTTTAGCATTACAGGATGACCTTTTAATATATTTTCAAGAATATCCCAAACGATCGCTTCTTTTTTATCAACTAATTTCCTTGCGCTTTTAACCGTTTTAACGATACCTCTTTCAATCAATTTGCGAATGATAAATGGCTTGAACAATTCCGCAGCCATATCTTTTGGCAATCCGCATTCATGCAATTTCATTTCCGGACCTACCACGATAACAGAACGACCTGAATAGTCTACACGTTTACCGAGCAAGTTCTGACGGAAACGACCCTGCTTTCCCTTTAATACGTCAGACAGAGATTTCAGTGCACGTCCACCTTCAGCTTTTACAGCATTTGATTTTCTTGAGTTATCAAATAAAGAATCAACTGCTTCCTGAAGCATACGTTTTTCATTACGTAAAATCACTTCAGGTGCTTTGATTTCCAATAATCTCTTCAAACGATTATTACGAATAATAACACGGCGATAAAGATCATTCAAATCAGATGAAGCAAATCGTCCACCATCGAGAGGAACAAGAGGACGCAATTCAGGTGGAATAACAGGAATATATTGCATAACCATCCATTCGGGACGGTTTGTAATTCTGGTATTAGCCTCACGGAATGATTCAACGATGCTTAATCTTTTTAAAGCATCAGCTTTACGTTGCTGAGATGTTTCCGTTGCAGCAGCATTGCGGAGATCGAAAGAAAGTTGATCCAGATCGATTCTTGCTAATAAATCATGTACTGCCTCAGCACCCATTTTAGCAATAAATTTCTGCGGATCTTCATCAGGCAGATATTGATTATCCTTTGGAAGATTATCTAATATCTCCAGATATTCTTCTTCCGTTAACAGATCTCCCTTCTTAAGGTTTTTGTCTTCGCGCACCCCGGCCTGTACAACTACATATCTTTCGTAATAAACAATGCTTTCCATTTTTTTGGAACTCATTCCTAACAGATAGCCGATTTTATTGGGTAAGCTCTTAAAGTACCAGATATGTACGATAGGAACAACGAGCTTTATATGGCCCATACGTTCGCGACGTACTTTCTTTTCAGTTACTTCAACACCACAACGATCACAAACTATTCCTTTGTAACGAATACGTTTGTACTTACCACAAGCACATTCATAATCCTTAACCGGACCAAAGATGCGCTCGCAGAATAAACCGTCTCTTTCAGGTTTATATGTACGATAGTTGATGGTTTCAGGTTTTAATACTTCACCATAACTGCGCTCCAGAATGGAATCCGGAGAAGCCAATCCGATGGTTATTTTAGAAAACGTGGCTCTTGGACGATTTTCCTTTTTGACTGCCATATATAAGTTTCTAATTTTTTAATTCTTCTTCAAGCAGGGTTCACTGCAGATATAATTATGCAGTTTATCTGATTGATTGATGTTATTCGAATTTTAGATCCAAACCTAATCCCCTTAATTCATGTACAAGTACATTGAATGATTCAGGAATACCCGCTCTCGGAATATTATCACCCTTAACGATTGACTCGTAAGTTTTCGCCCGACCGATAATATCATCCGATTTGAGTGTAAGCAATTCCTGGAGAATATTTGAAGCACCGTATGCTTCGAGTGCCCATACTTCCATTTCTCCAAAACGCTGACCACCAAACTGAGCTTTACCACCAAGCGGTTGCTGAGTAATCAAACTGTATGGTCCGATAGAACGTGCGTGCATTTTATCATCCACCATGTGATGCAGCTTGATCATATAAATAACCCCAACTGTAGCTTTCTGGTGGAAGCGCTCTCCCGTTTCTCCATCATACAGGTATGTATGACCAAATGTGGGAAGATTAGCTTTTGATATATTTTCAGCAATTTCTTCAACAGTGGCACCATCAAATATTGGTGTGGCGAATTTCTGACCCAGCTTAAGACCAGCCCAACCTAAAACAGTTTCATATATCTGTCCAAGGTTCATACGACTTGGTACACCAAGCGGATTCAATACAATATCCACAGGAGTTCCGTCTTCAAGGAATGGCATAT
>CAZQIQ010000016.1:0-4579 GCA_964593835.1 uncultured Chitinophagaceae bacterium
TCGGATGGAACTCGCATATATGTTTCTTTTTCGAGAAAGTTTTCAGCTCGTTTCATCCGTTATTATTTGTTTTTTAATTGTCGGATGGAACTCGCATATATGTTTCTTTTTCGAGAAAGTTTTCAGCTCGTTTCATCCGTTATTATTTGTTTTTTAATTGTCGGATGGAACTCGCATATATGTTTCTTTTTCGAGAAAGTTTTCAGCTCGTTTCACCCTGTTTAATCTTCTATATTTCTGTTTAGTTATGCGTTTTAATAAAACTGTTTTTTCAAAAAACTATCGCATTTTCACGAAATCGTTTTATAACTATGCTTTGTCAAAACTGATACACTCCTTTAATTCTTTTTCGGTGTAGGCGATATTATATTGACTCAATACTTCTTGCGGAACACCATTCCATTGGTTAGGTTTATTACCTACATATCCAACATCTTTAAATCCTATTTCCGTAGTGTAAAATCCTGAAATAACAAGGCTGCGAAGCAGACTGAAAAAGTGTACTCCCACAGTTGTTTCAGATGTTGCTCTTTTAGGATAAGCAATAAGATCCACTAACTCGATCTGTTGCTGCGAAGTGGATTCAATAAAAGGTTTTTCAAATCTTTTTGAAGCCTGCATATCCAGCCATTTTAATCCACCCCTCATTTGTGTTTGATGTTCAGGACGATCTCTCATCATAAAATCAATAAACTCGGGAACTTTTGCGTCAGTGGCACTACCGCTAACATCATCTTTTGGAATGATAATATCACTTAGCACTGCCACAGTTGCCAACTCGTGGGGGGTAAAAAAAGTGGATTCGTTTAATTTATTATTGTATTCAACTTCCTCAATCATTCTGTCAGCATTTGCGCCAGAAATAGGGTTGTTGAGATCTGTTTTTTCGATTTTTGTATCCGGGTTCTTACAGGCTTCTAATAAGACACCTGTTGAAACTGTTCCTACAAATAACGCTTTTATCGATTTTCTCCTATCCATAAATAATTATTATAGAGATGGGTGATTAAATATTCTGTTTTTTCAGTTCATCTACAATATACTCACTTGCCCTCATGGAAAGCGCCAGGATAGTCCAGGTGATGTTTTTATCGGCCTGAGAAGTAAACTGACTTCCATCCACACAGAACAGGTTTTTGCAATCGTGTGCCTGGCTCCATTTATTTAAGACAGAGTCTTTGGGGTTATTACCCATTCTTGCTGTGCCTGCTTCGTGAATTACATTTCCGGGGTTATCCAAACCCCACTGATTTTTTTCATCATTATCCAGACCCCACGTAACTGTAGCCCCCATATTGTGAAATATTTCAAGGAAAGTTTCTTTCATATGCTTAGCCTGCTTCAGTTCATAATCAGAATGTTTAACGTGGAACTTCAAAACAGGAATACCATATTTATCTACCACGTTTGGATCTATTTCGCAATAGTTGTCAATATTTGCAACAGCTTCCCCACGACCAGCCATGCTTACCTGAGCACCATAGAAAAACCGAACATCTTCTTTCAATGACTTACCATATCCTCCTGCTTCTTTTTGAACACCGTTAACGGGGAAACTTCCGTTGAGATCTTCAATGCCCCAATTGAAACCATAAATAGGCATGCCCATTCCCCCACCATATTCAATATGATAACCACGTGGAAAATCTAGTTTTTTATTGTCCAGCCACCATGGAGTATAAACGTGTGAACCACCAACGCCATCTTCATTATAACGTTTGCGATTAAACAAAGTGGGTACAAAACCTCTCATCGCCATACCGGTAGAATCATGTAAGTATTTACCTATAAGATTACTTGAGTTTGCCAGACCGTTAGGGTGACGGGGAGATTTTGAATTGAGCAGTAATCTTGCTGTTTCGCAAGTGCTCGCCGCAAGAATAACTATTTTTCCATATACCTGATATTCTTGTAAAGTCAGTTTGTCAACATATGATACGCCAGTAGCTAATCCTTCATTATTGGTAAGTACTTCTCTCACCATGGCATTAGTAATCAGCTCCATGTTTCCTGTTGCTGCTGCTGGCTTTACCAGACAAGAGGAAGAAGAAAAATCTCCATACACTTTACAGCTTCTCCAGCACTGATGACAATAAAAGCATGCGCCACGCTCATTGTTAATCGTTTTTGTAAGGATAGACATTCTGGATGGAATAACAGGAATGCCTATACCTGTCGCTGCTTTTTTTATAAATAGTTCGTGTAAACGAGGCTTCGGTGGAGGAAGGAAATAACCATCGGGATCGTTGGGTAGTCCTTCGTTTGTACCAAATATACCTATCAGCTGATCTACTTTATCGTAATAAGGTTTTACATCATCATAGCCAATCGGCCAGTCTTCGCCAAGGCCGTCAATGCTTCTTCTTTTGAAATCCTGTGGACCAAAACGAAGAGATATTCTTCCCCAGTGATTGGTTCTTCCACCTACCATTCTGGCTCGCCACCAATCCCATTTTGTTCCTTCTGCTTTTGTGTATGGTTCTCCATCAATATCCCAACCCCAGAAAGATCCGTCAAAATCACCAAAGGGTCTGAATTTGGAAGTTGCTCCACGACGAGGACTTTCCCATGAGTTTTTCATTTGGGAAGAATGAATAGCAGGGTCATAATCGGGACCTGCTTCCAGGACGCATATATTTAGTCCTGCTTTGGCAAGTACATAAGCAGCCATTCCGCCTCCTGCACCTGTACCAACAATTACTGCATCATACTTTTTCGATTGCTTTTTAACCTGAAAATCTCCCATATAGCAAGAATGTTTGTTTTTCGATACCAAACTAGCTATTAAAAGCTGTTTGACAATAAGTTAATCCGGATATAATTTGATCCGAATAGTGAATCAATCATCATTATATTCGGATGAAAGTAGAATGAATCACAACATTTTAATGTTCTGAAATTAGCTAAAAGTGTAACATATTTAACATCTCCTTACCGCTAAATTTTGACTATTTTTAAACTTGTGATTTAAAATTGTTACCAGGGAATGAGAAATATAGTTTTGATTGTTGCCATATTGTTTTGTGCTTGTAAAGAGGAGCCTGTTAATCCAAACATAGAAATGGGTGAATGGCTGAAAGAAGTAAAGCGATTAAACGCAGTTCCCGAAAATCTTATCAATTCCGAATTCAGAATTGCCCATTTTGATTCTGTATACAGAGCCACAAAAGATCCTAATCAATCTCTAAAGGTTAAGTTTCAATTGCTAAGGGCTTGTCTCGAAAATGGAGATGAGAATCTGGCTTTAGGTTATGGAAATGAAATGCTGAAGCAGTTAGCCGATAGCGCGCATCCTAATGAAATGCGCACTAGGGTTATGAAAGAAATGGCTATTGCCTGGATGCGCATAGCAGAAAAGAAAAACTGCATAGGGGATCATAATGCAGAGTCATGCATTTTCCCTATTCAGGGTGGAGGGGTACATAAGAATAAAATGCCTGCCGAAAAAGCTATTGCGCTTTATGAACAATTGTTGTCAGAAAATCCCGATGACATTCACTCAAGGTGGTTATTGAATATCGCTTATATGACTACCGACGGATATCCGGGCAATGTACCTCCTAAGTTTCTTATTCCGGGATTGGATAACGATACCGTCACTACAGTAAAACCATTTGTGGATGCAGCTATCAGAACAGGACTGGATGTATTTAGCAGAGCCGGGGCCGTTATTGTTGATGATTTTACCAATGATGGCTATTTAGATGTGATTATCAGTAGCGAAAACCTGGATGAACACATGCACTTTTTCATTAATAACGGTAATGGAACTTTTAGTGATGCTACAGAATATTCAGGATTAAATTACTTATGGGGTGGACTGAACATCATGCAGACAGACTATAATAATGATGGCTGGAAAGATGTTTTTGTTACACGAAGAGGACATTCTACAAATACATATGCTACAGAACCGAACTCTCTATTGAGGAATAATGGTGACGGAACATTTACAGATGTAACCAGAGTGAGTGGGTTATTTGCTCCTCACCAGTCACAAAGCGCAGTATGGGCTGATTTTAATAATGATGGCTGGCTGGATGTTTATATAGCAAACCAGGCTATGAATAGTTTGGTTAATGTACCAAGTGAATTATATATTAATAATCAGGACGGTACGTTTTCCAATGTTTCTGTAGAGTCCAACACCAGAATTGTTGCATATGCCAAGGGGGTAACTGCAGCAGATTACAATAATGATGGGTTGATGGATATTTTTATATCAGGTCAGGATGGTACAAAGTTCCTGTTTGAAAACGTAGGAATAGAGAATAAGATTCCTAAGTTTAAAGACATCACTACTAAAGCTGGTATTAAAGATAAAAACAGTACGTCAACAACATGGTTTTTTGATTATGATAATGATGGATGGCAGGATATCCTCATACATAGTAAGAAATTTCCATTCTCTCCGGTTTATTATTATGCTAATGAAGCATTGGGAAACAAATTGCCTGGCTATGATGCTAAAATGTACTTATACAGGAATAATGGCGATGGTACATTCGAAGAAGTTTCTAAAGATGTTGGGTTGGACAAAGTGTCGGTAGCTATGGGGTCTAATTTTGGGGATTTTGAT
>CAZQIQ010000016.1:4589-58061 GCA_964593835.1 uncultured Chitinophagaceae bacterium
CCGTACTTGTATTTCCTAAAGGTTGCAGCAATTTTTTGATAATGACGGATTTCTCGATTTTTATATAGGTTCGGGTAATCTCGATTTTAGCGTGTTGGTGCCCAATCGTTTATTCAGAAACGAAAGAGGAGTTTCTTTTACAGATGTTACCTTGTCGGCAAGAGTGGGTAATCTTCAAAAAGGACATGGAGTGTCTTTTGCTGATCTGGATAATGATGGAGATCAGGATATATATGTAGATATGGGTGGCGCTTTCAAAGGAGATGCTTATCAGGGTTCGCTGTATATTAATCCGGGTCAGAATGATAATAAATGGATAAAGCTGGAATTAGTTGGTGTTAAAGCTAACAGGCCAGCAATAGGTGCTCATATCAAAGTGTGTTTTAGAGAAGGAGGAAAAGAGCGTGTTGTTTATCGTGAAGTCAATTCTGGAAGTAGTTATGGTGCAAACCCTTTACTTCAGCACATTGGTATTGGGAGCGCTGTAGTTGTGGATAGCGTGATAATAAAATGGCCAGGTATTAATACTGTTCAGGTTTTTAATCATCTGGAATCAAATCAGCAATTCACTATCACCGAGGGAAATGATATCGCAAAAAAAAGAACTGACCTGAAAAAAATGGATTTTCTTGATAAAAATCGTACAACCATCGGTTGCGCGCCGTTGTCACTTAAGAAATAAACTATATCATTATCCTTTTATCTGAATGTATATTAACCGAATTATTTTTTCATTGAGCTTTAGAGAGGCTTTAAAAATTATAGTTTCCATATGAAAGTTTCTTTTCATGGTGCTGCCCGTACCGTAACGGGTTCAAAACATCTTTTATCTATTCATCCTAATAAAAAAGTATTGCTTGATTGCGGAATGTTCCAGGGAATGGGAATTGACACCGTTTCTCTGAACATGGAATGGGGATTTGAGCCATCGGAAATAGATTATGTAATACTTTCACATGCACATGTCGATCATATTGGTCTGTTGCCTAAACTTATTAAAGATGGATATGCAGGAAAAATATTCTGCACACCTGCAACAGCAAGTCTTGCCAAAATATTATTAATAGATTCCGCAAAAATACAGGAGTCTGATGCCGCATATATTAATCGCCTGAGAGATAAAGAACGCAGAAAACATGTAGAGCCTTTATATACGGAAGAAGATGCTGTTCAGGTATTTCCTCTTTTTGAAACAGTTCCTTATAATGAGCATTTCAGAATCGATGATCAGGTGGAATTGATTTTTACCGATGCTGGTCATATTATTGGAAGTGCAGCAGTTAATCTGAAGATAAAAGAAAATGGAAAAATTACACGACTGACATTTAGCGGTGATGTTGGCAGATACAGAGATATGATTCTCAAATCACCTCAGGAGTTTCCTCAGGCCGATTATATTATTCTTGAATCTACATATGGAGATAGATTGCATGATATGGTTACTACAGCAACAGATAAATTGCTGGAGCATATTAATAAAACCTGTATGGAGCAGCAAGGTAAGCTGATATTGCCAGCGTTTAGTTTGGGAAGAACTCAGGAAATATTATTCATGCTTAATCACCTTGAATTAGAGAACCGATTACCCGATATTCCTTATTATGTAGATAGTCCCTTATCAATAAAAATAACGGAAACTGCAAAAAGGTATACAGATTATTTCAACGGAACTGTTCAGAACCTTCTTAAAATTGACAGAGATGTATTTTCCTTTAAGGGTTTAAAGTATATCAATAAAGTTGAAGATTCGATTGCTTTAAATGGAATGCCCGGACCTGCAGTGATCATATCTTCATCAGGAATGGCGGAAGCGGGCAGAGTGAAACATCATATTGCTAATAATATTGATGACGGAAGAAATACAATATTGTTAACAGGTTATTGCGAACCGGAATCGTTGGGTGGAAGACTGAAAAAACAACCTGAACAAATTAGGATTTTTGGTAAAACATTTCCTGTCAAGGCAGCAATAGATGAAATAACAACACTAAGTGCTCATGGCGATTATGAAGATTTAAGTCAGTGGCTGGCTTGTCAGGATCCGCGAGAGGTAAAAAAACTTTTTCTTGTGCATGGAGAATATGAAGGGCAGATAAAGTTCAGGGATCGGTTAATGCGTAAAGGCTTTGCTGATGTAGAAATACCGCAATTACATCAGGAAATTGGTTTGGGTTAATATTTTCTTTCAAAAAAATTATACGGATTACTTTCAAGTTAATATCTATCACAAAAAAAATATAATGACCAATAGAGAAGATTTTACACCTGTCGGATCGAAAGAAGAAACAGAGTTTTTAGATGGACCACGATCCAGATGGAAGGAGTTTACATTTTTGTTTAAAGTAATGAGCGAGTTTTTTTATGGGTTCAGAAAGCTGCATTTTACAGGCCCTTGTATTACAGTTTTCGGATCAGCAAGGTTTGATGAAAATCATCAGTATTATAAATTGGCCAGGGAAGTTGGGCAGGAAATTGCCAGACTTGGCTTTACGGTTATCACAGGTGGTGGCCCGGGAATTATGGAGGCCGCAAACAGAGGTGCAAAAGAAGCAGGTGGTATATCGATAGGATGCAATATTATTTTACCTCATGAGCAACATCCAAATCCCTATCTCGACAAATGGGTTGATTTTGATTTGTTTTTTGTTAGGAAAACTTTGTTGAGTAAATACTCATATGGCTTTGTGGTATTGCCAGGTGGTTATGGAACACTCGATGAACTGTATGAAGCATTAACGCTTATACAAACCGGTAAATTCAGAAGATTTCCCGTAGTGCTAATGGGCAAAGAATATCACACCGATCTTATTAATCACATGGAAAGAATGTCAAGAGAAAAGACAATCGATCCGGAAGATCTGAAACTTTATCTTTTTACCGATTCTGTAGAAGAAGCAAAGCAGCATATTATTAAGTACGCTATTGAAGAGTTTGGTTTGAAAAAAGGGAAAAGAATTAAGCCAAAACGATTCCTGTTTGAGTGGAAATAATTGTATAGAAATCGTATTAGCTTAGCGAAGAACGTTTATAAAAATGCAGACAACAGGTATATGATTTGCCAGCTAATCTTTGTGAGAGGGTGTGTCAAAAGTGCGATACACCCTCTTTGTATTTGGGTATCTGATGGAGAGAGTTTTCGTTTACGTAATTTCCTGGTGTAAGCCCCCAGTTTTTCAGACAGCTATTGTTTCATAATTTTTCATGTTAGAAATACTGTTCGCCCATTCTATCGGCGTCATATTATTCAATGCTTCATGCGGTCTTCGTTCATTGTATTCTTTGGTACATCCTCTTTTATATTTATTCTTCTTGTGCTTCATACGATTTTTTAAATCTTTCTTACCATACATACAATCCAGTGAGCAATCATTGTAAATGTCTGAAGCAGCATTATTATAATCATTCAATAGAGGTTTACCAACCATTCAAATAGAAAGAGGGCATATCAAATGATTGATACACCCTCTTGTAATTTCTTTGTTTAAAAATATAAAAGAAATAAATCTGCTTATTCGTTGCCTTCATTATAGAACACGCACAACCCGTCCTTTCCTGCAACAATAATATCTTTTCTTCCGGTTCCTCTTAAATCTGCAACGGAAAAATACAATCCTGCACCTTTGCCAACGCCATAAGGTCCATAAGAGATAACATTCTTGGAAAATGTTTCACCATTCCATTTAAAATAATACAACCCTATATCATCTTTTTCGCCAGGATCTCTTCCATCGTGTGCGCGATAACGTTTTCCAGTAATCAGTTCAGGTTGACCATCACCGTCAATATCTGTCCACATAATACAGTGATACATGGAATTGTGTGCATCAATAGTGTGTTTAATCCAGGTTCTTTTTTTAGTTTTTTTATTAAATTTTTGTTCATACCAATCCAGTCCATATCCATGAGCTACACCAGAAATGAGATCTGTGAGTCCATCGCCATTCACATCAGCTGCGACAATAGGGACTGAAGCTGTTTTTAGGTCAAACTCATTTTCGTGCATAATCCATTTATCTTTCCATGGATTGGCGGGTTGTTCAAGCCAGCCTTTGCTTACAATCAGATCTTTGCGTCCATCACCGTTAATATCTCCGATGCCTATTCCATGATCCTGATAGTCGTGAATTACATGCTGAGCAAAGGTTTTAGTAGAAGGGTCGTATTTGAATACGAGTAAAGGGTTTTCCGGTGTGTTAGGAATAATTTCATCTATACCATCACCATCGATATCCCAACCATATGTACTTTCAATATTGGTGGTTTTCGCAATATCATGAGCGGTCCATAGTTTTTTGGGATCACCAGGGTTTTCATACCAACGTAAAGTTTTTTCAAACCATCCTCCTGTAATGAAATCCATCTTTCCGTCTCCGTTAACATCAAAAGGTACAGTAGAGAAATCATCGTAATAACCTTCATATCTGGTGAATTGGTTGATTAAATGTTTTGTCCAGAAATCTGGTCCTTCGTACCAATATGCACCAGATACAAGATCCAGTTTACCGTCATTATTAACATCAAATACACCTACCGATTCAAAACTTTCTGACGCTATGGGTGCTTTGGTAAATTTCACCGGGCCTTTTTGTTGGGCTACCGTAGTGAGACTGAACATGTTGAATAGCAATACCGCGCTCCAAACACGCATTGTTGAACTCGAAAAAGCCTTAGATCGGTTTTTCATACTGACGAGAGGGGTTGTTACTGTATTAAATGTCCTAAGCATCGTTACTGATTTTTGTTCGGCAATGTAATGATAAATTAAGCTGGAAGATACTGTACTGTCTTCATTTTATGCCAATAAATTAGCATTGACTTATATATCAAATCATGAGTATAGAGGTTGTATTGAAAAAGTTCTATATATCTGATTGTGCAATACTCTTCAATTTTCAACTGTGGTTTTTAACATTATCTCTCGTAAAATATCGACTCTTCTTGTATATATAATTAGTAGAAATGCGGTGTATTCAATTGTCGTAAGGATTTTCTCTTAGTATGTTTTAACGTATAACCTTTGATTTGTTTTTTAATATCCCTACATAATAATTGAATAGAAGAAGTTATCGTTTCTTTGGTATGCGATTCTGCTAATACAGAATCAATTTTTTAAAATCCGAAAATATCCAACCTAAATGAAAAACTTTACTTTTTTAAGCAGGGTAATAGTCCTGTTTATTTTTCTTACAATGAACTTTGCTGCTGCGTACGCACAGCAGATAGAAAAAGCACTGGTGATGTCTACGGGAGAGCGGATAGGCTTTCTGGAATACAAGCCAAAGAATTATTCTGCATCCGGAAATACAAAGTATCCGGTAATTATCTTTTTACATGGAATAGGAGAAAGAGGAAACGGAACAACAGAATTAAAGAATGTTGCCAATTATGCTTTACCTAAGATGATAAAAAATGGTCATCCAATGACTTTTACATGGAATGGTAAAACCGAAACTTTTCTCGTCATATCACCACAGTGCCCGATTTCATACGGTATGTGGCCGCAGAAAATGATAAATGAGTTTGTAGAATACGCAAGAAAAGAATTGCGCAGTGATACTAATAGGATATACCTGACTGGATTGAGCATGGGAGGAGGTGGTTCGATGAGGTATATTTCTACTCATGCTGAATTTCCTAAACGTGTGAGTGCGGTAGCGACTGTATGTACGCCCTGTACTTTTGATAATGGTGATTTTGTGGCTAAAGCAAAACTACCTGTATGGGCTTTTCATGCTGCAGATGATAATGTTGCACTGTCTTCATGTACCGATCGTGCTATTAACAGAATTAATGCGGCTAATCCTGAAGTGAAGCCTTTACGTACAATATGGCCAACAGGCGGACATAATGTTTGGGACAGGGTATACACTGATACAAATTATGTTTATGATGGTGTATTAAATATTTATGAGTGGTTTTTAGGTCAGAATAAAAGTTTGGCTGTAAATAAACTCCCTGTTGCTAATGCAGGAGCAGATCAGTTAGTGAGTACAAAACAGGGAACAGTTACTTTAAACGGCTCCGGATCAAAAGATAGTGACGGAAAGATTGTTCGTTATGTATGGAAAAAAATATCCGGACCTAATTCGGGAAAAATAACTGCAGTAAGAAGTGCTGCATCTTCTACTACCATTACGGGATTAACTGTTGCAGGAGTATATACATATGAGCTTAGTGTAGTTGATGACCGTGCTGGTTTTAGTAAGGATACCGTGCGCATATCTGCATCCGCCGAACTTCCTGCGCCTGCGCCTCCAAAAGATACAGTGAAACCATCTCCTGTACCACCAAAAGACACTCTTACTAAACCAACGCCGGCAGATACTGTAAAAGCACCTCAAAAACCGGTTGTTCCTGGAAATATTCCGCCTGTTGCAAGAACACAAGGTGATAGAGTAGTGCCTATTGAGTGGAATTGGGCGCCTTCAGTTAGTGGGTCTCCTTCTACTGATCAGGATGGATGGATAGCATTGTTTACCTGGGAAAAAATTAGTGGCCCCGATTCTTATAAAATAGTAAGTCCGAGATCTTGCGCTACAAAACTTGAAAATCTTGTGCCGGGAGTATATGTTTTCAGGGTTACAGCGTATGATAATAAGGGCGCTTCTTCCACTGCAGATGTTAAAGTAACGATGACAAAGGAAGAGCCTAAAAAGACCACAACAAAAGCTACCACTTCAAATAGTGTAGTGATAGAAGAAAATATTCCAACCCCACTAACAATATTGTCGATGCCAGCAGAATTGATTGCTTATCCGAGTCCTGCAGTAAACATGGTAAACATTCAATATAATTCCGAGGCTTCAGGCAAATCATTGATGAGTATATTCGATGCTTCGGGTAAACTCATCAGGAATATTAACTTTCAAAAGAATGAAGGCAGATATTCCCATAATCTGGATATTAGCCGATTGAACACTGGTGTGTATTATGTTAAGATACAAACAGCTGGGGCTTCACAAATGCAAACACGTTTTGTGAAAAAATAATAGCACAATCGTATGCTGATAAAGATGACATTAAAATATGCTAAGGCCTGTTAGAAATTTGTGATCAGGTATATTCTTTATCAGGTAACTGAATAAACAAGGAGTGTATCGCGTTTGAAAAGTCTCATCAGAAAGAGAAATACATACTGATGATATCTTTCGGGTGCGATACACTCTTTTTTATTTGTGAAGTGGGTAATGGTTTCGTTATCTTTTTTAAATTGTATAATGAGTGATCAGGAAATTATTTTAACAGAAGATGGTTCACACTCAGTGCGTAATACAGCGTTGGAAGTAACTTATCATTCTACATTTGGAGCCGTTCAGGAATCCTCCCATATATTTATTGAATCAGGGCTCAAGCAGCAGATTATAAACAAAGAAAATCTGTCAATTCTTGAAATGGGTTTTGGAACAGGATTAAATATGATATTAACTTATATCACAAGTGAACAGTATCCTGTTAATATTTATTATGAAGCCATAGAAAAATATCCTTTGAGCGAGCAATTAGCTGAGCAGCTTAATTATCTGTCATTGCTCAACAGGGAAGATCTTGATTCTGTTTTCAAAGCGATACATCAATCCAGAGAGATACAGGGAGTGAATCTTTCTGATAATTTTACATTTGTAAAAAGATATGATGATATTCAAAGTTGTTCCTTATCGGGATTCTTTGATATCATTTATTTTGACGCTTTTGATCCGGTTACGCAGCCTGATTTGTGGACATCATCAGTTTTTGAAAAACTATATACTTCTTTGAATGATGGTGGTATTTTACTTACATATTGCAGTAAAACCATTGTCCGGCGTGCTATGGAGGCAGCAGGTTTCAGGATTGAAAAAATCAGGGGGCCCAAGGGTAAAAGGGAGATTGTCAGGGCACACAAATGATAACTACATTGGTGCGGAAAAAAGCTCCAGCAATTCGTTAGCCCGTAGATTTGTCTCCGCCTCTTCGTTCATGCTATATAAAACCCGCAGTTCCTTAATTGACAAGTATAATAATAGTCCCTCACATGGCGTGGGAATAGTAATACTTTTAAAATTAGACTCAGGAAGTCCGTCATAGTCAAGTACAATTTCTTCGATTACTTTTCTAAATCCCTGGAATTCAGATTTCACAAAATTGATCAATACACACCCAAATCCGAACTGTATGTATTGGCATTGCCGGCAATACAATATATAACCGTGCTGATCATTGTAACTTAATGTTTGGTAAGTACACATAGGCAAATACTGTTTCTAACTATTTCTCTAATGTAAATGATCAACTTATTTAACGTGTGCCGAATTTGGTAAAGAAGTTTTCGAGATGGGGAATGATGGACTTAAAAGCTTATATTAGGGTATGCGTCAGTTGCTTCTTGTTTACCTCTTCATAATCATCGGCTCAGGTTTGTCAGCCCAGTTTCGTACCGATAGTTTACTACAACAAATACTGAAGAGTAACCAAAATCCGGTGTTTCAGATGGTGAATGATCAGCCCGATAAATACAGGCTTCAGATTATATATGTAAAGATTGACCGGGATAAAAAGAATATACCCGTTTTTCAACCTTATTATTTTCATTATAATCCCGATTTGTATTTTAACCCGGCTTCAATGGTAAAGATGCCATTGGCATTTTTATCGTTGGAGAAAATGAAAGCTCTTAAGAAAAAGAAACTGGATAAATATACAGTTATACAATTTGACAGCAGTCGTAGCTGGCATCGTCCTTTTCATATAGATACTACTTCGCTAACCGGAAAACCCACCCTTGCCCATCTTATTAAGAGGTCATTGTTAATCAGCGAAAATGATCCATATAACAGGATGTATCAATTGGTAGGGCAACAGCAAATAAATCATCAACTCCATGAAAAAGGATTTAAGAATGTTAGAATAATTCGTCAGTTTCTAGGATTAGATGAAATGCAGAATAGTATGACAAATCCTGTTCGATGGATAGATGCTAAAGGCAACAATATATATTTTCAACCGGAACAGGTAAATACAGATCCTTTTGATTTTAGTAAAAAGATTACGGTTGGCAAAGCTCACTGGAACAGATATGATAGTTTAATTCATGAACCGTATGATTTTACCCGTCATAATTATATTTCACTGGAAGATATGCAGAAAATGTTGCAGACTATTTTGTTCCCGACTTCTATGCCTGTTCATTCGCGTTTTGATATATCCCGAGATGATTATCAATTTTTATACAGGTATTTATCCCAATATCCATCAGAAACTCCTGATCCCAAGTATGACACTTCTTTATTTTATGATAATTATGTAAAGTTTTTCTTTCGTAACAACATACATGGCATGCCGCAAGGCGTCAGGGTTTTTAATAAAGTGGGATGGTCTTATGGTTTTTTAACAGACGTTTCTTATGTGGCCGATTTTAGAAATAAAGTTGAATTCATGCTGGCTGCAACATTATATGTTAACAGTGATGAAGTAATAAATGATAGTCGCTACGAATATGAAACGGTTGGCCATCCTTATTTGTATCAGCTCGGACAGACTATCTATCAATATGAGTTAAAAAGGGAGAGAAAACATCACCCTGATCTATCGTCTTTTGATATTCGTTATGAGAAACGGGATCCCCGGGATAAAAGACCGGCGTTAAAAGAGGTAGATAATTAACTCAGAGCTTAAAAGTGAGTTTTTTCAGTTGATCCTTTAAATGAGTAGTTCCTATCTAAATACCATCTGCGCTATAATATATACTTGACATTTTTATTTTTCCGGAATATGCTTAACCATGATTTGTTTGGTGATACTTCAAATGGTTTCTATGAATGCTCATTTTTTGTATGGGTAGCCAGGAGCCTAGGTTGATTAGTTATTTTGTTCATCTGTTTAAACCGAATGTCAGCCTGGTCTATTTGTCTCTTGACTCCAAACGGACTGAACTCTATTATTAGTAATCCATAAAGAAAATATAATATTTACTACAGCACAGTGTAGGCTATGAGATATTATTTTCTTTGCTTACCTTTGCAATTCATTTATGGCATTCGCCAATTTCTAATCTTTCGATTTACTGCTAGCCACGATTGTTTTCCGCAAACATTTAATTATTCATTTTGAAAAAGAGTTTGTTGCCGCTCGCATTGGGTGGCCTGGGTATTGGTTTTACGGAGTTTGTGGTAATGGGATTACTTCCCGATATAGCTTCCGATTTGCATATTAGCATTCCTAAAGCAGGGCATTTAATTTCATTATATGCTTTGGGTGTAGTTGTGGGTGCTCCCATATTGGTGACTATGGCCAATAAGTTTCCACCCAAAAAAATATTAATGAGTTTGATGGGTATGTTTGCCCTGTTTAATATTCTTTCTGCGTTTGCTCCAAACTATACTTTATTGTCGGTAACCCGTTTATTATCGGGCCTGCCGCATGGAGCATTTTTTGGTGTTGGAGCAGTTGTGGCCAGCAGATTAGCAGAAAAAGGTAAAGAAGCCAGGGCTATCTCAATGATGTTTGCCGGTTTAACCTTTGCAAATCTTATAGCTGTACCACTTGGTACTTACATAGGACATCATTTTTCATGGAGAATCACTTTTGCATTGATTGGTTTGATTGGAGTGATTACCGTCCTAAGTTTGAAGTGGCTTTTACCTGCTTTACCGGGACAAAAAGAAGAGGAAGCTAACGGATCTGAGTTTGCTTTCTTTAAAAGTCAGGAAGCCTGGTTGATCATTTTATTAACTACAATAGGCACAGGTGGCTTATTTGCCTGGATCAGTTATATAGCGCCGTTAATGATAGAAGTGGGTCGTTTTTCACCTTCGTCTGTACCATATATACTTGTGTTGGCCGGATTTGGTATGGTTGTCGGAAATTTTATAGGGGGTAAGCTAGGAGATTTATTACCTCCTGCTAAAGCTTGTGGAATGGTATTGATAGGTATTGCGCTATGCTTGTTGACTGTTAAACTTGTGGCTGGCCATCAGATACTGGCGTTAATCATGACATTTATTACCGGTGCTGTTACTTTTGCGCTATCCACACCTATTCAAATGCTAATGATAAAATCGGCAAGAGGAGCAGAAATGCTTGCTGCATCAATTACTCATGCTGCATTTAATATTGGCAATGCACTTGGCGCTTATTTCGGTGGCCTCACCATTGCTGCAGGGTACGGATATGCTTCTCCACAGCTTGTAGGTGTATGTATGGCGCTTGCCGGAGTAATTGTTGTATTGTTCTTATTAAGAAAACAGAACAGCGTTATTACTTCAGGTAGCCTTTAAAGTCGATCATCTGCTGCTTCTGCTCCTGATAAGTGATAGGTTTTGGATCCAGCATTTCGAGTATTTTTGGTTTGATAGAAAAAGCAAAAAAGTGATTGCCAGCAGGTGAGTAGTGGCCTATCGACCATCTTTTATAATAATCTCCAATTGGGATTTTGAAGTTTTTATAGTCTTCGACATGCACGAGATTCATGTCGAAATAATGGTACTTGTTTTCATTTAAATAATCCACGATTTCCTGTTCATAACGAGGTTTCCCTCTTAATAAACAGTCCGTTACCCAGGGATCAAAAATCACTACCAGCAGTTTTTTATTATTATTTTCTACAAACGTCCTTGTTTTTTCTAGTATGTATTTCGTGGCGGCGAATCCGTATTTGTTCATTAGCCCTTTCAGTGCCGGTTTATAGTCGGTTATAGTATCTGTATCAAAGGGGTAGTTAAGCCATTTAGCTATTTTTTTCACTTTAACTGTGTCGAAGTCATAAATAAGATTATCTGTATACAGCCCCATTTGCAGCATCAGGTCATCTTTCAGGTTCTCGTACATCCAGTTGGCGTCAGTCATGTTATAGAGATCTTTTTTTCTGGATATCAGGTTCTCTTTTTCTATCAGCTCACCGGTTTCGGGATCCATTTCGATGTTTGCCCAAAAGTTACCATGAAAGGTTTTTCCGATACCTTCTCTTTCTGTCATTTCTTTTGTCCAATGGGTAAAATATAAATATCTGCTGCGCAGCACACTGCGTACATGATCGTCTCCCCAAAGGTATAAGATCACATGCTGCGCAGCATTTTTGCTGTTTTCTTCTTTAAGCATTCGTCTATAGGCCTGATATGTTCCATGTCCTCCCATGCCAAAATTTCGAATGGGTTCTCCCAGATGGGCGGCCAGATATTCCTGCCAGGTTTCTCCATCGCTTACCTGGTGACATTGTGTAAAGCTATTGCCATAAGTGTTGATACGGCATGGTTTATTGGCATAGACCAGCTGTGTTCTGGCCCCATTTTTTTGCACTGTAGAAATTGTAGCGCTTCTGTCTACCCCGTCTTTAGGCATATAATTTCCCAGTGTATAACCTACAATGGGGTCGAATTTTGTCCAGGTAATTTTATCGTTGATAAAAACGTCTATTTCTTCTTTTTGCGGCTTGTGCTTTTTTATAAATTCTTCGAAAGAGATTTTCTGATTTTGAGCAATGGTTGGAAAAGTGGTCATCATACAGCCCCAAAATATCAGATGGAATAAATGCCGAATCATGCGATGTGAGTTAAGGGATAAAAAAAATATTAAGTGAATATAAGAATCATTTAATTTTTATTGGTAATAAACCTGTTGTTCCCTTATCTTTGCGATCCCTTATCGAAAATTAGTTTTCTGAAGGTAAGGATCGGTAGTTCAGTTGGTTAGAATGCCGCCCTGTCACGGCGGAGGTCGCGGGTTCGAGTCCCGTCCGGTCCGCGAGAATGATTCGCAAATCTTTAAAATCCCCTGTAACATTTGATTCCAGGGGATTTTGCTTTTTGGACTTTTCACAATTCTTCCATAGTTCCAAAAAATCAGACGTTCAACATCATAACATACTGGTTATTAATGTACATAGTCACAAAGTTGCTGTAAAATCGTAACCAATTTTGGAACCTTGAGATGGAATTCAGATCGTTTATGGGACGAAATTAGCCTCCAGTACCAATAGTAGATTTTATCAAATTTGTTCATTATATTTGCCTGTTCATTTTAGATGAACGGATTAAAATAATGAACAATGAGCGACAAATAGTAACCGAGGCGTTGAGGCATCTTGCAACACTAATCCCGATTGAAGGGGTTTGGAAAGCGTGTGTCAAAGATGATGGGGTTGATGGAAAATTACAATTGAAATATAAGGGTCAAACATATAATTACACTGTGGAAGTAAAGCAGGATTTGCGGCATTACCACCTTGCAAAAATCTTGCAGCAGGCAAAACAGCACACCCCCTTAATGGTGATTGCTGGCAATATATTGCCTGGAGTAAAAAAATTGCTCCGGGAAAACCGGATCGACTATTTACAAATGAATGGTAATGCCAATATCGAAAACGATCAGCTCTTCATCCACATTGATACGAATGAAAAAATAGCAACAGAAAAACCGGCGAACAGGGCTTTTATGAAAACCGGATTAAAAGCCATATTCCATCTCCTGAATTTTCCGGCGGCGATCAATGACAATTATAGAAAATTAGCTGCTGATACACATATTGCCCTTGGCAATATCAAATATATTATGGATGGGTTGAGGGAAGCGAACTTTATTCTTGACATTACTAAGAACAAGATGCGCTTCAAAAATATGCCTGCGTTATTAGAGCGTTGGGTAACAGGCTACCGGGAAATATTGAGGCCGGGTTTGTTGCTAGGTACATATAGATTTGATAAAGTAGCGGATACACAAAATACATGGAAGGCAATTGATATTGGGAAAGCTAACTGTCTGTGGGGTGGAGAGCCAGCAGCAGATGTATTGACAAACTATCTGCGGCCAAACCACTTTGACCTGTACACCAACCAGCATAAGATACCGGTAATGCTTACCCTCAATATTAAACCAGACATAAATGGTGACGTAACCTTATATCAGCAGTTTTGGGACGCGAAGCATTATGATCATACAAATAATTGTGTCCCTCCCTTGCTCGTATACACAGACCTTTTGTTGACGGACGACCCACGCTGTATTGAGACAGCCCAATTGATTTACGAACAATACCTGAAAGAAAATGTGGAAGCATATCAATGAACCCGGATTCATAGAACTGTTCGACGATCTGGGGGCGGTGTTTCAGGAACTCGAAATAGATCATTATTTAATTGGGGCTATTGCGCGTGACTACTGGTACGGAAAAGAAAATCTTACATCAAGGATCTCCCGTGATGTCGATTTTGCAGTGTTAATGCCTGGTAAGGATACCTATCAACTTGTAAGAGATGCGCTAAAGAATAAAGACTACAATGAGTCAAAGCAAAATGCATTTGTTATGATAAGCCCGCTGGGAATACAGGTAGATCTGCTGCCTTTTGGACAAATAGAAATCGATGATGCTGTAGTGTTAGAAGCACAAGGTATGACCAGCGTTAAGGTAAATGGTTTCAAGGAAGTTTATAAGTCAGGGACCGAAGACACTGATATTGCAGAAAAGCATGTCTTTAAGGCGGCGACGCTTTCCGCCATCGTATTGCTGAAGCTAATTTCCTATGACGACCGACCTGAGCATAGAGAAAAAGACCCCAAAGATATTGCGGGTATTATCCGGGATTTCTTTCATATCAGTTCGGAATTGATTTATACGCAGCATAACAATCTCTTTACCGGATTGGAAGAACTAGAGCTGACCGATATTTCTGCTATAGTGATCGGCCGAGAGATAAAAAAGATTTGCATTGATAACGCTAGTTTGAATAAACGTATTGAAAGCATACTGACTAGAGAAATCGAAAAGAATGAAACCAGCTTATTCTTAAGAAAAATGCAAGAGGAAACCAGTACCGACATCGAACAAATGCGAAGTTGGCTTCAAAAAATATTGGATGGATTTACTTAGTCGATAGGGCACATCATTCAGCTTTCACAATTTACCGCGTATAACCACTACAGTTTTATTCAAACTGCTTGCACCCCTTCGGCGGTTTTCCATTCCACTGGTCCACTTGCAGATCTTGCCAGTATAGCGGCGGCTACACTAAACGAAGAGGTAAAACATAATCTTTGGTTAGTCGATAGAAATCGCCTTCTTCTTGTAGCGTTCCTTCCGAAAGCATTTGCTGTCTTTCCAGGCGAATACCGTCTGCTAATGAAGCCTGTTCTGTTATAATTAATCGTGAATCCTTATAAACTATAAAACCTTCTGTCGAAAGGCTTCCCTTGCTGCCTGCTCCTGCTCCATTTTTACAAAAAAAATTTGTTGCGGAGTTTCTTTTGTATCCATAGTTTCCTCCAATGATTCAAATATGCGATGCCCTAACGTTGCTGTCAAAACTTTGATATTTGCTAAAAACTCTTCTAGTTCAGTTCGTCTTTTAGGCAATAATTGAAACGGACTACCTGATTGGAGGCCACTGCTTTCTTTCCCACCTTTGCGGGTATCCATCGATTGCTGTTTGTAAATAAATCAATAAGTGTCTGGCGCAGCAGTGTATCTCCTCGAATGACCTGAATATTGCTGATGTTGCCCTTAGCAGAAATGGCAAAAGCAATCTTGGCGGAACTGTATTGATCATTGAAGTTATCAGGTAGTTGAAATTGCTTATTAATATACCTCATCCAGGCGCGCTTCCACCAGGATAATGCGCAGCAACCGTATCCCTATTTTTTTGTGCCGAAAGCGACATCGCTTCCAATAAGATAAAGATGCATATAATAGTTGGCCTCATGCTGATAAGTAATTGACAGGCGTAAATGTAACTATCCCTTTTTATATGAAGTTTAGTCGCTCTGCCCATTTTAGCGTTGTTGGCAATTCTAAATTTGAAAATTCAATGTGTATTACTCTTCTCTTTTTATTATTTGTTGTCCTGCCTGAACTATGTAAAATCAATGGTTTCATAATCATTACTCCTCCTCTTTTAACAATACAAGTCTTTTCGGTTTCTATATTCCAGTCGATGGTTTCTGGTCTGTAAACTTTTTTTAGATGGGATTTCGGAATGACTCTTAATGCTCCATTATTTTCGTCCGTTTCATCAAGATGAATTCGGATGGTGAAAATATTTTCCAATATATCTATTGGCGGTTGAACAGCAAATTGGTTTTGCTTAATTGTCCATGGTCCAAAATGTTCAATGCTCACCTTTTTATCTACCGATATTGTTAAGTCCTGGTGATAGGAAACATACCAATTTGAAGTTGCTGGTTTATCAAAATATATACTTTTAACAACGAAGTAGTTATCCCCGAAAAATTGCTGGACAATATTTTTTAGATTATTGTTAAATACTAAAGTTATTATCCCCGGAATTTCTTTTAAAAATTGTCTGATGGCAAAAAGGTCCGCTGATTTTCTGAATGTCTCTTTGTTTCTGTTCTCTGCTTGTTGTATCGTCGACAGCATTTGATCTATCTCACCACTAGAATAGATATTATCTATAGTTGTAAAACCATTTTCCGAAATTTCAGTTCTATGTTTTTGAGTTTCTATCATTGTTTTTAATCTAGCGAAAAAATATATTCATTTGACGAATTACGTTTAACATGGTTTGTGATGATCAAATGCAAGTATTTTATATGGGTGCTTTACTTTATCTGGAACGTTATACAGCGTATGGAAATGGAACATTTCCTGCCGGAATCAATTGCACTTCAATAGGGTTTAATTGGCATCCTGACTGTTCTTGATTCCATGCAATTGCAAAAAATAAGTATATTCATGGTTGTTATATTTGTATTATTTGTATATTTAAACATAAGTGATGAACCCTATCCAAATCCCTCATTTTAAATATTTTGGCATAAAAAAAGCGACTTGCGTCGCTTTAAATATTTTCACAACGGAATAATCCTTATTGTGAATTGCTTTCAAATTAGGATTCTAAGCTAATGATTTTTTTTAAATAAACGTCGTAGGTATGAAAAAAATATTAGGACTTGATTTAGGGACTAACAGTATTGGATGGGCGTTGATTAATAAACAGGAAGAAAAAATTATAGGGATGGGAAGTCGGATTATTCCGATGGGAGCTGAGCTGAGTAAGTTTGAGCAGGGGCAGGCTCAAACGAAAAATGCTAATAGAAGAATTGCAAAAGGAGCAAGAAAACTCAACAAGAGATATAAACAAAGGCGCAATAAGTTGATTTATGTTTTACAAAAGTTAGACATGTTGCCTGAACAAATCAAATTGTCAAAGCCCTTTGATAATCCTTTAACATTGGATAAAGTTTCAATTCTTCCCATTGTTAAAAATCAAAAGCAATACTCCGCGTTTGATTTATTACAGCTTCGGGTAAAAGCATTACATGAATCAGTCTCTTTGAAAGATTTAGGCAGAATAATATACCTATTCAATCAGTTGCGCGGTTATTCAGGTGGAGGTAACGAACCTGAAAAGGAAGATGCCTATGAAGAGGAAAATGAAAATGAAGAAAAATATGGAAAAGAAAGTTATGTAACTTTTGGAAATGTATTATCCCTTTCTGAACCAGAAAAAGTTATATTAAATAAAAAACAACTCAAAAAATATAAAGTATCCATTAAAACAGAAAATGGGGTTTTAGAAGGAGATACTTATCTAGATATTCTGCAAGTGGGTGAAGCGTTTGAATTACTTGTGAATATTACTACTTCAAAAAAGAATGGAGAAACAATCATTTTCAAGTTACCCAATAAAACAACTTGGCGTAAGAAAATGGAAAATTTGGAAAAAGAACTTGCTGAATTATCCAAAGAAAAAGGTAGAGATGTGTATTTGTCTGAGTACTTTCTTTCCATTCTAAAAGAAAATAGGTGGGCGAAAATCAGAAATAATGTTGTGCTTCGCTCCCGTTATCAGTTGGAGTTTGATAAAATATGGAAGACACAAAGTGAAAACACCGAAAGTGAATTACACAAACTATTGCAATCTCTTTCGGAGGAAAAGCTGTCAGATATTCTCAAGTTTATTTTTCCCGGAACGAAGGAAACACAAGAATGGTACAGGAAAGCAAGTCTTGAAAAAGGACTTTTTCATCTCATCAGAAATCAAATCATCTATTATCAAAGGGAGCTGAAAGACCAAAGCAGTCATATTTCTGATTGTCGTTTTGAGGAAGGAGAAAAAGCAATTGCCAAAAGTCATCCTATATTTCAGGAGTTCAAAATTTGGGAGCAAATCAATAAGCTGATAATAAATACAAAAACCGAAGATGGTAAGAACAGAAAAGGGGAAATTCGCTATAAATATGTGGATAGACCAATTCCCTTTTCTATAAAAGAATGGCTATTTGATGAGCTACAAGAAAAGAAGGAAATTGGATTCGGCCCTGTATTCAACAAAATAAAAAAAGAATGCGGTCTGCGTGATGGTATAGATTTTCTAAATGGGATGAATCCTAAAGCGAAATTGAGGGGTGATGAAACCAAAAAAATACTGGAAAATTCATTAGGTGAACAGTTATGGAAGGAACTTGGCTTGATTAACAAAGAACGTCAAATTGAGTTGTGGAATATTTTATACAATGCAAAAGGCAATGAGTATGATTTGGAAAGTGAACGAACATCAAAGATTTTGAAGTTCATAAAGCAATTTTTATCAACTAGCGAAAATGCTGAGCAAATTGCTTTTCAGATAAGCAAGATAAAGTTTAGTAGAAACTATGCTTCTTTAAGCCTTAAAGCAATTAAAAAAATACTGCCACTCGTAAGAAGTGGAAAGTATTTTGACAATAACTTATCTGACAATCTTAAAGAGAAAATCATTAAGTTGCTAAACGAAAATGTAAGTGACCCATTTGAAAAGGCAGCACAAGAATATTTGGAAGCCAATTTGGAGGTTTTGGCAGAAGGTGGAATTACGAATGCATATGCAACTATATTGGTTTATGATAAACACATTGCAAAGGAATATGGGGAAAGTGAAAGAATTGATCATTATCAGAAAATCAAACGATTGCCACAGGGAGAGTTAAGAAACCCGCTGGTAGAGCAACTGATTAGTGAAGCATTGATGGTTGTAAAAGACATTTGGAGACAATACGGCAAGCCTGATGAAATAAGACTGGAATTGGCTCGTGAATTGAAGAATAATGCCGACAGGAGAGCTAAGATGTACAAGTTGAATAATGTCAATCAAAAGGCAAATGACGAGGTTAAGAATCTTTTGATTGAACTCAAACAAGAAATAACACTTGCCAATATTGAAAAATACAAACTGTGGCTTTCGCAGGAAAATCTTGCAGATGAATATGTGAAACAATACAAAGATCCTTCAAAATCAGAAGTTGAAAAGATGAAATTATGGAGAGAGCAAGGACATGTTTCGCCATACACAGGACAGCCAATTTCTATTGTTGAGTTGTTTAACAGAGAGCGGTACGATATAGATCACATTATTCCACAATCACGCTATTTTGATGATTCTTTTACCAACAAAACTATTTGCGAAAAGGCCATTAATAAAGAGAAAAGCAATAGAACAGCAATGGAGTATTTCGAAATCGGTTCTGTGATCCCATCTGTATTTTCAAAAGAACGTTTTATTGACCATGTGAACAAAAGATTTGAAGGGAAAAAAAGAAAGAATTTTTTGGCTACAAAAATGCCCGGAGATCCTGTGACTAGGCAAATGAAAGAGACCCAGTACATTTCTGTAAGAGTAAAAGAAGAACTGAATAAAATTTTCGGCAATGAAAATGTAAAAACTACTACTGGTGGGGTAACTGACTATTTGCGGAATCAATGGGGGCTTACGGATAAATTTAAAGAGGTATTAAAGAGTCGATATGAAAAATCGCAACCACTGCTTGCAGCAATGGAATATGAAAGCTATGTAAAAGCATTTATAAAAAGTAAAAGAGAATATGAATATAGGGGACTCCCATTTAAAGATATTGAATTAAACGAAGAACAGTTTAAAAAATTATTTAATAAAAACTTTTTCCAAAAGAAGAACAATAAACTCATTATCAAGGGCTGGAGTAAGCGTATAGACCACAGACACCATGCTATTGATGCCCTTGTAATAGCTTGTACAGATCCAGCGCATGTCAAACGACTGAATGATTTAAACAAAGAATTACAGAAATGGCTTGATGAGCACAAAAATGAGATATTATCTGAGTTTGAAGGTAGCCCAAGCGAACTGTTAGATGAAATTCTGAATCTTGATGAAAAGAAAAGAGATGTAATATTTAAACAGATCGAGAAATTTAAAGCCATAGATATGCCGTGGATTAGATTTCCTGAAGATGCAGAAAAGGAAATCAAAAAGATCATTGTTTCACAGAAGCCGAAAGACAAGCTTTTGATTCAGTCAGATAATAGTGGGAAGCTACAAATCAAGATTAGGGGGCAGTTGCATGAACCTATGCCTTTTGGACTTACAAACTCTAAAGAAGCCAAACGATATCCATTGAGTGATTTTGTCAAGGATAAATTTGCAACAGAAAAAAATATAGAAAAAATTACCGATGAAAAATTAAAATCGGAATTAAGAAGTCATTTTGTAGATAAATATAAGAAAAATAAAAAAGATGCTTTCTCTGTTGAAGGGGTCATGGAATTCAATTCTGGCAGAAAAATTCCTGTTTACAATGTACGGCTCTATCAAAAAAATCAAGATAGAAAGATAACTATAACAAATCTGGGACAGAAAAAATCAGACACACCAGCTCTTATTGAACTGATTATTGATAATGAACTAAAGAAAAAAATAAATAATCATTTTGAAAAGTATAATAAAGATAAACTGAAAGCATTCTCTAAAGAAGGAATTATTGAATTAAACAAAGAAGAGAACAAGCCTATCAAATCTCTCAAACTTGTAAACACAGAAACTGACGATACGGGTGAAAGCGATATAACATTGCAACGGCTTGATAGAAAAAAAGCTTTTAATACCAAGCTATATGTTAACACTGGAGACAATTATCTTTTTGCTGTTATGGAAAAAGATGGAAGCAGAATTTTTGACCTCATTACATTCTTTGATGCAGCAAATCTTTTAAAAGAGGGATTCAATTGTACGCTTGATAAAAAAACTTTTAATAAAGAACGTTTTTTTGAAGACCACTTTAGGGAACTCCATAAGCTTAGAAAAGATGATAAAGTATTCTTTCTCAAACAAGGTGATCCTGTATATATGCCCGATGAAGGAGAAGAAGTGATAACTGATCTGGAAAGTCTACTTTATCAAAAATTTTGGAATGATAGAATAGAAAGAAGTAAGAATGTACATTATGTGACTAAGTATAGTGGAAATGAAATTTATTTTATCAATAATAGAATTGCGGATTCGATCGTAAAGGGAAAGGAATTTGGTTCGCAAAATGCTTATCAAAATATCAACGGAAAATCAATAAAACAGCACTGTATTAAATTAAAAGTTGACCGCTTAGGTAACATTTCAAAAGTGTAAATCCATGATCAAGCGCACCCTCTACTTTGGTAACCCTGCCTATCTCAAACTCAGCAATGAGCAAATGATAGTGGAAAGCAATTTACCTGTAGCTATAAAAAATGAAGAAGGAGAAAAAATAAGTATCATACAGAAATCAATCCCGGTAGAAGACACCGGGATTGTTATTTTAGATCATAAACAAATTACCATTACACAGGCTTTACTAGCCAAACTATTAGCTAACAATACAGCGGTTATTTCCTGCGATGATACACATCACCCTTCCGGTTTGTTATTACCCCTGGATGGCAGCAGTTTACAAAGTCTGAAATTTCGGTTCCAGATAGAAGCTTCCCAACCGCTGAAAAAGCAGCTATGGCAACAAACTATATCTGCAAAAATATTTAACCAGGCAAAGATGCTTCGCTTTAGAAGAAATGACAATAAACTTTTACTTCGACTGGCAGAGAATGTTAAAAGCGGTGACAGCGATAATCATGAAGCACAAGCCGCGGTTTATTATTGGAAAAAATTATTTCCTGAAGAAATGGCATTCCGAAGGGAACGCTACGGACCACCTCCCAATAATTTATTAAACTACGGCTATGCCATACTGCGGGCCCTCACTGCAAGAAGCCTGACTATTAGCGGTCTGTTGCCTACATTAGGTATTCACCACCGAAGCCAGTATAATGCTTATTGCCTTGCAGATGATATTATGGAACCGTATCGCCCTTATGTGGATTATGTAGTATATCAATTAGTACGCGACAATGGTCGGTTCTTAGAAATGACACCTGCTATGAAAAAAGCCCTGCTCGAAATACCTGCTATGGATGTAATGGTAGAAGGGAAAAAAAGCCCGTTGATGAATGCTATGCAAAGGACAACTGCGAGCCTGGCAAAATGTTTTGAAGGGTCGGCCCGTAAGTTGCTCTACCCGGAATTTCATTTATAAACTATGCGTCAGCGCCTGAATGCTTATCGTATTATGTGGGTACTTGTGTTTTTTGACCTGCCGACGGAAACCAAAAAAGACCGGAAAATCTACGCGAAGTTCCGCAAGGAGATTATGGCCAATGGCTTCAGTATGTTCCAGTTCAGTATTTACTTACGCCACTGTTCCAGCCGTGAAAATGCAGAAGTACATATACAGCGAGTAAAGAAGATTTTGCCGCCCAAAGGACATGTAGGCATTATGTGCATAACTGACAAACAATTCGGTATGATGGAAATTTTCCGGGGTAAAGAAATAATTGATAATCCGGAAACAGTGCAGCAGTTAGAGCTTTTCTGAAAAGAGAATAAACAAAACAGGATCAAGAAAACGAGTATACAAACCCATATTCCTGATCCTGAAAACGCTCTAAAAGCGATAGTATTCAATAGTTTAGGCGATTCGTGTTGTAAAAGAACTAAGCTACTGAATAATTTGAAAGCAATTCACAACACTCCAAGTGCAAACCCAATGGCAGATATAGTTGTAAAAGAACTAAGCTACTGAATAATTTGAAAGCAATTCACAACTAGGTATTTTGGTATTGTTAATTGTAAAAGTTGTAAAAGAACTAAGCTACTGAATAATTTGAAAGCAATTCACAACATTAAATGGTGGACAGTTAAGAGGGAAAATGTTGTAAAAGAACTAAGCTACTGAATAATTTGAAAGCAATTCACAACACCAAATCCTGCTTCAATCAATGCGTTTCTTGTTGTAAAAGAACTAAGCTACTGAATAATTTGAAAGCAATTCACAACCTATGGGGCCTATAAACAATGGACAACTGTCTGTTGTAAAAGAACTAAGCTACTGAATAATTTGAAAGCAATTCACAACGGTGTACCATCATTCATCACCACCTTGAATGTTGTAAAAGAACTAAGCTACTGAATAATTTGAAAGCAATTCACAACTAAGGGGTGTTCTCTTAACAGCCCGTTTCCGTTGTAAAAGAACTAAGCTACTGAATAATTTGAAAGCAATTCACAACTTTTGCATGGATGATCGACAAATAATTTAAGTTGTAAAAGAACTAAGCTACTGAATAATTTGAAAGCAATTCACAACACTTATGGCGTTTCCAATCGCCGCCGGAGTGTTGTAAAAGAACTAAGCTACTGAATAATTTGAAAGCAATTCACAACACGCTTTAATTAGGATTTCAAAAGCTACATGTTGTAAAAGAACTAAGCTACTGAATAATTTGAAAGCAATTCACAACTAACTTTAAACTCGGTAATTTTATCGGTTAGTTGTAAAAGAACTAAGCTACTGAATAATTTGAAAGCAATTCACAACCGATTACATAGTCATCGAGGACTATTAGTTGTTGTAAAAGAACTAAGCTACTGAATAATTTGAAAGCAATTCACAACCATTCCCTCTCAGCCATCGCCCTGTTTTTGGTTGTAAAAGAACTAAGCTACTGAATAATTTGAAAGCAATTCACAACTAGCACAAACAAAAGAAGAAAGGCTAAGAAGTTGTAAAAGAACTAAGCTACTGAATAATTTGAAAGCAATTCACAACGGAGATTGAAGCAGACTGACCCTTTCTTGGTTGTAAAAGAACTAAGCTACTGAATAATTTGAAAGCAATTCACAACCAAAATCCTATTTGCATAATGAATAGTCTTGTTGTAAAAGAACTAAGCTACTGAATAATTTGAAAGCAATTCACAACTACCCCAATCCTAACAATCAACTCCTCTTTGTTGTAAAAGAACTAAGCTACTGAATAATTTGAAAGCAATTCACAACCTCCATCTGTCTATTCATAGTAGCTGAAATGTTGTAAAAGAACTAAGCTACTGAATAATTTGACAGCAATTCACAACAAAGTTTTTGCGTGGTGGAATGTGGCCACAGTTGTAAAAGAACTAAGCTACTGAATAATTTGAAAGCAATTCACAACCGCTATACGCTGCGCATCCTCTCGATATAAGTTGTAAAAGAACTAAGCTACTGAATAATTTGAAAGCAATTCACAACAAAAAAAAGGATGGTGGCACTTTTCTTGGAGTTGTAAAAGAACTAAGCTACTGAATAATTTGAAAGCAATTCACAACGTAATCTAGACTTACCTGCATTGTCTTATGGTTGTAAAAGAACTAAGCTACTGAATAATTTGAAAGCAATTCACAACTGGTTTCATATATCTTAGCCAGATGTGCTAGTTGTAAAAGAACTAAGCTACTGAATAATTTGAAAGCAATTCACAACGGAAAACGATCAACTGCTTTTATTACTAGCGTTGTAAAAGAACTAAGCTACTGAATAATTTGAAAGCAATTCACAACAGATGATGTTGAGAAAGCTGTTCTAATTAAGTTGTAAAAGAACTAAGCTACTGAATAATTTGAAAGCAATTCACAACAAGCCTCTTAGAGACCAATTCTTTTTTGGGTTGTAAAAGAACTAAGCTACTGAATAATTTGAAAGCAATTCACAACCTGTCATGAGATCAGGAAAACTTCCTGATGTTGTAAAAGAACTAAGCTACTGAATAATTTGAAAGCAATTCACAACTTGGTTAAGTGGGTTAATAGTTTATGTTTTGTTGTAAAAGAACTAAGCTACTGAATAATTTGAAAGCAATTCACAACAAGTATGGAAAATCAGAATCAGACATTGCCGTTGTAAAAGAACTAAGCTACTGAATAATTTGAAAGCAATTCACAACGAGTTGGCAGCAACAAACCAAATTCTTTCTGTTGTAAAAGAACTAAGCTACTGAATAATTTGAAAGCAATTCACAACGTAACGGGAAGAATAAAATATTAAACTATGGTTGTAAAAGAACTAAGCTGTCGAATAATTAAGGTATTTAAGTAGTTTGAAATATCATCGCATATTAATGTAACGAATGTCAATGGAGAGGGGTGAGATGGTTTCGTGATCTTAATGTTTTAAAAGTTAATTATTATTGGACTATACAGTCATGGAGATGCCATATAATAGTCAATGCATGGAGTTATACTACCTAAGCAAAGCTCTATAGTGATAACTTAAAATTTTCGTGCAGATGCGTAAAATGAAATAATTAGAGCAAAATGGTGTACCATTTCATTGTCAAGAAGACCAATTGCAATGAATAAGTATTTATTGTATAGAACAACACGTGTAAGAGTCCGGATATACTATCAACCAAATTTCCATATTTTATCTAACGAATAAGTATAAATGATCCACTTTGATAAGTCTGTTTTCCTATAAAGTTTAGATAAAAAGCTTTCCACACGTAAGTGTCCGAAGGTTGTGGCTTGCCGTTAAAGCTGCCATCCCAGCCTGCTCCATTTCCTCTATATTGAAATAATCGTTGACCATATCTATTAAAAATTTCGAATGACAGATGGCTCAGAAAAGGACTGTGAACGGGTTTAATAGTCTCATTTTTGCCATCCTTGTTTGGAGTGAAGGCGTTCGGCATAATAAACTTATCACATTCCGGATCCTCATCTACTGTTAGTTCAGTGGTAATGGCATCAACAATGCAACCCTGTTGGTTAATGATTTGCAAGTCATATATGCCTCTGGAAAGCCCACTAATTGATTTTCCGGCCGGCATGGTTAAATTATTGTATTTAATTTTATAAGGATTTTGGTTGCCGGTTACTTTTACCAAAATTTCACCACTATTCGGTTGTTTACAGGAAGGTTTTTGGGTTTGTACAGAAAATTCAATAGGCTCAACATCTAACTGAGTTAAAGCCACCACCGTGTCCCAACTACATAAATATTTGTTTTGTATGGTGAATCGGTGATCTCCTGGTGATAAATTCGAAAACAGGTGCTGATTGCCTTCAAACAATTGTTGATTATAAAGAATAGTATATTCTTCTGTCTGGGAATGAACCTTTATATTAATCTCACCATTTGACATATGGCATTTGGGAGACTCTGTCTTAACGTCAATTTCCGGTCTGGGAGCTTCGATAGATGATAAACGAACTATTGTATCATATCTGCAATTGTCATTACCATATACCACAGACAGCAGATAATCTTTGGGTTTTAGGTTGTTAAAATCGAGGGTTCGACCATTAAATATCTTATCTAAGAAAACTTGCCAGGTTTTTATTTCTTTGTCTAATGTAACTTTTATATTACCGGAAGCACTTGAACAAATACTGGGCTTAACGCTCATTGAAGAAATGCTCCGCCATGCATCAATATGAGTCAGGGCTACCAGAGTATCTCTTTGACAACCAGACTGATCTTTTACGCTGATTTGATAGGGGCCAGAGGGCAGATCGGTAAATTTGGATTGGATTGAGAATGGCCCGCCATTAAGACTAAATGTGACAGGATTGTAAGTTGTAGATACATCCAACACCTCAATTTCGCCATCATTTTTAATACAGCTTTGCGGTTGTTTAAGATCCACCGTGAAGTGGGGTGATAGGTCCGGGCCAATGTTAATAATGGTATCTAAAGTACATCCTCTGCTATTACTTATATGTATGTTATACATTCCCTCAGTAATGTTGTTATATATTCCTGTATTGTTTTGTTCTCCATTCATCGAATACATAATATCTCCCGGGCTGGAAGAAAAAGCATATAGTTGCAGGTTGAAAGTGTTGGTAAGGTTTTTACATGGTCCCGTGATCTTAACTGAATCTAAAATAACTCCCATTGTTCTGCCGTCCTCTACTACACTTGCTGCATCATATATATTTATAGGTAGAGAACATACTATGCCAGAAGAAGTTTTATTATCCAGATCAATTTCGACCAAAAACGATTCTGTGCCCTGACTGTAAATTCCATATATCATATTTTGATTGCAGGAGAAAGGAAGGGATATAAGACCATAAAAAACAAAGTCTTGTACTCTCATGTGAAAAGTACTGTTTCTCGGATTATCGAGATTGATTTTATAAATGTCACCATGAGCTGTTGTGTAGTATAAATCACCTTTATGATAAATCATATCTCCGCCAGAACCCTGAGGAACCATACCAATAATAGTAGGGGATTGATCCCCATATTTATACCGGACAAGCTGGCCAGTTAATGATAAGGCATATACATTTCCATAAAGATCAACAGTTAATGCATTATAATTATCGTGAAAGCCATCTGGGGGTAAAGAAGCGACACGTGCGCACATATGAGGATACTTTAAGGATGTTCTATATAGATCATTGCGTTTGCCGGACACAAAATATAAAACATCATTATGAAGAGCGGTGCTGAATATTCTTTCGTCATAATTTGTACAATATGGAATGGCTTCACCTATTGAGCAATCTCCAGGCATTCCAGTTAGTTCATATAATCCCTCGGGACTATTCACCAGGATTTTTTGAGCGAGCAAAAAATGATAACTGAAGCATAGTATAACTAAAAGAAATATTTTTTTCATCAGGACTAAGTAAGATATTGAGTTGATAAATGTTTATGATTTCATTTTTAGTGTATAATCGTTCATGTATAACCGAATTGATTAATAAACAGGGTAATTTATTCATTTATGATGACATTCTGTTTAAAATAATGTTTGCGTCGTGATTGTAAGCTTTATTTTTTTGTAATCACTGTTCTGTGATTCTTTCCCCAATACACCATCATTTCAATTATGGGAAATAATGTTTCACTATAACGGGTTAAAGTATACTCTACTAATACGGGATAGTCTTCGTATACCTTCCTGGTAATTAATTTGTTTTGTTCCAATAGCTTTAATTCAGCAGATAATACCCTGCTGGTAATAGATGGAACATGCCGTTGAATTTCTCTAAAACGTACACTTCCTCTTTAATCGCTATTAAAATAGGAAGTTTCCATTTTCCATTAATTACATACAATGTGTCCTGTAAATAACTGATGATCTCCTTATCTGATATTTCTCCTTTTGCCATTGGTATACTTTAGAATACTGGTTACAAATGTATACCAATATGATTTTACTTTTGGTTTAAACAAAAATCTATTGAGATGAATAGTCTAGAATATCGTGCTTTAGGTAAAAGTGAAATTGATGTAACAGCCATGGGAATAGGAACGCAGGCGTGGGGAAAAGAAAGTTTTGGGTACGGCCAGAAATATAGGGATGAGGATTTGTTTAATGTTTTTACAGCCAGCCTTAATGCAGGTATTAATTTTTTTGACACTTCCGATAGTTATGCTAAAGGAGAATCAGAGCGATTGCTGGGAAAATTCATTCATAAGGATGGCCGACCTGTTATGATAGCTTCAAAGTTCACAAAATCAAAATGGTATGATCCGGGAAATTATTCATCACCCAAAGAGATGCTTATTGCAATTGATAGAAGTTTAGAGAATCTCGGCCTGAAACAGTTAGACCTTTATCAGTTACATTATCCTGAACCCAAAAGTAAAATAAACGGATATCTGGATGCCCTGGCGGAAACTGTTAAATCCGGAAGAGCAAAAGCTATTGGGGTGTGCAATTTTAGTGCTGAACGTTTACGCTACGCTTTTGAATATCTGGATAAACAAAATGTATCTATTGTTTCCAATCAGATCGGTTATAATTTATTATTCCGGCATCCGGAAAAAAATGGTTTGTTGTCTGCCTGCGATGAGTTAAATGTAACCCCGATTGCTATTCTTCCATTGGCGGAAGGTATTTTGACAGGTAAATATAGAATTGGCGGACCTGACTATCCTAAAAACGTACAGTCTATAATGAAAGTTATGCAAATGGATATATTTGGTACTGGTCATTCTGGTTTCTGGCTTAAAAGTCTCTTTAAAAAACCTTATGAACTTGAAAGAAAAAGGCTGGAGCCTTTATTTGAATTAATGGAGAAAATTGCCTATGGACATGATGCAACTATAGTTCAGGTGGCGCTGAACTGGTTGTTAAATAGTCATCCGAAATTGATTTATATACCCGGAGCGAAAAACCTAAAACAGGTAAGTGATAATTTATCATCTTTCAAATGGAAAATGACAGCAGATGAATTTTATCAAATCAGTGAACTTGAAAGAGAATTGTGGAATGCTTATAACACGAAATAATATCGTCTGTATTCGTTAAGATGAATCAGGATGACAAAGTAAAAATACTTGCGTAAATACATTACCTCCTTGCTCAATCCAATCTTTTTTTATTAATACCCAGATCATTTCTTATTAAGAGCCTGATAGCTTATTTAGGCTATTGCTTTGCCTTAAGTCTGAAAGTAATTTTGCCGCCAACACAGAAACAGGTAAGTGTTTGGAAGGTGAAACTATAAAATATTATTAAAAGATAAACTTATCAACTATGGCAATATCGACCTGGGAGGTTACTAATGAAACTACAAAAAAAAATATTGTAATAATTAATGCTTCTGTAAATACTGATTCGCCTGAGTCTTTTTATTACGATCAAAATATTCAGTTGCTTCCTCTTTTATCAGATAGCCTCATTGCTCCTGGTAATACTGGCAGTATCAATATTCCTGAAGTGAAAAAAGACGATACTGGTTATGCATTGCCGTTCACTTTTATTGTGGCAGAAGCAGAAACACTTTCCCCAATTAAAGCTATAAGTTGCAAGGCAGATCTTTCAGATCTTACTGAACTGGTTATAAATGATGAAACTTTAGAGGAAATATCATCTGTATTCGATTTCTACAAAAACATTACAGCTTTTCCGGGTTCTGAGCTGGCTATCAGTTTTACTTCGCTTGATTATACAAATGTTCAGTCAGTAAAAGATTTTTTTAATAATACCGAAGATTATAAAAGAGTCACTATTGAAGATATACATCTGGTGAGTAGTTATTATAAATCCTTGCCTTATGGTTGGGCAAATGGAAAAAACACAGTGATTTATTTATATAATCAAACGCAGATTAATAATCAGGAAGAGGGTAAAGTTAAATCAATCGGAACCGTTGCGATAACCAATGATTGGACGCTGCCACTCCCTGTAAACTCATCTGATCAGTTTAAAATAGAATTTAAGCTCAACGGCGAAGACGCTAAGCAATTAGTATTTAACAATGGTGTGTTTTGGGATAATGCTGAAAAGTCGTTGGCAAAGGTATGTCTGGCCGGGTCTTTTTTTATGCCTAGTCAACTAATGGATGATGATAGCAATAATAATAAAACTATATGTACTTTTTTAGTAGGTGCTGTTAACGGAGCTAGCGCTTTTGGATTTGAAGGAGGTGAACCAGATGGGGATGACGACGATGGTAGTTTCTGGCGACTTATTGATGTGCATAACCTGAGAGATGGTATTACACTCGCTATGTATGCTATTGGTATAGTAGCAGCTATTGTGGGAATAATTAAATTATGTCAGTTTATTAAATGGTGTAAAGAAAGGGGAAATCCTGCAATAGACAGTAATGCGAGAAGACAGCAAATTGAAAATGTTCAACAGCATATTGTTGCTGATTCGGAACAAATCCTCAGACAGGTAAATCAAGATATAGTAGTACCTAATAATGAAAATATTCAGCCGGCGCAGAATGAATATAGAGCTGCACAAATAAAAGCTAAAACAGCTCAGTCATTTGAAAACATAAGCAGAATGGTGGCCAACCAGGAAAAAGTACTGGCTGCTATAGGATCAAAATTATCTAATGCCGCTATAGAAGATATAGTGGATAGGATTGAAGTGGTAAGAAATAGGCTTGATAGGTATGATGCTGGTTTTAATGAAAGGGTGGCTGAATTCCGGAGAAATCTGCCTGATACGATTAATGTACTCACTGTAAATGCAAAAGATATCACCGCTGCAAAAACCTATATCGACAAGAGACTTACTTCAAGTGAGCAAAGAGCATATGAACTGGCCATGAATAACTTCGAAAAAATTTATGCAGAGCAGAATGATGTCAATGATGAAATGAGAAGAATAGAGGCCGGAGAGGATGAAAGAGAAATTATTGAAGAGCCTGTGATTGAGTAGATGATTATCTGTTCGGAGCTAAAGGATATAGATCAATATTCAAAAAACATCATTTTTATCAGAGTTTTAGATCGGTATGTTCACAGATTGATAAAATAATTTTTAATTATACTTTAATGGACTGTCTAAGTGTAATGATAAGATATACACTATAAGTGTAGTAGCCGATTATAAAAATCGTTTCTGTAAGACTTATAAATTAAAATAAGTGCAAGCATTTTCCTATAGTATTATTTGAATTGCTTTGATCAGATAGCTAAATGTATTCTTTATGATGAGACGAGGGTGTCTCAGAACTAAGAGGCACCCTCTTTTTATTTGGATACCTGATGAAGGCTGATAGTCGTTTAAGCGATTCTCAAAGACCTCGTTTATTTTTGGAACAGCTTCATAATATTTATGAAAATAAGTTTTTACCATACTTGTGAACTAATATATGTGTCAACGTTTTGAAACAATATTTTTTGAACTGTTGGATAAAATGTAGGTGGGCTGTTTGTTGTATTTGATGAAAATGAGTATGCAATATAATAGCCTGTTTATGCTATTGTCCTAATTGTTGCGCTTAAATAAATTTGCACTATCAGATAATCCGGTATTATTAATTAGTCTAAAGTCCGATCCTATAATTATTTCAATTACTCAGGTCAGCTGAAACTAACTCGGCAGTTGCCCTGGTTTTCACATACTATTCAGGTTTTTGATTGATCGCTATTCATGCTTAAGAGCGTTTATGGTATCTGTATATATGTGCTTACCTGTAATTATATACCCTGTTGAAAATCATTAAAATTATCTATAACATCAAAAATTAAAAATGCCGAATAAAAGCTGGAAAATCACTAATTCCACACAGAAAAAGAATCTTATAGTGATTGATGCATCTGTTGATGCCGATGACACAAAAAAATTTTATTATGAGCAGGATATATCAATTCTAAATTCCAGCTCAACCAGTGCCTTTGTAAAACCTGGCAACTTTTTTACAGTGCCTGTTCCCGATGCGAAAAAAGATTCATCAGGTGTAGATCTACCCTATACATTTATTCTAGCGGAAGCGGAAACATTAGCTCCAATACTTCTCGTGAATTTTAAAAATGATTTATCAGATCTGGTAGATACTGCTGTGAGTGATACTGACGTAGCTAATATTCAACAAGCTTTCGATTTCAATAAAAACATAACGGCTTTTCCAGGATCGGATCTGGCCAAGAACTTTACTACACTTGACCTTACTGATGACAGTGCTGTTGTTGCGTATTTTAACGGAACGAAAGATTATAAAAATGTTAGTCTTGAAAATTTATTATTAGTTCGTAGCTATTTCAAAGCGCTTCCCTATGGCTGGGCTGGAGGAAAAGACATTACTATTCATCTTTATTCAGGTTCTTATGAAGATGATACTCCTACAGAAAGGCCGATTGGGAAGATTAATATCAGCAATGACTGGACAATTCCATTGTCAACAACGGTTTCTAAGGATTTTAAAGTTGAAATGAAATTGAAGCAGGAATCCAAGGCTAAAGAATTGGTATTTAGAGATGGTGTTTTTTGGGATACAATAGATACTGATTTTCCGAAAATAAGTTTAGCCGGTTCATTTGTTATGTTAAGTCAACTTACAGGAGAAAGTGCTGATGATGTTGTGGTTACCTATCTTGTAGGTTCTATCAATGGAAATGATGTTTTTGGTGTGGAATCGTTAGCTCCTGATCATGACGATAGCGAATCAGGATTTTACGATTTATTTCATGTACACAACTTTAAAGACGGTATTGATCTTGCAATGTATTTTATAGGAATCGCATTGGGAATTGAATTGTTCATAAAGATTGGTCATTTCGTTCACTGGTATAAAAACCGGGGTAAGAAAACAGTAGATCAAAATGAAAGAGAAGCTCAAACCGAAGCGTTAAAAGAGTATATAAGACAAAATAATGAAATCATTGCTGGTCGTGTTAATCCTCTGGTAAAAATATCTCAGATAACAGATCTTCCTGCTAATCAGGAAATGGCAAGACAAAAACAACTGGATTTTAGTACCAGACAAAGTAAAGCTGCTGTTCAGGATATCATAAATGCACAATCGGCTCAGCTGAAAGCTATCGGAAATAAACATTCGACAACGGAAACACAGAGAGCTTTGGATCGTATTGATGAAGTACAACAAAGAATTGATGGAAACAGTCTGGCAGAGTTCCGTGGAAATTTTGAGGGAACACTTGGTCTGATCAATCAGAATACTGAGGCAATCAGATATGCCAGAGACCATGCTAATCTGCAGGATGGAGAACAACGGCTTAAGGATTACAATGATGCTCTCGATGCCTACAACAGAGCAACAGAATTAAGGGAAGGTATTGATGCGGAGATCAACAGAATGGTAAATGGGGAAGATGAAAGAGGAGAAATTGTTCCTGAAGAAGGCTAGTTCTGCTAATTTCTACTTTACAGTTCTGTATCTGCATTAGATCATTTAGTACACCAATTATCTATTTCTAAATTAAAAGCATAGGTAGCAACCTAATAATCTGAATATTCAAATTCATAATTTAAATAAAAATGACAACCAAGCAAATAACAAAAAAAAATGTGGCAAAAGCTGTAACAGCCACTCCTGAATTAAACAAAAACCTTGCAATCACTAATAACTCGGCTGTCGAGATAGCTGTTGTAGATGCTGTGGCATCAAATAGTTCTCAGGTGGTTTATGAGCAAACACTTAAAAAGCTGACAACTTCTGCAGGACAACAATCTATTGCTGCGGGAGCTACAGGTACTGTAGTGTTAGATGATTACCATGATAATGCTGGAACTCCTACTTACTCAAAACTCTACGATATTATTTTTGTAAAACCGACTAACCTTTATCCTATTAAGTCGGAGGCACAGATGCTGGATCACGCTACTCAGTCTTTTGCACCAACTTCTGTTTCTGATGATGAAGTGGAAGCCATGAAACAGGCAGAGATATTTACGCAAACTATTATGGCAAATCCAACTTCTCAGTTGGCAAAAGATTATGTAAGTGTATTACAATCTTCTTCAGACAGTAGTGACTCATCCGGTGATATAGACGCTAAAGTGAGTGCTTTCTTTAATAATACGCAACAATTCAAAAAAGTAACACTTGATTTGTTAATAGCTGTTAAAAGTTATTACAATACTTTTCCAATGGTCTGGACAGGGTATACTAATAGCAAGACTTATTATTTCTATGCCAGCGATAGCAATACTGTTACTGATAATGGGTCATTGACTATTAGTGTTCCGTCTACAGTTACTACGGATAAATCTTTACCCGGGTTCACATTTACTTACACAGATGCGAAGAAGAATTCCAAACCACTTTATTACGTGAATGGCCAGTTTGTGGATGATAAAAGTTCTGATGTTCCTGCTATCTGCTTAATGGGTTGCTTTACACTAAAGAGCACTATTAGTAAAGTAGATACAGATAATGCTATCATACCTATTCTTTCAGGAACTATTAATAACAGTTCAGTACTCGGTTATGATACTCCTTTACAAAAAGACAGTAATGGTAACTGGAGTGGCTTGTACACATTATTACATCCTAAGGATGCTTCCGGATGGTTGCAGTTGTTCATGACGTTTAGCGGGGTTGTAATGGGGATTGAATTTGTAGCAAAAGGTCTTAAGACGCTTAAGGATAAATTCATGGGAGAGAAAGCCGAGACAGGTAGTAATCCAACTCCTGAAAGGGCGGCAGAAATAAGATCACAAGTGAAATCAACATCTGGTATGAGTGATCCTATGTATGGTTCTCTTATGAAAAAAATTAATGCACAGGATAGAACGATAAAAGATTTACAACAACAGATAGATGATCTGAAAAGCAAATTGAAAGATCGTCTGAATGAAGATCAGAGAACTGCAATGGATGAACAGTTGAGTAATGGAGAAACGTTGCTGGATAAAATGGCAAGTGTAAGTAACTCTGAAAAAATACAGGATCTTAACGATAATCTGGATGACGTATGGGATAAGTTAGATAATTCACCCACAGAAGGTCTTGCTTCAGTATTTAATGATATCAAACAAAGTTTTAGTGATATCATTACAGACGTCCGCACCCAGTATTCTACGCTTTCATCAAAATTAAAGGGAGCGGCGGCAGATATAGCACAAAAGGCAAAAGAAGCATTGGACAAAGCGAAAGAAGTTGCGGATAAAGTAGACAAAGATTCGAAGGATGCAGAAGAAGGTAAAACTCCTGAAGATGCTGAATTTGATGGAATTGAAATGGATATGCGATAGTGGTATATACATGCATCAAATATTTTTCTGATGCAGGCAAATGCAATACATATTATGTTTACAGGCATATATCTGTAAATAGTATCGAAGGGATATGCTAAATAATTGTTTCTGATTTAGCATATCCTTAGATTCTATCGTATTCTTTAATTCAGGGTATATTAATACTCAAAACCCATATATTTTTTGTAAAAAATTTCGGCATAGCAATAATAGAAAGTTAGCTCAGAATGTAAAGCCCCTGTTAGGGTAGTTAGAAAATTTTTGATGCGAAAATTTTTTATTCATAGTGGAATCTGCTGATGACACTAATTATCGGGCGACAAAGTAAAGAATTAGCTGCCAACAGCTCGCTATTGATAATATTGCAGGTGCTTTTTGATATGTTAAAGGCTTACAGTTAGTCTTAAATGTCGCCATTCTTCTCGGGAGAAATTATTGTTTTCATTATCCGATATAGTTTGATGTTGTTTTCTCATTTACCTTAAAATGATATAATTATGGATACTCAGCTTGCTTCTTTAAGTGCAGTGGCTGCAACGGCACCCCTTGATAAAAATCTTTTAATCACAAATAACTCTTCTGTTGATCTGATGATGATAGATGCTGTAGCGGCAGATGACAATCAAATACTTTATCAACAGCAATTAACCCCTTATACTACGACTGATAATCTAGCCTATTTAAAATCTGGTCAGTCAGGTTCTGTCGTGCTCGACGATTATCACGTTAATGATAGTGGAGAATCTGTGTATTCTAAGCTTTATGATGTGTTATATGTGAGAACAGAAAATTTGTATCCGGTAAAGTCGAAGTCTTCATCATTAAATCATTCTACCCAAAACTACACATCGGTAACAATTAATGACCAGGACGTAGCTTTAATAAAAAAAGCAGAAAATTTTACGCAAACGATTAGCGCGTATCCTTCATCATCACTTGCTCATGATTTTTACACTGCAGTGGATAAATCCAATAATGCTGCTGATGGCGATACAACAGATTATGTCAGCAATTTTTTTGCTGACACACCTGATTTTAAAGATCTGGATATCTTCTCTTTTAATATTATATCAAGCTATTATAGTGCCTTCCCGTATGTATGGGCAGGCTATAAGAGCAGCAAGACCTATTATCTTTATAGCGGCGATAATAATGTTATCAGTTATATCGGGAGTCTAACTATAAAAGTTCCGATTGTTATTCCTGCAGAAGCTGACAAAAAATTATCAGCGTTTTCTTTTACGTTTACTGATGCAAGTAATGTAACAAAGTTATTGTATTATCAGGATGGACAGTTTGTAGATAATCAAACTGCTGGTGTTCCGGGAATTTGTTTGGCAGGTACTTTTGTTTTAAAAAGTGATCTTACAAAAGTTGATACAGACAATATTGTTATTCCTGTTATATGCGGAAAGGTTTTTGACGCTAATGTAATTGGTCTTGATGAGAAGCAACAAATTGGTGAGGGAACTGATAAATGGTCAGGAACTTACAGCGTATTACATCCTCGGGATGTTGGAGGATGGATAGCATTGTTGCTGGCTGGTATCTGTGTTATTACAGGACTTAAAATTGTTACTAATGGAATAGAGTTTCTTCAAAAGAAAACTTCTAAAGCGAAGGCTGAGCAGACTGATGATGATTCATTAAATAAAGACCAGGTTGATGAGTTGAAGATAGAGAAATCTAAATATACCTCCGATTTAAAAGCGGAATACCAGGAGTTGCTAAATAAACTGGATAGCCAACTGGAGTTAACTACGGATGTGAATGCCGGGATGAATGATTTTGGTGAAAAATTTACTGATCGTCTAAACGGGGATATGAAATCAAGTCTGCAGGATAATTTGCAGGAACAAAGTGATTTAATAGAATCTATTTTAGATTATGGTAATCCCGAAAGTTTGCAAACAGTCGGAGATCTTGTGTTGTCAAATTCCAATCTTTTAGATGCGGCTAAAACACCTGCCGAAATTGTTAATACTTTAGATAATGTAAAGAAAAATGTTACAGATGTAAAAGGTAAACTTTCAGCGGAACTTACACATGTCAACGAAATGGTAAGTGCGGAACAGAAAAAAGTATTTGATGAGGCAACTGAACTCATTGAAGAGCATGAGAAAACTTCGGAAAATATAGATAGATCCACAGAGTATGCTACTGACAATAAGGTTCCGGATAATATTGAATTTGGCTCAATAGGATTTTAATCAGCCATTTTTATAACAGATACCGCATCTAATCAAATCATTCGAAAAAAACAAACATGGACTTAGTTTCGATACCATTTACAAATACGCTGGGTTATGATATCAATCTATACGATTCATTTAATCCCGATCAGCCAACATCTGATGAAGATAATTATCTAGGACATCTTACATTATTGGGTACCGTAAAATCAAATACTTCTGCAGATATAAAAACAATACGTAGTTGCTCAGCTTTTGTTGCAGAGAATGCTGCTTCAGGTGAGCCACTAGCCAGATTTGCGAGAGGTCCTATCTCAAAAGTAGCAGGTTATACCATTGGTCAGTCAGATGAGGATGCGATGACTGAAACGATTAAATTTATATCCTTTCTTATGTTTAATCCGGATCATGCCATGACAAAAGCTTTTAATGCTTTATGGAATGATACTTCGAATCCTCTATTGCCGGCGATCGATAATTTCTTCTCTCAATATCCTGATTATAATAAATGTAATTTTAAAACTTACATGATGGGTATTACTTATATCGCATCCCATCCTGATGCAGTGATTACACCTTTTCCGGTGTACTCACTAAGTGGTTTAGTTAAACACTGGGGGGGAGTATGGCCGGATGGTATGCCAGATATAACTATTTCTCATTTCAGTTTTACATTTATTAATAATCAGCTGAAACTTGGGATATACATTGATCTAAGTACTCTTCCCTATGAAACAAAAGAAGTGGCTGATAATGTAAAAACATTAGGTTATAAAGACACTACAGTAAAAGTAACGCTTCAGACTAATTTCCAGATTAGTCTGGGTATTTTTGGAACACGCATAACAATAGATTTTGATGATTTCAAAATTCCAACAGGTTCAAGCAGTAGCATAGCTGTCACAAAACCTGAAGCGATTATTGACATCAATCCAACGTTTAAGTTTGTTGTCTTTACTTTAAAAGGAATGATACCCTTTAAGGTAAATAACACGAAAATGGATGCGGATATTTCCTTGACTATTGACAATGAAGAAGCGCACGTTGGCGCAGTAATAGCTGGAGATGGATGTTCGTTTCCGGCTCCACCTGTATTAAAAGGATTGTTCTTTGACGAAGTAGGAATTGGAATGGGCCTGTTTTTTAAGCCGCCCGCATTTAGTTTCGGTCTGGAAACAAAATTTCATCTGGGTACACCCAAGAGCGGAAATATTATTGCCCTTGACGATGATACTGCTGTAATGGTATTTAAGACTTCAGGAGAAATACCTGTACCGGTTTTTATTAGTTTTTATGTTCCCAGGATGGATATCAACGAAATTGTTGAACTCTTCACGAATGTAAATCCTGATCTGGATTCTTCTATCATTTTTTCTAATCTGAGCTTTAAATGGTGCGAAAATATTATGGATCCCGTGGTGCTTCCTGATGGATCTTTAGCCAGTGCGGGTTATGCTTTTAGCGGCAATGCTGATGTTTATGCTTTTCAGTTTTATGGTGATGTATCATTAGATCTTGAAAAAGGGTTAACTGCAGAAATTGAAATGTCACCGATTAACTGGAAAAATGTATTTCAACTTACCGGTAGTGGAAAAGGAAAAACTATTAAGGTAGATAGTAAGGGAAGTCCAATAAAAAATAACTTTATTCCCACTACACAGGCAGAAAAAGATGAAGTTGAAAAAGCAACAGAAACAGTCATTACTACAGCCGGCGGTCCATTGCTTATTATTAATACTTTAAGTATGCCGCTTTTGCAGATTAATGCCAAAGCAAGTTTATTTGAATTAATTGAATATGATATAATAGCGAGTATTGATAAAGAGGGAATAAAGTTTGAACTCGATTATGGTGTTATTCTCACTAAAAAGATGATTTGTAATCTCACTAATTTTCATAATTTTTATGGGCAGTTTGGATATTATATTGATAAATCAATTCCTCTTCCGATAGTCAATAATGTTTCTCTGGGTTCACTCCAATTAAAATCAGATACAAGTATTCATTTTTCTATCAATACTTCTACTACTGATATTGTATTAGGTGTGGGAGGCCAGTTTGATTTTGAAGGATTTCATTTCACATTCGGTGATTTTAATGCTGATATAAGTATTAGTAAAATCAGTGATTTTATAAGCGCTATTATCGATTATCTGATAAAAGAAGCAAAAACTATTTTTAGTGCTATTACAGATAAGGCAGAGGAGTGGGCTAAAGTTGCTGGTAAAGGCATCGTTACCGGTTTTGATGATGCAGGTAAGGTAATGAAGAATGTATATGGCAAGAGTAAGGAAGAGATGGTGATGATTTTAAAAGACACTGGTTTTGTGGCTAATGATATCGCGAAAGGATTAAAGGAAGGATATGGACTTGCTTCACAGGTTGTGGCATCGTTACTTAGAAATGCAGGATATGAGGTGAGTGTGATTGGTGGTGCAATAAAAAATGCATGGAACTGTGGTATGGATGATATTACATGGGCGTTGAAGGAAGGAGGATTTGATGCTTCAGAAGTAACTTTTGCGCTGAAAAAAATATTTGGTGAGGACCGTCAGGCAATTGTTAATTCACTGAAAAAATTCGGATTTGCCGTGCACGATATATGTATGGTGCTCGTGCATGATTTGGGATATCCTTCACAGGTGATAGCCTCTTTATTAAAAAATGCAGGATACGATGTTAAAGTAATTGGTGCGGAGATAAAAAGTGTATGGAACTGTGGTATCGATGATGTGACCTGGGCTTTGAAAGAAGTGGGATTTAGTATCAAGGAAGTGGCTGATTCTATACTAAATGCTTTTGGTCCATCTTTTCAGAATGCAGTGAATTCGCTGAAGAAATTTGGATACCAGATTAATGAACTATGCGATTTGCTTAAAAATGGATATGGCTTTACCGCTGATGTTGTTGCAGGCTTGTTTAAAGGTGCAGGGTTTGAACTAGCCAAAATAACCTCAACTATAAAGGATACCTGGAACTATGATATTAATTTTCTGAGTTGGGTTTTACGATCTGCAGGTTTTGCAGCTAAAGACGTGGCTATTGTAATAAAAGATCTCTTTCATGCAGAAGTAGTAGACGTTATTGGTGTATTAAAATACGTAGGCTATGGTTTTAATGAGGTTGCAGCAACGATTAAAAATGAATTTAATAAGGATTCTATTGCAGTAGCAGCTATTATGCAACAGGTTGGATATACTGTAGAAGAAATTGCAAATGGTATTAAGAATGCCTGGAATTGTACCATTAACGATGTTGTGTATGCACTTAACGCAGTAGGATTTATTGCAACAGACATAGCAAGAGGAGTTAAAGATGCCTTTAATGCATTGGCTCAGGATACTGCTAATGCATTGAAGAAATTTGGCATTGCAGCTGAGCAAACAGCAGAGGCATTGGCCTCGGACGTTTATAATTTGAGTATAAATGAAGCCGGAGCTGTATTAAAACAGGCAGGCTACGCTACTAATGAAGTTGCTTCAGCCTTAAAGGATGCGTTTCACACAACTGTGAATGCCGTAGCTGATGCTATGAAACAAATAGGATATGCTGCTAATGACGTAAAAAATGCATTCGAACAACTGGGTGGCGACTTTAAAAGTTTTGCTGATACGGTTTTTAAGGATGCCAAACATTATCTGAACCCTTCTAATTGGTAATTGAAACAATAGCCAGTTGCAAGATGATATCATAGCAACATTGAAGAATAAGAAAGAGGTACATGTATTGATTATAAGTGGAGATGTGTTATTATTTTACTCCTGTATGAGATGCAGGAGTCAGAATGAGTTTATGCGATTTCTATCAGAATGATATTGAATGACAAAAGCGTTTTAGAGGTGAACCATACAAGGCTTCCTAATGCAGCTGATATTCTTGGTTGTATTAAGGAAGCCATTTCTCCGGCGTATAATTATCTTTTAGAACCAGTGATTGATTTTTCACAAAAAGTTCCTGTTTCGTCCGGATGCATCCTGGAATGGCATTTTAATAAAACAATAAATGCATTCGATTTTTCCAGTCGGTTGAATTGTGATTTTGATACTGATCCGAATAGCTTATGGATACAGCATACGCCTGAAAATACCAGGAAAAAATTATGCGATATAATCAGTCATAAAAGAAAAACCTTTAAATATGGTATAGAAAATATCTGGCTGGAATATGATGCGCCTTTTAATAATCCACCTTCCTTATTTGTTGATATTGATAGAGGTAAAACTTTTAGTCCTCCGACTGTCTATTCGTCGCTGAATGCAATAATGAAAGGGTTTAACGTAAAAGTTGATCTGTCAGTACTTGATTTTCTTGAGCGATTGAAAGAGATCCATCTTAGAGTAGTATATTTTGGATGTATGTTTTCCAGAGTTTCTCAGCAATCAATACGAATGACGATTAATGATGTGAGCCCCAATGATCTGGGTAGTTTTTTACAAACGATGGGTTGGGACGGATGTTACGACGCGCTTGATAAAATACAATCGTTATATCTAAGCAGTCATCAAAAACTTGTTATTGGACTAGATTTTTGTAATAAAATAGAAAAAAGAATAAGTATAGAAGTGTTTGATGACGATTATTGTTCCTTTGCGCTTCGTTTATTAGAAAATGATCTGATTAATAAATGTCAATATCAATATTTAATTAATTGGCCGCAATCAATTGTTTTGCCTGATTCTCTGAAATATATGTTGACGAAAATAAATAATCGATTTATACATACTGTATATACCCGTTTTAATCATTTTAAGTTTATTATTTCTGAATATGGTGAAATAGAAGTAAAAGGTTATTTGTATTATTGTTTTTAGCTAAATAATTATCATAAGCAGAAGTGAAGAGCTGTCAAATCTGTTTGTAAAGAGGGGATCGTTAAGTCCGGCAAATTTACTTTAGAAATGTACAGTATTTTGGACACGGTCAAGTGAAATATTGTTTCATTAACTATCCGAATAAACAAAAGGGCATCTGATTTATAATACACACTCATGTGGAGGAACAATAACGGAACTGTTGGGATAATAAAAAATAATAGCTCATTTGAGCTATTGTCAGACACTGATAGCCGGGATAACTTTGTTTTTGTCACCAGTGTATATGCAGATTAAAATTAATCATTTCATATATCATTGTTTGATACATAAATATTTTTAATGCATTAGAAAATGCATAATTGTATACAATATATTTTATACTCTAATAATCACAAATAATCATTTTAAAACAACCGTTATGCCGAATCCAAATTGGAAGATTACCAATCAAACAACAAAAAAAAATCTTGTCGTAATAGACGCATCTGTTGACTCAGCTACTCCCAATCGTTTTTACTACGATCAGAATACTACTATTCTTTCTCCTGCTACAGGTGATGTTTATGTGAAGCCGGGACTGAGTTTTGAAATTACTTTGCCCAACGCACATAAGGATGAATTTGATCAGAATTTACCGTACACATTCATCATTGCTGAAGCAGAAACGCTGGAGCCTGTAAAAGCTATTTCTTTCAGAGCGGATTTGTCAGATTTGAGAGATATTACTGTAAGTTCAAATGACGAATCTGCAATATTTTTTACAATTAATTTTTATAAGAATATTACAGCCTTTCCGGGTTCAAAATTGGCAATGGATTTTGCAGCCCTTGACCTGACTGATACTGAAGCTGTAGCCAACTTTTTTACAACTACTGGAGATTATCAAAGGGTAACAATTGACGCTTTAACGCTCGTACGCAGTTATTACAATGCAATACCCTATGGTTTAACCAATAAAAAGGACTCAATTATTTATTTGTATAGCGGCGATTTTGAGAATAATACTGATACCGAAATTGCGAGATCTGTAGGAACAATAAGTATAAAAAGTAACTGGCAGATGCCTTTACCTATAAAACCCGCAGATCCTTTTCAAGTTACACTTGCATTAAAGAATGATGCTGAAAAATCCTTGTTTTATAAGGATGGAGCTTTTTGGGACACTGAAAATTATGAAATAGCCAGACTGAGTCTCGCTGCTACTTTTATCGTTCCGGGTCAGCTTTCGTTGGACGTTGCAGGAAATGATATCGTTTTATTTCTTATCGGAACAATCAATGGAAAGGATGCTTTTGGTATTGAAGGATTGAAGCCCGAAGCTGAAAATGATGAGATATGGGGAATAGACGCGACTATTTTTAAAAAAGGATTTAAAATTGCTTTAGGCGCATTAGCATTAGCTATTGGTATCGGTGTATTATGTAATTTATCAAAGTTTGCTCATTGGCTAAAAGATTTTGGTAAACCCTCTGATAGCGAAATAGAAAGAGAGCAGCAGACAGAAGAAATAAAGAATTTTATTACAGAAAAAATAAATGCCATTAGTGCAAAAATAAATCCAGGTATTACGGTACCAGGACAACCGGAGATTTTAGATGGTCAGGCTTCATATAATATTAACCTGGTTAATAATAAAACAAAACAATCGATTGAAAATATGAGGACGATGACTGAAGCTCAGATAAGACAAGTAAGGGCTTTAGGTGCAAAAGTTGTAGATAGTTCTATGGAGCTCGTAAGCGATAATCTTGATATAATACAACAAAGATTAGAAGTAGACGACAGCCCTGAATCGCTTGTTAAGTTTCGTGAAGAGTTGTCAGGAACAATGGAGTTGCTTACGCAAAACAGTACCACAATCTTTATGCAAAAAACAAGGGTTAATTCTCATTTGACTGCTGAAGAAAAAGAAGGATTTGACAGAGCATTTGAAGTATTTGATAAAACGCGTCTTATGCAGGAAAAAGTAAATGAAGAAATCAAAGAAATAGAATTGGAGGAAGATGAGCGCCAGGTTCCTGATTATGAACTTGAAGGATAATTATTTCACTAACATAGAATAATGCTTTAACACAAGTTTGCGCCTGTATTTAAAGGGGCGCTCTCTTGTGTTATTCTTTTTATAGAATATTGATTGGGTGCTTAATAAAAGCATTTTTTAATATTAAAAAATGGTTAGCATCAGCTTATTTGAAATAGCTATGATAAAATTCGGGAGTTTGGGAATTGTTTTGTGTTATTGAATTCGAATTAATAATTACGCCTATCATTTGAGTTGAAACTATTCATATATATTGTCGGTATTGTACAGATTGATATTTTGCTTTTTCTTTTTTAATGTGGTGCCGTTATCTTAAATTTTTTAAGATTACTATGATATTGCTGATCCCGGAAAATATACTTTATATATCTCCGGTATTGAGGGAAGGTTATCATTCCGGATTTTCAATTTTATTATTCTGTCCTGAAATATAGGAAGACGTCATCATCATGACTTTTTATTTTATCAAGTCCCTAAATATATGGTGATATCAGTATAATAAATGAATGTCGCCGTTTGCCATTTTTAAAAGGCAAGACATGTTTTGAATATTCCTGATTATACCTGATTATATCTCGCGTTTATGTATATTTTTTAGCTTAAATACCTGCGCGTTATTTAAGTCTTTATAGTGTTTTCATGACTATTTATAGTGCATGGATTATAATCATTTTATTATGGGAAATGATTTTGTAATGGGATTTTCTGTTTGATACGGGAAGTTGTTTTCGTACTTGGAATATTGTTTTGTTTTTGGGAAAGTTTCCGCAGTAGGGAATTTCCCGGTTAAAGCGTTTTTTGATAGCTGTGTAGCATAGAAAATGAGCGAGTCAAAAGGCCAATACAATCTCTTTTTATTCGCATATCCATTGGAGGATATTTTCGTTTGTGTTCCAGAGGCCTTTCAAATTTTGATATACTCCTCTTTTGTTTTAAGTAGGCAGCTGTTGATTATAATTGAAATTCCTGATGTTTATTTAATACTCTCATGGAGGTTTGCTCTTATATTTTAATAATAGGTTTGGAAAATAGATATTCTGTAGTGTTCATTTTTAATTATTTACTGTTTATTTGAATTAAATAATTAATGCTTTATAAATTCAATATCAATAGATTGTTTATTCAGTAACATATATTACTGTTTGATATTGATCAACCGCCAGGAATTTATTTTTATTGTCCACAATAACAGTCAAAAAGTGAATAACTAATTTACAGGGTAGGATGTGATTCTGTTATTTTTACTGCTTGGCGTATGCCCTTCTATCCCTGCCAGAGCGGCTCTTTTATTGTTAAACAGATTATAGCGTTATCAATTGCAATATTGGTGATCAGTTATTCTTTTGCTCAATCCCCGGGGATCCGCAGTTTCAAAATGCTTTCCAATAATGACGGTTTGTTCTCGGGTTATATAAGTTCTATTACTCAGGATAAGAAGGGGCTTATGTGGATCACCACATCTGACGGACTCAATAAATATGATGGTTATGCTTTTACATCCTATCATAACGATATTGAGGATACTACTTCTATAGCCAGTAATGACCTGACCTGTATACATGAAGATGCGGCGGGGCGGCTATGGATTGGTACACGGAATAATGGTCTGGAGCTATTTGACAGAGAGTCCCGAACGTTTAAACATTTCCGCCAGCAACCCAATGGTCTTCGATCCAATAATATACTTGATATTAAAGAGGATAAAAATGGATTATTATGGATCCGCAGCATTGCTGGCATAGATATGCTAAGTATCAAAAAAAATCCGGCATCAAAAACCGATCAATATTCATTCACTCCTTTAATAAAAGATCCATTAAAAGAAGGTGTAGAAAATATATTTATTGATAGCCGTAATCGGGTATTTATTACAACAAATAATAGTGTTTTAGAATTTAGCTTTACGGACACTTTAGGAGGGTATAAATTAATAGAACGATTTTCTTTCACTCCAAAGGAAGGGATTTTTATCCCTGAAATGTTAGAAGATACTGTAAATCACAGCCTGATTTTGAATAACGGAAATATTATCAGATTTCCTGATTATAATTTTAAATATCCTGAATATCTTTTTTCTTATCCTAATGAAAATATAGTTTGGACTATCAGTAAGGATAATGTGTTGTGGCTGGCATGCAAGGACGAAATAATATTATATCATCTGCAGTCAGGTAATACAGATACGATCGTTTCATCAAGCTCAATACATCAGAAAATACTTAACACTCCGCAGGTTTTATTTACTGACCGTACAGGAGTTGTATGGTTGGGATCTGGTGGATATGGGTTGTTATTGTATGATCCAGAAGTTGAAAAATTTCATCATATTCTTCGAGAGAAAAATATTTATCAGATACTGGAATTAACACCGGGAAAAATAATTACTAATCATTTTGAAACAATTGATCTAAATAAAAGAAACCCGGTTGTTGATACCAGCATACTTGCTATTGTAAGAAAATATTTATCTCTTCAGACTTCAACACCGTTAACGAAAGATAATGATGGAAATATTTGGTTTAGCTCGACAAGAAATATTCATCAGTATAATCCCTCTACCCGACAGGTAAAAAGTATCCCGATACCTTTTAATGAATTTGGTTCCGTTCCATACCCTGTATATGTTGACATAAATAATAATATTTGGATGGGGTATAAAAGTTGGTTCTTACGATATAAGATCAGTAGCGGTGAGTTTAAAAGATATAATTACCCTTCAGTAAAGCACAATATTGGTTTTGATTTTCTAAACAGTATTTATGAAGAAAATGGAATGATATGGCTAGGGACGAGTAGCGGATTGTATTGTTTCGATACAGATAAAGAAACAATAAAACACTCTTATTTGTACGATCCGGCTAATGCTTCTAGCTTAAGCAATAATTTTATTTTGTCATTCTGTTCAGATATACAGAATCCAGGTAGATATTTATGGATTGGCACAAAAGGAGGTGGTCTGAATAAATTGGATAAGTTTTCGGGTAAGTTTGAACGATTTACTGTAAATCAGGGACTCAGTAATAATGTGATATATGGAATTCTGCCAGACTACGACAATAACTTATGGTTAAGTAGTAATAAAGGATTGTCTATTTTTAATACCACAACACATGGTGTTAGGAATTTTGATGTAAATGATGGTTTGCAGGGAAATGAATTTAATAGGTATGCTTATGCCAGAACCAATAGCGGAACACTCGTTTTTGGAGGATTAAACGGACTTAACTATTTTAATCCAAGAGATATTTCACTATTGCCTTCGCCTCCTGTTGCGCTTACGGAACTCAGGCTATTTAATAAGCCTATTACGTCAGCAGATCCATTGTTAAAGAGCGATATCAATTACACAAAAAAAATTGAATTACGTCATGAGCAGAATATGCTCACTCTTCGTTTTTCTGCACTGGATTTCAGAAGATATCCTAATATAAGATTTCGTTACAAAATGGAAGGCTTCGACAAGGATTGGGTATACTCTGAAAATATAAACGAAGCTACATATACAAACCTGGATGCCGGAAAATACAGATTTCTTGTTCAGGCTTGTTATGAAACAAATAACTGGGTAGGGGATGCAGAAAAATTAATTATATATATAAAAGCTCCATGGTGGCAAACGTGGTGGTTTAAAATACTGGTGATTGTTGGCATTGTATTAATAGCATATGCTTTGTACCGATATAGAATCCAGCAGGTGTTAAAATTCGAGAGTTTAAGAGACCGTATAGCCAGGGATCTGCACGATGAAGTAGGGTCATCCATCAGTACCATTGCTATCTATTCCAAGATTATTCACGATCAGATGCGGGACAAAATCTTCTCCAATGAAACACTATTAAAGAAGATCACGGAGCATGCATCGGAGATCATGGAATCAATGGATGATATTGTATGGAATCTGAATACGAAGAACGATGCTTTTGAAAATATTATAAACAGGATGCGCGAACATGCTACTCAGTTGCTGGAGGCAAAAGGATACACCCTTCATTTCTATTTTGATGAGCGCCTTAATCAAATACGCCTTTCAATGGAAAAGAGAAGGGATTTTTATCTTGTTTATAAAGAAGCGCTAAACAATATTGCCAAATATGCCAATGGAAAAAATGTTTGGATTGATCTGTCAGTTTCGGATGAGCTGGTGAGACTTTCAATCAGAGATGATGGTGGTGGGATGGATGTAAATAGCGCAAGAATAAAAGAGGGTAACGGTATAGCTAATATGAGATATAGAGCTTCTATGCTGGGAGGTGTATTCTCTATAACTTCCAAACCCGGTACCGGAACTACTATTACTGTCGAATTTTAAAATCGGTGTTAACTATCAGATGCTTACTTGTATGGTGAATACCTCATTTCAATACAATTAATAGCCGTATCTATTCTCATCATTAATATTGCTTTTTTATTATTATGCAAATAAAATATTGTATTTTGCATACACTTAATACGTATCTCTCACCCCTATACGCCTTTGGATATCTTATTCCATGTGGATTGAGGTAGCCTGTATGTTATTTATAATTATTCTAAAGTTAGCATATGCTAAGGATTGCTGTATTTGATGATCATGCAGAAAGGAGGGAAGCGCTTAAACTTATGTTAAGCCTGCAAAATGACATGGTTTGTGTCGGAGATTATAAGGATTGCTCCCACTTGGTTGAAGACTTTGCCATTGTGCAACCGGATGTTGTATTAATGGATATTCGTATGCCGGGAGTTGATGGGATACAGGGTGTAAAGCTGGTAAGAAGCTATTATCCTGATGTATTTATAATCATGCAAACGGTATTTGAAGATGATGAACATCTTTTTACCTGTCTTCAATCTGGTGCTCACGGATATATCCTTAAAAAAACACCTAATGATAAGGTGATAGATGCTATAAGGGATGTTGTGACAGGTGGTGCTCCTATGACACCTACCATAGCCCGAAGGGTACTGCAGTATTTTGGAATGAAGAAGGGTTCTGATAATAAAGAAAACTTTAATCTTTCTACAAGAGAGGTAGAGATACTCACTCATATGGTTAGGGGCTTAAGCCATAAAATGATTGCCGCCCAGCTGCATATTTCAATTTTTACTGTGAATAATCATATAAAAAATATTTACCATAAACTTCAGGTACATAGCGTATCGGAGGCTGTTGCTACAGCAATTCAGAAAAATATAGTAGAACTGATATGATGTGTAGATAATCCAGCGAAAGAAACCTTTAACTGGCTATAGTTTACTTCCGTATGATTCACTCATCTGTTCTTATTAAATTATTCATGCGCTTCGTCTATTGGAAAGCTATCTGATAGTTCAATATCAATAGCAGGCCATAAGCTAAATGGCTTTCAAAGAGTGACTTTTTCAAGAGCGTTACAGAATAGCCTCTTCTAGCTATTGGCATAGCCTTCTCCTCTTTCTATTTTTGTGTTTTAAAACACAGTAATAAAAGCGCACTATTCCTGACTCGTACGATACACCTTGCCAAATTGCTGTCGATATCCACCCCGTAAAACTTTTATCTAAAAAGATATCATATTAATCAGTGGTTTCCTTCTCTGGGCAACTACATTGAATTTTATTGTATGGAGCTAACAATGTTTTCTGCATTAAGTGCAAAAATTCCTGCAGCACTTTTATGTCTGCTATTTGTGATCACGATCATACTGTTGTCGCAATTTGGCTTATCGCTTTTTAATAAGACGGGTTTGAACAAACGTATTATCGTAAATAATGAAATAGCCGGAGTGATGTTTGGAGCGATCAGTCTCATTTATTCACTGGTACTTGCTTTTGTGTTTGTAGCAGTCTGGGAGGATTATGAAGATCTCAAGAAAAGCATACAGGAAGAAAGTGATAAAATGAATAGCATCATTGTTCATTCTTCAGCTATGCCTGATTCAATACGTACGCCTGTTTATCAGGCATTATATAATTATTGCAATATAGTAATGCAGGATGAATGGGGTACGGTAAATGACAACTTGGGCAGCCAGTCAAGTGCTATTCCTTATTTAAGGATGATGCTGCAGGTTAAACATCCTCAGAATGAACTCCAGAATAATACATTTGCTGTCATTAGTGATGACCTAAGTCAAATATCAGAACTTAGAAGAAGCCGTTTAAGCCATGTACACTCGAGAGTGCCCGATATCGTTTGGCTTGTTCTTCAGGTGGGAACAGTATTGTTGATTGTTTTTTCCTTTTTATTTAATGTAGAGTCAATAATCCTGAAAAGGATCTATCTGTCTTTTTTTTCCGGTTTTCTGGCTTTGTGTTTATTCCTGATATTATCACTCGATAATCCGTTTAATAGTTATCTGCAAATTGATAAGCAGCCTTATGTATTAATACAAAAAACACTGGAAAAAGATTATTCAGTTACCCTTAATTAAAATTGATCATTATGACAACGGCTCAGTTAAAATCCATAGCCTGTACTACAGTAGCAAATGCACAAATATTCGAACCCTACATTCTCAATACCCTTTCTTTATATAATATTGATACTCCTGTCAGGCAGTTATGTTTTATAGCTCAGGTGGCTCATGAAAGTGGAGGTCTGTTTTACACTGAAGAACTTGCCAGTGGACAAGCTTATGAGGGTAGAAAAGATTTAGGTAACATTCTTCCTGGAGATGGTGTTAAATACAAAGGAAGAGGATTGATACAAATTACCGGAAAAGCAAATTATCAGGCTTTAAGCAATGAACTACACGAGGATTTTGTTGCTAATCCTACATTATTAGGAGGGAAAAATATTCACTCAAGTTCACCGCAGCAGTTGAAATACGCAGCGTTGAGCGCTGGATGGTTCTGGAATAAAAAACATTTAAACACCATTGCTGATAAAATAAATATCACTCAACCAATTGATGAAGGTGATAACCTTGTCAATTTTAAAGCTATTACACATATAATCAATGGTGGTTACAATGGACTTCCAGATAGACTACATAGATATAAAGAAGGTCTAAGTCTTTTTATTAGCAATAAATAGCCTGTTTTAGCTATTGAGGCGTGTCCCCGACTGAAATACATTTGCAGGAATAAAAAATAGCTAAAAATTAATAGGTGGGTAAATGAGTCGAATTCTCAGGTCATCTTAATCTGCTAGGACTATTATAATAAACCTATTAAAGTCCCTTACCTGTAAATAAATATATCTGTTAACACAATAAATTATGATAAAGAAAATATTATTTCCATTAATAGTCGTCCTTATCCATACAGGATGTTACTCAATATCAAAGTTCGATCAGTATGCGTACTCTCAAACAACTACAATTAAAGTAGATGCATTAAATATTATGGGATATGCTACTGATAGTTTTTCGATTCATCAGTTTGACATACAAAAGGTGCAAACTGAAATAGATAAAATTTATGAGTATGAAAAAAACAGACCTAAAAATATTATATCGGAAAAGATGTGGACTGTTTTAAAAGATTCATCCGGACATTTATTCGGCGGTTTTATAGCAAGGTGGAAAAAAGAAGGAAAGCTCGATGAGACTTTTATAAAAGAGTCTCAATCGATCATAGCTACTTCGTTTGACCAGATTTCACAGTTGGAAAGTGGAAAAATAAAACCTCAACAATTAAATCCTTAATCTGTTAGAAAATTTTAAGTCATGAGTATCAATATTGATCAGATTTACGAAGATCTTAAATCAGGTGTAACAACCATCGCGCAGCAATCCTTTAAGGATTATGTTGAAGAAGCTAAAGCGGCCGGTAAGGCTAGCATTGACGGAATGAAATTAAATCTTCAGCGTTGGGCTCAGGAGGTAGAGAGCGGATCCCTAACTAAAGAAGACCTCAGTTTTTTATTGGAAGAACAGACTTCTCTGGAAAAATTAACTGCGTTGAAACAAGTAGGAATTAGTGAAATCAGGATTGATGAGTTTCGGAATGCGATTATTAATTCAGTAATGGGTGTTCTTGCAGGAGCAATTAAAATTTAAACATCTATTAAATAATTATTTATGTTAGGTTTATTATCAATGTTATTAACTGTGTCAGATATAGGTGTCACTGCTACTATTGTGGCAGTATCTATTATTACTATAGTATTTCTTGTTCTTGCTTTTTACAGTAATCTCCTGCGTGAGGAAATAAGTAATGAGGATGAATTTGCTGCAAATGCTGAACAATTACAAAAAACAAAAAAATGGAAACTTACCCATAGTAATGCTCCGTTCAGTCTTACTAAAGTGCAGTTTGGTATCTGGACAGTAATCATTTCGTCTGCTTATATATATCTTTCCTTATGTAAAGGAGATCTTAGTCTTGGTGCTATTAATAAAACAGCTTTGGTGTTGATGGGGATATTTGCCGGAACAGCAGTAGCATCTTCTGTTATTGATAAAAATGAAATAAATGATAACAGATCTCGTCATCAAAACAGACCTTCTCAGGGTTTTTTTATAGATATACTTTCTGATGACAATGGGATAAGTCTTCATAGGTTTCAAAATTTTGCATGGACACTCATCGCAGTTATCGTTTATATATATAAACTTTCAGAAACAGGGTCGGGATCATCTTTGCCTGAATTGAGTGATACCCTTTTAGCGCTAACCGGAATCAGTAGCGCAACGTATCTGGTACTAAAATCCAAAGAGAATGATCCACCTGATGCATCTTCACAGCAAACAAATGGAGTGACTGCACCTACGGCTTCTGCTCCAACAGCCTAGTCAATTTAATCGCGATACTACATATTTTATAAGAACGCTAACCAGGACGGGTTATGGATAGAAGGCATTTTCATGCCTGAGGGTATATCAAATCTGATATACCCTCTTCTTATTTAGGAATCTGATGGAAAAAAGTTATTGTTTATTTCCTATTCAATATTTTAAAATATCTATGATGATTTGCCTTTGCCGGAGTGTTTTTGGGTTATCTGCCTTAAAGTAGAAATGTTAAAATCAAATGAAAA
>CAZQIQ010000016.1:58071-69005 GCA_964593835.1 uncultured Chitinophagaceae bacterium
AATGAAAAAACTTTCCGTTATTGGAAGTGAGTATCAGAAGTTCCGAATTTTCATTTATTTTATTGCCTCGTTATTATTGAATACAATGTCAGAGGGATAATGTTATCGACCTATATTCTTAGTGTGGATATGATTTTGCTGTAATTTAAAAGACAAGACACGTTATGATTACGAAAAATACTATAATATCGTATCCCAAATACAGCCATTCAATAGCTGTACATGGTTTTTTGAAATCATGACGGAATCCGGTTAAGCCAAGATAAATCCCTGCTGTAAGTGCTGCTATTAAAGATGATTGGGCTTTTATCATACACAAAAAACCCAAAGCTGCCAGGAGGATCTTTAAATACCCGATTATTTTCCTATACTCCCCACTCTCACTTCCTTGTAAGAATATAATATTTCCCTGTCTTCTACTGCTCATTACTTCTGTGAGGCCTGCCACCATTAATCGTACTCCTATTGTCCAAAAAACAAACCACCTGCCTAAAAGTAATCCGTTTATAGGAGTTGTTGTTGCATAATGTATAGCTATAGCAGTTATAAAAGGGAGGGCAGTTAATGTAAAAAGATCAAATAATATACAGATACTGAATCGCTGGTTCACAAGGCTATATTTCATTGAACATGGCTTAAAAATCAGATGCAAATCTACCTGATATAAATATACGTAACAATGATTTTCTTTCCGACATATGATTTTTTTAATTACATTCTTTAATGTCGCTTAATAAGTAGTGTGTGTTTAATATTATTATATTACATCAGTGATTTGACAGCGACTTCTTTAACCTCACAATTTAAAATCTGTTTCCATAAGGCGGATAAGGGGAAAATAATCTTATCCCTAATGATGACAAATACTTATTTATACGATATACCATTAAAATCTGCAGAATGAGAAAAATACCTGTTGTAACCAGTTTGTTCATTATTATAATACTTTCATCATGTGGTGGTGTGCCGGAAAATGAGGCTTTTCAAAAAGCACTGGCTAGAAACGGCCATACGCCGGTATCAGAAACAACCAGTACGGAAGAAGAGGATGACAGGGCAGAAGTTAAAACAGCCGCTTCGACAGAGAAGACCCCAATGCCGACTGTTACGGAAGTGGCCAGTGTTGCGCAACCCCAGGGATGGGTAAGCGTTCATGAAATGATGGAAAACAGCTTTTCCATTGATATGCCTAAGGGATGGGTAAATGCAGCATTATTGCACCGTCTACATGAAAGTCCCCGTGCGCTGATAACAAGTGTTTCGCCGGACAAAAAAACAGTAATCTACATGGGTGATCCACGCCTTCCGGTATACACACTTCCGGGGTCTGGTCTTGACGTACCATACAGACAACTTAATATCAAATACCCTTACCAGATTGCTAATCATGTTTCAGCAGAAACTTATTTTAGTGATTATCTCAGAAAATACTTTGGTAAGATGGAAGGATTCCGGATTGTTGAAAAGTTTGATAATCGCCCATTGCTTGAACTCATGCAGAAAGAAAAGGAAAAAACAAATGTAAATGTCGATGTATCCACTGTTAGCTATCGTTTTGAGTATATATCAAATGGACGTACTATTCACGGTGAATTAAATGGTGCAGTAATTAGTCTCGGACAAATGTGGATACCAGAAGTCAGTGGTTTTTGCACAGCTGGTGACCCGAAAGACCTTTCGGTAAAGATGATTAAGATGATGAAATCGAAGGTAAATAACCCGAGATGGGTTGAGGCGCAGAATGCAAAACATCAGCAAACGATGGCATCTATTGAACAAAATACACAGCGGATGACGCAGCAGCATCAACAAAGAATGGCTGATATGCAACGCAATGCCGCAGCTCATCAGCAAAGAATGGCCGATTTACAACAGGCTGCAGATGCCAGAAATGAACAGTGGAGAAGAAACCAGGCAGCCCAGGATGTTCAGCATGAAAAGTTTATTAATGTGATCAGAGGTGAACATACAGTGCAGGATAGTGAAGGCAATACTTATCAGGTAGATAATAACCATGATAAATACTTTGTTGATAAGACAAATAATACTTACATAGGAACTGATGCCACCAAAACACTGGATGATCTGCGACAGATCAAACATATTAATATTGATAATTTTGAAAACGTACAAATTATCAGATGATAGGATAGATACTATGCTGTCAGATTAAATATTAACTATTACATATCAATTCTTTCCTATTACACATAATTCTAAACAGACTGATTATTTCATGACTATTTCCTTTTAAATATCCGAACAGTAATAATTTGTTATCTGTTATTATCAACTTATTTTAAAAGCGGTTTTTAAATGTTCAAGTCTCCTTATTCTGATAATCCGGTTCAGTAATAAAAGACACTTTTCAACAGCCTGATTTACTGGAAGATTGCTATTCTAAATTAATACATACATTATGCTCTATGCGTGACACATAATATTTAATTTGCCTTTTACATTTTAAAAAAAATATCCATCTCTGGAGCGTCTTCTTAAACACTTAAATCAGATTTTAATACTGTCTATTTCCTTAGTAAATAGTAAAACAAATGATTATGTATTGTCTGTCAATATTAGATAATGTATAAGCTCTGCAGTCAATGCGCTGAGTTTCTTTTTCTCTCCAATTGTTAGATATAGCTTATCTAATCACTCATTTGCCAGAAAATATGAAACTACCAGATGGATTTTTAATTGTCTAATGGCTGATAGTGTTTGGGACTCTTTAAATGAATTGTTTGCGCGCCAACATTCTTTTTGAATAACACTGATTTATAGTTCTGTATCATCACACGATTCTCTTTCATAAATTGTCTGATTGTTAGAAAAGTTCAACACATGAATAAAAACCAAAGTGTGTCAGTCTTTTGATAAACGCTCTTTTATTCAGGAACCTGATCAAAAAGACATCCTCGTACTCTACACTCAGGCTAACTCATAATATTTTCAGATCTGTATTGACTTCTAATAAAATAAAAATTGCAATATTGTTGCATTTATTACTAACTTTGATTTCGCAGCGTTTTAATAGGATCATGTGTAGTATTAAAATATGCGGTCTGTTCCGCAGGTATATAACAGTCTATCCTTAGAAGTGTAATGTCAGGCAGTGTGATATAAAACTCATTTATATTCAATGTTTAAAAGCCGAATAACACGACGAGAAATAATCAAGCATAGTGGACTTGTTTTTGCTGTATTCACTATGCCTTTTTCATCATTTGTATTTAAAAAAAGGAATAAAATGACGGATAATAAAGACTATGAAGTAATTATTATAGGAGGAAGTTATGCAGGACTTTCTGCGGCAATGTCTTTAGGAAGGGCATTGAGAAATGTGTTGGTCATTGATAGTGGTTTGCCTTGTAACCGGCAAACACCTCACTCACACAATTTTATTACGCAGGATGGTGAAAAACCTGATGTTATTGCCAGGAAGGCCAGAGAACAGGTTTTGCAATACAACACGGTGAAATTTGTCAGTGGACTTGCTGTTAGTGGAAAAAAATCAGCAGCAGGGTTTGAAATAATTACGGATACCGGGGGTAATTATAAAACAGGGAAATTGATTTTTGCAACGGGAGTGAAGGATATTATGCCTGATATTAAGGGTTTTTCAGAATGTTGGGGTATATCTGTTATTCATTGTCCCTATTGTCATGGGTATGAAGTAAAAAATGAGAAGACTGGAATCTTGGCAAATGGAAATTTTGCGTTTCATTATGCACAACTCATTCATAACTGGACTAAAGATCTTACAGTTTTCACTAACGGAAAATCACTGCTTACGCAAGAACAAACTGAAAAAATAGTAAAACATAATATTCAAATAATTGAAAAGGAGATTGATCATCTAAAGCATAATGATGGTCATGTTACCGAAATTATTTTTAAAGACAACTCATCTTTTTCTGTGAAAGCCATTTATTCCCGACCTGATTTTAAACAACACTGCAAAATTCCAGAAGATTTAGGATGTGAGTTCACAGAGCATGGTCTTATAAAAATTGATACTTATCAAAAAACAAGTGTTGAAAATGTATTTGCGTGTGGAGATAATACAAGTATGATGCGTTCTGTAGCCAATGCGGTTTCTTCAGGAAATATTGCAGGTGCTGTACTTAATAATGAAATGATCGAGAAAGAGTTTTAAAGAAAAAGCAGAAATTTTCAATGTAAAGAATAATGAAAGGAATTATGTTAATGTAATCCAGGGAGTTGAGTTCTGTCTGTCTGAGTGAATAAACAGGTATGAAATATGTAACGCTGTGTACACTAGAAGGATTATATTACGTGACTGATGTTAATTGGGGAATGAGATTGAGGATATGTAGAAGCTATAGAATAAATCAGGTATATAAGAAATAATGGAAGTTAGCATAGTACTATCAGTTGAGAAAAGATGGCTTAATGAGTTAAATCCGAGAAGAATAGGACTAAAAGAATATTAGTAAAATTTGGACTGGAAGTTTAGTTATGTATCCAAATAAAAGCCTAGATAAAAAAGTGGGAATAATTAATTTCTTATGCAGTTACGTACATAACTCATGTTACACACCTAACTGGCAAATTAATTATTCCCTGAATTTATATCTGTTTTGACTGGAATAATAATGCTCGTATGTTTTGATGATTTTTGTATGAAATTAAAGAAAAATAAAATGAATAATTATGCTTCTATAGATAGATGATATTAATCTCTTCCCCTCAAAATTACTTCAAACGAAATATCTTCACACTGTATGATTATAAATATTAAAACACCTTTGTGTTACGGCAAATAACAACTTCACCGTCTACGACCATGCAACATAGCAATTAAAGAGCCTTGGCATCACAACAAGTAAAAACTTTCAGATTTACGATCACATGATCGTAAATCTGTATAGCAGTGAGAATATCAAAGGAGTTACATCCAAGAAAGTAAAACCTTCTTGGATTATGTAGTATCTATACCTTCTATAATCCATTACTTTATAGGGCATAGAAGCTTACCCATCTTCTTCATTACTCTGCCTCTTCGCTCGCTTCATAATTAACATTATTCTCAGCAATGCCTGTTAGTGCAGCATCGGTTTCTTTTTCTTCGTCGAGAGTGATCTGTAGTAATTCGGCAGCCTCTTCGAATCCTAAGGTTTGAGCAAGTTGTACCAATCCGCCATAAGAGGCAATTTCATAATGTTCTACTTTTTGAGCAGACATAATTAGACCAACATCCCGAGTGGCTGTATCTTCATCGGTATCTTCAATTACTTCTTCTCCTTCTTTAATAATACCCTCGATGGCTTCGCATTTTTTACCTCTTGCTTTTTCTTCTATAGAGGTAAATACTTCTTCCAGACGGGATATCTGCTCATGCGTCATTGTGAGATGATCCTCGAATGCCTGTTTTAATTCTTCAGAAGTTGCGGCTTTTTTCATTTTAGGTAAAGCCTTGGTAATCGCTTTTTCGGCATAATAGATATCCCTTAGACTATCAACAAAGTATTTGTGCAATAGGGAGTTTCCCTTGCCTACCCCGGCATTTGCAGGGGACTTTTTTTTAGTTGTGCTTTTTTTAGTTGCTGTTCTAGCCATGATATTTTTTTTAAAGTATTGACTATAAAAACTGGTTATTGATTGCAATACCCAGATTCAATTTTTACCTAAAAAACTCATGCCAGAGGGAAGGTGTGTAGAGTCGGCTGGTAGATATCACTAAGGTCTTATTAGTAAAGTAATTCGGTATGCTTATGAAAGTTTCAAATTGAAAGAAATGTGTCGCAGTCGTAAAATGGATGTTGTAAACAGGTATCATCTGATATCCATAACAGAGCATTGATTATATAATATCATAGTTAAACCGGGTTTATTGACCGCCAAGTATAAAAAAATTTATTACGTACCTTTTCAAAAACAATGCTTGGGGAATATAAATAATCGTTTGTTGTAGTATAGATAATGAAATGATGTATAGAAATATACAGTTGTTCTCTTCTTCTGCGCTTAATAATCTTTAAAAAATCTGTAGCTGATGCCGAGCAAAATAATTCTACCGGGTTGACCAGGAATAAGCCTGTCGGTATAGTCGAATAAATTGTCGGCAGTCAGACGAATATTTAAATGATCTTTCATTAGTCTTTTTTCTACGGTACTATTAAACAGAAAATATCCATCTACAAACTGATCATACCTATCTATAAAATTGTTATTATTGGCATCACCAAAAGGATAGTGCCCGCGATAATTCATTCGGAAAGAGAATTTAATTCTCGGACCTCCCCAATTATAAAACAATCTTATGTTAATCATGTGTCTGGAACGGTTTTCTATTCCCCAGTAATCTGAAGGTTTAGAATCAAAAGTTTCACCAGTTGTATTATTACGTACTTTATACCAGGGGTAGTTTCCGGATAGTATGCTATCTTTTACACTCATATCCTTAGCGATAAGAAATTGATAGCCGCCATTAATTTCTAATCCGGATACAGGAAGCCATGAAAAAGAAGTTTCTAACCCGGTATTGAATGATTTAGGTAAATTCTGATAGGTGAATATGAGTCGGTTGCTGCTTCCTGTAGCGATCTGAATACTATTAATCTGGTGATTTAGATGATGATAAAAACCTCCGATTTCCCATTTTAAATGGTCGGAAAGACTCCATGTAATACCGCTATTTATTGATAGCGATTTTTCTGGTTGCAGGTTGCCCGCTATTTGTTGTAGTACGTATTGTCTGATTTCGCTGATCTCACCATTCTGCTGCATTTGTTCAAGTGTCTGCTGTAGGATATCTGTTCCTATAACCATGTAATTGCTTGATGGATTCACAAAAACCTGATAGCGGTTTTTAAAATCAGGCGCTTTGAAACCCGTTCCGGCAGATAATTTATATAGAATACGGTTGTTTATTTTCTGTTGCAGCCCTGCACTCGGATTTAATTTGCCTCCATACGTATTATTGCCGTCATATCTTAAACCTGTTACCAGTGCTGTAGTTGGAGTAATCTTCCAGTCTGATTGCAGATAAGCAAAATAGGTATTCATATTATTGACATGCTGGTAAGCACCTGATTGCATTTTTTCTACAGAGCCTCCAAATCCACCGGTAAATTGTATTCTTTCTCTATATGCATAAGCAAATTGTTGTTCTATGCGGTGCATAAGTTGAGTAAACTCTTCATTACTTACCGAACTGTTTTGTTGCTGCCATATTACACTCATATCAGACTGATAACGGGTCAGATAATATCGCGTCATGCTTTTTAATCCGTTGCTGAACTCATGATTATAATAGGTAGAAAGATTAACGTCATTGATATTTTGTCGGTCGCCCGAAACCTGGTCATCTCCTGATTGTCCCCTGAATCGTTTTTCCATATAGGATCTTCTCAATGAAAAACGTCCGCTCATTCCCAGTACTCCTTTTTTGGTAAGCTGGTACCTGGCACGTCCCTGTATACTGTAATCATCATAAGGAGGAGCAGTTGTCCCTCTCGCTATATATGTAGGATCAGTATTATACCCATCACTATGATAATAATTAGCAGCCAGATTGACGGAACCTCTCTTATGGTTAAAGGGCATTTCTCCTTCTGCCGTTGCATCAATTATATTCAGACTTCCATATTGTAGAGAGGCTAAAGCCTGCGGTTGTATTGCACCGTGACGGGTAACAATATTAATAGCTCCTCCCAGTGCATCACTTCCGAATAAACAGGATGATGCTCCTTTAATGATTTCTATTCGTTCTATATTCGTAACACTGATACGGGATAAATCAAAACTACCGGAGTTTCTTCCTATCATCGGCTGGCCGTCTATTAATATCATTATGTATTCCGAACCAAATCCCTGCATCTGAATACCTGTAGCTCTTGCGCCTCCGGCAATATCATTAACTATTCCCATTCCAGTTTGTTCTTTCAGGATTTCATCCAGGCGACGACTTCCCATTTTTTCAATGGTTTGTCTGGTGATTACTGTTACAGGCATTGCGCTCCCCTGTATATCCAAAAGATTATCGGGGCTGCTATTTTTTCCTGTTGCAGCTACTGTTACTTCATCGAGTTCATTGATGCCGTGCTCAAGCAGGATAGATATCCGAAGATTCGTCTCTTCGGATATTTCAATTATCTGCACATGTGTTTTAAATCCGATACTACTGGCATACAAAGTATATGTTCCAGCATATATATTCTGTATTTCAAAAAAACCTTTATTGTTTGTTTGGATTAGATGACGATCAGGCTCGAGACGAATGGTAACGCCTTCCAGCGGCTTACCACTTATATCTGTAACTATTCCACTGTAATTTGTTTTTTGACCGAAAGCGGTAATAAAACACGCAAATATTATGTGTAATAATAGAGCCCCTGATTTTAATATTCTAATCATTTTAAGTTAAACTACTCTACTGCAACACTGCTAAAAACTTCTCCAAATTTTGTGAATGTAGCATTGGCTACAGCAATGGCTTCTTCTTCATCTTCATTAGTAACAGCATGTTTATTTAGTACTTCTGTAAAACGTTGCCACATAGTGCCTGTTGATTCACCATATCCTGAGAAGAACGAAACGCCTTCTGTAATACCCCCTTTTTCTAGCATCTGAACAATAATCCTTCCTCCCATAATCGACCCTTCCATAACGTATAATGCACCAAGGGCACCAATAGTGTTATGGATATCAGGAGCCTGAGCCGCCGGAAGTTCGTCTGTAGTACTTCCTAATGCTTCAATATCCTTTTTAATATAAGTGCTGTTTCTCCTTTCTTTATAATCTGGTAAAACATTTTCTGTAATAAAAGGACGGATGGCCTGTTCCACTTTACTGAAATAAGCGTAAAAATGTTTTAGTAAATCAGCATAGTCTGCATTGCTTCTAATGGACTTAAGTTTTTTGACCACTATGACTTCGAGTTGCTGATGGGCTGACTTTGTTGCTTCTTTAATGTTATTACTCAACATGATAATTATTTTCAGATTAGTTTTAGTATACAAAGATTAAAATATTCATGAAAAAAATATTTACGAAATACGATTTCATTTATATTCAAAATGCTTTTTTTTATATGAAATACAGTATCTGTTAATCATGTATTATTTGAATTATATGTAATTGTCTCATATCCTGTGTTTATATATTGATCCTGGCAAAATGTTCTTTAATTATACAGAAATGAGGTAAGAACTGATTTTTCAGGTGATCTATCTTCGGATACATTTTCTGCAAAGAAATTATTCGCTATTTCGAGCATTTTATACAATCTTTCCATTTCTTCTTTATTCAGCAATAGAGAGAGGCCATTACAGGGAGCATCAATCATTACAGACTGAATGACCGAACTTTCCCATATACTTTTATTTTCTTTTACCTGACGGATCTTTATAAAGAATGTATATACATTTTCTTTGGCAAGCATGATCAGGGTTTTTCTAAATCCTAGGCCTGCACGAAAATTTTCCTCAATAAATACAACATCGTCGTATACAATATCATGATATAATTCCTGGATATTATTTAACATATAGATATGGTTGTTTATGTATCATCATCATTTTTACTGAAAATGGTAAGCAGCTCCAATAAAAAACATTCTGCCCGGTTGAGCAGGAACTTTTTGATCAACAAAATTCAGTATATTCTCTATGGTAAAACGAAGAGATAATTTCCTTTCAAGCAGTTTTTTTTCAAGACCCGCATTTAATAAATAATGGTCTCTTACAAACGTATCAAACCGATCCATATAACCATTGTTGTTTTTATCGCTAAACGGATATTTACCTCTGAAATTTACTCTTATATTTCCGCTGAGTTGAAGAGGGTGATAAGTATAAAATATTCTGGCATTAAACATATGTCTGGAGCGATTCTCAATTCCCCAATAATCACTGGCAGATGGATTATAGTTGACAAATCCTGTATGGGGGTCAAACAGGGGATCAAAAAATTTTCCTCCTTCCTTTATTTCATCGCCTACGGTTGCGTCTTTTGCTATCAGGAATTGATATCCTCCGCTGAGTTGAAGACCTCTAAATGGTGTAACACTTAATGATAATTCAGTTCCCTGATAATAAGCTTTAGCATTATTTCGATATGAGTAAATAAGATTAGCATCAATATCTCTTCCGATCAATATAGGATTTATCTGATTGGTGATATCATGATAAAATACACTTGCTTCGGCTCTTAGTTTTTTATTAATCGTTTCGTAAATGAGGCTAAGGTTATAGGACTTGCTCATTTCTGCATTTAGCGCCACGCCTTTCACCTCGTCGTATACGGTTTCCAATTCATATTGACTAACCTGCCCGCTTTCTCTGAGAGCATTAACAGTATTTCTTAATACTGCGCTGCCCACCATCATATAGTTAAAGGCCGGATTGTAAAAAACCTGATATTGTTTACGCATATCCGGTGCTTTAAATGCAGTTCCGTAAGCAGCTTTTACTGTTAAGGTTGATAGTATATTATACCTGATGGCCATACTGGGATCAAGACGCCATCCGTAATGCACTATATGATCATATCTTAATCCTCCGGTAAGTTCTACAGCCGGTAGTATATGCCAGTTGGCCTGTGTGTAAGCAAAATATGCAGTTATATTATTGATATCACTTAAAATGTTTTCATCAATCGTTTCGATCGTTCCCCCTGCTCCCGCTATGATATCTAGCTGATCATCGATTGTATACGCGATTTGTTGTTCGACACGGTTCATTAACTGACCGAATGTAGTTTGACTGATACTATCCCCCTGTGATAATCTCACACTCATATCTGCACTATATCTTGTTAGATAATAGCGTGTCATACTTTTTATACGTTCGTTAAACTGGTGTTGAAAATTAACCGAAAGATTAATGTCATATTCATCAAGAATATCTTCTGTTTTATAGTTGACCCCGAAATCTTTTTCCATAAAACTACGCCGCAGTCCAAATCTACCC
>CAZQIQ010000017.1:0-22637 GCA_964593835.1 uncultured Chitinophagaceae bacterium
ACATAATCGCACCGCCTACTGCGCGAACACTGTTAACAGTATATGCTTTGTTGGTATTAAAGCCGTAAAAATCTCTGAGCTCTGGTAACCCTCCTAATAATACAGTTCCTCCACCGATCACCAGATTTATCCACTGATTCTGTGTTGTAGGAAACCTGTACGCTGTTTGATAAGATGCTCTGATATTATGATCTTCTGCAACTTTAAACAATGCAGTAAACCTTGGAGTGAATCTACCTCTGAAATTTTCATTCTTATCATATCTTCCTGAAGCTGTCAGACGTAATTTATCGTTAAATAAACTCCTTGACAACTGAGCGTAAGTTCCTATTTCATTGATTTTAATCGAACCTGCAGTATCGGCAAACAGTGTTCCTTTTGAGTTTAATACATATTGTTTAAAATTGGCGCCAATCAGTAGGTCAGCAAAATTAAAAAGATTACCAAAATTGTATTGCCCTTCAGTCGCATAGAGATCACTTCTATCTAAAAACAAACCACCTCCCTGTGAAATAGGCGTTGAAGCCACCTGATTAAAAAGCTGATTAAAATTTTCCGATCCTGCAGCCGGACGATTCTGGTCAGATACGTTCCTGGCAAATCCGTGTGCCGCACCATCAGGTGTTGGTGAATAAGCAGCACCTCCTCCAAGTGCATTTACATAAGGATTTAATTTTGCCAGTAAAAAATTTTGTGTGTATTGAGAGTACCACCCTGTTGCACCTGCGCTGGGCAACCAGGCCTCATTAAAAAGTCGTGTGGTGATGGTGGCGTTATAAGAATCCCCTGCATTTTCCTGAGTAGTATAAGCTCTCCAAAACCAATTCTTATGTTTTAGCTCTACCTTATACTGCCCCATTTTCAAGTTTTTTAATGAATACCTGTCACTTCCTGTATATATAGTATTACCAGTACCCCAATATCCCACCAGTGATGCTTCTATATTGTCAGTAAGTTTATAATAAACACCACCAGATAACTTAACATTGACAGTATTGTTATTAACAACTTCTCTTTCATCATAACCTGTGCGGGATACATTAAAAGCATTTCCATAGGAACCAACAGTTGAGTCAAGAAATGCGGAAATGAGCGGAAGTGCAGGACTGGCAGCGGCCTGCTGTTTAATACCTGCTGCTACCTGTTGTAAAACAGATGCTCCCGATGTACCATCAGCAAGATTAGTAGTCGTTTCATCACCGTACACATTTACACCATCATAATTAGGATCTGATTGTCTGTCACCAGCTTTTACATTTCCATACTGATTTTGTGAAACATCTCCTGCCTGGTAATTTGTTCTGTCATCTCCCACCCAATCTTTAGCCTGTACAAACTGAGCCCCAACTTTTACAGCCAGCCTGTCATTAATTTTATGTGCCCATCTTAAACTATAATCCTGGTATGCGCCAGGTTTATCACGTTGTTTTTTATCAACGTGCATTATTCCTGTTTTTACCTGAACACTTAGTCCCTGATATTTAAAAGGATCTTTACTGTTAATTAACAAAGTACCATTCATACCTCCTGCACCGTATAATGCTGATGACGCACCTGGTAGTAACTCTATACTCTCTACATCAAGTTCCGTAACCCCAATAACAGATCCCACAGAAAAATTCAATCCCGGAGCCTGATTATCCATACCATCTACTAACTGATTAAGTCGGGCATTCCCACTTACGTTAAATCCTCTTGTACTGGGAGTAGCGAATGTTAAACTGGAATACACCATATCCACTCCTTTTACCTGTCGCAAAATGTCATAATAACTGGTAGCAGGTGTATTACGGATGCTGGCAGTGTTGATTCGTTCTATGGATACAGGTGATTCTAATAATTTTTGCGGAACTCTATTGGCCGATACCACTACTTCTGATCCTAAAGAAGAACCCGGAATAAGTTCAATCTGTAGTGATGATACATTACTGGTTGTAACAAGCATTTCCTGTGCTTCATACCCAATAGATGTAAACACAAGCGTTACAGGCAATGCCTGATTTATATTTATCCTGAAATTCCCCCTATCATCAGAAAATGTTCCACTAGTGGTTCCTTTAACGGTTATTGATACAGAAGGAACCAACTCCTTAGAAGTTGACGACCTGATATTTCCTGTAATGGTATGAGTAATTTGTGTAAAGCTGTCATTGAAAGTTAACAGTAGGCATAAGGTGAGTGTAAAAGTTGCGCTTCTCATATTGGCAATTTTTTGTTAGCAATGCATTATTGGACCGACACAAATAAATAATACAATATAAATGAAAAAACATAAGAGGATTATTTTTTTATTCAGTTCATTACTGACATTTTTAAAAATAATCCCAAATGAATTTTTAGCGTAAAATGCCCATTGTATTATCTTCGGGTTATGAAAGATGCAAGGTTTCCCAGCCAAACTAAATTTTACAAAGGCAAAGTACGTGATGTTTACACCATCAATGATAAACTGTTGGTGATGATCGCCTCTAACCGTATTTCTGCTTTCGACGTCATCCTTCCCAAACCTATCCCATATAAAGGACAGGTATTAAATCAAATCGCTGCATATATGTTGGGCGCCACAAAAGATATTTGTCCCAACTGGTTAATTTCGGCCCCTGCGCCTAATGCTTCTGTGGGTTTAATGTGTGAACCTTTTAAAGTAGAAATGGTGGTAAGAGGTAACCTCACAGGTCACGCATGGCGTACGTACGCATCTGGATTAAGAAAATTATGCGGAGTTGACTTACCCGAAGGAATGAAAGAAAATGATTATTTTCCCGAGCCCATTATCACTCCCACAACAAAAGCATCGGAAGGACATGATGAGGATATTTCTGCTGAAGAAATTATTAAACAGGGAATCGTTGATGAAAACGACTGGGAAGTACTTACCAAATATACACTTGCTCTCTTTGAAAGAGGAAGACAACTCGCTGCAGCAAGAGGGTTAATACTTGTTGATACAAAATATGAATTTGGCAAAATTGGTGATACTATTTACCTGATGGATGAAATTCACACCCCCGATTCTTCGCGGTATTTTTATGCCGATGGATTTGAAGAACGGCAAACTAAAGGAGAACATCAGCTGCAACTCAGTAAAGAGTTTGTCAGAGAATGGCTGATCGCCAATAATTTCATGGGCAAAGAAGGACAAACTGTTCCACCAATGAGCGATGAATGGATCAACACTATCAGCAACAGATATATTGAACTATACGAAAAAGTGATTGGAGAAAAATTTAAACCCGAATTACTCAGCGAAGAAGAAGTAAATGAAAAAATTAAAACAGTACTGGCAAAATATTAAGTTTTATTAATAGGTTTTCTGCGGCGAGACTTATTAAACACCATTATTCCATTCTGTTGACCTTTTCTCAGGATTTTTTGTTCTTCTTCAGGAAGTAATATTGTATTGTGACATTCCACACTGCAACAACCTGCATATTTTTCAGCACATTCTTCACACTGAATAAATAACAGGTGGCATCCTTCATTCTTACAATTTGTATGCGTATCCGCAGGTTTCCCGCACTGATGACAGGAAGCAATAATTTCATCGCTTATTTTCTCCCCTAACCGATCATCAAAAACAAAATTCTTACCTCTGAATTTATTAGGCAAGTTTTTTTGTTTTACAATATTGGCATAATTAATAATTCCTCCTTCGAGATGAAAAACATTTTTAAACCCTTTATGCAATAAATAAGCGCTAGCTTTTTCACATCTGATTCCTCCTGTACAATACATGATAATATTCTTGTCCTTCTGCTCTTTCAGCATATCAACACTCATTGGCAGTTGTTCTCTAAAAGTATCGCTCGGCACCTCAATAGCACCTTCAAAATGCCCAACTTCATATTCATAATGATTCCGCATATCCACAACAATCGTAGATGAATCATCCGTCAACCGATTAAATTCTTCAGCATTTACGTATTTTCCCTTCTCCAACATATTAAAAGAAGGATCATCAATTCCATCTGCAACAATCTTATCTCTAATTTTTATTTTAAGCACCCAAAAAGACTTACCATCGTCGTCCACAGCTATATTCAAACGAAGATCAATTAACTGAGGAATAGTATTGAGATAGATTTTGAAAGCTTCAAAATTGCTTTCGGGGACAGATACCTGCGCATTAATTCCCTCCTGAGCCACATAAACCCGCCCAAATACTTTTAGCTGATCAAATTGTTTATACAGTTCATCACGAAAATGCTGAGGATCACTAATATGAGCATATCTGTAAAAGGAAATAGTGATTCTTTTCTCTACTTCCTGATAGAGTTTCTCTTTGAGTTCCTTTTGAGAAACCCTGTTATGTAGTACTGGCATGACATTGAAATTTTAAGGACACTTGCCTTGTGAACAAAATTTCCGAACACGCACAAAATTAAAATAATTTTCTTAATAAACTACCTGTCAGTGCACTAATCCCCCCAACAATACCACCAATAAATGCAGTTAATAGAATAAGTATTGGAGCAGATCCGCTAACAGGAAGAATCAAAGCCATACGTCCTGCAAGGATATGCTCATTTGCTGAGCTAATCGTCCAGCATAGCAGCAGCCATAAAACAAGAACACCTAAAAAACCAGAGAAAAAAGAAAGCAGATTTGACTGCTGTATAAAAACAGGAACCATAAATCCTGCTATAGCGATACTCCACCAGGGAAGAAAAAAGCTAAATCCGAAAGCTAAAAAAGCTATAATAATAGTTGATATAATAAACTTCATGAAACCCTATTTAAAACGGTCAAACTGCATAGTAAACTTTATATTACTGTTTTTCTCTACTGCGTCTTTTTTCATAAATATTATTGGATAATATTTTCCCTTCACCCATTCATCCACAGCATTATCGTAATATTTACTTCCCGGATTACCTGATTGTCCACCCGGATAAATTCCATATGCTTCTACTTCATCGGTAAGATGAACAACCATTTTCCAGCTGGGCCCGTGAAACTGTTTTGTAGCATTCACAATATTTACCCCTCCTCCAATATCCAAGTGATATCGGCTTAGTGCTGCCATCCTAAGCAAATGACGTATTCCTGTATCTTTATATTTACCCCAGGGCAGTCGTCCTTCATTTTCAATTTTTACCAATTGAAGCACTGTTTGCTGAAAAGACATGGTAACAATATCCTTCAAAGTTTCCTGCTGAGAAGTATTAATATTATTAATGAAAGAAAAAGAAGAATCATTCTTTAAAGCTGATATAAGAAAATATTGCTCAGGTCGTTGAAATGTTAATCCCAATTGCTTTAACTCATCATCCCAGATCTCCTTTTCAAGAACATCTATCCACGTAGTAAATAATGAAGCACCTGGTGAATTATTATCATTATTAAAATTCCAGTTTTTTAGCAATGAATAATATTCATTTTCCTTATCATTTAATACTGAAACATCAACATAAGATAACAAAAACGGCAAAGCATCTTCAGCAAATAAATTATAATTATCATTTTGCAAATGCTGCATATCCTCCGGTGTTATCGTTTCTAACTGTGACAAAACCTGGTTAATTCTTTTTCCGCGATACAGATCATAGTGACCGCCTGTATAATATGGATATGTAGTATCAACCGGCCATTGATTAGCGCTACTTACAAATCCACGCTCCGGATTATAATCGTGAGGATTTTCCATTTGCGGAATATAGTCCTGCCACGCATAACTACTATCTATTCCCGGCATCACAAAATCGCCCTGACGATACCATTTAGCAGGAAATGATCCTTGTTGCCAGATCGCAATATCACCGGTTTTTGAGGCGAATACAAAATTCTGTCCGGGACATACAAAATATTGTAATGCATCTTTATAATCATCAAAATTTTTAGCACGATCAAGCAATGTGAATGTTTTTAATTCATTTGAAGCATCGTGCGCTTTCCATCTGACAGCCAATTGTGGTTGCTCTATTCCGTTATTTGCATGTATAACAGGATTATTATTTAAATGTCTGTTTCCATTATAATGTTCATCATACATCACCGGACCAAATACTGTATAAACAACCGTATCATAATAGATTCCTCCATTTTTGAGAGGGAATTCTTCTATCTGTATCTCCGTTTTTTTCCACTCACCATTATATAAATATTCTTTTTTAGAAGCATCCCTGAACTCAATACTATAATAATCCCGCACATCACGTGCAGCATTTGTTACGCCCCAGGCTATGTGTTCATTAAATCCGATGATAATAGCCGGTGCTCCGGGGAAACTCGCACCATATACATTAAATGAAGGAGTATGAATTTGCATTTCGTACCATAACGAGGGAAGATTCAAACCAAGATGAGGATCGTTACAAAGTATAGGACGACCACTTTTTGTTTTATTTCCGCCTACAGCCCAGTTATTACTTCCATTGTCTTTATCAGGTTTTTCTGTCAGCACAGAAAGACGGGATTTGAAATATAACGAATCTGCATCCGAAGGAACCTGAACATTTATAGTAGGTTCCGTAAACTTAGTATTTCCAGGTATAATCGGAGAAGTACTATCATGATAAACAGGGTACAGTTTATTAAAATCTTCAGGACTAAAAAATGCTTTTGCATTGGTATATTCAATGTCAGTTTCATAACCTGTTAGATCATAACTCATGTATTTGAGAAAGAGAGCTGTTTTCAGATTAGTCCACCTTTCCGGCTGATAATTAAGTAAACGATATTCCAGTGGAATATCGCTGACAGTTAATTGTTCTATATAACTATTTACGCCGGCTGTATATGCATTGATCTGTTTTCCTGTAATTGGATCATTTTCTATTTCAATTAACGATTTTTTTGCACCATACACCATACCCACACGACGCATATTTCTATCATTATTCAAATAAGCGCTATCCGGACCAGCTCCTAATATTTCAGATAAACGTCCCGCTGCAGCATGTGTTTGAAATTCCATTTGCCACAGACGAAATTTTGCATGCAAAAACCCCTGCACAAACCATGCATCATTTTCGTCTTCTGCAAAAACATGTGGCACTAATCTGTCATCAAAATATACATTTACACGACTATTTATAGCATTAACAACAATCTCTTCAGAGAAAGAGTGATTAACAGATTCTGCATTTTGCCAGAATCCATGCTGTGGGGAAAGTAATCTTCCGAGAGGCGGAATAGCTCCTATCGGCCTGTCGAGTAATATCACCAAAACAATGGCAACAATAAATGAAATAACAAAATATACAATCCTCATAACCAAATATACCTATTAAAAACATTCTGTAATCAGTGTTATCCTATCATCCTAATCATCTCCGTCAGTTGCTCCTCTGTATTAAAAGAATGTATAACCACACGAAGACGTTCAGTATTCAATGGCACTGTTGGATAAAGAATCGGACGTACATCAAAATCCTTTGACCTTAGTTTTTCTGCTATCGATTTTACTTTTTCATTACCGGGAAATAATACGCCCTGAATAGCTGTCGCACTGTTAGTCAGATCAAGATGATGAGCTTTTATTCTGAAATATTTAATTAATGTATTTAATCGCTCACGTTCTTTCGTCATTCTTTCAACAACAGTATACGCAGCATCAATTGCAGCCACTGCTGCAGGAGAAATAGCCGTGGTATAAATAAAAGGTCGGCAGAAATTAATAAGATATTCACGAAGCGTTTCAGAACCCAATACAATTGCCCCATGGCAGCCCATTGCCTTACCAAAAGTATGTATTCTTGCAAAACATTGTTTTTCCAGATTCAGCAATTGAACCAGTCCTTCACCCTTATTGCCTAATATACCGGTTGAATGTGCCTCATCTACTATCAACTTTCCGTTGTATTTATCCGTTAATGCAACAATCTCCTTTAATGGAGCAGTGTCGCCATCCATGGAAAATACAGCTTCTGTAATAACAAAAATATTACCGGTGGCTAACGATAATTTTTTACCAAGATCTTCAATATCGTTATGCCTGAAAGAAAAAGAACGAGCGAAACTTAACCTTATTCCATCCCTGATACTCGCATGACTCAACTCGTCATACAATATAGTATCTCCCTTTTGAGGAACACAGGATAATAATCCAAGATTAGCATCATAACCAGAATTAAATAATAAACCTGCAGGTGCATGATGAAAAGCGGTTATTTTTTTTTCCAGTATTTCAATATTCGCATCATTTCCTGAAATAAGCCTCGAGCCTGTTGATCCATGTGAATAATTAGATGGAATATTAAGCAGCTGATGCTTAACAATACCGAGATAATCATTTGAACAGAAATCAACTGCAAGACGATCAGTTTTTAATTGACGTATTGCTCCGGATGCTTTTCTCTGTAATAACTTATCGGATAAAAAATCTTCGTTCATATCTTTACAAAAATAAGATGCCTCTTATTAAGAGATGCGATAAATAATCATGTCAACACAAGAAACCAAAAATATTTTAGGACTTCAACTTCCTACCGATCCCAGATGGGTGGACCTGGCAGCTATATCACTGCAGGAAATTCTTACTGATCATGCTTTTTGTGAGCAAAAAGCTGCTACTACCTGTATTTCACTTATCCAGAAATATCCTGACAAAGAGAAGCTGGTCAATGAACTTTCCACTATAGTAACGGAAGAATGGGGGCATTTCAGGTTGGTATGGGCTGAGTTGTCCAAAAGAGGTTTAGCATTGGGCAAACAAAGAAAAGACCTGTACGTTAATAAATTACTCGAATTTCAAACCAAGACAGGAAACGCTGAAGACCTTTTCCTGGACAGACTATTAACAATGGCCATGATCGAAGCACGCAGTTGTGAAAGATTTAAACGACTGAGCGAAGGTCTGGAAGATGAATACCTGCGAAATTTTTACAGAAAATTCATGGAGAGCGAGGCCGGACATTATCATTTATTCATTGAGCTGGCCGAAACCTATATAGATAAACCAAAAGTAAAAACAAGGTGGAAAGAATGGCTGGATTATGAAGCAACGGTTATTTCCTCAATGGAAATCAGAGGAGACAGAATACACTAACCATTCTTTGACATAAAATAATCTAGCTCTTCTTTCAAATCGAGAAAAGGATATTGTTCGGCCATAGCTTTGACTTTTGCGGCATGAGATTGGAGAAAGAGCTGATGTGCATTTGTTTCCGGATGAAAAGCTTTATGTTTCCGTGCAATATTTATTTGCTTTATTTCATTGGCAAGTTTATTGGATAATTCATTTACATAACTATTCATAAACTGTTCTATCACAAAACTGGTTGCCTGATAATTAGGATGCACCAGATCAATATCATAAAAACGGTAATCGCGTAATACATCTATCACTATTTCATAGGAAGGAAAATAATATAACCTGCTAAATTTATTTACCATGTGATGTACTACTTCCAGCAACCTGGCCTTACTCAAATTATTTTGAACAATCCCATCACGTATATGCCTAACCGGACTAACAGTAAATATTACTTTTAAGGAAGGATTGAACTGGAACAGACGATATAAACAATTATCCAGCATAACAATAGATTCTTCTACTGTCAACATATGTTTTTCAAACCAGTTTTGTGGCGCTCTATGACAGTTGGCCACAGGTTTATTGCCCTCTACTAACCGGTAAGAATAGGATGTTCCGAGTGTAATAATTAACCAGTCTGCCTGCTTAATAAACTCGTGTGCATTTTGCTGCGACAGGTTTATTTTCTCTATAACCGACTCAATATCCGTCCCGGAAAAACGGCTATGATGCTGCCAGCTTTGCCATAATTCATTCAGATAAAAAAAATCCGAGGGATTATACTGTTTATTTTCAATATAAGAAACAAGCGAATGAGTAACAGAGCAGGGATCAAAAATAATACCATTGGGATTTTGTAGTGTATTAAATTTGGCATCCTGCAAAGCATCTCCGATATGTTCAGTAAAACAGGATCCTACCAGCATGATTTTATCACGGTAGTCGATTTGTACATCGGGCGAGTCGATTTTTAAATCCAGCAACATCTTCATTCTACTATGCTTGTTTTTGAAAAATAATTATCAAACCCATCCGGGTTCTCTAAGGCAGTATCTGAGCAAGATATTATGTTTTTACATTCATTTATAATTGAATCTTTACTGTTTAAATGAAGTCAAAAATAGAAGAACACTTGTTTCACTTGTTATTTAAGGCTTCTTGTGATCCGGTCATTTAAAATTTAAGATCAGATTTATGACCATTATAATTGGAATGTCCTGCAATGGTCACCTCATGTATGCAGATGGATACAAAAAACATCCTGTGAATTATGGGGTAAAAATTTCAGCAGCAAGCGATGATGCTTCTAATAATGCTTCTTTATTAATTCCTTTCAGCAAACCCAGCTCTTCAAAATAAGGAATCAGTAATTCAGTATTCATATTACCTACAAGATCATCATTGGCCAAAGGGCAACCACCTATTCCTTTCATAGCGCCATCAAACCTGCGGCAATTAGCTTTTAGTGCAGCATCTATTTTTTCTTTCCAGTTATGTCGCCTAGAATGTAAGTGAACACCGATTTGTGTGTTGGGCAATACACTCACTAACATTCTGGTTATATCATATACCTGTTCAGGTGTAGCAACACCTACAGTATCTGCAAGAGAAATCACTTCAATGCCCATCCTGATCATTTTTTCCACCCACTTAAAAACGATATCTTCTCCATAAGGATCACCATAGGGATTTCCAAATGCCATTGATATATAAACCACCAGTGTTTTTCCACTGCGAACACATATATCCTGTATTTCTTCCACTCGCTGGAGAGATTCCTCAATCGTCGAGTTCGTATTGCGTAATTGAAAAGTTTCAGATATAGAAAATGGAAAACCTAAATAATCTATATGCTGATGAGCAGCCGCTTCTTCTGCACCTCGGGTATTGGCCACTATGGCCAGTAGTTTGGTCTTACTGACCGTCTTATCCAAACCATACAACACTTCGTCCGTAACAGCCATTTGAGGAATGGCTTTGGCTGACACGAAGCTGCCAAAGTCAAGTGTGTGGAAGCCTACCTTCAATAAAGTGTTCAGATATTTTACAATTGTATCAGGAGGTACTTTCTTTTTCCAGCCCTGCAACGCATCGCGCGGACATTCAATGAGATCTATTGTGGGTTTTATCGCCATGGTTTACAAAGTAAGCTATTTAACTATTCATGGACAATTGTTGCGTTGTTTGCGCTGTACAACTAACAAACAAGATAGAATATAGTATACAAATAATACTACATTCTCTGTTTCATAGCCTCATACAGGATAATTCCGGTAGCCACAGATACATTAAAAGAATCAAAATTTCCTGCCATGGGAATGGAGAAAAGCTCGTCTGCCGACTTAGCCAGGTAAGCCTGAACCCCTTTGCTTTCACTTCCCATAACAACACAAGTGGGAATGCGAAAATCAAGATCAAAGAGTTTTTGTGATTTATTCATCTCTGAAACATATACTTTAATTCCGTTTAGATGAAGATCATCAATGACTTTTAAAAGACTACTCACTCTGCAAACCTGAATTTTTTCAAGTGCTCCGGCAGAAGCTTTAATCGCTTCTTCGTTCAGAGCACCGACCCCTTTATCAGGAATAATAAGCGCCTGTGCTCCGCAACATAAAGCTGTTCGTGCTATCCCACCAATATTTCTTACATCCGTCACACCATCAAGCATGACAAACAAAGGCGTTTTACCTGCGTCATTCACCTGATTAATCACGTCCTGCACATCCATGTATTGTAATAATGCAGCCAGCGCAATACAACCCTGGTGATTTGCTCTGGTATAACTATTTAATTTTTCAACGGGAACTACTTGTACCGGTACATTTTTTTGCCTAGCCAGGTTTCGAATTTTACCAATCACTTCTCCGCTGGCATTAGCCTGTAACAGGATTTTATCTATAGGGTGTCCTGCATCGAGTGCTTCAATGACAGGTTGTCTTCCAATAATAAAAGAAGACTTTTCGGTAGAATGTTTATCAGGCAATCCTTCCTTCATCAATCATAATTTTTACTTTTTGGATCGCAGCTACAGAAATTGAATCGGTAATCTCACCCTCTTCTACCATTCTATATGCTTCCTCAAAAGGAAGTCTTTTTACCACTAGCTCTTCTGTGTCTTCAGGTGAAAAATCTCCTTGTTCCACATCCCATGCCAGGAAAATAACAGCATGTTCATCAGTTACAGAATTACTGATGTGCATCTCCATCAACTGCTCCCATGAAGTTGCACGCAGACCTGTTTCTTCTTCCAGTTCTCTTTGAGCTGTCTCCAAAGGAGTTTCTCCTTCGGGGCAACCTCCTTCAGGAATTTCCCAGCTATATTGATTAATAGGAAAACGGTATTGTCCAACCAGATAAGTATACATCTGGTTATCTAGTACAACCACCCCAATCGCCTTATTCTTAAAATGGATCTTACCATAAATACCCTTATTACCAGATGGATTGATAACAGCATACTCAGTCAGTTTAATCCATGAATTTTCATACACTTCCTTATCAGATAATATTTTCCAGGGATTAATATCCATAACTATTCAAGTATTTACTTACCTATTAAATACCAAAAGCTTTTTTGATTGGTCTCACGTAATCCAACTTCTCCCAGGTAAAAAGTTCTACCTTCTTTTTCACTACTTTACCGTCAGGAGAAGTAAATGTTTTTTCTACTACTTCATTTTTTCTTCCCATATGACCATATGCTGCAGTTTCGCTGTAGATGGGGTTTCTGAGTTTTAATCTTTGCTCAATAAAGTAGGGACGCAGATCAAATATCTTTTCTAATTTTTTTGCTATTTCTCCATCTGACAAATCTACTTTAGCAGATCCGTAAGTATTGATGTAAACGCCCATTGGCTTAGCCACACCGATAGCATAAGATACCTGCACAAGCACTTCATCGCAAACGCCGGCAGCAACAAGATTTTTAGCTATATGTCTGGTAGCGTAAGCAGCAGAACGATCTACTTTAGAAGGATCTTTACCACTAAAAGCACCTCCACCATGAGCACCTTTACCACCGTATGTATCAACAATAATTTTTCTTCCTGTCAGACCAGTATCTCCGTGTGGTCCGCCAATCACAAACTTTCCTGTTGGATTAATATGATATTTAATGTTGGCGTTAAAAAGTTTTCTGTACTTTTTATACTTCTTTTTTACCCTGGGAATAAGAATATTAATGATGTCATCAGCAATCTTTTTTTGCATTTTAGCTTCTGTATCAAAATCATCATGTTGAGTTGATATCACAATAGCTTCTATCCTTGACGGTTTATTATTATCATCGTATTCCAACGTTACCTGGCTTTTTGCATCAGGACGCAGATATTTTATGAGCTTGTTTTCTCTTCTTAATGCGGCCAGTTCAATTAATAACTTGTGAGCAAGATCAAGTGCCAGAGGCATATAATCTTCCGTTTCATTACTGGCGTACCCAAACATCATTCCCTGATCACCAGCTCCCTGGTCTTCTTTCTTCTTTTTATCCACTCCCTGATTAATATCAGCAGACTGCTCATGAATAGCCGATAAAATACCGCAGGAATTCGCTTCAAACATATATTCACTTTTTGTGTATCCGATTTTGCGGATCACATTACGCGCTATTTCCTGCACATCAAGATATGCCTTAGATTTTACCTCACCGGCAAGTACAACTTGTCCTGTAGTGACAAGTGTTTCACAAGCCACTTTCGACTGAGCATCAAAAGCTAAAAAATTATCAATAAGAGCATCAGATATCTGATCAGCGACTTTATCAGGATGGCCTTCAGAAACACTTTCTGAAGTAAATAAATAAGGCATGATTTTGTTAATGGGTTATATCGTTAACAATGAATTTTAAACCGGACAAAGATAAGCTGGTAGTCTATATTTTAGAATAAATAATTCGGAGCTTCATTTTCTTGGAAGGATCCGCAGCTGCGCCGCCATACAGTATTACTCTTCCATACCCTACAGTCGGATTAACCATTACAAAATAAGGATAACGGGCGTCAACAATCATACTATTAGGGAAATAATAATTTACTTCAGTAGTAAAAGGTGCGTAAATGCGAAGCAGTGGATTAGGAAATTTATATGTTACCAAACTCTGCACATACCGTGTAAGTACAAAGCTGTATTTTCCTTTACTCAGTGTTCCCCCTAATGCACTTACTTCATAACCAGTACTGCCTGATGTTGTTGGAACAAAATCATTGCGTAAAGCAAAAGCTGAATCATTATTTTGATTAATTGCATCTATAAATAAAGCAGATGGAGGAGCATAAAAATCGTCCATAGATGCAGCACTTTCACAAACAAGCTCAGCTTTATGTATCACCTTTAGCGAATTAGCTATCGTATCTAACCCTTCTATTTTAACCGTAGCATAAGATCCTGGCGCCGACTGAATATACAGCAACTCGTCATTGTCAACCGAATTATTAACATTAGCCAGATAATTATTTGCAGGTGTACGATGGATAGGATTGGCTACTCTTCCACCATAGGTAAAAATAGCAGTAGTAGTATCTATAGCACCTGTGGTTTTCGGTCTGCGTAAATAGAATATAACCCTGCTTTTAGTATTTTCATTTAAATCAAAATAAGCGAGCGCTCTTTTAGCAGGAGAAGTTTCTGTTGCTTTGATTTCTAATCCCTTGAATACTTCTCTAAATAAGGTATCATTATAATATGGCTGTCCCGATGTAGTATCATAATTAACAAACCTTCTTCCCCATGCCGTATCCAGTTTTATTCTCATTTCTCCTAACGACCTCACCGTATCTAAACCATTACGATAATAAACCGAATCATTTAATGTTGAAAAATTAATCTCTGCCGATCCCAGTAAATTAGGCTCAGTAGGAAAATCAGGTATATCTAACCGGTATGCCGAATCTTTAAAGTTTGTAGCAGGAGTAATTTCCCGTACTTCAATATGTTGAACTGAATTTGAATCACCGTATATAGTTGTACTTCCCAGTGATAAAACGATTGAATCTATTATAACGGAATCTCTTCTGATAAATGGATGAATCTTATATAAATTAGGTCTGAACGATGCATAAATACCAGCTGTTGTTTTACCGAATTCTGCATCGTTTTCAATTATTCCCAACGCATAATTGGAATAATATAAGCGAGTGCTATCATCAAATAATTTATTATCGGTAAAAACGTCAAGAAATGTTTCGAAAGTATTAATATTATCTATTTCAGGAATCACCTCTCCGCCTAAGGCAGTAGTATCAATTTTACTACAGGAGTAGATAAGCGATATAATAGTAAAGAGAGCGGCTACAGGTACTATTGATTTCCTCTTCACGCAGCGTTAAATTATAAAATGAATAAGTAAAAACTTAGTGGGAAAGATCGGCATATAACTGCAAATAGTCTGTTAAATCAGATTCGGCATTATAGCCAAGCACTTTTTTACCGCGAACTTTTCCAAACTCTTCAACCAGGCTACTGTCAACATCTTCAACTCCGAAAGTAATAGCATCGGCATTAGCCGCTCCACCTCTCATTAAAGCCAGGTTGTCAGCATCTTTAAAAACCTCAAGGTCTTTTTCTTTTAGTGCACCGTTAATATTAATCAGTTTAAAAAAGTCCTCTTCCAAACCTTCTGTAAATGTTTGATTGCCCAAAGAGAAAATCACTTTACTATGTGCAAACACTGGCTCTTTCTTATAATAGGTCTTCAGATAAAGTGGAATTAAACCTGTCATCCATCCACTACAATGAATTATATCCGGAGGCCAGCCAAATTTTTTTACAGTTTCCAATGCACCTTTACAGAAAAAAGCTGTTCTCAAACCATTATCATCAAACCATTTTTCGTCTTCGTCATGAAAAATGTATTTTCTTTTGAACAAATCTTCATTATCCAGAAAATAAACCTGTAACCTTGCATTTGGCAAAGAAGCTACTTTTATTTGCAGAGGATAATCATCATTGTCAATGGAAACATTGATACCGGAAAGCCTAACTACCTCGTGAAGACGGTGTCTTCTTTCATTAATAATGCCAAAGCGAGGCATAATACAACGAACTTCAAATCCGCCGTCGTTAGCCTTTATCGCCAACTTGTTTATTATCTCGGAAAACTCAGTAAGTTCGAGATAAGGAGACATTTCGTTGGCAATAAATAAAATTCTTTTCTTTGTGAGCATTATAAATAAATTGCTTGGAAAACCATTTTAAAATTAGTTTGCAAAGGTAAGGGATTTATACAAAATGACCATTATACAACAACCCACTGCGCTACTTGAATTTATATATAAACAAAAAGCCAAAGATTTATCCGTTGGTTTTGTTCCTACTATGGGAGCACTCCATAAAGGGCATCTGGAGCTGATAAAGTATTGCGCTTCACATTGTGATATCACTATTTGCAGCATATTTATCAATCCAACCCAGTTTAATGACCAGGCTGATTATCACAAATACCCTAACAGAATCGAAGAGGATATACGTATGCTCGCCGGCTCTTCGGTAAATGTATTATTTCTGCCACCGGTAAATGCCGTATATCCTGATGGGATGGACAATCTGGAGCAATATAATCTGGGAAGCATAGAAAATATCCTCGAGGGGCAATACCGTCCCGGACATTTTCAGGGAGTATGCCAGGTTATTACACGTTTGTTAAAGGCCGTTGAACCTGATTTTCTATTTATGGGTCAGAAAGATTATCAACAATGTATGGTCGTTAACAAGCTTCTGTCACTTATCGGCAGCAAAACTCAACTTATTACTTGTCCAACGGTCAGAGAGGCAGATGGACTGGCTATGAGCAGCCGTAATCTCAGATTGTCTGCTGTTCAGCGTAAACTGGCTCCTGAAATACATAAAACCTTGTTATTTATCAAGCATTCAATTAGTTCCAAACTACCTGTCACCTTATATCAAATCAAATCAGATGCTTTTAAGAGACTGGAAAAAACGGGATTCAGCGTTGATTATGTGCAGATTAGCGATTCAATCACCTTAAAGCCTATCAAAAGTCTGAGCTCTTCCCCATCTCTTGTTATTCTAATTGCTGCTTTTATTGGTGAAATCCGGCTCATTGATAATCTCATAGTAAACGTTTAGTTAACAAAAAACAAGAACTACATTATCCTGTATTTTCACCGCTTTTCTTATGTTTCTTTTTAATTAGTTTTGCGTCTGTTATGCATATAGAAGTATTAAAATCAAAAGTCCACAGGGCGGTAATTACAGAGGCAAATCTGCATTACGTAGGAAGCCTTACTTTAGATGAAGACCTGATGGATAAAGCCAACCTCATTGAACACGAAAAGATCACAGTTGTAAACGTTAATAATGGCCAACGCCTGGAAACCTACCTTATCAAAGGAAAAAGAGGATCGGGTGTATGCTGTTTAAACGGTCCATCGGCGAGGCAAGGAGCAGTTGGTGATATAATTATTATTATAGGTTATGCCAGCATGGATTTTGAAGAAGCTAAAAACTTCAAGCCATCTATCGTTTTTCCAAAAGAAGGAAATAAATTATAATAATTGAAGTTCTTTATTTAGTCCTTTAATTAAAAAAATGAGACTATAATAAGTTGATTCGTTATTATAGTCTGTATCAAAAACAAGTAACCCGGATGAAAAAACATATCCTGAATCTTCTCCAGTACATTTTCTTCCTGGGGTTAGGTTTTTTTTTGCTATGGCTCACTCTTCGCAAATCCGACTGGAATACTATTATTGACGATCTTTCCGACGCTAATTATATATATCTGATTCCGGCTGTACTCATGCTGCTTGTCAGTCATTTTATCAGAGCGCTCCGCTGGAAGATATTAATGGAGCCTTTAGGGTATACACCATCCACCACCAATACCTTTCTGGCAGTTATGGTAGGTTATTGGGCGAACCTTGCAGTACCCCGTTTAGGAGAGGTGCTGAAATGCACTATTTTGTCCAAATATGAAAAGGTACCAGCAGATAAGCTTGTTGGAACGATTGTAGCAGAACGTGCTGTTGATGTGTTGTGTCTGATATTGTTTCTACTCATTACCATTTTTTCACAATACAATATTATTGGTCAGTTTTCGGAGGAGATATTCAGTAATTTTTTCCACTCAAAAGCCGGGGAGTTTGCTATTACTAAAGTTTTGGTGGTAGTTTTTATCATTTTTGCCTTCCTGATATTGATAATATGGATGTTTAAAAAACTTAGTCATTTGCAATTTATCGCCAAAACTAAAAACATATTTCTGGGTATTTGGCAAGGACTGGTGAGCATACGTTACATTAAAAACAAATGGCTCTTTATTTTTCACTCTCTATTAATATGGACATTGTATCTCTATAGCACCTACATGGGATTTTTCGCCATGCAGGATATGTTGCAATATGGAATCAGAGGAGCGCTATCTGCTCTTACATTTGGTAGTTTTGGAATGATTATTCCTTCTCCCGGAGGAATAGGCTCTTTCCAGTATGCCATTCAACAGGTAATGATGTTATATGGTGTTACTCCGGAAAAAGGATTATCACTTGGCATGATGATATGGTTTGCTCAAACAGGGTTCGTTATTCTATTTGGAACTATTGCATTCCTTATACTTCCTATCGTAAATAAAAAATCTACAACAGAAAAAAGATAAATACAGACTTAAAACAGATGAGAAACGTTGATATTGCAAGGCAAAAAACTTTTACTTTAAAAGAACTTCTTAACAAAATTGCTCAGGTAAGAATAACAGGTAAAACAATAGGATTCACCAACGGATGTTTTGATATTCTTCACCGCGGACATATTGCTTCACTTTCGCAAGCTGCTGCTGAAGCAGACTTTCTAGTGGTCGGATTAAATTCGGATAAATCTACTCAAGAACTTAAAGGTCCTGGGCGACCAATAAATGATGAACAATCACGTGCTTTATTATTAGCTTCCCTTTCAATCGTGGATGCTGTTGTATTATTTGAAGAAGACACACCTTTGGAGTTGATTAAAGCTATTCAGCCCGATGTAATTGTAAAAGGAGGAGATTATACAGTAGAGCAAATTGCAGGAGCAAAAGAAGTAATTGCTAATGGAGGAAGGGTTGTTATTAATCCGATTGTAGAGGGATTTTCAACCACAGGATTAATCGAAAAAATTTCCAGATTATAAAAGTTAGCGTCTCCCATAGAGACGCTCTACTTCCATAACAATATTTTCAATTTCTTTATCCTCATTCCTGGGGTCATAAGGCTGTTTAAGGTTACTTCCAAACATAAATGCTACGGTTTGATAAAACCTTGCATTTACACCCCCTTTATATTCTTTAATGATTTCGTAGCAGTTATTTCCTGTTTGACGATTAATGAGTTTCATTAATACCCTACCCTGATAAACGGATAAATCCTTCATCGGACCTGTAAATTCTTTTTTTAAATCTTTCTCTCGTGATCTGATATATTTTTTTCTCTCCTGATTACCTTCTATTGAATCAAGCTGTTTGTTGATGTCATTAATGACATATCCTGCTTTTCGTGCATACGGATACGTAACATACACAGCATTTCTCAACCTTGACCATTCTTTTCTTTTTTTCAATAGATGTTTCGGGTAAACAGTTTGTACCCACACCCATTCCATGTTTTCTCCCGGTACAATTTCGCCATCCACGATTTTGGCTGGAACCGGTATAGTATCATTAGGTCCCAAAGCAGGTATCCTCGCTGATGATTCTGCAGGAAGCTCCTGCGCATGAACCACAAAACAGGTACAGATCAGGATGATAAGAAACGATATTTTATTAACAGTATTCAAATACTACCAAACTATAATAACGAAAATAATACATCTTGGCAGTACCTCACACCTGTAACATTGTTTTTGGGGAAAATTAAGGAGAAGTGCTTACTTAGTTCGTTAAGTATTCAGTTTTGCTCTTCTTAGCATACTCATTACCAGACCAGTAACCATCAATATTGTTCCAATCCACAGCAGATTAATAAAAGGAAACTGAAGCACTTTTAATGCGATAAATGGTGTTAGCTGCGACGATTCTTTCACACTAATCCCAATATGCTGGTTATCAATTATTTTCATAAATCCTATTGCCAACCCCTGAGAAATCACAGTATCCATATGATAGCGGGGAATATTGTTTTTAAGCTGGAAAGCCGGTAGTGCAGTATGCCTTCTGCCATCCATTCCTATAATTTTCAGCTCGGCCATCAGGGTAGTGTCTTCCGGCGTAAACTGATAACGGTCATTAGAAGGATTGGGAACGATCTTTTCGAGAATAATAAATCCGTTTGAATAAAAAGTGGTATCACCTACCTTCATTGGATATGTCCTGAACTGAGACGTATCTTCCTGCGTATTCATAATCTCGGCATATGTCACATAAGTGAAAATATCCTTGTTCCAGTAATGTCTTGCATCGGGATTGGCTGATTGTCCTTCCTGACCTTTAGTATTTTTAATAACATTAGGTTTCAGCACGAACGCATCCTTACCATCCTTTCTTTTCATATCGATGAAGAAATAGGTTTTCTTGCTATGCTGATCAACACTATCAAGCGAATAAGTTGCCCAGTATTTCCCCATATCTGTATCCACTCCTTTAAACAATGTAAGGTTTTCAGTACCCTTTTGTTCGCTTTCGGGACCAAAATTGAGTGGATTAAGTGTATTAACAGATAATAATTCTTTTTTTGAAGAGGAGATTAAAATACCTACCAGCATTAAACCAAATCCAATGTGCCCAACCGATGCACCAGATGCTTTTAATTTACCGTTTAACCCCAACCATATATAACTAAAGTTGGCGACCACTGCATACACACTGGCAAATAGTGCAAGATGTATTGCAGCAAGAAAACCAACACCATAGGTATCATAATTAATATTACCGAAAACAGAAACAGATCCTGATATCAATAAAGCTATTACGGTTGGTATCAATATTTTTTTCCAAAACGTTTTCTTATCAGTGTTTTTGTATTTCAGATATTGAGTGACTGCAGTAAGAATCCCTAATACGATGGCCACAAAAATCTGTATCCTGTTATAAAAGAATTCAACATCTGCCCCTACTGTAAAATTGGTTTTAAAGATTTTATTTAATACCGGCAGAGAAGTAAAAAGTGAAATAAAAAATCCGGAAAGAAAGAGGATTAAAGAACCAATGAACATCCAGAATTCACGCGAATAACTATTCTCTTCTTTATCTATAGATGGAATATGCTTGTAACGTTTAAAAAACAAAAACATTGACGGCAAGAGAAATGCCAATACAAATCCTCTTAACTGCCAGTTCAAACCCGAACCAGTAAATGCATGTACCGAAGTATCCTGAAGATCACCGCTCCGCGTTAAATAAGTTGAATATAATATGAGAACAAATGTGGCTATAAAGAAGAAATAGGTAGGACGTAATGATCGCCCTGTTGCATTAAATATCAATTGTGTGTGAATGCCTGCGACAAGTATCAGCCAGGGTACCAGCGAAGCATTTTCTACAGGATCCCAGGCCCAGTAACCACCAAAACTAAGTGATTCATATGCCCATCTTGCACCCATCATTATTCCCAATCCGAGAATCGCTGCTGAAAACAAGGACCAGGACAAGGATGGTTTTATCCATCCGGAGTGATCTTTCGTCCATAAACCGGCAATAGCATATGCAAAAGGAACAAGCGTTGATGCGAAACCAAGAAACAAAACAGGCGGATGAATTACCATCCAGTAGTTTTGTAAAGTCTGGTTAAGTCCGTTTCCATCCTGCATGCCTGCATTGTTCAAATAATCGGGTAGTTTAAAAATTGGAGCATCCGGAAATACCTGTCTTGTTAACAAAAATGGATTGCTCCCTATCTTAATATCAAAAATGTGCAGACCCAGCAACATAGAAGCCAGACACAGCTGAGCAAAACTAAAAACAGTCATTACCGGAGCTTCCCAGCGTCTTGCCTTTTTTATAAGAATAACACCCAGAAAACCCTGCCAGATAGCCCATAACAGGAAACTTCCTTCCTGCCCTTCCCAGATACTGCTGATTAGATAACCTAATTCCAGGGATTTATCAGAATGACTCCAGGCATAGTTATATTCAAAATAATGGCTGGATATTATATAATAAATGATAATAAATACCAGCAATACTGAAACAGCATTGGCCCAAAAGGAAATGCGAGCCAGTTTGGTCCAGCTATCTTTTATCTCCGGTAATTTTGCCACAGTTGCCTTATAGTAGGCAATCGTAGCAACCAATGAAGCAACAAAAGAAAGGGTAATCAGGAAATAGCCGAGTTGTCCCGGCAACAAATGTTCGCCTATATAATTCATTACAGCACGTTAATTTTTGCTCAGATTATTCTGAGCTGCTTTGGGGTCATCTTTATATTTGGAAGGACACTTGATCAGTATCCCGTCTTTGCGAGTAATTTCAAAAACATCTCCTTTCATTTTTCCTTTCAGCACAATTCTTTCACTTTTTTCCATGTCGAATGGTTTTTCGAAAAAATATTCCACTTTTGCACGGTTGCCGAGAGAATCAGTGACGTAAAAAGAGGTGTAATTGGCATTTCTTACGGGATTATATACTATCGGACTTGTTGTATCCAACTTAGCAATCACCGTAACGGCTTTTCCTTCTTTTTGTCTTGCTGAAGCAATCGTCTCATATGTTGAGAGATCCCCCATAAAACTGACCAGC
>CAZQIQ010000017.1:22647-45484 GCA_964593835.1 uncultured Chitinophagaceae bacterium
CCAGCAAAGCAATTACTGCCGCGATCGCAATAAGCATTACAACATGTATCTTCTTCATTTCGGATGCGAAGTTAATTCAAAAACCATCTTCTTGCTACCACAACGACATTACTTCAATTGCGCTATAGTTACTACCTTGCATCGCTTCCGTAAAACAGAAGAAAATTATCATGGGAAATTTTTCAGACTTCAATCCGAATGCAGCGAGTAACCCCACCAATAATATCTATGGGTTTCCCATCACTGAAGATGAAGCAAAACTAGTGATACTGCCTGTTCCATGGGAAGTAACAGTAAGTTATGGAGCCGGTACTTCGCGCGCGGCAGAACATATTTTTAAGGCGAGTATGCAGGTTGACGTGTTTGATCAGGAGTATCCTAACATCTGGAAACATGGTTTTTATCTTCGTCCGGTTGATAAAAAAATTTTGTTAAAAAGTGATTATCTCCGAAAAGAGGCTGAATTATACATCGATTATATCTCAAAAGAGCAGGATATCAGCAAAAATACTTTCATGAGTAAGTCTCTAAAAGATATTAATGCCGGTGGGGCTTTTCTTAATGAATGGGTATATGAACAAACCAAAGGATTAATGAACAGAGGTAAGTTGGTAGCACTTCTGGGTGGAGACCACAGCACACCTCTTGGCTATTTTAAGGCGATTGGAGAAAAGCACGGAGATTTTGGTATTCTACAGATCGATGCACACCCTGACCTGAGAAGAAAATATGAGAACTTCGACTATAGTCATGCCAGTATAATGGATAACGCACTCACTGAAATTCCTCAAATACAAAAGTTGGTACAGGTGGGAGTAAGAGATTATTCAGAAGAAGAGTTTAATTACATACAGAACAGCGAGGGGAAGGTTGTCTGTTTTTTTGATAAAAAAATCAGGGAACGCTTATATGACGGAGAAAGCTGGAAACAAATTGCAGATGATATTATAGCTCAGCTTCCATCAAAAATTTACCTGAGTTTTGATATCGACGGACTTGATCCCAAACACGCCCCTAGCACAGGAACACCTGTATATGGCGGCTTTGACCCGGAGCAGATATATTATTTACTGAAAAAAATGAATGAAGCAGGTAAACAACTGGTTGGCTTTGATTTGGTAGAAATAGGCGTGGGTGATCATTCATGGGATGCTAATGTTGGTGCGCGCGTATTATTAAAACTCTGTAATATTCTTACAGCGGCTAATATTTAAACCTTGACAAACAAAAAACTTTACCCATATATTATTACCCTAAAAAACGAAAGCGTACGATACGTCAACATTATCGGTTTTTTATTATGTTTTGGATCTATGCTTTTATTTTCCAGGGAAATGATCATTAAGAACTCAATGGTTCTTCCCTATGTCGCCGGAGTTACTTTTATTTTTGGACTGATCATCTGGAACTTTTTTAACTATTATAAAAGAGGGAAAAATATTTATTACAGCAAAGCGCTGCTTATTGCAGCCATTGTATGGACGAGAATGCCCTACTTTCAATGGATGGTAGTCGTTTTTGCCCTGCTTGCTATTCTTGAATACCAGGCAAAACTTTCTCCGGAAATTGGTTTTTCTGAAAAGGAAATTATATTTAACGGTTTACTGAAGAAAAGATATGCCTGGAATGAAATTGAAAATGTAGTGCTAAAAGACGGCTGGCTTACTATTGATTTCAAGAATAACAAACTGTTTCAAAAAGAAATTGATACAGGAGAGAATGAAGCCAGCGAAAAAGAGTTTAATAATTGGTGCAGTAAGTACTTAAATCAATTGTCATGATGTTAACGAAATCTCCATACCTCCTTTACTCCGATGGGAAAGGCAATATTTATGAAGACATTTCTTTGTATGCCCTTGGACGTGCAGGCTGGGATGCTCTAGAAGTGCCTGTTGAGGATTGGATTGAACTTCCAGCCGGAGGTTCATTATATGAACTACCGGGAAGAAGAGGTATAGGTATGGACGTGATAACCGGAGAACTGCGATTATGCGAAAAAGGCTGGGCTGTTGCCGCTTTTATTCCACCTGCTCACACAGGCCTTTATCTTGCTGCATATGAAACTGCCGATGATGCACCCACCCTTCCGCTGTTTTGTTATACGGCAGCAGGATGGTATGATGATAAATTTTACGTTCCTGCCGTCAGAATTGAACAGGACATCCGGCAGGAAGCAGAAGGTTATGATGAACAAACAATCAGTCATGGGGTAAAAAATCTTATTCAGGCTTATCCGGATAACCGATTACTTCAACACCTGGCCAATAACTGTTGTTTAACCTATCATTGTCCTGCTGCCAGAAATTTTTTCTCGGGACGTTGGGAATGCCCTGTCCCATCTTCTCCTGCCTGCAATGCAAATTGTATAGGATGTATTTCTTTTCAGCCTGAAGAAGAAAATATTGTTTCTACACAGGACAGACTCAGGTTTAAACCGACTGCAGAAGAAATTGTTGAGTTTACAGTTCCTCATTTACAAACAGCTCCGTTTCCTATTGTAAGTTTCGGACAAGGTTGCGAAGGTGAGCCTTTGTTAATGTGGGAAACGATTAAAGAATCTATTATTGAAATGCGTAAGCATACACAAAATGGAAGTATCAATATCAATACCAACGGATCAAAACCTGCGGCAGTGGAAGCACTTTGCAAAGTTGGCTTAAATTCAATTCGCGTGAGTACTAATTCGGCCCGAAAACATGTTTATGAAAAGTATTACAGACCTAATAATTATTCATTTGAAGATATAGTGGAAAGTTTGAAAGTAGTCAGAAGATATAATGGATGGTCAAGTATAAACTATTTTGTATTTCCGGGAATGACAGACAGCGTAGAAGAATACGAGGCATTGAGACAACTGATTATTGATACAAAACTATCCATGATTCAGTGGAGAAATTTTAATATTGATCCTGACTGGTACCTGGGGAAAATTGGAGCAATAGACACAGGGGAGATGATGGGCATTAAACAATTAATGCAGTTGATTAAAGAAGAATTTCCTGATTTGAAATATGGCTATTTTAATCCGCCAATAGAAAGAATTAAAGGAAATTATGCAGAAGACTTTGCGCATTAAATCCAGCTATCGCTATGGGAATGTATTTTCATGCACACGATAATCTGTTAACATTTCCTGTACTATGTTAGCAAAACCATAATAATAATTCAATCAACAATACCATCATTTTATATACACTATACTAACGTTTCGGTATAAATATTTAAAAGTGAATTATTTTCGTCCTTAAAAGATACAGCAGAAAAAATCGAAGCGCGCTGAGAAGAATAATTGCTTCGGATTACAGCGTTCACTAAATAGTCTCCACTGCGAATAAGTAGATTGAAATGTACAAAAGAGCACTGGAATTATACTTTAGATAGATCCGGTATTTGAGAAAGCATTAAGAATCCAGAAAATACACTTTAGATAGATCTGGCATTCACTGTAGCTCCACTAGCTCCGAAATTTACTTAGCTATGTACTGTATTTGGAGAGAGTTAGGAGCCCCAAAATTTACTTTAGAATTGTCTGGTATTCACTGTAGCTCCACTAGCTCCGAAATCTACTTTAACAATATACTGTATGAGGCCGTAGCTTGTTAAAGATCAGAAGAATAAATACAGCAGCATGAAGAACGGTAATGTTACATGTTAAACCAAAACATAACCTCTATATCTTAAAAGGAATAAAATTTAAATGATATTTGAATGCTAATTGCATAAGCATAAGTTCTCAACATATACTTTATGTAATTAAAAATATATTATAGTTTCACCTAGCTGAGAGGGATTATGTGATAGATCGTTCAGGAATGGTGTAAATGGATACTTGAATATTGATGTATTGTACTGAATCAAAGTGCCCGGAAAATAAACTTTAGAGATATCCAGTATTTGAGTCACAGACACCTGTATGATAAAAAAAAACGAACGTTCGGAAATTGTCAGTTAAAAACGAATGGCATTAGAAAGGCTACTAAAGTTCCTAATTCCTCGTTGGAGAAAATATCAAAAGCTCTAACAGTCTCATTGGAGAAATATCCGGTATTGGAAATAACCTCAAAGCTCTAAGATTCTCATTGAAGAAACTTTCGGTATTAAGCAGAGGGTCTTTGTTAAAATATATCGAATAAAAGACTGTATAAGAAAAGGATAGTAGAATAGCAGATAAGTATTCTATATAAATTGTAATTTAGCTGTATGTATACAAACGATAATTTTGAATCGCAAAAAAACATTAAAGCCTCAGGTTATACCTTGATGGTTTGTTTGCTGCTATTGATCATTTTTTTGTTTGTAAAATGGACTCTCCCTACCCTACCCCCACCTCCCGAAGAAGAAGGTATTGAGGTAAATCTGGGCAATAGTGATCAGGGATTAGGAGATGATCAACCATTTCTTCCCGGAAAACCTTCTCCGTCCGACCAACAGACTTACACTCCGCCAGCAAAAGTGAATACACCAGTTGAGGATGTTAAGGATTTCGAAACTGATGATAAAGATGAAGAAGCACCGGTAGTAACAAAACCTCCCGTAACCAAACCTAATTCGACCAAAGTTCCTGATAAAGAAATCGTAAAAACGACACCTGTTAAAAAACCTCAGGAAACAAAAGAACCTCCTGCACCTGCACCGCCCAAACCAAAAGCTGTATTTAAGGGAGTGAACGGAACAGGAACCGGAGGTAATGAAGCAGATAGTTATGTAAAAGGCGGTAATCAGGGAGTAGCCGGGGGAAGCGGAGATCAGGGTCAGCCAGGAGGAAATCCCGATTCAGATAATTATACAGGTGGTGGAAGTGGTAATTCGGGTATTGCCATTCAACGGGGACTGTCCGGTCGACGTATCATCAGAACCCCTTCTTTCGAAGATGATTTTAATGAAAACGCTAAAATAGCAGTAGATATAAAAGTGGACGCTACAGGGAAAGTGGTTTTAGCCACCTATCAGCCAAAAGGGTCTTCCAGTTCAGATCCTAATCTGAAAGCTATAGCTATCAGGAAAGCTATGCAGGTAAAGTTTAATCCCGGAGATAATGAATCTTCTGGTACCATTCAATTTAACTTCCGTTTAAAAAATTAGATTGCGGTTTTATTTTCACAATGAATTATTCTGAAACTATCGACTACTTATTCAGTCGGTTACCTATGTTTAGCAGAACAGGAGCTGCTGCATTAAAAGCAGATCTTACCAATACGCATCTGATTTGCTCATTTCTGGATGAGCCGCAGGACAAGTTTAAATCTGTTCATATAGCCGGGACAAATGGAAAGGGATCCTGTAGTCATACCCTTGCTGCTATCTTTCAGCATTGTGGTTATAAAACCGGTTTATATACCTCACCACACTTAAAGGATTTCCGGGAAAGAATAAAGATTAATGGGAAAATGATTCCGGAAGAAAAAGTAATCAGCTTCACACAAAAAATAAAGCCTTTAATCGAAGAAATACAACCTTCCTTTTTTGAAATAACCGTTGGAATGGCTTTCGATTATTTTGCCGATGAAAAAGTAGATATTGCCATTATCGAAACAGGATTAGGCGGCCGCTTGGATAGCACGAATATTATCACGCCCGAACTTGCTGTTATCACTAACATCGGGATGGATCATATGAACATCTTGGGCGACACAATAGAACTAATAGCCCGTGAAAAAGGAGGTATCATTAAAAAAAACATACCGGTTGTTATTGGCGAAACCACCGTTGAAACAGAAGATATATTCATTGAATTAGCAAAACTCAACAATGCACCTATTAGTTTTGCTGATCAATGCCGATATACGGCCAATTGGCAGCATATTAATCATCTACTCGTAACAGAACTCATCACAAAGCACAATAACGAACACATCTCCATCACACTTGATCTTCCCGGAATTTATCAGTTAAAAAATCTCCTTACAATCACCGAATCAGTTGAGCAACTGAGAAAAAAAGGCTGGAATATTGAACCGGAAAAAATGCTCTACGCTTTCAGTCATGTAAAAAAACTCACCGGCTTACATGGAAGATGGGAAATCATACATCAACATCCTTCTGTTATTCTCGATGTTGCACATAATGAAGGCGGTATTAAAGAATTACTGAAACAGGTAGAACTATCCGATTTTCATCATTTACATATTGTAATAGGCATGGTAAAAGATAAAGAAATAGACACTATACTTTCTTTATTGCCATCAACTGCCAAATATTATTTTACCCATGCGCATATTCCAAGAGCGTTACCGGCTGCTCTACTTAAAGAAAAAGCTGAATCCGTAGGATTAACAGGACATGATTTTACAAATGTAAACGAAGCTATAAGACATGCCCTTTCTTTAGCAGAAAAAAAAGATATTATACTTGTGTGTGGAAGTGTATTTATTATTGGAGAAGTTTTGCCAATCCATACATAATGGTACATACATGCAATGACTGAACAATTTTATTTTCTGAGATTAAGGTTTTTAATTCTTCCAATTCTATAATTACAACCTCAATTTCTTCATTATGATCCAATTGTTGCTCTCCCGTTTTTACACCACCTCTTGCCAGATACATATGCATCATATTGTTGTTAGTAGATGGATTGGGAGAAACTTTTCCCAGGTAGTCAAATGTTGAAAAAGAATATCCAGTCTCCTCCTTTAATTCCCTTGCAATGGCTTCCTCATAGTTTTTATCAGTGTCATCCACACAACCTCCGGGAACTTCTATAATAGTTTCTCCCAGCGCGTGGCGATATTGTTTAACCATAATCACTTTATTATCCTCTGTAAGGGCTAACGCAGATACCCATGTGGGAAATTCATAAACATAATAAGGTGATACAATTTTCCCCTTAGGTGTTTGGCAAGTATCTTTTCTTACAGTAAACCAATTGTCTTTAAATAAATACTCTGACGAAAGTGTTTTCCAATTCATTATTTCCAGTTATATAATTCCCGGGCAGCAAGTATATGTGCCACATGATGCCTCCCATGCCAGGCATATAAACCCAACATAAACCATAAAGAAATTTCCCGTTTGTGTTCAGGATGAAAAATAGTACGTTTCAAATCCTCCTCAGTAAGCTGCTGTAAAAAAGTATACCATCGCAGATGTAATGCATGTAACATAGTAACTGAAACATTTGGCGCAACTATATTCACATCATCAAGCTCAGCCCATAATTTTTCATTATAGGTTTTTATTTGTGGTGTATCTTCTGTTACTCCGAGCTTAAACCGCATATAAGCATTTAAATGGCTATCAGCTATATGATGGACCAACTGTTTGACTGTCCAACCTCCATCCCTATAGGGTGTATTATATTGTTCTTCATCAAGATTTAATACCGCTGTTTCCAGAAAAGCAGGAAGGTGTTTAATATCATTCACCCAACGTTGGAATTGCAATTGAGAATAAGGTTGCGGTTGGTATTTACCTATAGGAAATCTTTGATCATTTACCACTTCACTCATAAACTATATTTAATGCTCTCTTAAAGCATATCCTGTTAAATGGATAAATACGTCTTCAAGGTTAGCTGCTTTTACTTGTTTAGGACGCTCAAAACCGCTCGCTACCAGATTATCAATTAATTTATCGGGACTATCCAGAGAAATAACTTTACCTGCATCCATAATAGCTACACGGTCGCATAAGGTTTCCGCTTCATCCATATAATGAGTAGTAATAATAACCGTAGTTCCTTTGTCCCGAATATCTTTAATCAACTGCCATAAATTTCTTCGTGCCTGAGGATCCAGACCAGTTGTAGGTTCATCCAGAAATATAATTAACGGCTCATTTATCAATGTTGTGGCTATGGAAAAACGTTGTTTTTGTCCGCCACTCAATTCCTTGAATTTATTGTTTGCTTTTTCTTCAAGGTTGACCAGAGACAATAGTTCCATGGGGTTGACTTTCCTATTATACAACCCTGCAAATAATTCGATTAACTCTATCAGTTTAAGATTAGGATAAAACCCCGAAGTTTGTAATTGTACGCCTATAATCTTTTTTATTTCTTCCGGATGAGTATCCAGATCAAAACCATTTACAATAATTTTCCCTGAAGTTTTTAGTCTTAATGTTTCAATAATTTCCAGGGTTGTTGATTTACCTGCGCCATTCTGACCCAGCAAGCCAAATATTTCGCCCTTGTACACATCAAAACTGATATCTTTTACAGCTTCAAAACTACCATAATTCTTTACCAGGTTCTTTATTGAAATAATTGTCTCGGCCATATCGATCATTTACTCAAAGATACACTCTTCAAGCTCTTCCATCATCGATTTACTACCAATAAACAGCGGAGAACGTTGGTGAAGTTCAGTAGGTACAACTTCAAGCAGCCTTTGTTTACCATCCGTAGCTTTTCCACCGGCTACTTCCACAATAAAAGCAAATGGATTACACTCATATAGTAACCTAAGTTTTCCATTAGGTTTGGCAGGCGTTCCCGGATACATAAAAATTCCGCCTTTAATCAGATTTCTGTGTACATCCGCTACCATACTGCCTATGTAACGTTGTGTATAAGGACTTGCGGATTCGATTCTTTTCTGGCAGCGTTCTATATAACGTTGTACACCACTGCTATACTCGAAAAAACTACCATGATTAACGGAATATATAGTGCCTTCGCTGGGACATTTAATTTCGGGGTGACTTAAACAGAATTCTCCTATAGAAGGATCCAGCGTAAAGCCATTAACACCTCTGCGTGTAGCAATAACCAGCATGGTAGAAGATCCATATACAATATAACCTGCTGCTACCTGCTTAATACCGGCCTGTAGAAAGTCTGTTTGATCGGCTATAGTTCCTATAGGAGTTACTCTGCGAAATACGCTGAATATAGTCCCTATAGACACATTCACATCTATGTTTGCACTACCATCAAGAGGATCAAACAAACATACGTATTTTGAGCCCCTGCTGATATCGTCATCAAACGCGATGAAGTCATCCAGCTCTTCACTAGCAATACCGGCACAGCTGATGCCGTGTCGCAATGCACCCATGAATTGATTATTAGCAAATACGTCCAGCTTTTTAACATCTTCTCCCTGAACATTCACCACACCAACATCTCCTAAAATATCCACAAGCCCCGCTTTATTCACCTCCACGTTTACACGTTTGGCGGCAAGTCCGATATCGCGGAACAAACTGCTTAATTCGCCTGTAGCTAATGGGAAATTTCTTAATTGCTGAATGGTAAACTCATCAAGAGTTAATACTTTTCTGTTGATATTATACATGTGGCAAGAAGTGATAAGAATAGAATGAAGCAAATGTAATATGATTAATTAATTTTGTGATATAATTATGGAAGTATTCAAGTTTGGCGGCACAAGCATTAGCACACCGGAGCGTATAGAGCAGGTAGGCAATATTTTACAATCGCAAAATCATCGGGAGTTATTAGTGGTCATCTCTGCAATGGGAAAAACCACTAACGCATTGGAGAAAGTAGCAACATCTTTTTATAACAGCAATAAGATTGAAGCACTAAACTTATTCAAGGCAATAAAAGACGAACATATTCAAATAGCCAGACAGTTAATCAATAATAATTTTTCTGAAACAGATCAACAACTTCTTGATGTATTTACGGAAGTAGAATGGCTGTTACACGATGATCCCGTAAGAGATTTTAACTATTATTACGATCAGATCGTTTGTACGGGGGAATTATTATCTACAATTATTATCAGCGGTTATCTTAACGAAAAAGGCATCGACAACAAATGGATAGACGTAAGAGATATACTTAGAACAGATAATAACTTTAGAAATGCAGGAATCGACTGGCCATTTAGTTTGCAGGAGGTAGAAAACAATATAATACCCGTTATTAAAAACACTGATCGTATTGTTATCACACAAGGATTTATTGGATCTACTCACGACAATGAAAGTACAACGCTGGGAAGAGAAGGGAGTGATTACACAGCTGCGATATTTGCCAATATGCTTAATGCAATATCTCTTACCATCTGGAAAGATGTTGAAGGGGTGATGAATGCAGATCCTAAACAGTATTCAGACGCCGTTTACCTCAGAGAGCTTAACTATGAAGAAGTGATTGAAATGGCTTATTATGGAGCACAAATTATTCATCCAAAAACCATCAAACCATTACAAAATAAAAACATCCCTCTCTATGTAAAATGTTTTATAAATACCGATCTCCCCGGCACCATTATTCATCATAAAAATATCGCAAATCTCCCTCCACTGATAGTTGCAAAAGAAGATCAGGTACTTATTCATCTACACACGCTGGACTTTTCTTTTGCAGGAGAACAATCGCTTGCTTCTTTATATAAAATAATACATGATTTGCACATACAACCAAATCTTTTGCAAACCGGAGCTATTACTATAGATCTATGCGTAGATAATCAACCCGATAAAATTGAGCAATTAGCTTTATCTGCTGCAGATTTGTTTAATGTTCATATTGAAAAAAACCTTTCACTACTGACAGTAAGACATTATAATCCGTCTTTAGTTAATCAGCTAGTGAAAGGCAGAACTATTAAATTACAACAACAAACTCAGCAAACCATTCAAGTTATATTGATGAATTAATTGTTTAGAGAATTACAATGAGCAGGAACAATACGAAGAAAATACCGAACCCAATCCATGCCCATTTAATTACGGCCGGATCATCTATTAAATAAGCAATTAATACCCCAAGGATAGGTAATACAAATCCTAATATTAGTCCACCAAGATTAAAATCGTATGTATCAAAAGGAGCTGGTTGAGCGCTCATATCGATCTGTTTATTTTCCCTGATCGCTTTTTTCATTTTGCTTTGCGCAATTTTGAGCGATATCTTTTTAGAGAGGGATAATTTTTCTCCTGTTATTTCCTTATATTTTTTAGGAGTCAGTTGTACAAATTCTTCTACGCTCATTTTAGAGAACGCACTTGCAGCTTTTGATGGAGCTGGTTCTACAGTAGAGAGTACAGGTGTAATAGCCTGTGATGAAATTGAAAAGAATAATACAGCTACTATTAATAATATATTTTTTCTTGGAAAGAGAAGAGGTAAAGTTTTGGTCATAAAAGTTAATTTGTGAGTTACTAAAATAAAAATTCGTGCCAATTAAGAAGGCGGACCATTAAAAGATCCGCCTTTAAATATTATTTAATACATAAATTAATTTTATGCATTAATTTATTTTACTTCTTCAAACTCTGCATCAGTAACATTTTCATTACCACCACCTGGTTGCTGTGGGCCGCCATCGGCACCCGGCTGACCGGCATTTTGCTGAGCTTTATATATTTCCTCAGAAGCTGCTGTCCACGCGGTATTCATTTCCGCAACGGCAGTATCTATAGCTGCAATATCCTGCGACTTATGAGCTTCTTTAAGTTTGGAAAGAGCAGCTTCAATAGGAGCTTTTTTATCTGCCGGAATTTTGTCTCCGAAATCTTTCAACTGTTTTTCAGTCTGAAACACAAGACTATCGGCCTGGTTAATCTTTTCAACTTTTTCTTTAGCTTCTTTATCAACCGACTCGTTGGCTTTTGCTTCAGCTTTCATTTTCTCAATCTCCTCTTTGGTCAATCCGCTACCTGCTTCAATTCTGATCTTCTGCTCCTTACCGGTACCCTTATCTTTTGCAGTAACATGTAAAAGGCCATTGGCATCAATATCAAAAGTTACTTCGACCTGGGGAACTCCTCTTGGAGCTGGTGGAATACCTTCCAGATTAAACATACCTAAGCTCTTATTCTGAGAAGCCATTGGGCGCTCACCCTGCAAAACATGAATCTGTACACCGGGCTGATTATCGCTGGCCGTAGAGAATACTTCTGACTTTTTAGTCGGAATAGTAGTATTAGCATCGATAAGTCTTGTCATTACTCCACCCATTGTTTCGATACCAAGTGAAAGCGGAGTTACGTCCAATAGAAGCACGTCTTTCACGTCACCTGTAAGTACAGCACCCTGAATAGCAGCTCCAATAGCCACTACCTCATCCGGATTCACACTTCTATTCGCTTTTCTGCCAAAGAATTTCTCTACTATTTCCTGCACTTTAGGAATACGTGTACTTCCACCTACAAGAATTACTTCATCTATTTCAGTAGGATTAAGTCCTGCATCATTAAGCGCCTGTTCGCAAGGTTTCAGACATCTTTCAAACAGGTTATCTGCCAATTGTTCAAACTTCGCACGACTTAGTTTCTTTACAAGATGTTTAGGAACACCGTCAATAGCAGTAATATAAGGAAGGTTAATTTCTGTTTCACTGGAAGATGATAATTCAATCTTTGCTTTTTCTGCAGCTTCTTTTAAACGTTGAAGGGCCATTGGGTCCTTACGGAGATCAATGTTCTCTTCTGACTTAAATTCAGCAGCTAACCAATCCATGATTACTTTATCAAAATCATCTCCACCTAAATGAGTATCACCGTTAGTACTTTTTACTTCAAAAACACCATCTCCTAATTCAAGTACCGAAACGTCGAATGTACCACCACCCAGGTCAAATACAGCTATTTTCTGATCCTGTGCTTTTTTATCCATGCCATAAGCCAAAGCAGCAGCTGTAGGCTCGTTCACAATACGGCGAACGGTTAGTCCGGCAATCTCTCCCGCTTCTTTTGTAGCCTGACGCTGAGCATCATTAAAGTATGCAGGTACCGTAATCACCGCTTCCTTCACTTCCTGACCAAGGTAATCTTCAGCTGTTTTTTTCATTTTCTGAAGCACCATGGCTGAAATTTCCTGTGGAGTATATAAACGTCCATCTATGTCAATACGTACGGTATTATTGTCACCTTTAGCTGATTTATAGCTAAGATGCGTACTTTCCTCAGACACTTCGTCAAAACGACGACCCATAAACCTCTTTACAGAAATAATGGTATTCTGTGGATTAGTAATCGCCTGTCTCTTAGCAGGATCACCCACTTTTCTTTCACCATTTTTAAGGAATGCCACAACGGAAGGAGTCGTACGACGGCCTTCTTCGTTAGGGATAACCACTGGCTCATTACCTTCAAGAACAGCCACACAACTGTTCGTTGTTCCAAGGTCGATTCCTATAATTTTACTCATGTTTATATGAATTTAAATTTAATGTTCATCCTTGATTAACAATGATTATGCCGTGCCATGATAAGATGCAAAATTGTCAGTGTCCCGATTTAAAAGTGAAATTCTTTTGTGTCAGATAGCTGAACGATACCACTATCACAGTAGTAATGATCTTTGCAATGGTTGGGTATATCATAAAATACTCCACAAAGAGTTTAATAAAAACATAATTAAGAAGAAGGCAAACAATCACCAGTAGAAAATAACGGAAAAGCTGTATCCTTCCTTTTAGGATAGAGCCGGAAAATACAATGAAACGGTTAAGAAGGTATCCCGTAGGAAAACTCACGCAAAATGCCATAAACAATGCAGCTATATGGGCGCTGATTACTCCATAGGGAGTGAATACAACATAAAAAGGTCCCTCCGTACCCTCAACAAGATGTTTATTAAGGAGAAAATTATAAGAAAAAAAATACAGGAATATGTCCAGCAGCGTATTTCCCCCTCCGCAAACAGCATAGCGGAAGGTTTGAATGGGCATTAGTTTACGAAAAGGTATATATAGGTAATCTATTATTGAAATGATCCATTCTTTCAACATGCGCGCAAAAGTAAGCAATCAGATAGATGATCCTGATCAATTAATCTGTAAGTATGGATATGTTATGACAAAAATCGACATATTTGTTTATTATTACCCCCTCAACCAGTAAGGAGCTGCGCAATAATCTGCGCAGCTTTTTCATTCACAGCAATTAAAAGATTTTATCCCTCAGAAATAAAGCCCAATTAATGTCCTGATTATCTGCAATAATAGTTTCTTATAAGGTCGGTTTCGTTACAAGCTTGTTTTTGCATTACTTTGCTGGCCTAAAAATGTACTATGGGTATCGTGTTTATCATCCAGGAAGTTGTTGCAAAAGAGATCAATGAATTGTTCGGACTACATCTTCAGCCTGAGGCAATACAGGTGAATGAAACAAAACCGGAGTTTGAAGGAGATTATACGGTGGTACTGTTTGGCTTTATCAAACAACTAAAGCTCTCTCCTGATATTTTGGGAAAACAATTGGGTGACAAACTCACACAGAACAGAAAGGATATCTTTTCAGATTACAACATAATAAAAGGTTTTCTAAACCTTACTGTAAGTGATGACTATTGGATGCAATTTCTCTCTCTCCACTTCACGGATGATAGTTATGGTCAAAAACCAATTGCAGGAAAAAAAGTAATGGTTGAATATGCTTCACCTAATACCAACAAACCTTTACATCTGGGGCATCTTCGTAATATATTTCTGGGCTGGAGCATGTCGGAGATATTTAAAGCCAACGGTTACGAAGTCATTAAAACATCCATAGCCAATGACCGTGGTATTCATATCTGTAAAAGCATGGTGGCCTGGCAACAATTCGCCAATGGTGCTACTCCCGAATCCCGGGGAATTAAGGGCGATCATCTTGTAGGAGACTATTATGTATTATTTGGAACAGAACATAAAAAACAGATAAAAGAACTGGTAGGAGCTGGCAAGTCTGAAGAAGAAGCAGAAAAAGAAGCACCCATCATGAAAGCCGCCCAACAGATGTTGGTTGACTGGGAAGCAGGAAACCCTGATGTAGTGAATTTATGGTCAATGATGAACGGATGGGTATATGAAGGTTTCGACATTACCTATAAAAGAATAGGTGCCGATTTTGATAAAACCTACTACGAAAGCAATGTTTACCTGTTAGGAAAATCTATGGTGGAAGAAGGACTTGAAAAAGGAGTTTTCTTTAAAAAACCTGACGGAAGTGTATGGATAGATTTAACCAGTGATGGGTTAGATGAAAAAATTGTTCAACGAAAAGATGGGACGGCCGTTTATATTACGCAGGATATTGGTCTTGCTGCTCTTAAACAAAAAGAATTCGGAGCAGAGCAAAGTATTTATGTAGTAGGTAACGAACAGGACTATCATTTTAAAGTACTTAAACTGATAGCAGAAAAACTCGGAATAGAAGGCGCAAGCGGTATTCATCATCTTAGCTATGGTATGGTTGAGCTACCCTCAGGCAGAATGAAAACCAGAGAAGGCACTGTTGTAGATGCAGATGATATCATAGATGAAATGGAAAATATTGCAGCCCGACATACAGAAGAACTCGGAAAAGTAAAAGATTTTTCGGATGATGAATTAAAGAATTTATATACAACACTGGGGTTAGGCGCTTTAAAATTTTATCTCCTTCGCGTTGATCCAAAGAAAAAAATGGTTTTTAATCCGGAAGAATCCATCGACTTCCACGGCTTCACCGGACCTTTTATACAATATACTTACGCAAGAACCAGTTCTATATTAAGACGTGAGTTACCATTAAATACAAATCGGGGTAATTCATTATTACCTGCCGAAAAAAAGGTTATTACAGAGCTGGAAAAATACCCTCTCATTCTTAATCAGGCTGCAATAGAAATGAACCCATCTGTCATCAATAATTATATATTTAAACTGGCACAGTCATTCAATTCTTTTCTCACGGAAGTAAAAGTGTTAGCAGCTGAATCACCTGAAAAAAAAGAATTAAGGCTGCAAATCGCATTGTTTACCGCCAATACAATTAAATCGTCTATGCGTATGTTAGGCATCAACGTTCCAGAAAGAATGTAAAAATTATATTATACACTTACAGCTAAATCATCCAATGTATCCTTAGACATTAAAGTTCCGTAGAGCATGTAAAAATTATACTATTTCGGCAAAACCAAATAGGCAATACATCTCTTAGACACAAATGCTATGTAATAATTATATTGTTACAATAAGATTAAATTGTTAACGCAACCATCAGGCATTAATGTTACATAAAAAATGCAGTAATTATATTATTATATATACGGATAAATCACAAATATATCTATTGGGCATTAACATTCTGTAAAGGATATAGAAGTCTTATCTATTTCAATACGATTAAATTATTAATCGTATTATCAGGCATTTAATGTTACGTGAAATTGTAAAAATTATATTATTTACTTGATGGAAAATCATCAATATATCTCGTAGAAGATTAATGTTACGCAAAAAATGTAGAAATCATATTATTTTAATACGATCATTGCTAATGGAGGAAGATGAACAGTAATCTCGTACCATTTATCTTTTTTTTCAATCAGTTCGCACTCAATTGATGGATTAAAAACATCACCGGCTCCCCAATATTTTCTATCATCGCTATTAAAAATTTCTTTCCACGATTTTTTTCCTGAAACAAAAATTTTCCAATCCATTCTAACAACAGGAGTAAGATTAAGAATAACTAACAGATCATCTTGCTCATCCTTTCCTTTTCGTTTATACACCATTACAGCTTCATCCCGGTGATTGACATCCACCCATTCAAAACCGCTCATTTTAAATTGTCGCTGATACAGTGCAGGCTCGCCACGCAATAATTTGTTCAGATCCTTTACATAAGTGCGTAATTTCTCATGCGGATCATATTGCAGTAAATCCCATTGCAGTTCACGCTTATAATTCCACTCAGTTGTAGCGCCGAATTCATTGCCCATAAACAACAACTTTGCGCCGGGGTGAGTGAACATATATCCATATAGTGTACGCAGATTAGCAAATTTTTGCCAATCGTCTCCCGGCATTTTATAAAGCATAGGACTTTTTCCATGTACAATTTCATCATGACTTAGCGGTAGCATAAAATTTTCGTCATAATAATACATCATACTAAAAGTGAAACTATCCTGAATAGCAGATCTTGATAATGGATCAGCCTTAAAATATTTAAGCGTATCATGCATCCATCCCATCATCCATTTCATTCCAAATCCTAACCCTCCTTCATAAGTAGGCTTGCTTACTCCAGGCCAATCAGTTGCTTCTTCGGCAATCATCTGGATATCTTTAAAATCCCGATATATAGTTTCATTAAGATCTCTGATGAATGCTATTGCCTCCAAATTACCATCTCCTCCAAATTCATTGGGCTCCCACTCCCCTTCTTTTCTGGAGTAACTCAATTTCAACATCGAGCTTACTGCATCTACACGCATGCCATCAATATGAAAGTTATTAAACCAGAAATGAGCGCTTGAAATCAGAAAAGACTTTACTTCTCCTCTTTTGTAATTGAATATGTAACTGTTCCAGTCGGGGTGGTACCCTTTACGCATATCAGCGTATTCGTATGTGTGAGCGCCATCAAACATAAAAAGCCCGTGGGCATCATAAGGAAAATGCGAAGGCACCCAATCCAATATTACACCAATGCCTGCCTCATGAAATGAATCTATAAGATGCATGAATTGCTGCGGATTGCCCAGTCTTGAAGTGGGAGCAAAATAACCAGTACCCTGGTATCCCCAGGAACCATCATAAGGATGTTCCATAATGGGCATTAGCTCCACATGAGTAAAACCCATTTCTACAACATACTTTACTAACCGGTCTGCAAAAAAATCGTAGTTATTATAAGCGCTATCGTTATTATTATCTGGTCGCATCCAGCTTTGCAGGTGTACTTCATAAACACTCCATGGTTTTTTTAGTCCGTTATGTTTTTTACGAATTTTCATCCATTCGTCATCTCTCCAACTATAATGTAGTTGCCAGGTGATAGTAGCCGTTCCGGGACGGAGTTCCCAGAAATTTCCATAAGGATCACCTTTTTGAGTTACGGTTCCATTATAACCATGTATATGATATTTATACAATTCTCCGACAGGAATATCCGGAATAAATCCTTCCCATATTCCGGAATTGTCAGCCCTCACCCATAATGGATGAGAAAGCGGATCCCAGTTATTAAAATTTCCTACTACGGATATATAAGTTGCATTAGGAGCCCAAACGGCAAAATAGTATCCTGTCCTGTTAAGGACTTTTAATTGATGTGCACCAAATAATTCATAAGCGCGGTATAACGTTCCCTGCTGAAAATTCCGAACGTCTTCATCATTAAACAGCGAATAATTCCACACTGCCTTTGCTGAATCGATAAAATATTTTTCTTCATATTTCTCTTCCATATCCATTTACAGCGCTGGCTTTTAATGTAAAATACCGGTTTATGTTTTAGTTATCTTAATATATTAAAGAGATAACATGGATAACGACTAACCAACAGTAAACCCATTGGGCAATATCGCTCCCTTTTTGATCACGACAATTCCATCTTTCACTGTATACAGATCATGATCTGTATTTTCCAGATGCGGACCACCATTTATTTTTACATCATCTCCTATTCTGCTATTCTTATCTACCAAAGCATTGGTGATTATACATCTTTCTCCTATTCCTATATTTGGAATGCCTTTTTGATGAGCAGACTCAATTTCTTCAATAGTTTCAAAATAATCACTTCCCATTACATATGCGTTCTGAATGACAGAACCATACCCGATTCTGGAACGTATTCCTATTACGCTGTTTTCTATTCGCTCTGCATTAATTATACAGCCTTCTGCTATTATTGTTTTTATTAAAGTAGTTCCGCTGATTTTTGCGGGCGGAAGCATACGGGCCCTGGTATATATACTTCTTGTATTGTCAAATAAATTAAAATCGGGTACGTCACGGGTTAATCCAAGATTGGCTTCATAAAAAGAATAAATATTTCCTATATCGGTCCAATAACCTTCGTATTGAAAACTTGCGACTTTATATTTCGAAAGAGATTGTGGTATAATTTCTTTTCCGAAATCTGTACCCTCCCTGAATTCATCTTCAAGCAAATGAAACATAAGATCTCGGTTGAAAATATAGATACCCATAGACGCCAGCCAATGTTTGCCTTCGCTTTGCATCAGTTCTCCCGTATCACTTTTCCATTGCTCCAATAACTCTTTCCCTTTAGGCTTTTCGGTGAATGCAGTAATAAATCCTTCTTCATTCTTTTTTAATATCCCAAAATCAGGAGCTTCTTTTTCCACAACTGGAATAGTAGCTATGGATAATTCGGCACCAGTCTGAATATGATTATTCAGCATCGCCATAAAATCCATTTGGTATAATTGATCACCTGATAATATCAGTACATACTCACTCGGAAATGTTTTAATATGGCGAAGACTTTGCCTCACCGCATCAGCTGTTCCCTGATACCACGCAGGGTTATCAGGGGTTTGTTCTGCTGCAAGAATATCTACAAAAGCAGAACTAAAAGCGCTAAAATGATATGTGTTCTTAATATGACGGTTAAGAGATGCAGAATTATACTGAGTTAACACAAACATTCTGCTAATGCCGGAATTAAGGCAATTGGAAATCGGTATATCTACCAGTCTGTATTTACCTGCAATAGGCACTGCTGGTTTGGAACGGCTGGCTGTTAAAGGATATAATCTGGTACCGGCTCCACCGCCCAGGATTACTGCTAAAATTGATTTCGACATAGCACGAGTTTTTAAGAATGTGACATTATTTGCCCATTCTGTAGCGTTTAAGTGTTAATTATTATTTTGTTGTAAACTTCAATATACTTCTCAGTACTTGCCTTCCAGTCAAAATCCAATTGCATCATCTTTTCCCTTACCTCTTTCACTCTTTTCTTATTCCTGAATAACTCGGTGGCTCTCCATACAGCATGACAAACATCACCCGGCTCCGTCCACTCATAACATATTCCATATCCATTCTCCTCCTCAAAATCAATAACAGTGTCTTTTAATCCTCCTGTTCTTCTCACCATTGGAATAGTTCCATATCGCATTGAATACAGCTGATTTAATCCGCATGGTTCAACTCTTGAAGGCATTAATAAAAAATCAGACCCAGCATAAATAAGATGACTCAATGCCTCATTGTATCCAATATAAACATTATAATCACCATTGGAAAGTGATAAAATACTCTCCAATGCCCGCTCGGTATCAGTATTGCCACTTCCCAACACTAGAAAATTCATTTTCCTGCCAACATAACGAAAAGAGTCTGCTATCACTGATGGTAAAATATCAGCACCTTTTTCTCCTACTAATCTTCCTATAAAAGATATTAAGGGTTTTTGAAAGTCCAGATTAAATCTTTCACAAAGTTCCATTTTGTTTTTGGCCTTGCCTGCATCCAGATTTTGTATACTATAATGATCCCTCAAATAATTATCAGTTTGTGGATCCCATACCTTACTATCTATTCCATTCAATATACCAATACATTTTCCTTTCTCATACTCAAACAGAGGTTCCAATCCGGCACTCATATATCTTAATTCCTGCAGGTAATTTGGACTTACCGTTGTTACAACATGTGCGCACTTAATACCACTTGCCAGCGGATTTATCGTTTTGTTCCATTCCAGCTTACCCCAATCCCATGTATTCCACTCCGGAATATAATGGCTTTTTTCCCAACCCATCCATCCCTGATATTCAGCATTATGTATAGTGAGTACGGTAGGAATATTTCTAATGGGATAATACTTAAAACAATTACCGGCCATAAAAGGAATGAGGGCCGTATGATGATCATGAACATGAATAATATCCGGCTGATGCTGCCAGGCTGTTACCCAATCAAGTACAGCAATTTGAAACGCAGTGAATCTTTCTGTATCATCATCATAACCATAAATTTTTTCTCTGTCCAACAATCCATTAATGTCAAGTAAATAAAGATCGAATCCTAGTTTATTCGTGACTTCCCTGATTACAGTAAATTCGAAACCCCGATGACCCAGACTTGTATATCCTTTATGTACTACTTCCCATTTATTTTCATAAAGGAACTTTGTACGATACATTGGCATGACCAATTTAGCCACATGACCTGCCCTATTGAGATACAAAGGAAGTGCGCCGGCAACGTCTCCTAAACCACCAGCCTTTGCAACAGGATAACACTCAGCACTAACGTGTAAAATTTCCATATATACTATTCAATATATGAATGTTTTACAAACTATTCATCAAGCAATAAAAATTTTCCACCTCTAAGAATAGTTTGCTATTTTCAGGCATTGAAATGGAAAAAACAGCTTCTTTACAACAGTTATCCATTGGTATAGATATCGGTGGGACTATTACAAAATTCGGCATAGTTGACAGCAGAGGAAACATTTTATTTTCCGGTAAAATCTCTTCAAGAGAACACGAAGAAATAGGAAGTTATATTGATGAACTTTATAAAGCATTACAACCTTTAATCGAAAATGCCGGGGGCATTTCTCGTATTAAAGGTATTGGTATCGGTGCGCCTAATAGTAATTACTATACGGGAACAATTGAACATGCTGCCAATTTACCATGGAAAGGAGTAATACCCTTTTCTACCCTCATGAGTGATCGATTTGGATTGCCTGTTACACTCACCAATGATGCTAATGCAGCAGCACTTGGAGAAATGATGTATGGTGCAGCACAGGGTATGAAAGATTTTATTATGATTACTTTAGGCACAGGAGTAGGCAGTGGTATAGTAGCCAATGGACAATTGGTGTATGGGCATGATGGATTTGCCGGTGAACTGGGTCACACTATTATAATACCAAATGGACGTTTGCATGAAGGCACAGGTAAACATGGCTCATTGGAGAGTTATGCTTCCGCTACCGGTGTGCGACTCACAGCCATTGAAAAACTTACGCGTTCTTCAGACGCAAGTCTGCTTAGAAATATTCCATTAGAAGAAATTGACTCGAGGAAAGTTGCTGAAGCAGCCAATGCAGGTGATAAACTGGCGAAAGAAATTTTTGATTTCACCGGGCAGGTATTAGGTCTGGCTTTAGCCAATTTTGTAATGTTCTCCAGTCCGGAAGCGATTATATTATTTGGCGGACTTACTAAATCCGGGGATCTTATTCTAAAGCCTACCATTGAAAATATGGAAGCAAATCTTATCAAAGTGTTTCAAAACAAAGTAAAAATATTAGTCAGTCATTTAAAAGAAGCAGATGCCGCTATCTTGGGAGCAAGTGCATTAGTATGGGGAAGAGACTAGTAACACTTTTTTATAAAGATCAATAAATTGTTGTCCCACTACTTCAAAACTGAACTTTTCAACAGCTTTTTGCCGAATCGCTTCACGATTATATTTATGAGAATTTTCCATCATCCATAACATTCTCTCAGCCAGAAGCCGGGGATTATCCAACGGTACAATAATACCGTTATCATTATTCACCAGTTCATGCATTGGTGGGATATCGCTTACAATTACTGGTAATCCCGATGCCTGTGCCTCAATGATAACACATGGCTGTCCCTCATGACGTGAATAAAGAATAAAAGCATCATGTTCACGAAATTCATTTGCCAGAATATTCTGGGAAACTTCATCTTTAAACTGAATAGCAGCAGCAACAGAAAAACGTTTATACACTTCTTCAGGTCCATAAACTGTTAATACAAATGGTCTCTTTGACAAGCTTGTCAATATTTTTACTGCTTCAAATATCTGTTCCGGATTTTTAACCTTGTTCAATTGTGAGACATGCAAAAATTTAAATACTTTGTTACTGGTATTGCCTACCCTGTCAAACAACATTTCATCATATACATTGGGTATAATTTCAGGTTGGGGAACGCCGGTTTTTGCACTTATTAGCTTTGCTAATGAAACACTTACAGCTGTACTTTTTAAAGCTTGTCTATAAATACACTTAATAATTGTTTTTTTCAGAAATGAAAGATTACTAAAGTTTTCATCGTTAAACACTGACCAATGTTCTGTAATAATAAAAGGAATTCCGTAACGGTATTTCATATATAATGCCGGCAATCCAGCCCTGAAACAAACATTTACATGAATAAGATCCGGTTTACCATTATCCCTAATATATT
>CAZQIQ010000017.1:45494-49860 GCA_964593835.1 uncultured Chitinophagaceae bacterium
GAAAGGAAAACAAATAACCTGATATAGCACTAAGCGTATTAGTTGCATTAAAATAAATTATCTCTACAGTGAGTTGAGCATTTATTTTTTTTCTCTCCCTCTGTATCTTTTGATTTGTAAGATTTTTATCTTTTACCGCGTACAATATCGTTAACTCACAAAAACCGGCAACTGCGCGTGCATGCCGTTCAATAAAATCTCCAACAAGACTATCAACCCTGCTGGGAAACCAACTTACCAGCCATAAAACTTTACCAGGTCTTATATGAGTCATTCTTGAACAATGAAATTATAGTTAACTGATAACAAATATATGCGAAGCTTCTTACAGCCGCAGCAGCATTAATGCCCAGAACAGGAACAAGCAACCAATCGCCTACAAGAATCACAAATGCTCCTGCAACTACACCAGCAATATTAGCCCTGATATTATTATTAGCCGCGTGATAAGTAGAGTAAGGATATATTGTACATAAACAAATAATACCAGGTGCCATCAAAAGAAATGGCACATACATTTTATCAAAGCTCTCGCCGTACAAGAATGGAAACAACCAGTAACCTGTCAACGCCAGTAAAACGGAAAGTATGGTAAATAACCACAGAAAAATACCTGCTATTTTTCTAACCTGTACTTTCATTTCTTCCTTATCGTTTCTGGATATATAAGGAAACAAAACGCCTGAAACCATTGAAGGTAATAATGCACATAATTGTGCTATCCGTGAAACCTGTATATAATTTCCCAACTCATCCGGACTACAATATTTTTTTACAAAAAAATAGTCTGCTCTATTCAGCAACAGCATTAATAAATTGGCAATAAAGGCCAGAATTGAATAGCGAGCCAGAGGTCCAATATCAGCAAAAGAAAAAGAAAGTTGCCATTTGTTATTATACAATAGGGATCCAAACAATAGCGCTCCCTGAAAAAGAAAAGAGAAAAAATAAATATCAATAAATTTTTCAGGTGCTTCTTTTTTTTCTGAAAAAAAGAATAAAACAATTATCAGTATGCAAGTTATTATTACCGAAATAATATTAGGTAACATAAACTTATACTTCGACAAACAATAGGCATTACCGTAAGAAATCAGCAAATTACCCGTGATAAAAAACAATGGATAGCTTAATGGATAAGGTATAGGCTTATTAAAGCCATCAACTATCAGAAAGATGGTCGCAATAATTATTGCAACCATCAGGATCCATGTTGCTATCAGTCCGAGAAGATTACTATCTGTTATTTCGCCTTTTGCACTATAATAGCCAATACCAGATTCGAGACTTAAGCCTAATAATTGAACAAAAAAAGTAAAAACAGTAATCTGGTAAAATATTTCACCGCTAAGTGTTGCTGCGAAATAACGCGCAAATAAGACATTCAGCAGGAATGTCATCATCAGAGACAAGCCACGCCAGAATAGTTGCTGATATATTAAGGGCTTTAACTCCAGCCAGTATTTATTTTAAACCTTGAATGATAGCTGCGAAATCTTTAGCCACTAAAGATGCACCACCAACAAGTCCGCCATCAACATCTTCCGCGGCAAAAAGTTCGGCAGCATTATTAGCTTTCACGCTTCCTCCATATAAAATCGGAATATTAGATGCCAGGTCATCACCGTATTTTTTAGCAATGACAGAACGAATAAATTGTTGAATTTCCTGAGCTTGTTCTGTTGTAGCTGTTTTACCAGTACCTATCGCCCAGATTGGCTCATAAGCAATGATTATTTTACTAAAATCATCCGCACTTAAATGAAAGAGAGAAGACGATATCTGTTCTTCTACATGTTTATTCTGGTCATTCGCTTCACGAACGGATAAAGGTTCTCCACAACAAAACAAGGGAACTATATCATTTTTGAATAACAAGTTTACTTTTTCGGCTAGTTGGGCGTTAGTTTCATTAAAATATTCCCTCCTTTCGCTATGTCCTACTACACAATATTTAATACCAACAGACTTTAGCATTTCAGCAGAAACCTCTCCTGTAAACGCACCAGAGGGCTGATGATAACAATTTTGTGCTGCTATGAAATAACCTTTTGAGTTTGATAATATACTGTTTGCCATGATAAGATATGGGAACGGAACGGCAAAAATGACCTGTTGCTGTTCTTTTAGTGTAATATTTGCCTGCAATACTTCATTCAACAAAGATTCAGCCTGCTGATAAGTACAGTTCATTTTCCAGTTTGCTGCGGCAATTTGTTTTCTCATACCTTAATTTAGTTTTGCTCAAAGATAAGCTTCAATTGGTTCTTTTCCTTTTCGCTAAGTGAAGATCCTTTTAATTTTTTCCAGTTATCAATATCCTGTAAAGCTTTATTGAAATCATACTTCATCATTCCATCCGTACCCCAGCTAAAACTTGGAATATGCTTGGGAGTAAGCCCTTCCCCAAAAACATTAGCTGCCACACCTACCATCGTTCCTGTATTAAAGGATGTATTAATAGCAGCCCTGGAGTAATCACCCATAATCAGTCCGCATTTTCGAATCCCAGTATTGATAAACTCCTTATTATTTTCATTCCATATTTTTATTTCTCCTGCTGTATTCTTGATATTAGAATTGGATGAGCCTGCACCTATATTACACCACTCACCAATTACACTGTCACCTAAATAACCATCATGCGCTTTGTTTGAGTAACCAAAAATGACAACATTTTTTATCTCACCTCCTATTACTGAGTATGGTCCCACAGTAGTGGCACCATATACTTTAGTTCCCATTTTAACTACCCCACCTTCACATAATGCAAACGGTCCTCGTATAATAGCGCCTTCCATAACTTCCGATTTTTTTCCTATGTAAACCGGACCATGCTCAGCATTAATAATGCAATGTGATAGCTTAGCTCCTTCTTCAATAAATATATTATGTGGATGAATTGCCTGAACGGAAGCAGGAATAGGGATACTTTTCCTGTTGGCTGTAATTAATATAAAATCCTCTCTTATTGCCCAATCATTCCAATGAAAGATGTGCCAGGGATACTGAATTATTTTTACAAGACTCCAGTCAGGATTATCCTCTCTCATTGCATCAACAAATGCTTTGCATGGAATAATATTCGCTGATACAGCTGTTGCAGCATCCTGATCAGGCAATCGTTCGTTGAGAATCCCGATTTCTCTTCCTAACAAAATATTCCACTTTTCCCGAATGGTTAAAATCCCTATTCGAATGTCTGCTGTTGAACGGGTAAGTGTGAAAGGAAATAGGTTCTCCCTTGTTTCAATATCAGATAGGAATAGCTGTGTCATTACCTAAAAATTAAAATCCCTTCCGGTAAAGTGGAAGGGATTTAAAAGAAAATTTATTTCGCTTATTTTTTAGCGTAACGTTTTTTAAACTTATCAATACGTCCGGCAGTATCAACAAGCATCTTCTGACCAGTAAAGAATGGATGAGAAGTATTTGAAATCTCCAGCTTAATTAGCGGATATTCATTGCCATCCTCATACTGAATGGTTTCTCTACTTCCTGCAGTAGATCTGCTAAGAAAAGTCTGACCATTACTCATGTCCTTAAATACTACAAAACGGTATCCCTGAGGATGAATATCTTTTTTCATGATTTTCTTTTTAATTACACGGATTTTGCCGTGCTGATTATAAATTGGAGGGCAAAATTAATAGAAAACAAGACAAGTACAAACTATTTCCTGTAACTAGTTCTAAAATCCGGTAGTTTCTGTCCGATCGAGGCTTTCTTTAAGGTTTATTATGATATCAACTTAACTACGCATGTTGATGAACTGTAGAGGTATTCTGAGATCACTACCTTGTAGTAATTTGATAACAGCCTGCAAATCATCTATTTTTTTACTGGTAACCCTCACAAGATCATCCTGAATAGCACCCTGCACTTTTATTCCGCTGTCTTTAATCAACTTGACTATTTTCTTCGCATCCTCCTGTTTAATACCATTACGTACACTCACCTCCTTTTTTACCACTTTTCCACTTGTATAATCCTCTTTTGAAAGATCAAAAGCCTCAGGAGCAATCCCCTGCTTGTGGGCTCTATTGATAAGCACATCTATTATCTGTCCCATTTTCATGCTATCATCAGCTTCAATATTAAGTAGATAATTCTTTTTATCAAGGTCTAATACGACATGGCTGGCTTTAAAGTCAAAGCGGTTAACAATTTCTTTTTTAACAACATTAACTGCATTATCAAGGAGTTGTACATCTACTTTACTAACTATATCAAATGAAGGCATAAGCAAAATTTGCATACAAATGTAAGACCTTAAGATAAGTTAACCGCAAATCGATCGCTTGAGATAAATCAACCATTAGGTAATGAAAAGGTCCCATAGACATGGGACCTCGTACCAAAACTA
>CAZQIQ010000017.1:49870-62815 GCA_964593835.1 uncultured Chitinophagaceae bacterium
CTAACTGCTTATGAGAAAACTGATTAAATTCTTTGTATAATAAGACTCCGCAAACCCGAAAAGGGTTTGGTCACAAATGTTAAAAATTCTTAAACTTTAAACTGGCTTTGCAGCTTTTTTTCTGAAGAAGATAAAACTGATTATTCCCGTTATTACCAGTAGAGAAGAGATGATTTCAGCCTGAGTAGGTTCAAAACCTAAAATATGGTATTTGGTATTTACTCTGATTTTTTCAATAAAAAACCTCTCCATACCATTCAATACAAGGTAAACGGCAAACAGTGTTCCTGCTACTTTTAGTCTATTACGCAGAAACAATAAAAGACCTGTTAGGAGCAGACAGATAACTGTTTCGTAAAAAGGTGTGGGATAAACCGGTAGTGGTAGCTGATTACAATGTGACCCTTCACAACCTTCCATTTTAATGCCTTCATTGATTACGTTATGAGGATAGTTGTAGGCTACCATCCAGACCGGCAGCCAGGAAGGAGCTATTGTACTGGAACGATCAACATCACTTAACCGATAATACCCTATTGACCTATAATAATATTTGCTGTCGTGAGTAATCACTGCATCTTCTATTTCAAATTCTCCTTTCGATCTGACAACCTCACCTTCCGCTGTAGATATATAAGCACTATTAACAATTCCCCAGTCGCCATCACCGGAAACCTGGCAGCCAATTCTACCTATAGCATAGGCAAGCAATAACGCTGGAGCAAATGCATCACATAAATGCCTGAAACCAATTTTGTTTTTTCTGGCAAAAATGAATATCGCTATGGCAGCACATATCAATCCTCCATAAAATGTTAAACCACTGAACGACAAAAGTGCGTCAATAGGATTTTTTACAAAATCATTCCAGTTTTCCAGGTTATGAAAAATTTTAGCCCCTAAAAAACCAAAAACAGCAGCAAGCACTAGCATATCCCCAACCCTGTCATGAGGCCAGATACGTATAGTCCTCTCTTCGGGCTTAGCTAATTTTTTCTTGTTTCTGTCGTACCATCTTAATCCCACAGAACCGAGACCGAGCAAAATTCCAAGGGGCAAACTTCCCTGCATGGAAAATATAAATTCAGGTGGATCTGCTGTTAAAGCAGGGTCGGCAAAAAACAATCCTAAAAATTTGTATCCAAATAAAAAACCTAAAATAAAAGTGCTGATCAACTCCTGTGTAGTAGCTGGTTTGCCCACTACGATTTTAGTATCAACTGAAACGAGAAGTCCAGCTCTCTGCTTGCGTTTAAGCTCTTGAGTTAGCACATATGCAGCAGCAAGAAATGCCCAGGCAACAAAAAATCCAAAAGTATTGATAAACCTTAATGCTGGTAATTCCAGACCAAAAAGATCTTTAAGGGCATAATAAAGGTTAGGATACATTAATTATGATTAGGTGTATAAGCTTTAGCAGTATTCTTCAAATGCAGCAATAAGATTATGTGCTATCATTTGAGCAGAACGTCCCTCAATCAAATGCCTTTCAATAAAATGAACAAGTTGTCCGTCTTTAAACAACGCTATTGATGGAGAGGAAGGTGGGTAAGGCAATAAATTTTCCCTTAATGTTTTAATGGCCTCAATATCAAATCCTGCAAAACTTGTAGTCAGATAATCAGGCTTCTTTAATGAATTAGCTACCGCCATTAACACACCTGGACGAGCAGTGCCGGCAGAACAACCACAAACAGAATTGATAACGACCAGACTCGTTCCCGGTTTTGCAAGCTGTGCTTTTACTTCTTCCGGAGTCAATAATTCAGTAAAACCATTTTCAGTAAGCTCTTCCTTCATCGGAATCACTATTTCTTCAGGATACATATCTTAAATATTATTGTGTTATAAATTAAAGTTGTGCAAAGCTAGGGGAATTATGGTTAATGACTGCATGAATGCCAACATCTCAGTTTACAAACAACAATAGCGACTTTCTGTCATTCGAAACAACAGAAAAGAGACATTTTGTCCATTTTATTTTAAAAGGTATGCAGTTTGATCTTCATGCCTGAATTAAAATTTCATAAAACAAAAAATATAATGGCTATGTTAGTAAAGTTTAACGGAAAACAACCTTCAGTACACGACAGTTTTTTGAACGATTTTTTCAACTTTCCTTCCTTTTCAGACGAAGTGAACTTTGGTAAACATGTTACTCCTTCAGTCAATGTATATGAAACGACTGAAGCTTATCAGCTGGAATTAAATGCTCCGGGTAGAAATAAAGAAGATTTTAAAATCGAAGTTGATAAAGGTTTACTCACTATCAGCTACGAGAAAAAAGAAGAAAAAACTAAAGAAGATACCAAGTCTGAAGGGTTCAAATCCATCAGAAGGGAATTCACCTTTAACAGCTTTAAAAGAAGTTTTAGCCTGGATGAAAAAATAGAAGTATCGGCTATTCAGGCTACATACGAAAACGGTATCCTGAAAATTGGCTTACCTAAAAAAGCAGAAGCCAAGATTGAATCGAAGCTGATAGCTATTAATTAATCTATACGGTATACAGATAATTAGAAAAATCCCGTTCTGTAAACACAGGACGGGATTTTTAATATATAAAAGTTAACTTCGCGCAACATTTATACCGGATTGACTCGTCTATGATACCAATAACTAATTCTAAATATTTAAGGATTTTTCATGGCAAAACCTGTTAAATCAATGATTAGACTTTTTCTGGTTCTATCCATATCCTCCATTATTGGTATTCAGGCAATTGGCCAGACTGTAAGTACAGATACTGTTCCTCAGCCTCATTCCGATACTGTTGTTGTACCGATAACCCCAATTAATACGGATACTCTTTTAAGAATAATTAATCTGAATCCATATTTTACGCTTCATGTGGACTCTGTCTTGCAGTATCCGCTTGAAATCAACAAAAACCCCAAAGAGTATTACTGGTATCTTAAAAACTCTCCTATTGGTGTGAGACTTAATAAGGATAATGGTGTGTTAACTGTAAGGGTGGAAAAATCATATTTCTTTTCCGGGAAATTAAAATATGATCATGAGTATAAAGTAAATATCGGAGTGCAGAACCTGCGCGATCCGAAAGATAAAATAGATACATCTTTTACTATTGTTTTTTATAATACTGATATTATCCCTTCGAGAGTTAAGCCATCTGTAAGCGGAACTTTATATGTTGAGGAGGGGGAAACAGTTAGTTTCAAAGTGCAGTGTGAAAACGGAAGCTTTCCTATAGAAAATATTACTTTCTTTTCCAATACACCTCTAATTAACTATTCGGTGATTCGTGAATGTAATCAGGATTTTACCTGGTCACCCGGGTTTGATTTTGTAAAAGATTCGGATTCGGGGAAGGTGAAAATCGTAATACTAAGTTTTGTTGGCGCGACAAGGTTCATGCTAAAAGATACTGCTATTGTTAAAATTGTAATTAAAGATGCATTAAATTACCCTCTTGCATTGGATGAATACAACAAACAAGCTCGCGCAGTAAATACCTATATTCTTCAGTTAAAATACACTTTCCTGCAATTAGACAGAAATGTCCGGAAAGCTAAAAATACCAGAACAACCTTCGATATTACAGGTTCTACCACTGCTCTCACGGGTAGTATCTTATCTTCTTCAAGCAGTGAAAATGCTGTAAAAACCGGAAGAGTTTTACCTAGTGTGGGAGTTTCGCTTGTTCCGGTAAAAGAAGCTGTTTCTCCAGCTAAAACATTTGATCAGAATCAGGCATCACTTATCCGCTCTTCCATTAAGAGACTGGAATATATGTTACGTGATAATACCCTATTAGGAGACAGAGATGCTCAGATTGCCACAAAATCCAATAAGCTTAAGGATGAATTACGTCAGATCCAGATTCAACTTATTGATATTCCCATTGAAATCACCAATAATATGACTGAAGAAGAATTAAACCAATACTTCAACAGTCCTAAGGTGAACAAAAAGTATAGAGTAAAGAAAGGCAAATAAAGGAGATAGAATCTTCATTTAATACTTGTTACACACCCTTTTTCTATCTCAAATGAGAATATAAAGGCATGTCTTATGTATCATTATAATAAGTGTGAAACTATATAATAAGAGGAAAGCTTATTTATCGTAACCCAATATTTTCAGCATACTTTGCGCAGTCTGTTCCTTGGCGTATACCCAATCCACCAGTTTACCGTTCTTATCCTTATCCACAATAATATGCTTTGGAGAAGGTATAAGACAGTGTTTAATACCACCATAACCACTTATCTGATCCTGATAAGCACCGGTATGGAAAAAACCAAGATAAAGAGGTTCACCGTTAGTGATTTTGGGAAGGAATACTTCATTAACATGCTCTTCTGAATCATAATAATCATGACTGTCGCAGGTAATGCCTCCTAATACTACACGCTGATATTCTTCATCCCATTTATTAATGGGCAAGAGAAGAAATTTTTCACCTATACCCCATGTGTCAGGTAAAGTTGTAATGAATGAAGAATCGATCATGTACCATATCTCACGGTCATTCTGCATCTTCTGGCCGATCACGCTATAGATATGTGCCATACTTTCACCAACAGTATAACTACCGAATTCGGTGAAAATATGAGGCATGGGCACTTTATTCTTTTTGCAGGCTTTTTTAATATTACCTACAATTTCATTGATCATGAACTGATAATCATATTCAAACCCTAATGAATGTTTGATAGGAAAACCACCTCCAATATTAATAGAATCCAGCTCTGGACATATCTTTTTTAGCTGACAATACAAGTTAATAATCTTGTTCAGCTCACTCCAATAATAGATGTCGTCCTTAATCCCTTTATTTAGAAAAATATGCAGCATTTTTAGTTGAAAGCGATCTTCGTTGCCTTCAATCTTATCTACATAAAATTCTAAAATATCTCGGGCTCTGAACCCTAAACGAGATGTATAAAAAGGGAAATTAGGTTCTTCTTCTGCTGCTACTCTAATGCCTAATTTGAATGGTCCTTTGACAGATCTTTTATAATGCTGCAACTCATCAGGATTATCAAGAATAGGAACAACGTTTTTAAATCCAGTATTTAGCAGATGAGCAATTCTGCTGGTATAGGATTTCTGTTTATACCCATTGCAAATAATAAAGATATCCTTTGTAATCTTTCTTTTTTCATACAACTTTTTGATAATCTCTATATCATAAGCGTATGAAGTTTCGAGGTGAATATCATGCTTCAATGCTTCTTCTACTACAAAAGAGAAATGAGAGCTTTTAGTACAATAACAATAATTGTACTTGCCCTCATATCTATGTTTTTTTATAGCATTCTCAAACATATGCTTAGCCTTCCTGATCTGCATACCTATTTTCGGAAGATAGGTAAGCTTCATAGGTGTACCATACTTATCAATTAAGGCCCTAATATCCAGTTGATTGAACTGTAGATTACCATCTACTGTTTGAAAATCCTCCTGAGGGTAGTTGAAAGTCTGAGTAACGAGATCAGTGTACGAATTGTTCATGAACTCGTTGGGGCTATTATATGCCATGGGCGACTAATCTATATAATCGTTATTTAACAGAAGCTACTAATTGCTTGAAACTTTCCGGCTCATTCATTGCCAGGTCGGCAAGTATTTTACGGTCAAGTGTGATACCCTTTTTTACAAGCAAATCAATAAAGCGTGAATAAGTAAGTCCTTCTTCTCTTACCGCCGCGTTAATACGTGCTATCCAAAGAGCGCGATACTCTCTTTTCTTTAATTTACGGCCTACATATTTATATTGCAGACCTTTTTCCATTACGTTCTTAGCGACAGTGTATACATTTTTACGTTTTCCGTAATAACCTTTAGCTGCCTTAAGAATTCTTTTTCTTCTTGCCCTTGATGCTACTGCATTTACTGAACGTGGCATATTGAAATAATTTTAATAGTTGATGTTAATCTTTAAACTGTTGCGATAATTACTTTAACCTGAGTAAGCGTTTTACAAAATCTACATTTGATTTGTGTACTACTCCATCTTTATTAAGCGCACGTTTACGCTTCTTCGATTTTTTGGTTAAAATGTGACGTTTGAAAGATTTCTGGTGAGTGATCTTTCCAGTGCCTGTTACTTTAAATCTTTTTTTGGCGCTGGAGTTAGTCTTAACTTTTGGCATGACATCAAATATTTATTTTTACACCCTGCTGGCGCTCCGCACAGGCGGAAACTTATGGAGCCTTTTGGGCAATCCTTACTCTTTAGGAGAAAGGAAACGGGCGCAAAAGTAGTGAAAAAATATTATAAAATAACTTATTTTGCCTCCCTTATGATTAAAATAAACGTATTGCTTAGCATGGTGATGGTCGCTCTGTTAGCTTCCTGCAATAACCAAAGGTCAGGAAAACCAAGAGTACTGGTATTCTCTAAAACAATAACTTTTCGGCATTCTTCCATTCCTAGCGGTCAGGCGGCCATTATGAAATTAGGTGCAGAAAACGGTTTTTTGGTAGATACTACAGAAAATGCTGCATATTTTAATGATGACAGTCTTCGTAATTACTCTGCAGTCATTTTTCTTAATACAGCAGACACAAAAGATTCGCTGCTGAATCATTATGAAAAGAATGCGTTTGAAAGATATATTCAGGCCGGTGGAGGTTTTGTAGGTGTCCATGCTGCGTCAGATGCCGGTTATCATTGGGGCTGGTATAAAAGACTCGTTGGAGCAAACTTTAATGGTCATCCCGAACAACAGGATGCAATATTGCACGTATTGGATCATAAGAACCCATCAACAAAGCACCTCCCTGCTGAATGGAAAAGAAAAGACGAATGGTATAATTTTAAGGATTTTAATAAAAATGTGAATGTCCTTATTAATATTGACGAAAAATCGTATTCAGGTGGAACGAATGGCGACTCCCACCCTATGGCATGGTATCATGAATACGATGGAGGAAGAGCTTTTTATACCGGACTGGGACATACAGAAGAATCTTATGTTGAAGAAAACTTCCTTCAGCATTTATTGGGAGGAATCCAATATGCAATAGGTAAAAATAAAGTACTTGACTATAGTAAAGCAAAAACGCTAAAAACACCAAATGAAGAGCAATTTGCTAAAACGCTGCTTCATATGGGCCAGTTGGATGAACCAGTAGAGATGGGCATTCTTCCTAATCTGAATATTATTATAGCACAACGCAGAGGAAAAATATGGTTATACAAACAGGGAGATACTATTCTTCATGAGGCAGCTCATCTGAATGTTTATCATCAGACAGATACTCCTAATGTAAATTCAGAAGAAGGGTTATTAGGTATACAAGTAGACCCTGATTTTAAAAAGAATAATTTTATTTATGTTTACTATGCTCCGGGCGATACTTCAGTAAACAGATTATCAAGATTTGTTTTGAATAATGATAAAATAGATATTTCTTCCGAAAAAATTATTATTCAGTTCTACACACAGAGAGATATTTGCTGTCACACAGGTGGATCAATTGCATTTGGCAATGATCGTATGCTTTATCTTTCCACTGGTGATAATACTACTCCGTTCAATGAAGCAGGAGAGAAATTTCTGAATAATAGCTACGCCCCTATAGATGATCGTCAGGGTCATGAACAATATGATGCAAGGAGATCATCTGCCAATACAAATGATCTGAGAGGAAAAATTATCAGAATAAAAATGCTGGAAGATGGCACTTACGAAATTCCTGATGGTAATCTTTTTCCGCAAGGACTTGAAAAAACGCGTCCCGAAATTTACGTTATGGGTAACCGTAACCCCTACCGTATTTCAATAGACAAAAAGACTGGATTTTTATATTGGGGAGAAGTAGGCCCTGATGCCAATACAGATAGTATCATTAGAGGACCACGGGGTTATGATGAAGTGAACCAGGCAAGAAAAGCAGGTTTTTTTGGATGGCCACTTTTTGTAGGAAATAATTATGCATATCGTGAGTATAATTTTATGAATGGAGATACTGGAAAATTTTTCAACCCTTCTCATCCAGTAAACACTTCCAGAAACAATACCGGACTAACAGAATTACCTCCTGCAGTACCTGCATTTATTTATTACCCCTATGCATCTTCTGACGAATTTCCTCAGTTGGGTGCTGGTGGAAGAAACGCAATGGCTGGGCCTGTTTTATATAACGGTACAGACAAAACCATTCCAGCATATTATGATGGAAAATTATTGATTTATGATTGGATAAGAGGTTGGATAAAAGCAGTTACGATGACACCCAGCGGAGATCTGGACAACATCGAACCTTTTATGCCTTCCACAAAGTTTAATTCGATAATAGATATGGAAATGGGACCTGATGGAAAATTGTATATACTTGAATATGGAAATGGATGGTTTACCAAAAATTCGGATGCTGCACTTTCACGTGTTGACTACGACCCCAATATGAAAGCACAAAACAAATCAAGTATAGCTATCAAAAACCCTGCAGCTATAGACTCTGCCGAATTTAAAGTAGGACACCAGGTAATCGGCGATAGTGTGAAAGGCAAGAACATAATGGAAACTCTTGACTGCAAGGCTTGTCATAAAACAGACGAAAAATCAATAGGTCCATCATTTACAGATATAGCAGCAAAATATGATGCTAAGAAAGATGTTATCAGTTATCTATCCGGCAAAATAATTAATGGAAGTCAGGGAGTATGGGGAGAAACAGCCATGCCTGCTCATCCTGCATTACCGCAAAATGAAGCAGACTTAATAAGCAAATGGATAATATCTCTTAAGAAATAATTAATAGAAAAAAAATCTGCTACAGCGTGAAATAAAAATCATGTTGTGGCAGAACGTATATATCTGGTAAACCGTTCAAATTCTCTTGTTATGAGTAACAATGTACTATCGAGAGACAAAAACTCATCATATAAATATTCATGTCGGGCTAAGAGCTCATCGGATAAATAACCGCTATGTATTGACTTTTCGAATGTGAGTTTATTAACATGCTTCTTTATTGTTTGTTTCAAATCATGGATGTTAACCAGTTGGATATGTAACTGGTTATCGAGATGTTCAATTTCCAGTAAAAGATCCTTTTGATGCTGATGAAGCGCTAACTCCATCAGCAAACTTTTTTGATTTTGAAACTTTTCTCTGGATGAACGCAAAGCATCAATCCATGATTTACATTCGCAGGCGAGCTGACTTGATTCAATGATTAACATGGGAAGCTGTTTTGATTAGAAAATTGGCTTAAATCCCACGAGTTTAGAATTGGGTCTCCTAATATAATCAATTATTCAACTCCTCACGAATTTTTATTTTACCACTATCGGCACCGTCACTCTTTTACTATTCAGGATCACTTCTACCAAATACAAACCTTTCAACAAGTTATATGACGGAATTACTGTGCGCGTATTACTTGTCTCAGCTGTAAGCACTTTTAATCCACGGAAATCATAAACAGTTACCCTCGCCGGTCTAATGGGTGTTTCCGTAAAAACAAGGTTGATAACACCATTCACACTTGGGTTTGGAGTACACCTTACCAATTCATTTTTATCTTTACCATTACCTGATAAAGGAAGAAAATATTCCGCTCCTGAAGTTTTTTCACATCCTGTCTGAGATGACACTTTTACTGAATAATATCCATGCTTATCAGGTTTTATGGTATTATTGTTAGAGGCCGGAATAACTTCTCCGTCTTTATACCATACATAAGATACGGCAGCAGTAGTCTTCAACAAATTTCCTTCCTGAGTAATAATGGGAGTAATTACTGAATCTAATAATATATTAATACTATCTTTTACAGTAACCATACATTTAGTAACATCTACATAATACCATCCGCTTGATAGAGGTTGCACGACAGGATTCTTTATAGATGCATCGTTTAGTCCTGAGGATGGATACCACGAGTATTGTGCGTCTGTTACGCCGGCATCTAATTGTGCGTTAACTCCTGCACATAGAGATAATTGCTCTGGCAAATCAACAGTAAATGGCGTATTTATAATACCAATTCTTTTGGTTGTCATCACAGTATTTCCACCTGAAGTCACTACGGTTAACCTAACATTAAAGCTATCTGCCTGATGATATGCATGCACCGGATGTTGATCAGTTGATATTGTGCCATCGCCAAAATCCCAATTCCATGATGTAATAGTTTGGTTGCAACCTATCTCTGTACTATCTGCAAACTGCACATTCACAGGCAAACACTCAGACATTTTCTCATATCCATACTTAATTTGTACAGGAGAAACATTTGTGATCTGAATAGTATCAAATGCTTCACATCCATTATAAGAAGCTTTTACGCTGTATTCACCATCAAAAGCTACCTGAATTTGCTGGGTAGTTTCTCCGGTGCTCCATTCATATATTGCATCACCAACTCCGGCATCAGCATTTAATGCAACAATCTCTCCTTCACAAACAGCAATATCATCTCCCAGATCCACCTCGAAAGGAATTGGCGCAATCAAAACATTTTTGATTCTTTGAGAAGAAAGGCCATTATTTAACATCACAACAAGCCTAACAGGGAACTGCGCCGAAGAAGTATACGTATGCTGAGGGTTTTGTTCGGTAGATGTTGTGCCATCGCCAAAATCCCAATTCCAGCTATGTATGTCACTGTCACAAAAAACAGTATTATCAGTGAACTGCATTGTCATCGGCAAACAACTGGTTAACTTCGTATACGTGAAGTTTACAGACAACTCAGGTACAGCTGTTAACCTTACCGTATCCGAGGCAAAGCATCCATCTAATTCAGCTGTAACATAATATTGAGATTGTCCCATTCCGGTATTAACAGTAATAGAATTCGTAGTTGCTCCTGTGTTCCATAGATAAGAAACACCTGTTCCCGTAGCAGTCAATACAATATCTTCCACTTCACAAACATTTCTGTCACCCCCAAGACTAACCGTGGGAGAAAGAGTTCCTATAATACTAACAGTTTTATTTGCAGCAGTAATAGATCCTACACTATTCGTTACCGTAAGCGTAACAGTATAATCACCGGGTGCTGCATAATTATGTACGGGATCTTTTTCAGTACTGGTTGTGCCATCACCAAAATCCCACAACCACTGTGACACAGCGCCAGTGCAGGATTGAGATAAATCTGTAAACGTTGTCGCAATTGGCGTACAGCCGGGATCAAAATAATAATCAAAATCAGCTGCCAGAGTGGCGCCGACTGTAACATATATGGTGTCTCTTACTTCACAACCATCCTTTACAACTGTTACATGATATTCCCCTTCCATATACTTTTCAACCTGTGCTGTAGTACTTCCATCTTCCCACATATAGCTGCTGGCACCTGGCACAGTAGCATCAAGAACAATTGAACTACCACTACAAATAGTAGTATCAGGACCAAGATCTACAGAAAATGTGCTTTGGGTATTCACAAAATTGACTTCTGTAGCTGTATCTTTTATACCACTTTGTTTTGTTACAATAAGTCTTACGGTAAAACTTCCATTTGTAGTGTACGTATGTAAAGGATATCTGTCTGTACTTTGGCCTCCATCACCAAAATCCCACTCCCAGGATATGAACGGGTCTGTCTGATTCTCAAATGAATCATCTAGAAATTGAACAGGCAGAGGTGCGCAACCAGTAGTTGGAGACATCACTCCAATGTAAGCAAAATTCATTGGCCTTTCGGCCTGTACAAATAATGGAAAGAAAATAACTCCCAGTAGGAAAACGCGTAAAAGTGTCCTCATAGGTATTTCGATTTTATATCGGATTCGCAACAATATACAAACGACAATTGATAACTAAAAGTATAGGAATCAAGTTTTTTTGATTGCGTATATTTACATTCCTTGATAACACAACAGACTATACAACAAATTCTTTCCCGGATAGATATTATAGAAGTAGTAGGTGGATTCGTACGGCTGAAAAAACGTGGGATAAATTACCTGGGACTTTGCCCATTTCACAACGAAAAAACCCCATCCTTCACAGTATCTCCTACTAAGGAAATTTACAAATGCTTCGGATGCGGAAAAAGTGGTAACACGATTAGCTTCATCATGGAACACGAAAAGTATTCCTATGTAGAAGCATTAAAATGGCTGGCTAATAAGTATAATGTTGATATTGAAGAAACAGAAATTAGTCCCGAGCTAAAACTTCAGCAACAGGCTGCCGATAGTTTATATATTCTTAATGCTTTTGCCCAGAAACATTTCGCTGATAATTTATTTAATAGTGAAGAGGGACAAACAATTGGTCTCAGTTATTTAAAAGAAAGATCTTTTCGGGAAGACATTATAGAAAAATTTGGACTGGGATACGCACTTAAGGAGTATGATGCTTTCGCCCGAAGCGCTTTACAGGCTCAATACAATATTGAGTATCTGCAAAAAAGTGGATTAATTGTATTACGTGATGAGAAACCTGTAGATAATTATCGCGGCAGAATTATTTTTCCGGTTCATAATCAATCTGGAAAAATATTAGGTTTTGGTGCGAGAGTAATTGGTCGTGCCGAAAAAGCACCAAAATATATTAATACTCCTGAAAATGAGATATATCTAAAAAGTAAAATACTTTATGGATTATATTTTGCCCGTCAGGCTATTGATAAAAATGATGAGTGTTTTTTAGTTGAAGGATATACAGATGTTATTTCACTGCATCAGGCAGGTATTGAAAATGTTGTTGCATCGGGAGGAACATCCCTCACCCCTGATCAGTTAAGACTGGTAAAAAAATATACAAATAATCTAACCATTATATACGATGGTGATGCTGCAGGTATTAAAGCTGCCATGCGTGGCCTTGATATGGCACTGGAACAAGGATTAAATGTCCAGTTAGTTTTAATACCCGACGGAGAAGATCCTGATAGTTATGCAAATAAATATGGAGCTTCGCATTTTCTTTCTTTTATAAAGGAAAATAAAAAAGATTTTCTGCTGTTCCAGCTTGAAGTTTCATTAAAAGAAGCTGGCAATGACAC
>CAZQIQ010000017.1:62825-67866 GCA_964593835.1 uncultured Chitinophagaceae bacterium
AATCTGCGGTGGTTAATACTATTGCAGAAACAATAGCTAAGATTAATAAAGCTGAAGATTTTACGAAAAGGCAGGATTATATCAGAAAATCTGCTGAGCTATTAAAAATAGAAGAAGCAGGACTAGTAAACCTAGTAAATAAATTTCTACGTGAGAAAATAGAAAAAGAGGAAAATAAAAATATACCTCCACCTGCAATTGCTAATGAAAACATTCAGGAGCCGGATGAGGATATTCTTTCTTTATTAAGAAGAGATGAATTACATGAACGTGCTATTGTAAAATGCCTGATTGAATTTGGTCTTAAAAAATGGAATGAAGAACAAGAGGTAGCAGATTTTATTTTAAAGGAATTTTTAGATGAACACTTGGTAGATGACCCTATGCTTTTACATATCATGGAAATCTATAAATCCTGGTATCAGCAAGGTCTTCAACCTACCGAACGTAATTTTTTATATTACGAGGACCAGCAAATTAGTGCTTCAGTGGTATCTATTATGGGATTTCCTTATGAATTAAGTCCCAACTGGAACCAGCATTATGATGGAAAGATACCTACAAGAGAAGATCTGTACCGGGAAGAAATTACCTCTACCGTCAACTATCTTAAACTTAGAAAAATCAAGAAGTTGATTGATCAGAACCAACGTGATCTGGAAACCAAAACTGATCCCCAGGAACAGTTAGTAGTACTTCAAACGCATCAATATCTCAAGAAGATGGAAATGGAATTATTAAAGACCATTGGTACTGTTATTCTAAAATAATTTTCTGCTTTTTAAACTTCACTTTAACCTCTATTCTGACAACCTGTCACCATTAAATTGTATCTTTGCTCGCTCAAATCAGGCTAATGTTGAATATCGCAGAGACTAAAGTGCAGGATGAATCACGGCAGGGGGAAGCCTATGCCCCTTTCGTCAGGGATGAAAATCTTTATCAAAAGAAGTTTTACATAGAAAGCTACGGTTGTGCTATGAATTTTGCCGATAGTGAAATTGTTGCCTCTATTTTAAATGATAACGGGTTTGGTGCTACAAGAAACTTTGAAGAGGCGGATCTGATTTTTCTAAACACCTGTTCTATTCGGGAAAAAGCTGAGCAGACAGTCAGAAAGCGGTTAAACGATTTCAAAACAATAAAGAAAACAAGACCAGGAGCACTTATAGGCGTACTGGGTTGTATGGCTGAACGGTTGAAATCAAAATTGCTTGAAGAAGAAAAGCTCGTTGATATTGTTATTGGTCCAGACGCATACAGAACCTTGCCCGGGCTAATTACCGAGGCAGAGTCGGGCATGAAAGCAGTGAATGTATTGCTTAGTCGCGAAGAAACATATGCTGATATATCACCTGTCAAACTTGACTCTAATGGTGTTACTTCCTTTGTCAGTATTATGAGAGGTTGTAACAATATGTGTGCTTTTTGTGTGGTGCCGTTTACACGAGGAAGAGAACGTAGTCGTGATCCGCAATCTATTCTTAAAGAATGTCGTGATCTTCTGGCAATGGGGTATAAAGAAATCACCTTACTTGGACAGAATGTTGATAGTTATTACTGGACTCCTGATCAGCAGAAAAATGGAGCATGGGACAAACCTGTAACTTTTGCCACATTACTGGAGCAGGTGGCGCTGATCGATCCTGGTTTGAGAGTACGGTTTTCTACCTCTCATCCTAAAGATATTACGGATGAAGTATTATATACTATCGCACGATACGAAAATATTTGTAATTATATTCACCTTCCTGTTCAAAGCGGCTCTAACCGTATTCTCCAATTAATGAATAGAACTTATACAAGAGAATGGTATAAGGCTAAAATTGACAGAATTAAAGATATTATCCCGGGTTGTGGAATTACTACGGATATTATTGCAGGCTTTTGTACTGAAACTGAAGAAGACCATCAACAAACACTTGATTTGATGGATTATTGTCAATATGATTTCAGCTATATGTACTTCTATAGTGAACGCCCCGGCACACTTGCTGCAAGAAGATTTCCCGATGATATTCCAGAAGAAGTGAAAAAAAGAAGGCTCAAAGAAATTGTTAGTCTTCAAAGATTTCTCTCCGAAAAAAGCAATAGTAAAGACGTAGGTGGAACTTATAAAGTGCTGATTGAAGGCAATTCAAAAAAGAGTAATCAGGATTGGATGGGCCGTAGTAGTGAGAATAAAGTAATTGTATTTAAGAAAGATGGTTTGGTTAATAAAGGAGATTATGTGAATGTTCGGGTAACATCTTATACTGGCGGTACATTATTGGGTGAAATCATTGAACAATAACGGAAAGTAATGCTGATACATTATTTTTCCAAACAACTAATAGGAATACAATGGAGATTCAAAGTATAAAAAACAGATTTGGAATCATAGGCAACTCACCTGCTTTAAATTATGCCTTACAGGTAGCAGAACAGGTAGCCAATACCGATCTCACTGTATTGATCTTTGGAGAGAGCGGAGTAGGTAAAGAAGTATTTTCAAATATTATTCATTCGCTTTCTGCCAGAAAACATAATCCTTTTATCGCTGTAAACTGTGGAGCAATTCCTGAAGGAACCATTGATTCAGAATTATTCGGACATGAAAAGGGTTCTTTTACTGGTGCTGTTGATAGCAGAAAGGGATACTTTGAAACAGTTAATGGTGGAACAATATTTCTTGATGAGATTGGAGAAATGCCCTTAGGTACTCAAGCGAGGCTGTTAAGAGTTCTTGAAACTGGCGAATTTATCCGGGTAGGCTCTTCTAAAGTGCAAAAAACTGACGTTAGGGTAATTGCAGCCTCTAATAAAGATTTACTTGAACTTCATCACCAGGGAAAATTCAGAGAAGATCTTTATTATAGATTAAGTACAGTTCCTATCAGAGTTCCGGCATTGCGTGACAGACAGGAAGATATTACTCTTCTTTTTAGAAAATTTACAGCCGACTTTTCTGAAAAATATAAAACAGCGCCTATACAATTAGATGATGAAGCTAAAAATATGCTTGTCACCTATGCATGGCCGGGAAATGTTCGTGAATTAAAAAATATAGCCGAACAAATCTCAGTGCTTGCTACAGAAAGACTGGTTAACGCTAAAGAGTTAAAACGTTTTTTACCTGATAAACAGATAAACCGGTTACCTGTACTGTCATCTGATGGATCATTTACCGCAGGACAGGATTTCGCTAACGAAAGGGAAATATTGTATAAGCTCTTTTTTGATATGAAAAAAGATGTCAATGAATTAAAGAAAATGTTCTTTGATATTTTGCAGAATCCGTCAATTGTGAGTCATAATCCTGGTTTTATTAATGAACTTAAGGAACTGCAAACTCAAGGCATGTTGCACCCTGTTCAAATGACGCCTCAAACCAATAATTCACACGTACTTATTCACAACGATGACATCCATCAACACGAAGAAATAGATGAATCGCTGAATATTATGGATAAAGAAAAAGAGCTTATAGAAAAGGCACTCAAAAAGCACAGGGGTAAAAGAAAAGATGCCTCAACAGATCTTGGCATAAGCGAAAGAACGCTTTACAGAAAATTAAAGGAATACGATATCAAAGAATAATCAATCAACTTTACCAACATATTCCTTAATGAGAAAGATACTGGCATTAAACACAATTATACTTTTTTTCGCAGGATGTTATTCTTTTAAAGATGTGAGCATACCTCCTGAGGTAAAAACAGTCAGAGTAAATTATATTGAAAACAGAGCTGGTTATGTGAATCCGCAGTTAAGTCCGCAATTAACCGACAGATTACGACAGAAAATAAATAATCAAACAAGATTAACACTTGTAGATGGAGAAGACGCTCATTACGAAATTACAGCAGAAGTCAGAACTTATAATGTATCTACAGCAAGTATCACTGATCAACAATCGTCAGTAAACAGATTAACAGTGGGAGTACACATTGATTTCCAGAACCGACTCAATGATAAAGATAATTTTGAAGCCGACGTAAGTCGTAATTTTGATTTTAACGCCAATCTAAGTCTGCAGGCAGCTGAAGCCCAGCAAAGTGAGGACATTCTGAAAAATCTGACCGATGAAATTTTCAACCGTATATTTTCGAACTGGTAAATTGCTCAATGTTTACATCTATTAACACTATATCAGAGAAATTTCTTAACAAAAAACTTGATGAGGCTTCTGCCGAAGAAATTAAGGTTTTTGTTGAAAAGTATCCTTATTCTGCTTCAGCCAGGTTATTATTAGCTAAAAAGGTTGGGGAAAAAGATGAAGAATCCATACTGACTGCCAGCCTGTATATTAATAATCCATTACGCATAAGTTGGTTATTGGAAAATAATGACATTATTCAGAAGGTCGAAGATATCCACAGTCCTTTATCAGCTTCTTTACCTGAACAGGATATTGATGAAGAGACGGACGCTTCACCTGTTGAAATAACCGAAACCTCAGCAAAGCCTGAAGGTAAATCATCTGACGCTTTACCTCCTGCTCCTGCCCTATCGATCGTATTACCCGGAGCGGCTGAAATTGCAAATATCCGTAAGAATAATAGTAAACCGGCCTTAACAGATGAACCACTGATCTTTCAGTCTTATCATACAATCGACTATTTTGCCTCTCAGGGTATTCGCCTGCAACAGTCCGATCTTAGTAAAGATAAATTCGGTAAACAATTAAAAAGTTTTACGGAATGGCTTAGGAGTATGAAAAAACTTCCCGCGCCTTCAGTCAGCAAATTGTCAGCAGGTGATGATCCTACCGTTATTCGAAATGCGGCAAACTCTATTGAAGAAAAAGAAGTATTAACCGAAGCTATGGCTGAAGTATGGGCAAAACAAGGTGACGAAGACAAAGCCATTGCCATCTACACCAAATTAAGTTTGCAGAATCCGGACAAATCAGCTTATTTTGCATCCAAAATAGACCAACTAAAGCAACTTTAACCATGGCTATACTTTTCCTGATATTGATAATTATAACTTCAGTAGTTATTGGGTTCTTTATTTTAGTGCAGAACCCTAAAGGTGGAGGACTATCAGGAACCATCGC
>CAZQIQ010000018.1:0-21355 GCA_964593835.1 uncultured Chitinophagaceae bacterium
GATTAATGAATTGGTGTGCAAACCTAAAGTAAATTTTATATTTGAACATCAACTATATGGCACCAAAACAGAAGAAGAACAACCCGCGTAAAGAAGTTATACTGGAAAAAGCTGCACATTTATTCAGAAAGCATGGCTTTAATGCTACTTCTATGCGCGATCTTGCAGAGAATGTAGGCGTTGAGGCTGCCAGTTTGTATAATCATATTAATTCAAAGGCAGAACTACTACAGGAAATATGTTTTCGAATAGCCAATAAGTTTACTGCTTTCATGGATGATGTGATCAGTAACGAAAGAACGGCTACAGATAAGATCGAACAAATACTACGTTTTCATATTCGGGAAATGTTGCATAATTATGAAGAGGTATATGTAAGCGACAGAGAATGGAAACATCTTACAGACCCCTATTTATCCAATTTTAAAAATCAACGTCGTACTCACCGGCAACGTATTGCAGCAATTATAGAAGATGGAATAAGAAAAAATGAAATAAAAAAAATAGACGCACCTACTGCTGTGTTAATATTATTACACGCTGTAAGCGGAATAGAATCCTGGCATCGCAGTAAAGAAAAAATATCCGGTGAGCAACTGGAAGAAAATATGGTACAAATTCTTGTGGGAGGTTTAAAAAGTCAGCATTAATATTTTGTGTTAGTTTACCTAATCAGTTTAGTAAGCTAATTAAAAGATCCTCATTTACATTTTGCAGGAAAAAAGCAATAAATAAAAAACGATTATTTTTATCGCTTATTAAGCTTGCCATCTTATGCACTTCTATCCTCTTGCCATAAAAGATATAAGGAAGGAAACAAACGAATGTATATCTGTTGCATTTGATATTCCCCCCGATGTTGCAAAACATTTTAATTATAAGTCCGGACAAAACATTACTCTAAAACTCAATATAGGAGGACAAGAAATAAGAAGAACCTATTCGATTTGTAGCGGACCGCAGGACAATGAACTAAGAATTGCGATAAAAAAAATCCCGACAGGAATATTTTCGCGATTTGCCTATGAAAATTTTAAACCCGGAGATATTATTGAGATACTTCCTCCCACAGGAAATTTTGGCCGGAAAACTATTACGGATAATCGTAAAAAATACTTAACTATAGCAGCAGGAAGTGGCATAACTCCTGTCATCGCTATCATAAAAGATATTTTATTTTCTGAGCCGGAAAGTATTGTAACATTGATTTACGGAAATAAAAATCGTCATACAATAATATTCCGTGATGAATTAAATGCACTTAAGAACAGATATGTCAATAGATTGGTTATCCATCATATATTTAGCCGGGAAAAAACAGATATAGAAATTTATCAGGGAAGAATTAATACCCAAAAGTTGGTACAATTATCGGCGATTGTTGATTTCAAATCCATGAATGAAGTTTTTTTATGCGGACCTGAAGAGATGATTATGGAAACAAGAAAATGGCTGCTCGAAACAGGTGTTCCGTCTGTAAATATTCACTACGAGCTTTTTGCTGCTGCTGCTTCAAAGAAAGAAATAGCTCAGTCATTTTTAAATAATCCGAATATGCAAAACAAAAGTCATATTACCGTGCGATTAGACGGCACTGCTATTGAATTTGATTTATTAGCGGAAGGGCCGTCAATTCTTGATGCTGCTTTAAAGCAGGGAGCCGATCTTCCTTTCTCCTGTAAGGGAGGCGTGTGTGCTACCTGCAAAGCACGACTGGTTAGTGGTAAAGTATATATGGAAATGAACTATGCTCTTGAAGAAGACGAACTTGCAGCGGGATTTATATTAACTTGCCAGTCTCATCCTGCCTCTCCGGAAGTAGTCATCGATTTTGATCATAAATGATTTGGACAAACCTCTATTTATAAATAGATTATCCGTGATATTAAGACGATTGATTAATCTAAAACATTTATTCGGCTTAATTCAAAAAAGTAGAAACAGATTTAACAACTGAATCCCATCGTTGTTGAGTATCATTTTCAGTAAAGCTTTCTACTGTTTTGTTGTGTAATTTTTTACTGTATCTGGCAGGCTGTATTGCATATGGAGGCTTTAACAGGTAAACTATAATAGCCTTTGGTTTATCTTTAGACTCATTGGCTTCTTCCTCATTTATCTCATCAATGAAAAGATAAACTCGGTAATATATGTAATTGAAAGTAGCCACGAATAGAGCTCCCTGCGCTGAGGTATAGATAACTATTCAGTTATCCCTGATCTATATATCAAATATTACCCTTTTTCAGAGACAAAGATAATAACCTTGCGAAAGCGTTAATCTTTAGAAACTTCAATATTTTACACTTTGTTCCAACATGTATATAGATGCCTCTACTGACTACTAACGATTGTTAGTCTTTGATGGGATTTAATTATATTTGGAGATAAAGACCATTGCATGCCACTGAGTGAAACCATATTTCAGGATAAGGTGGATAATGATATTTTCATTGAACCAAAAGATTGGATGCCGGATGAATATCGTAAAACGCTTATTCGTCAGATATCTCAACATGCTCACTCAGAAATTGTCGGTATGTTACCGGAAGGTAATTGGATCACCAGGGCTCCAACATTAAAAAGAAAAACTACACTTATTGCTAAAGTTCAGGATGAAGCCGGGCATGGTTTGTATTTGTATTCAGCAGCTGAAACATTGGGCATTTCCAGAACTGAAATGATTGAGCAACTGCATAGCGGAAAAGCAAAATATTCTTCGATTTTTAATTATCCCACATTAACCTGGGCAGATATAGGAGCTATAGGCTGGTTAGTAGATGGTGCGGCAATAATGAATCAGGTACCATTATGCAGAACATCTTACGGTCCTTATGCCAGAGCAATGGTGCGAATATGTAAGGAAGAAAGTTTTCATCAACGTCAGGGGTTTGAAATATTATTGGTATTGAGTAGGGGAAATCATCAGCAAAAAGAACTCTGCCAGGATGCTATTAACCGGTGGTGGTGGCCGGCTGTGATGATGTTTGGACCAAATGATGAAGCATCCCCGCATACTTTGCAAAGTATGAAATGGAAAATCAAAAGATTTACCAATGATGAGCTACGACAGAAGTTTATCGATATATGCGCTGAGCAGATAAAAATATTAGGGATGACCATTCCTGATCCTGATTTAAAATGGAATGAAAAAACGCAGCATTATGATTTTGGCGAAATAGACTGGAATGAATTCTGGCAGGTGGTAAACGGTGACGGACCTTGTAATAAAGAAAGAATGGCCGCACGTATAAAGGCGCATGAAGAAGGGCAGTGGGTACGTGATGCTGCATTGGCTTATGCTGCAAAGCAGAAGCAAAAAAATCTTAAATAATTCAGCATGCAAAACAACTCCACAAATGACTGGCCCTTATGGGAGGTCTTTATAAGAAGCAAACAAGGTCTGGATCATAAACATGCAGGAAGCTTGCACGCTGCCGATTCGCAAATGGCTATAGAAAATGCACGGGATGTATATACCCGTCGACAGGAAGGTGTGAGTATCTGGGTGGTGGAAAGTAAATACATACATGCATCTAATCCAGATGATGCCGGAGCTTTTTACGATCCGGCGCAGGATAAGGTGTACAGACATCCAACTTTTTATAATTTACCTAATGATCTTCAGCACATTTAATGGAATCAGTTCACCAAATATTACATCTGGCGGATAATGTTTTGATTCTCGGACACAGAAACAGCGAATGGACAGGTCATGGTCCAATATTGGAACAGGATATTGCCCTATCAAATATTGCATTAGATCTGATAGGACAGGCCCGGCATTTTTATCAATATGCAGCAAATCTTATAGGAGGAAAAACAACCGAGGATTCTCTCGCTTATTTGCGTAATGCTGAAGAATTTTATAATTTTTTACTCGTAGAACAAACAAATGGTGATTGGGCAAAAACTATACTCAGGCAGTTTTTTTTCAGCGCATGGCAATATCCTTCTTTGGAATTATTAAAAACAGATGAAAGGCTTGGCGCCATAGCGGAAAAATCTTTAAAGGAAACCACCTATCATTTAAGATGGAGTAGTGAATGGGTAATACGCTTGGGGCAAGGAACAGAAGAGAGCCATAAAAGAATGCGGAATGCTGTTAATGAATTATGGAAATATACCGGTGAGTTATCGGACGACTTAAGTGCTGAATGGCATACGAGGGTAAAAGAAGTTTTTGTTTTAGCAGGTTTGTCTTTTCTGGAAAATGAAAAAATGGTATATGGAGGTAAAGAAGGAAAACATACAGAGCATTTAGAAAAACTACTGGACGATATGCAGTTTATGCAAAGAACTTATCCTGACGCAGAATGGTAATGGTAAAAAATATACACAGTACCTGAATGCGTCTGTTACTTATGACAAGTTTTTCATTGACTTGTTAAAAGGTTAGGAGTGCTGATTTTTCGAAATCATCTTAAGCGTAAAAAAGTATAGATGGCATCACGGGAAAAAATATGGAAATTATTGAGATCCATTTCGGATCCTGAAATTCCTGTGCTGTCTATAGTAGACCTCGGTATTATAAGAAACGTAAACGTGATAAATGATAACATCGAAATAATTATAACACCTACTTATTCAGGATGTCCTGCAATGGATCTTATCGCTATGCAAATACAATCTGCCTTATTAAATAACGGATATAAAGATGTTTATATAAAAAAAGTATTGTCACCGGCATGGACAACTGAATGGATGAGCGAGGAGGGTAAACAAAAATTAAAATCATATGGTATAGCACCTCCCGGATCAATTAGAAAAACTATTGAATTGTTTGCAGATCCTGTTCAGGTTTCCTGTCCTTTATGTAATTCACAGGATACTTCGTTAATTAGTGAATTCGGATCTACTGCTTGTAAAGCTTTGTATCGTTGTAATAGTTGTCAGGAACCTTTTGATCATTTTAAATGTCATTAATGATGCATCATATATTATTTGAAGTAAAAAATGCAATCGCATACATAACGCTTAACAGACCGGAAAAAGCAAATGCTTTTAACCGGCAAATGTCAATGGAAATGCAATTGGCTTTAGATAACTGTATAGATAATGCTATTCGTGCGGTGTATATAACCGGTGAAGGAAAGGCTTTTAGTGCAGGACAAGACCTTGCTGAAAGTGTTCATCTGGAAGAAGTTTCGATAAATAAAATATTGGCTGAACAATTAAATCCGATAATTAAAAAAATAAGACAACTGAAAAAGCCGGTAGTGGCTGCAGTGAATGGTGTGGCTGCGGGTGCAGGGGCCAATATTGCTTTATGCTGCGATATAGTATTGGCTGCTTCGTCTGCCAGTTTTATTCAGGCTTTTAGTAAAATCGGACTGATCCCCGATTGTGGTGGAACTTTTTTTCTTCCCAGATATATTGGTTGGCAAAAAGCGTCAGCTTTAATGATGCTGGCCGATAACTTAAGCGCTGAAGAAGCCGAAAAGGCCGGTCTTGTATATAAGGTTTTTACTGATGATGCTTTTAAAAAGGAAACAATACAAATTGTTACACGATTGGCATTAATGCCAACAAAAGCATTATGGCTAACTAAAGAAGCGCTCAATAAATCGATAGTGAACAATCTTGATGAACAATTAAATGTTGAAAGTGAGTTGCAAACAATGGCTGGCAATTCAGAAGATTTTTCAGAAGGAGTTAACGCATTTATAGAAAAACGATTGCCGGTTTTTAAAGGTGAGTAATAAGAATAATGCAAACTGGCTTTTTATAATGATTGATCTGTATTTGTCTTATGTATAGAAGGCGTTTTCCACTAAGGAAATTATAAGGTTCCTGTTTTTAGACAGTTGTTGTTTAATAATTTTCCTAGTTAGAAAACTGTTAGTGCATTCTGTTGGTCTCATGTTATTGAGTGCTTCATGTAGTCTGCGATCATTATATTCTTCTATTCATTTTTCGGCTAGTCTCTGAACTACATACGGGTCAAAAAAATAAATATGCATTTAAGACTGCTGTTTTAGTAAAGAATGGTAATAAAAGGACAATAAATGATCCGATGAATTAACTTGCAGTCCAGATGGAGAAGTCAAATTTTATTGATTATATAAGGGTTTTTTGCAGAAGTGGTCACGGTGGGGCCGGTAGTCGCCATTTTATGCGCACTAAATTTAATCCTCAGGCTGGTCCCGATGGAGGTGATGGTGGAAGAGGTGGGCATATCATTTTAAGAGGGAATAAGCATTTGTGGACGCTTTTGCATCTTCGTTATTTTAAAAATGTGCATGCAGAAAATGGGGAGTCGGGAAGCGGCAATAACCGGACAGGAAGAAGCGGTAAGGACGTTATTATAGAAGTGCCATTGGGTACGATTGTGCGGGATGAAGAGTCTGGAAAACTTGAAGCTGAAATACTGGAAGACGGTCAGGAGATTATTTTGCTTAAAGGCGGACGTGGAGGATTGGGTAATTCCAGATTTGCAACTGCAACCAATCAGGCGCCTGAACATGCCCAGCCAGGTGAGCCAGGGATTGAAGGTTGGAAATTAATTGAGTTAAAAGTTCTAGCAGACGTAGGATTGGTGGGTTTCCCGAATGCCGGCAAATCAACATTGTTATCGGCCATTACAGCGGCCAAACCCAAAATTGCAGATTATGCTTTTACCACTATCACTCCTCAACTCGGAATGGTGGAATATAGAGAAGGAAAAAGTTTTTGTATTGCAGATTTACCCGGAATCATACAAGGTGCCGCCGAAGGAAGAGGGTTGGGGCACAGATTTCTAAGGCATATTGAAAGAAATCCTGTATTGCTTTTTTTAATCCCATCTGATAGTAATGATCATCATAAAGAGTTTGATATACTGGTGAATGAGTTACAGGAGTATAATGAAGATTTACTGGATAAACAATTTATAATAGGAATTAGCAAAAGTGATTTGCTGGACGAAGAATTAAAACAAGCGATAGAAAAAGAATTACCGAAGGATATTCCGCATATATTTATTTCTTCAGCAACCAATAAGGGGTTATCAGAATTAAAGGATTTGCTTTGGAAAAATTTAAATGATCATCAGCAGTAAACATCGTGTGATCATATAAGATAGTTATTTCGGTCTATATAGTATTTTACTTAATGTGCTTCATCTGCTCATTCCTTCAATACCAGATCTGCGAATTTTTAAATGTATAGGATTGAGTTAATTATTAACTACCCAAGTGGTTGCTTTGAAAAGTTTGATACTTTATCAGGATTATAGATTCACTTCTGTCGCATGAGACAGTTAAAATGATTCTTTCAATGCATGATTTATTGATTTCTAATACTTTGTATAATTGTAACTACTTTAATTAACCCCCTCCCGCAAACTTCTATTCTTGTATTAAACGGCTATTTAAAATTAAATTTGCGCAAGCAAATGCTTGCTCTTAAATTGCAAGCAAAAACTTGCATATTATGGAGACGCGAAGAGATGTTTTCCAGGCTATTGCAGACCCTACACGCAGAGCTATTATTGATATGATTGCTAGAAAATCAACCAACGTTAATACTATCGCCGAACAATTTGATATGAGCCGGCAGGCTGTTTCACTGCATTTAAAAATATTGGCAGAATGTGGTTTACTGACTATAAAACAACAAGGGCGTGAGCGTATTTGTGAAGCAAAACTGGAAAATCTAAATGAAGTGAATGAGTGGGTGAAGCAGCACAAAAGGTTTTGGGAAACCAAATTGGACGCATTGGGCAAATTTCTTAACAACAATAAAAAATCAACATAATGGATAAGAAAATACTAATAATCGAACGCATTTATGATGCTCCGATTGAAAAAGTATGGCAAGCCATCACTAACAAAGACGAAATGAAGGATTGGTATTTTGAGGTTGCTGACTTTCAGCCTGAAGTAGGATTTGAATTTCAATTTTACGGAGAAAATGATGGAAGGAAGTATTTGCATAAGTGCAGAGTTGTTGAAGCTGAGCCTATAACAAAAATAGCATATACCTGGAGGTATGATGGCTATATGGGTGAATCACTAGTGACTTTTGAATTGTTCAGCGAAGAGAAAAATAAAACCCGATTAAAGCTAACTCATTCAGACTTAGATTCCTTTCCAGCAAGTAATCCTGATTTTGCACCTTCAAATTTCAACCAGGGTTGGAACAATATTCTTGGTGATTCGCTACGCAATTTTGTAGAAACCGATAGTTTTATCAAATCAGTTCGCATTAATGCAAGTCCGGAAGATATCTGGAATATCTTACTTAATCCTGATAATACCTGGGGCCTTGCATTTGGTGGCGGTTCTACTGCTGAAACAGATTGGAGCGAAGGTTCCCCAATTATTTGGAGAGATACGGAAAACAATATTGGAGCAACGGGTATTGTTGAAGTTCATCAACATGATAAACATTTGCAGTTACATTATTATGATCAAGTAGAACGGCATCCTGCCTCATTATTGGGAGAGTATTATGAAAAGTTTAAACTTGACGCCGATAAGACAGAAAATATACTTTCTGTAGAAGTGGGTAAAATGGCGAAGGTGCACATTGTTTTTCATCAGGAAATGTGGGAGAATTCTCTTGGAATAATTAAGAAACTCGCTGAAAAAAATGCATAAACGGGAGCTGTTTTAGTTAATAAAATTAGCTGTAGGTTTGTCTTCATTAAACTATTCAATAATGAAGAAGTTCTTTCTTTTGCTTGCCTTTGTTGCTTCCATATTTCGTACACAGGCCGATGAAGGTATGTGGTTACCTATGTTGCTGGGAAAACAGGTTTACGGAGATATGGTTAAACGCGGACTTAAACTTTCCAAAGAACAATTATACAGTGTTAATAAAGCTTCTTTAAAAGATGCTATCGTTCTTTTCGGTGGTTTTTGTACAGGTGAAATTGTAAGTAACCAGGGATTGATATTTACCAATCATCATTGTGGATACAGGGCCATAGCCTCGGCCAGTTCTGTAGAAAAAAATTATCTTAAGGACGGTTTTTATGCTAAAAATTTACAGGAAGAAATTCCGGCTCAGGGATTATACGTCGAATTTCTGTTAAGGATTGAAGATGTTACAGAACAAATTGAAGATTCATTAAAAGGATTATCAGGTGCAGAGAGAGCAGAAAAAACCTCCGCAGTATTGGCTTCACTTAATGCCAGCCTTTCTGATGTTTCTAAAAATATTAATACCAGGATCAGTCCTTTATTTAAAGGAAATCAGTTTTTTGCGTTTGTGTATCAGCGGTATACTGATATTCGTTTAGTAGGAACACCGCCTGAAACTGTTGGTAAATTTGGTGGAGATAGTGATAACTGGGAATGGCCCCGACATACCGGAGACTTTTCCGTGTTCAGAGTTTATGCAGCTAAAGATGGTCAGCCGGCAGATTATTCTACAGCCAACATACCTTTAAAACCTAAACATTTTTTACCTATTTCTATTAAAGGAGTTAAAGATGGAGATTATGCAATGATTTACGGTTATCCGGGTAGTACAAACAGATATGAAACTTCTTATGGTGTTAAACAAAAAACAGATATTACCAATCCTTCTGTTGTGGCTTTAAGGGATATTCGTCTCAGGTATATGTTTGAGGAAATGAAAAAAGATCCTGATGTTAAACTAAAGCTTGCTTCGGATGTTGCTTCTATAGCTAATTACTGGAAATTTTTTGATGGTGAATCCAAACAGCTGATCAGGTACAATATATATGATCAAAAACTGGCGCAGGAAGAAAAATTCATTAAATGGGCAAAGGGCAAACCTGAGTATGAAAACATATTTACCGATTTGGCCAAAACATTCGAAGCATGGCGTCCTTATTCAAAACATCAGGTGTATATTAATGAAGGAATAATGGGTTCTCCTTTACTTGCTTTTGCAGGGAGTTTATTACAGGTAGAAAATGCTATAGTGAAAAGTGGCAGTTCTGCTGATATACAAAAAGCGGTTAATGCGGCAGATGCAGCGCGCGTTAAATTTATTCATTCAGAAAACATTGCAGCGGATAAAAAAATTGTAGCAGCCATGCTGCAAAAATTTTATAATGATATAGACAAAAACCAACATCCTATTGGTTTTTATGAAGGTGTGAAAGGAAGTTTTGGAGATCTTTCACAGTCTGCTACATATGAAAAAATTGCCGCTAATATTTTTACCAATACCTTTTTATTAGATAGTGCACGATGGAAAAATTTTATGAAAAGGCCAGATGGCACTGTATTACAAAATGATCCTGCTTTTTCTACAGCCAGTGCATTTATCAAAAATTTTACTTCCAAATATTCTCCGATGCTTCAGCAGTTTAATACAAAAAACAACGAAGCCGGACGTTTGTATTTAAAAGGCATACTTGAGATGGATACAGCGAAGGCAAAAAAAATGTACCCTGATGCAACGATGACCATGAGGGTTAGTTTTGGCAGTGTAAAAAGTTATCAGCCTAAAGATGGAGTGAAATATGATTATGTCACAACATCAAAGGGCATAATTGAAAAATACATAGAGGGTGATTATGAATTTGATATTCATCCTGATGTACTCAGTGCATTAAGAAAAAAAGATTTTGGTCAGTATATCGATAGGCAAAAAAATGATCTTGTTCTCTGTTTTATAACAGATAACGATATTACCGGTGGTAATTCCGGTTCTCCCATCATTGATGCATCTGGAAATTTAATAGGTTTAGCTTTTGATGGTAATTATGAAGCGCTAAGTCATAAAATTGCTTTTGACAAAGATTTTAACCGTACCATTTCTGTAGACATCCGTTACGTTCTTTGGTGCATCGATAAAGTAGGTGGCGCTCAGCATATCATGAAAGAGTTGAAGCTGGTAAAATAGGAGAGTGATGTTTGTTGTTTTAGGAATAGAAGCATTAATGACAGTGATGTTTTTATCCAATGACAACCTTTAATATGAGGCACAACATAAAACTGGTAGAACATTTTAATGTGCCGATGTAATATCATTATTACTTAGGATATTTAATTTCTCTCCATCTTAAAAAAGGCTGTTCAATGAAGCGGTAGGTAATTGATGAAACTATAAATATTAATACGATCAGAGGGATTAATATCAAGCTTGATATAAGAGGTTCGTTGGGCGGAATATGTTTTCTGAATGGGATCAGTATGGCGGTAAGATGCACAAGATAAATAGAATAGGAAATTTTACTGGTGTATTGTATAAATGAATATTGAGTGGTGAAAGAAAAGTAAAAAAGACTTAGCACAGAGATGGATGTACCTATTCCACACAAAGGATAATATAATAGTTCCAGTCCGAATGAATCAGGTTTTATATTTATAATGGCAGCGATAAGCCAGAATAGTAGTCCGGTACATCCTAAGTAAAAAGCCTTTTTATTATTCATAGATTGTATACGGGTGGAGACATAAGCTGCTATTAAGCCATATGCACATGCATCAAGTCTGAACATTACAGCGTGATCATCCAGCTGAGTTTTGTTGATAATTATTGACCTGAATATATTCATCCCAATAATTACTATAATGGCAGAAAAAAGAAAAGGATAATTCTTTTTAATTCCAATTGGCGCAATGATTCTGGTTACATGATGAACAACAAAGATCAATGCGGGTAGAAATAAATAAAACCATTCTTCTATACTGAGGCTCCATGACTCACCCAGTAGGCCTACAGGTTTTTCTACTATATTCTGAAGAAAGAATAGATATTTCCAGTTAAATGCACGGGGATCAATAAAAAGATTGTATACGCCCAGATAGATAAAATACAATATATAGTATAACGGCAATGTTCTTAGCCATCTTCTTGTCCAGAAGTTTGCAACCTCTCTAATACCTACTTCTGTTTTATTAAAAAGTTGAATTAATATTCTGCCTATTAAAAAACCGCTGAGTGCAAAAAACAATTCTACACCGCCAAAAGCTATATACCAGAAGTAGGGCAGCGAAATATGATAGACATTATGAATACAATGTATGACGAGTACCATCATCACTGCAATGAACCTGGCTACATCTAGTCCGTAGTTATATTCCCTGTCATTTCTCAAAAGCAGAGTTTGTCATCAGCTAAAAATAGCATAGCTACGATAATATAAGTTATGATACAAATGATATTTTTATAGGCAGTTGCTTATCTTAGATAAGTATTCTACTGGTAATACTTTATTTGAAAAACCTGGAGGTCAATAATGAGAGTATTGAGTTATCTAATGTTTCGGATTTACAGGTTTGGAACTGATAGAGGGATAGCACGAGATATTCCATTCTATTATGTATCGTTAGTTGTTACTTTGCTTGTTGGTTTTAATCTGTATACAATATATTTTCTACTAAACTATTTTTCTCTTGTTAGAGATATAATAGAAATTCTTCCTAATAAGTATTATGTACTGATACCTATGTGTGTATTGTGGAGCATTATTTATTTTGGTATAGCAAGACCAAAGCGGTTTTTGAATTATAACTTTGAAAAGACCAGAAAAGGGGGGTGGCGGTAGTCGGGTATATAGTTCTTACGGCTCTAACTTTTATATTAGTTGCTAATTTGAATCGTGCAAGATTAGCAAAAGAACGTTTGGCAAATCCTGTCGAAACAGAAGAAGTACAGCAAAAGAGACCATCATTGGAGGGAAAGATAAGAAAATGGTTTAAGGATAATTTATAGATGTGAATTAAAGCATACCCACGCATTTACTCATATATGTTAGATTTTTCCATTTCGTTCACGCTTAACCTGAGAAATTCCTCAGCAAGCAGTGGGCAAGTTGGTGTTGTACGCTAGAAATACAGCTGAAGATGTGAATTGTGTATATTATTACTTTGGTGCAACGGTTGTGGCTAATAATTTATCAAGCAATGTGTCTCAGGGTATGCTTTAGGATCATAATTAATGGCTATAACATATTTACTGATACGTTATTCGGGTATGAGCATGGACATACATTACAAAGCAGGCTTTCGGGGCCCTTATATCTTACAAAATATAGGCCTTCCTAGTTTAATTGGGGGATTGGATGAGCTTGGTGTCAATGACCATGACCGTGAGTGATACGAAACGAATGCGAATAGAAGAGCGTTAAGGTATTTTGAAAAGTATGAACCGGAGGCTATAAATCGAGATCAAAATACTAGCAGAGGAACGAATTGGGATAATAATGAATGTCCTACTCGTTATAGGCCAAACTGGTATTAGATGTTTCAGTTTATTTTTTGAAGATTTTAATTTTATGACAATTAAAATTGTTTGCATTTTTTTATTTTTTGTTTGTAGTGCAATTACATGTAATAAGCTTCCTATGAGTAAGTCTGTGATGAGGCTATATGTAGAAAATAAAACCTCAAAAGTAATTGTGTTTTACGTAGGCTTTAAATATCCGGATATATCTTTAGAAGAAGATCCTCTACTTGTTGGCATTCCAATTAACAAAACTGTTTCAAAATACTATTCTGAGCGCGATTGGAGTGCCGTATTTAAGCGAGCGCCTAACGATACCCTTAGTGTATTTTTATTTTCTAATGATGCCCTACTCAAATATTCGTGGGATGAAATCCGTAGTGGATATAAAGTGCTTAAACGACTTGATCTGAGTCAGCAGGATCTTGAAGCGATGAACTATACCGTTACTTATCCGTAATAATCAATGCTTACCCCAAACCATATACTCCTAATTGGTATTGGATATTTCAAATTTTATTTTATACTTAAAAAATATTTATGAATCGAATTGTTTTTTTTCTTTTAATTTCATTCTTTATAAATGCCTGCAAGGACACTGTTTTTTATGAAAAAGTTTTAGCGCTTAATATTAAGAATGAAGGAAATATTCCTTTAGTTGTTCACGTTAGTGAATCATATCCTGACACAATCATTTCGGAAAAATTTACAAATCTTTTTGGAGTTCCTATAAAAAAGACTATAGCTCACACCTATACAATTAATAATTGGTCGAAAGTATTTGCTCGCACACCAAAAGATACATTAAGTGTTTTTATATTTTCGGGTGATACTGTTGCGGCATATTCGTGGGATGAAATCCGTAGTGGATATAAGGTGCTCAAACGATTTGATCTGAGTCAGCAGGATCTCGAAGCGATGAACTATACTGTTACGTATCCGTAATAATCAATGCTTACCTCACATGATACACGCCTATTGGTATTAGATACTTCAATCTATTTTTTAAGTAAAAGGGCATTCTATGAATCAATTTATTGTTTTTTTTGTGATGGTTAATGCTTTACTAGCTTGCGGCTCAAAAAGGAATCCATTTTTCACAAGCGTATTGAGGTTAAGTGTAAACAACCAAACATCGCGAGGCTTAATAATTAATATTAGTGAAGCATATCCTGACACCTCTATTCCTCTCAACAATTCAAAACTGTTCGGTGTACCACCTGGTTCTAAAACTGGCAAAGATTTCAAAGGTAAAAAATGGTCAGATGTATTTGCCCGCACACCAAAAGATACATTGAGTGTTTTTTTATTTTCCAGCGACACTGTTGTGGTATATTCCTGGGATGAAATCCGTAGCGGATATAAGGTGCTCAAACGATTTGATTTGAGTCAGTCGGATCTCGAAGCGATGAACTATACTGTTACGTATCCGTAATAATCAATGCTTACCCCACATGATACACGCATAATTGGTATTGGATATTTCAAACTTTATTTTAGACTTAAAAAATATTTATGAATCGAATTGTTTTTTTTCTTTTAATTTTCACTTTACTATGTGCGGGAACCTGTAAAAAAAATCCATTTTTTAAAAGCGTTCTTCAATTAAGTATAGATAATAAGTCTTCGAAAGTACTCGCTGCATATTATAGTTTAGAATATCCCGATACTACTATTGTTGCTAACTATGAGAAGCATCTTTTTGGTATACCACCAAATAAAAAAGTTGGAGATGATTATTCAGATAAAAAATGGTCAGATGTATTTGCCCGCACACCAAAAGATACATTAAGTGTTTTTATATTTTCCGGTGATACTGTTGCGGCATATTCGTGGGATGAAATCCGTAGCGGATATAAAGTGCTTAAACGACTTGATCTGAGTCAGTCGGACCTCGAAGCGATGAACTATACCGTTACTTATCCGTAATAATCAGTGCTTACCCCACATGATACACTCCTAATTGGTATTGGATACTTCAATTTATTTTTTAAGTAAAAGGGCATTCTATGAATCAATTTATTATTCTTTTGGTGATGGTTAATGCTTTGCTAGCTTGTGGGTCAAAAAGGAATCCATTTTTCACAAGTGTATTGAAGCTAAATGTGAACAATCAAACATCGCGAGGCTTAATAATAAATATTAGTGAAGCATATCCTGACACCTCTATTCCTCTAAACAATTCAAAAATGTTTGGTGTGCCACCTGGTTCTAAAACTGGAAAAGTTTTTAAAGGTAAAAAATGGTCTGATGTATTTGCCCGCACTCCAAAAGATACATTAAGTGTTTTTTTATTTTCCAGCGACACTGTTGTGGTATATTCCTGGGATGAAATCCGTAGCGGATATAAGGTGCTCAAACGATTTGATCTGAGTCAGCAGGATCTTGAAGCGATGAATTATACTGTTACGTATCCGTAGATCTGCTGTTAAAAGTGGTGTATATAAATGATCTATAAGATCTGGAATGGTTAGGTTTTTTTTAGTTGAAGAGAATAGTAGAAAGAAGAATTTGCTATTGCGAGTACGAAGCCTTATCACGGAAGACTACAATTATCTTTCTTTTAAATTAGATTATTAAGAAGTGAAAATGTCCCTTCCTATCCCTTCCACCTCCAGAGATACAAACAGGCGTAAGTTCTGTAAGGAGCCCAGCGGAGAGATATTTTTTTCATTTCTTCAATTAACTGTTTTTTGGAGGAGGGGTTAATGTTATAAACTTTTGTCATGGCCTGCTGAATGCCAAGATCATCGGGAGCAAAAACATCTTCACGAGCTAATGTAAACATTAATAGCATTTCGACTGTCCAGCGACCAACACCTTTGATGGGTGTTAAATATTGAATGATTTCTTCGTCGGTTTTTGATGAAAGAAATTTGTGATCCATTCTGTTGGCTAATGAAAAAAGCGCAACATTTTTTACATACTGAACTTTTGCATTAGATAAGCCGATATTACGTAAGGTAATATCCGGAGTGTCGGCAATTTGTTCAGGGGAAGGTTCTTTGCCTTCATATAGTTCCAAAAACCTTTTGAAGATAACGGCTGCAACTTTTACTGAAAGCTGCTGACTCATAATAGAGGCACAAAGTCGTACGGCTATGTTTTTCTTTTTGCGCAGCGATAACTCTCCCTGTGCATCAATAATTTTTTTTAATTTTTTATCTTTCGATAAATGTGCAACATGCGGATGCATGATGATTAATTAATCGTATAGCTCATATTGCCATCTTTTTCATCCTTCAGCGAAATACCCAGCTCCTGAAGCTGATTTCTGATTTTGTCCGAAGTAAGATAGTCTTTTTTCGACCTGGCTTCTTTACGTAATTCAATTAAGAGATCCATCACTCCACTGAGTTTGCCATCCTCCGACTGATGATCATTATGCAACCCAAGAATTTTTTCCATGTAATTGCAGAAGTAATTTTTCATCAGCTGAATAGTATCGCTGCTAATGGTGTCATGTGGAAGTTGTTTTCCGTGCAGTGAATTGATAGTAGGAACGATTTCAAATAAGTTAGCCAGTACTTTAGCCGTATTAAAATCATCATTCATAAAATCATCAAGAGCGGTGAGTTGCTGTTTGATGGTGTTTTCTAATTCAACATTTGAACCCTTTGCTACTTCAGGAAATGAAAACTTCATGAGTTTTTCATAAGCATCCCATAGTCTTTTTAAACCTTTTTCCGCCGCCTGAAGGGCAGCGTTGCCAAAATCGAGCGTGCTTCTGTAATGGGTTTGTAAAATGAAAAATCTGATGGTCATCGGACTATAGCCCTGTTCCAATAAAGGATGGTCGCCCGAAAACATTTCCGTGAGTTTAATCTGATTGTTATAACTCTTACCCATTTTACGGCCATTCACCGTAATCATATTGTTATGTATCCAGTAACGGGCAGGTGTATGTTTATTACAAATCGTGCTTTGTGCTATTTCACTTTCATGGTGAGGAAACTGAAGATCCATTCCGCCGCCATGGATATCGAATTCTTTGCCAAGATATTTTGTGCTCATCGCTGAACACTCAATATGCCAGCCGGGAAAACCCTGTCCCCAGGGACTGTTCCAGCGCATAATATGTTGTGGTGGGGCAGCTTTCCACAATGCAAAATCTGCCTTATTTCTTTTTTCTTCCTGTCCCTCCAGTGTGCGTGTTGTTTCCAGCAGATCCTCAATGACTCTTCCACTCAGTTTGCCATAGGGATAAGCGGCAGCATATTTTTCAACGTCAAAATATACGGAGCCGTTTACTTCATATGCGTATCCTTCTTCTATGATCTTATTGATCATATCTATCTGCTCAACAATATGCCCGGTTGCAGTAGGCTCTATGGTGGGTTCAATATTATTGAGTTTTTTCATGGCCCAATGAAAAAGATTGGTGTATTTCTGCACCAGCTCCATTGGTTCCAGTTTCTCCAGTACCGCTTTATTCGAGATCTTATCTACTGCTTCTCTGCCTTCTTCCTCAAAATGACCGGCATCTGTAATGTTTCGTACATACCTTACCTTATTACCCAGGTATGTCAGATAACGATAAATGATATCAAAAGTCACATAAGGCCTTGCATGACCAAGATGACTTTCTCCGCTAACCGTAGGTCCGCATACATACATGCCTACATGGCCGGGTGTTATCGACTCGAATATTTCTTTCTGCCTTGTAAATGAATTATAAACCTTAAGTGACATGGGGTGCAAAAATAAGATCAATTTCCTTTATCCTTCAATGCCAGATCTACAATAACGGGATAATGATCAGAATAAGGTAAAATATCTCTATAATATTGTTTGATATCAAAACGTTTGTCAGCCATAAGATAATCAATCCGCAGAGTAGGTGAAACATAACTAAACGTACGGCCAATGCCTGCACCTGCCACTCTAAAAGCATCCTGACGGTTTCCTTTAAGATGAAAGTAGGTATAGGAATTAGGGATATCATTAAAATCACCACATAATATGGTTGGATAGGGACTGGTATCTACCTGTTTCCGGACAATATTAGCCTGCTGGCCTCTGAACATATAGCCCATACCGAGTTTATTGATGATCGACAGTCCGGCGGCATACATACTATCAGATCCTGTTTTGATTTTATTCAGATTATCATAATCTTTTGGCTGGAAAAGAACGGATTGAAGATGAGTGGTGTACACTCTTATTATTTTTCCATTTATATTGATATCGGTATAGATAAGACTTTCTGCTGCCCTGAAATTTTTAGGACCAGGGTAAATAAAACGTCCGCTGTCAACAATAGGATGTTTTGAAAATATAGCCACTCCTGAATGAAATTGATTTTTCCAGCCTATATAATCACTTACTGTCATGGCATAGGGATAGCCCATTTTGGCAAAATCCTCCCTATTGTTATAAGGTATTTTATCACTGTGAGGTTCAAGATATTCCTGAAAGCAAAGTATGTCGGCATCCTGTTCTTTTAAGTATGCCATAATATCATTCCTGTGGCTTTTTCGGGATTTGTCTATTTTAGTCTGTTCGTCAAACCAGGTTACATTCCAGGTAATTACCCGGATGTTATTATCGGCCTTTTTTGCGCTATATTCTTTTCCGAAATTAAAACCTATTAATGCCCTGATATTGGTGTATCCCAACACCAGACATGCCAATGATATCCACCCCCATTTTGATCTGAAAATCAGGCATAAAACGCCAAAGACAATAACCACAAAGAGCAAAAAGGGAAACCCTAATCCCAGTAAAGAAATAAACCACCAGTATTTTGGATTCAGAAAGGCGTTGCAGCAGGCCAGCAAGAAAAGGAATGCCGTTGAAAGATGTAGAATAATAAATAATCGCCTGCTGATTTTACGGAAAACAAAAGCCATGCTTTAAAATTACAATTGTTCGTCCTCCGAAGCCCTCTTAAGTATTTCTTTTTCTTCGTCGGAAAGGAAACTATATCCCTGAATATTAATTTTGTCTAATATGTCATCAACCTTCTTTTGGGTGATATTGGTTACTTTTTTATAAGGATTTCTTCCTTCAGACCGGTAGTGCAATTCTTTTTTAGCAGTCTTTCTCCATTCTTTCTTATCGGGATTAAAAAGATTGCTGATCCAGGAAAAGAAATTATTCACTCCAATGCTCCAGTCGTTCCCTTTTTTTAACTGAAGGATAAAGATGAAGCCTATAACAGCGCCTCCTATATGTGCAATATGACCACCTGCATTGGACTCAGGAATCAGGGCCAGATCAATAATTACAAAAATAAGGGTAAGGATCCACAAAGGAATTCCTCCATTCAACATGGGAAACAGTCTGTAATTAGGCGCAAGTGTGGTGGTGGCTATAGCTATCGCCATTACTCCTGCAGAAGCGCCCTCTAATGTGCTGCTTTTCATATAAGGAGTAAGCGCAGGAAAAACATTATAACTCAACACATACAAAAATGCCCCTGCAAAACCACCATATAAGAACAAGGGAACAATTTTATTGTTACCGGCAAGATCCTGTAAGATGTAACCAAATGCCCAAAGCCAAAGAATATTACCCAGTAAGTGAAAAACACCATTGTGCATGAACATATAGGTAACGACAGTCCAGGGTTTTTCGAGGATTGTACGAATATCAGAAGGAAGGATAAACCAGTTAAACACTCCTGAATAGTAGGTTTCCTTGTTAAAGCCTGCAAGAAACCAGGTGACATACACAAATTTGAAAATGCAGAATACGAGGACCAGAATGGTCATCATCATCACCAGGGTATTGCCATCCTGTCCCAGAATCATTTTTTTCCTGTATCGGTCTTCGCGCAGCACAGATTTTTTTTATGAATTTACGTAACGATTTTAATAAAAATGCCTTCTGTTATTCTTATTCCAGTAGAGTACAAGTAAAAAGCCCACTAATGCGCCTCCAAGATGTGCCCAGTGCGCCACATTATCACCTGCTGAATTTCTTACTCCTAACCAAAGCTCCAGCGCTGCGTAAATCATCACAAACCATTTGGCTTTGATAGGAATAAAAAAGTAAACATAGATAAGCGTATTCGGGAATAAGTATCCGAAAGCTGCCAAACAACCAAATACCGCACCAGATGCACCAACAGTAGCCTGGTTTAATATTGATTTAGGATGTTCTTTATTAATTTGGAGTTCCTGGAATGACATGTTATTAATAATGGCGCTTAATTCCATATACACTACTCCCAGATGGAGAATGGCTGCGCCTAAGCCACATAACATATAAAATATTAAGAACCTCTTGGGGCCCCAAAGGTTTTCCAGCACACTGCCAAACATCCATACAGCCAGCATATTGAACAGAATATGTGAAAATCCGCCATGCAGAAATAAATGCGTCACTAACTGATGCGGCTTAAAAAAAGCTGATCGCACATCATGAAGAGCGAAATATTCAAAAACCCTGTCTTCTCCAAAAATCTGAGTAGCAAAAAATGCCAGTGCATTAATAATCAGCAGATTTTTTACTACTGTTGGAATAGTCTGAAAATTACCCATTCTAAAATTCGCCATCCTGAAAATTTAAGCCGTAAAGATACAGAATGATCATCCGCTATAAAAAGCAGCAGTTGATTATTATGTCTGTGGAATAAAAAGAAATAGCGGAACTAAAGATTTTTCAGGTTTTATTAGTCGAAAGAAACAACAAGACTGAATATTATTTAGGACATCCAAACTGTTACTTCAGATCCATTTTCTAGTCAGGCAGCGTACATAAAAACAGATAAATAGGGCATCAGGTAAAGATCTTTCAGGTTCCATTGGTTGAAATCAAAAGCACCGGTCTATTAAAGACGTACAAATCTTTTTCAGATTTATTTTCCTCGGATTATAAGTATGAAAAACAATGAAACAAAGTATTAAGGTAGATGCATTTAGCGTATCATCTGCTGAAATAAAATCAGGACTGTTTTCTGCTTAGGGCATGCAAATCTTTTTATCAGATGAATTTTTCCTGATGTGAAGAACATGCAAACAGTTGAATAAGCTGTCACTATAGATGTCTTCAGTACTTGATCAGTTGAAAAAAACACATAGCAATTTTTAACTATGACATGCAGATCTTTTTGTCAGATGCTCTTTCTAAGAGCGCTAATTGTAAAATTTAATAAATCTCGTTGTAAATGCCCTCAGTATTTCATTCGCCTTAAGAAAATCCATGGCTGATTTTATTTAAGACATACAGATCTTTTTATCAGATGCTCTTTTCCACAGCGCTAAGTGTAAAAAATTTA
>CAZQIQ010000018.1:21455-58464 GCA_964593835.1 uncultured Chitinophagaceae bacterium
ATAAAGCTCGTTGTAAAAGCATTCAGTATTTCATTCGTCTTAAGAAAATTCAAGACTGATTTTATTTAATACATGCAGATCTTTTTGTCAGATGCTCTTTTCCACAGCACTAAGTGTAAAAAATTTAATAAAGCTCGTTGTAAAAGCATTCAGTATTTCATTCGTCTTAAGAAAATTCAAGATTGATTTTATTTAATACATGCTGACCTTTCTGTCAGATGAATTTCTCCTGATGCGAATAACATGAAAATTGTTGAATAAGGTATCCTATAAGATCTTTCAGTGTTTCATTAGCTTTAAAAAAGCAAGACGGCTTTTACTTAAGACATAAATATCTTTTATCAGACTATTTTTTGAATTGGCAAATAAGAAAAACAGTTAAATATTCTCTTGATTAGTGCATTGTTCACAAAACACCGATTACGTTAGTTTAGGTGACAATCAGGTAAGTTTTAATGTTTTAATTTGAGCTGCACAACGTTTTCAATATGATGTGTATGTGGAAACATATCTACAGGGCGCACTCTCGTCACTTCATAATGATCTCCCATTAATGCAAGATCGCGAGCCTGTGTAGCGGGATTACAGCTTACATACACAACAAGCGGCGCCTTCATATGCAGTATTTGTTGTACAAGCGTTTCGCTCATGCCTGCTCGGGGTGGATCTGTAATGATAACATCAGGCTTACCATGCTGCCTGAAAAAATCTTCTGTACAAATATTTGTTACATCACCTGCAAAAAAATCGGCGTGAGAAACGTTGTTTAACGCAGCATTCTGTTTTGCGTCTTCTATAGCTTCAGCGATCAATTCAACACCAATAATTTTTTTAGCACCGGCACTGAGAAAAATGCCTATACTGCCGGTTCCGCAATAGAGATCGTACACCACTTCGTTGCCTGTGAGGCCGGCATATTCTCGGGTGATGGAATAAAGGTTTTCGGCCTGATAAGTATTAGTTTGGAAAAATGATTTCGGGCCAATCTTAAACTGATAATTTTCCAGTTTTTCAATTACATAACCCTTGCCATGATAAACAACAGGCTCTAAATCAAATAAACTATCATTCTTTTTCTTATTGATGGTATAAAGTAGCGTAGTTATTGAAGGAAATTTCGCTAAAATATGTTCCAGTAAAGCCTTCTGTTTTATTTCATCCTCTTCTCCAAAAACAATATTAACCATTACTTCTCCGGTTCGGCATATCCTTAGTAAAACAGTGCGTAAAAATCCGCTATGCTGACGAATATCGTAAAAGCTGTAATCATTTGCGAGTGCAAATTCTTTTATAGCCAATCGTATGGCATTAGTTGGTTCGGTCTGCAGGTGACAGGTATTGATATCTACTACTTTGTCAAATAAACCCTTTGCATGAAAACCGGCAACATTTGTTTGAGCGCTGATATTATCGTCGTGCAATTCAGAAGGAAGTAAATACCTTTTATTACTGAAGGTATACTCAATCTTATTTCTGTATTGCTGATGCGGATAAGCTCCTTTAATAGCTTCAAATGGTGGCAAATCAATTTTACCTATACGTGATAAATTATCAAATACCTGTTTTTGTTTATACTGCAGTTGTTTTTCGTAAGGAAGCATTTGCCATTGACATCCGCCACAAACACCAAAATGCTCGCAAAAAGGAGTAGCTCTGTCGGCCGAGTACTGATGATATTTGATCGGCCAGCCCGCAGCCCAATCTTTTTTCGATTTGGAAAGTTTTATATCAATTACATCACCCGGAACGGCATCTTCAATAAAGACTACTTTCCCATCTACTCTGGCCAGTGACTTCCCTTCGGCCGCATAATCTTCGACCTGTATATTTTCAAGAATGATATTTTTTTTCTTTTTCCGCACGCGGCGAAATTAGGGAAAGCAAAGCAACAGCGGTGCAATGTTATATTGATATGATTTGAATAATGACCACATCAATTTTTTAATGCTATGAGATAGCCTAAGGTAAACACAAGGGAGGCTGTATCAAAAGGTCGAAACAACCTCTTTTTATTCTGTACTTTGATGGAGATATTTTACGTTTACGCGATTCTCAAGCTGTTCAAAATACTTTTGACACAGCCTCGTTTTTATTCGGGGGCCTGGCCTGATGGAGAGATTTTCTTATACTCAATTATCAGGCAGCTCAAAATACTTTTGAATCCTCTAGATCTATTCTGTGGTTGCTGAGAGATAGTTTTTGTTTATACAGGTTACTCAGTCTTTAAAATACTTTTAATACTTCTTCCTTATTTATTTTTTCTCCTGATAAGCTTTCTCCGCTTCTTTTGCTTTTTCAAAGTCAAGCACTACCCCGTTAATGCAATATCTTAAACCGGTGGGGGGCGGACCATCTTCGAATACATGTCCCAGGTGGGCTTTACAACGGCCACACATTACCTCGGTTCTTTTCATACCATGACTATTATCGGCTTCGTAGATCACACTTCCTTTAGTAATAGGCTGATAAAAGCTCGGCCACCCACATCCGCTTTCGAATTTGGTGTCACTCTGAAAAAGCGCATTTCCACAGGCTGCACAGTAATATGTGCCTATCTCCTCGAATTCTTCGTATTTGCTGCTCCACGGACGTTCCGTGCCTTTTTGACGGGCGATATGGTAAACATCTGCTGGAAGGATTTTTTTCCACTCTTCATCATTCAATTCCACTTTTTCTTTTTCCGTGCGAGAATAAATGGAGTTATTAATCTTTTTTTCTTCCATATCGTTATTTTTTTGCTTTGAGGTTTGCGAATAACTGCATTGCTGCAAAAAAGTGACCAGCACCCCTATCATCACTAAATTGACTGTTCTATTCATATTCACTGGTTATTTTCAAATTTACGATAGTTCTGAACGGCATCGACGGGTAGATTTTCTAATAAGGCTATTATTTTGTTAAAGGATTTTTAACAATGCTGGTTTATCTTTACGCCCCGAAAGCCAAACTTGGTTAAGGTTATTTTTCACCAAATCGGAAAGCATGTTTAATATTATTTTGTTTGGCCCTCCGGGCAGTGGAAAAGGTACGCAATCAGAAAAGCTTATCGAAAAGTACGGATTGATCCATCTGTCCACCGGTAATTTGTTAAGAGAGGAAATCGCTAACAAAACCAGCTTAGGCCTTGAGGCTAAGCAGTATATGGATAATGGACAGTTGGTTCCTGACTCGGTTGTGATTGGAATGATCAGGTCTGCCATCACACAAAATCCCGGCACCAAAGGTTTTTTATTTGATGGGTTTCCTCGCACTGTTGCCCAGGCAGAAGCTTTGGATACATTATTATCAGAGAATAATGCCGAAATCAATATTGTGCTGGCCTTGGAAGTAGAAGAAAAGGAGTTGATGGCCAGGCTTTTAAACCGTGGTAAAACTTCTGGCAGAAGCGATGATGTAAATGAAGATGTTATAAAAGCCAGGATAGTGGAGTATGAAAATAAAACTGCACCGGTAGCCAATTATTATGAGGAATTTGATAAAGTAGTGCGTATCAAAGGAGTAGGTGATATCGATACCATCTTTAGCGCTCTCACGGAAGAAATCAGTAGCCGTAAAGTTTTCTAATTTAAACAGCAGGATAGTATAGTTGTGAATTTGATCGGGATTACCGGCAAACTCTTTAGCGCTATTAGTTTTATTAAAGAGAAGTGATGAGGCCTGAAAAGTAGAAACGCTGGATGTGAAGTAAGCTATTTTGAAAGGTCCGGGAAGTTGTGTAAGCGAAAAACATAGTTTATTGATGTATCCGGATAAATAAATAGTGCACCGGACTTTGAACCGACCCCCCAAAATCTTGTTTTTTAATGTAAATGGCCTGAGTTCGATTTTGTATTAAACTCAGGCCATTTAGTTTTTTGTTAGGCAAACTTTCCCTGTTAAAAATTTTAATGGATAAGAAATATGTCGCTTTTAAAAGGACTTCTTCGGGCGATGTTGAACATTTATCGTTTGAGTAATGAGTCAGCTTTATCGAGCGAATTAAAAATCTTTTCTTTCACCTCGTTTACTCTCAGTTTTTCATCCTTTAAGTAATCTATGCGTTTGCTTATATTATCCTGAGCTGAATCAATATCGAATTCATCCATCCATTTATTCATACCGTCTTCTGCATTTTTTAAATCGGTTTGTAAATCAAGCAGTGCGGTTTCTATTTCTTTTTTAGCTGTGCCGGGTATTTTGCTCAAAGAATCCAGTTGGGATTGTACTTCCTTTTTGTATCTGCTAATTCTTCCCATTTTAGCCATGGCAGTATCATGACCATGCATGACCTCATCAAATAGTATATCTTCAGGAGCTGTGGATTTTTTTGAAAAACCATCAGTACGTTCAGTTGATTCCGAATTTCCGCACGCCACGGCGAATAAAAACATTGCAGCGTAAACGAGTTTTTTCATTTTTGTTTTTTTATTGACTATTTACTTTAACTATTACAGTATTTGATTATTGAGTAATTATTTATCATAACATCACTTGTTTAAATCATTACTCTAGTTTTTTCTATTTCATTATAGAAATAGGCTTCATTTTTATTAAAACATATTCCTAACAATATTCGTTCCTTTATTGTTTTTAATCTTCAATAAATCGGATAAATAAATTCGCAGGGAACAGATATGAGTATTCTCTACAAATATATAGCTCTATCTAATAAAGATGCTGTTCCGTTGCTATTCTACGTGATATGGAGGGTATAGCAAGGAGGATTATATAGAATTTGGGCAAAACGGGTAATCTGCGTGTGACAGTAAAATCCGGCAATCTATTTATTCAAATCAGGGATTTATATTATGTTTTGCATTAACATCATTTCCATTATTTTCGTTAGCTAACAATGCTTACCATGCTGAAACTTGAAAGTTACATTACAGGAAGATGGATTTCTGGTGATGGAGAGGGGCAGGCGCTCTACAGTGCCATTAATGGAGAGACGATTGCCCACGCTTCAACAAAAGGAATTGATTTTGCTGCTGTTCTCGATTATGCTCGAAAAAAGGGTAATCCCTCGCTCAGGAAACTCAGTTTTCATGAAAGAGGTAATATGCTAAAACAATTAGCTCTTCATCTGCAAAAACATCTCGCGGAATTTTATGCTATCAGTTATAAAACAGGAGCGACAAAGTCAGATAGTTGGATTGATATAGAAGGTGGGATAGGGAACCTTTTTTCTTATGCTTCTTTACGTAGAAAATTTAATGATTCTCTTTGTTATGTTGATGATGAAGCTGTCGGATTAAGCAAAAACGGAAAATTTATTGCTCAGCATATTGTTGTTCCGAAAGAAGGAACCGCAATTCATATTAATGCATATAATTTTCCGGTGTGGGGAATGCTTGAAAAAATTGCTGTTAATTTATTAGCAGGTATGCCTGCTGTGGTAAAACCGGCAACAGTTACATCTTACTTAACGGAAGCTGTAGTTAGAAAAATAATTGCTTCAGGGATTTTGCCAGAGGGTTCGCTTCAGCTTTTATGTGGGTCGGCTGGTGATCTTCTCGACCATGTACAACCGCAGGATGTAATAACATTTACGGGCTCGGCAGTTACCGGTAATAAACTTAAAGCTAATCCTGCTATACTTAACAATAATGTACCTTTTAATCTGGAAGCAGATTCACTTAATTGTATAGTATTAGGAACAGACGTTCAACCCGGAATGCCTGAGTGGGAGATTTTTATTAAGGAAGTGAGAAAAGAAATGACAGTAAAAGCCGGACAAAAATGTACAGCTATCAGAAGAATATTTGTGCCTCAAAATAAGATGGACGATATATGCAGAGATATCGGTCAGTCGCTTGATCAGGTATTAATAGGGAATCCGGAAAATGAAAAAGTTAGAATGGGGGCCATGGCTGGTATGGAGCAAAGACAGGAAGTAAAAAATCAGATCAATAAACTCCTGACTTCTTCTCAGATTATATATGGCTCATTGGATAATGTGAAATTAATTGATGCGGATATAGAAAAAGGAGCTTTTGTCAGTCCCGTACTATTAAAAAATGAGCATCCTTTTTTGTCTGAAGAACCACATAATATAGAAGCTTTTGGTCCGGTTAGTACAATTATGCCATATCAGCATATTGATGAAGCTGTTATGTTGGCTAACATGGGAAAAGGTTCACTGGTTTGTTCAATAGTGACTGCCGGTAATGATATAGCAAAGGAATTTGTTTATGGAGCTGCCACTCATCATGGCCGGATACTTATTTTGAATAACGAATGCGCGAAAGAAAGTACCGGTCACGGTTCACCATTGCCAATGTTAGTGCATGGAGGTCCGGGACGTGCCGGCGGTGGCGAAGAGATGGGTGGTATAAGAGGAATAAAACATTATATGCAAAGAGTGGCTATACAGGGATCACCATCTGCTATCACAGCTGTTACAGGGGTTTATCAGGCTGGAGCCAGAACAGTGGAGGAGGATAAACATCCATTTAGAAAATATTACGAGGAATTAACCATTGGAGATACTGTTGTAACTCAAAAACGTACTATAACAGAATCGGATATTGTCAACTTTGCTAATGTTAGCTGGGATCATTTTTATGCTCATGTGGATCATACTTCGTTAGAGGGAACTATTTTTGAAAAACCTGTGGCGCACGGTTATTTTATTTTGAGTGCTGCCGCAGGATTATTTGTAGATGGTAAAAAAGGCCCCGTTTTGTTGAATTACGGTATTGAAGATTTTCGTTTTTTGAAACCTGTATATGCCGGCACAACAATTGGAGTGCAGTTAACCTGCAGAGAAAAAATAATACAGGATATCAAAGAGGAAAATGATATTCCCAAAGGAATCGTAAAGTGGTTGGTTACCATTACTGATCAGGAAGAGGAAACAGTTGGCACGGGAATTATTTTAACAATGGTGCGAAGAAAAAATAATATTGATTTACAATCATCAGCTAAATCCTAAAATATGAATCAGGAAGGATACGTTCGGTCAGAAACACATTCTCAGATTACTACTATTACTTTTCATCATCCGTTAAGCAATTCATTGCCGGCATCTCTGCTTCATGCACTGGCTCAGGAAATTCATCAATCCAGTGAAGACTTCAATACCCGTGTTATTGTTTTACAATCTGAAGGCAGGGTTTTTTGTGCGGGGGCATCTTTCAGTGAACTTACTGCTTTGCAAAATACAGAAAGCGGCAAAGAGTTTTTTAGTGGTTTTTCTCAGGTAATTAATGCGATGAGAAAAAGCCAGAAGTTAATAATAGGAAGAATTCACGGTAAATGTGTTGGCGGTGGAGTGGGCATTGCTGCTGCTGTTGATTATGCCATAGCATTAGATCTGGCGGAGATAAAATTAAGTGAGTTGTCTCTGGGGTTTGGACCGTTTGTGATTGCTCCTGCTGTCGAAAGAAAGATTGGCGTTGCTGCTTTTAGCGCCTTATCAATAGATTCCACTCACTGGCGCAGTGCTGAATGGGCTTTACGTAAAGGATTATACGCAGAAGTGCATACCAGTGTTGAAGCGTTGGACGAAGCAGTTAATAGGCTGGCAGATGCCTTGTCTCATAATAGTCCGGAAGCTATGGCCGAATTGAAAAAAATATTATGGAAAGGCACTGAACACTGGGACCAGTTACTTTCTGAACGCGCTTCGATCAGCGGAAACCTGGCCTTAGCGGATCACGCACAGAAAACTATTCAGGCAATACAAATGAAAAAGAAATAGGTAGTTAAATAATAGCATATCTGTATGTAAGTATCTTTCAATGCACTTTCCTACAAGGATGTTTTTGAACGCATATTGTTATTGCAATGGGGACGTGCTCAAAGTATTCTGAAGAGCCAGAGAATCTCAAAAAAACAAACGGTTTGAGTCCGGTAATTAGCCGAAATCAAACCGTTTAATTTATCAAAAAAGTCTAACTGTTGGAGGTCACTTCACTTTTAATACACACTCTTTTTATTTTGATATGCAAAATGGTAACATTAAATATTTAATCCCCCACAGGCGCTTATCACCTGACCAGTGATATAGCTGCTCCAGTCAGATGCCAGGAACAAAGTAGTATTGGCAATCTCTTCTCCACTACCAAAACGACCTAAAGGTATTTTATCCTGAAATGCTTTGGCAGCATCGCCTTCCTGTAAATAATGAGTCATGTCTGTTTCAATGAAACCCGGAGCGATAGCATTGCAGCGTATATTTCTGCTGCCTAATTCATGTGCCATCGATTTGGTAAAACCAATAATACCGGCTTTGCTTGCCGCATAACTCGACTGACCGGCATTACCTCTTACGCCAATAATTGAGCTCATATTAATGATAGATCCTTTGCGAGCTTTCATCATTGGTTTTATAACCTGTTTGGTCATATTAAACACTGATTTCAGATTAACGGCCATTACATCGTCCCATTGTTGCTCGGTCATTCTCAACAATAAATTGTCTTTAGATATACCGGCATTATTTACACACACATCAATACTGCCAAATTCTTTTAATACATCATTTACAAAAGATTCACTTTCTGTGTATACGCCTGCATTGCTTTTATAGGCTTTGGCTTTTACTCCCAGAGATTGTAGTTTTTGTTCGAGAGACGCTGCTTTTTCAGCGCTGCTATCGCTTACAAATGTAAAAGCTATGTTAGCTCCATGTGCGGCCAGTTTTTCAGCAATGGCTTCGCCAATTCCTCTCGCTCCCCCTGTTACAATCGCTACTTTGTTTTCCAGTAATTTCATCAGTGAATATTTGTTTTTTAATGGTCTGATGGAACTTCGCGTATTGGCCTTTTTGTTTAACCGAGTTTCTGCTCCGTTTCATCAGTGAATATTTGTTTTTTAATGGTCTGATGGAACTTCGCGTATCGGCCTTTTTGTTTAACCGGGTTTCTGCTTCGTTTCATCAGTGAATATTTGTTTTTTAATGTTCTGATATACTCCCAAAATCATTTTTATATATAATGATACAGTTCTGTTGTATAAGGAAGTGTTTGTTTTAATTGTCAAAATTATTAAGAAGAAAGGATTATTGCTGTTATATCAGACTAAAAGTTAAATAGAAAACCGTAATATTTCCTCTATATAAGTTCTTTCGTTGCATAAACGTGGAACTTTATGCTGACCGCCTAATTTGCCTCTGCTCTTTAACCAGTTGTTAAAAGTTCCTTTTCCCAGTGGATGTACTACAGGTATACGCAGGGCAATATCCTTGTAACGCTTAGCTTCATAATCGCTGTTGATTTCCTGCAGCGCTTTGTCTAATTCAATGGTGAACTGTTTTAAATCAGTGGGTTCTTTTTCGAATTCTACCAGCCATTCATGTGCGCCATTTTCATGATCACTAAAATACAAGGGAGCGGCTGTATAGTCGTTAACCACCACATTGCATTTTTGAGAGGCTATATATACTGCACGATCAGAGTTCTCTACAATTACCTCTTCACCAAAGGCATTGATATAATGTTTTAACCGACCACTCACCACTACTCTGTAAGGTCGGAGAGAAGTAAATTGAACAGTGTCACCTACAAGGTATCTCCATAATCCGCCGTTTGTACTGATAACAGGGGCATAATGCTGGCCCAATTCAACCTCTCGCAGTCCGATAGTTTCGGGATTGTCTTTGCCATATTCACTCACAGGCATAAATTCCATAAAAACGCCGTGATCTACGAATAACAGCATGCCATTATCACCAGGCATTTCCTGAGCAGCAAAAAAACCTTCGCTGGCATTATACATTTCCTGATAGTAGATGGGTTTTCCTATAAGCTTACTAAACTGTTCACGGTAAGGTGTAAAGGAAACACCTCCGTGTATATATAATTCGAGATGAGGCCAAACCTCATGCATGGTTTGTTTGCCTGTGAGTTCCAGGATTCTTTTAAACAGTACCAGCGTCCAGGTAGGAACACCGGAAATAGATGTAATGTTTTCTCTTATGGTGCTTTGCGCAAGTCTTTCTATCTTTTCTTCCCACTCTTCCATCAACGCAATACTCAATTCAGGAGTTTTTAACCAGGTTCCGTAAAATGGAGCATTTTGTAATAGTACCGCACTAAGATCTCCGTAATGCACTTCATCATTAACCTGATGAATGGTGTGACTTCCCCCAATAACCAGTCCCTTTCCTGTCAGGAGATCGGACTCCGGATTAAAAGAATAGTACATGGTGAGTACATCTTTTGCCGCTTTAAAATGACAATTTTGTAAGCTCTCTTCTGTAACGGGAATAAACTTGCTTTTATCACTGGTGGTACCGCTGCTTTTTGCAAACCAGGATACCGGCGTGTTCCAGAGTATGTTTTCTTCACCTTCCATGAGTCGGAGAATATAAGGTTTGATATCCTCGTACTCGTGGATAGGAACAGCCTTTTTAAATGATTTTATATTGAATAGTTGGGAGAAATTGTATTTCCTTCCAAATTCTGTGTATTGAGCGGAGGTAACGAGGTCTTGCAATACTTCTCGCTGTGCATTTTCCGGATGATTTTTCCACCCTTCAATACGCCATGAACGCATGCGCGCAAGGCCGGATATAGCAGGAGATAATATTTTCACAGTTGCTCTCTTGCAGCCTCCTCGTGCAGATAATCTTTCCTTTTTAATTCAAAGTTTCTTCCCAGATATAATCTTCTTACCTGTTCGTCTTCTGCCAGCTCTTCAGCCGTACCATGTTTAAAGATTTTTCCTTCTATCAGCAGATAGGCTCTATCACAAATAGAAAGTGTTTCGTTAACATTATGATCGGTTATTAGAATGCCAATGTTTCTGTACTTAAGTCTGGCTACCACCGCCTGAATATCTTCCACCGCAATAGGATCCACACCAGCAAAAGGTTCGTCCAGTAGAATAAATTTAGGGTCCACAGCTAATGCCCTGGCTATTTCGGTTCTTCTGCGTTCACCTCCGCTTAGAGAGTCGCCATTGTTTTTTCTAACATGGTGTAAGCGAAATTCATCCAACAGCGATTCCAGCTTCTTTTTCTGTTCTCCTTTTGTGAGTTTAGTCATTTCCAGCACTGCCATAATATTATCTTCCACACTTAACTTCCGAAATACTGAAGCTTCCTGTGGCAGATAACCAATTCCCAGTTGCGCTCTCTTGTACATGGGAAAACGGGTGATTTCATTATCATCAAGAAATACTTTTCCCTGATCTGGTTTGATTAATCCGACTACCATATAGAAGGTAGTGGTTTTGCCTGCTCCGTTAGGACCAAGCAATCCAACGATCTCACCCTGTTTGACATTTACCGATACCTGGTTAACTACTGTACGGCTGCGGTAAGACTTTATTAATAGGTTTGTATGAATTTCACTGCCCAAAATGCAAGCTTTAGTGCAAAAATACCGTAACAAATACAAAAAACCTGTCCTATGTTTGCACGCTGTAAAACATTAACTACTATTAATGAAGGTTATTGATCATATAAGGCAGGCAAAAGACACGTTAATTTCATTTGAAATATTACCCCCTTTAAAAGGAAAAACGATTAACTCTATATATGAGCATCTTGATCCGTTAATGGAGTATAAACCTTCTTTTGTCAATGTTACTTACCATAGAAGTGAACATGTATTTAAGAAGAAAGCCGATGGTACTTTTGATAAGGTTGAAGTAAGAAAACGTCCGGGTACGGTTGGAATTTGTGCCGCTATTATGAACTATTATCATGTTGATGCTGTTCCTCATCTCATTTGCGGAGGCTTTAATAAGCGGGAAACAGAAGATGCTTTGATAGATCTTAATTTTATTGGCGTTGATAACGTTTTGGTTCTCAGAGGAGATGCGGCAAAAAATGAAACCGTTTTTGAACCGGAGCCAGATGGAAACAGATACGCTATTGACTTGTTAAAGCAGGTAGGAAACCTTAATAGCGGAATTTATCTTGAGGAGGATATCAGAGATGGCTTCCGGACAAACTTCTGTATCGGAGTAGCCGGGTATCCTGAAAAGCATTTTGAAGCTCCCAATATGGATATTGATCTTAATAATCTGAAAGCAAAAGTGGATGCCGGAGCTGATTATATAGTGACTCAGATGTTCTTCGACAATAACAAATACTTCGAATTTGTAAAAAAATGCCGTGAAAAAGGTATTGAAGTACCCATCATTCCGGGTCTAAAACCTATTACCAATAAGAAACAATTATCTGTTATAGCACGAACTTTTTTTGTGGACATTCCGAACGATCTCAGTAATGAGATCATCAAGTGTAAATCCGATGCTGATGTAGAAAAGGTGGGTGCTGAATGGATGCTTAACCAATCAAGGGAATTAAAAAAAGCAGGCGTACCTGTATTACATTATTATACACTGGGAAAACCCCATGTGATTTGTGATGTAGTAAAGAACGTTTTCTGATTAATTTAATTTTTTCAGAAGCTTCTTGTTAATCTTAACCGGATATTTCTTTTTAAGACTGGCTACCCATTCTTCTTCCAATAATTGCTGATAGTCGTTGATGACAGCACCTCGTGCATCTTCAAAGTCTTTTGATTCTTTGTTTGTATACAGACGAACTACATATGCTGCTGTTTTGCTGCCTTCCTGTTCATTATACACAGGCTGAGTGATAGTTCCTGCTTTTGCATCAGGATGTACAATTACGGGTAGTTGGGATAATTCAAATCGTCCTGAATCAGCAAGGAGGATCGTATTGTTTTTATCAACCCAGTCTCTCCACTGATGAATATTTTTTTCTATATCACTTGTCAACTGATCATCATTGATAGGGTTAAGCATGGTTAGCAATACAGCATCGGCACTTATTTCCCATTGATATTTTGACTGATGGGCATTATAATAATTGACTAATGATACAGAATCGTCCGATGCTTTGTCCCAAACCTTTTTCTGCATTATGGCAAATAATAAATTTCCCTCTTTAAATTCATTGAGTTGATGGGCAAACTCCTGATTATATTTTTCGAGATTGTTTTTATAATAACTAAGAACAGCGCTGTCGTTAACAAGGTTTTCAGGTGCCGCCTCATTGAGTATAATATCATGAGCTTTTTTCACAAAAACCTTCTGTGCAACTTCCATTCTATCACTTGACAGGACCAGTTGATGGATGGCTAAACTATCTTTAAAAGGAAGATGCTCCGTTCTTTTAAGAATATGATAGCCAAATGCAGTTTTAAACGGACGCGAAATTTCGCCGTCTTCGACTAAGGAAAATGCTTGTTTTTCGAAATCAGGATCATATTTCCCCGGACCGAATGCAGGTATTTCTCCTTTAGTATTGAGTGTGATCATGTCGTGGCTGTACTTTTCAACCAGCTCAACAAAGTCGGCGCCTTTATTTAATGCCTTATATACAGAGTCGGCTAATAAAGCTAAGTCATGGTTTTCTTTTTCCGTTGCATTAGGTTTGAATCCAAACAATATTTGTGCAACTCTTATTTCTCCTATATTTCTTCTTTCTTCAAGTACTGTTAACGTATGAGTGCCTGAAGAAGTCGTAAAAGTATTAGAAGTTTTTCCTACAGGAGTAGAATAGGCGATATTTTCCACAGCATAAGGCAATACAAATGCTGTGATCCAGCCGACTTCTTTACCATCGATGGCAATTTTCAAATCTTTTTTACTTCTTTCAATCGCTTCTTCAGTAAGCAATTTTATGCTTGCTTCTTCGCGCATATAACTATCGGCGAGCTGAGAACGAAAATTTTTTAATTCATTAAGTTGTTCAGCAGTGGTGTCTATTCCTTCATCAATAGCTGCCTGCACTTTTAACCTGAATTTTATATAAAGGTCAAGGTAGTCATTATAGGAAATTTTCCCTCCTGTAGTATCTGTATTGTTTTTTTCATAGGCGGTAACAAAATCCTCTTTACTTACTTTCCTTTTTCCGTAAGAAAAAATAGTTTGTGCAGCAACGTCAATACTGAAGCAAATGAATAATAATATTAAACTATTTATTCGCGTTAATTTTTGCATTGATAACTTCATCGATTTGGAGATATGTTAATTTTTTGGCAATAATTCTTTTGTCCTTATCTAATAGATATAACAATGGTGTTTGGTAAACATCATACAGCTGTTTATATCCTGCTCTTGATTCTTTTATTTCTTTTTCGTGTTCTTCAGGTAATTGATATACGTGATGCCAGCCTTTTAATTTATTGTCTCTAATAAATTTAGTCCATTCTTCTTTAGCTCCATCTGTTTTTACGCCATATAGCGATACACCTTCATTTTTCCATTTTGCATTATAAATAGAATCTACTTTTGGTACAACTTCTTTACAGTGTGAACATGTCGGATCCCAAAAACAAATCACGGTATAATCAGATTGTATTTTATACAACGGCGTAGCTTTTCCTGTAGTATCTACCATATTAAGTTCTGCAGCAGGATTGCCTATCAGATTGGCCATAAGGCTATATGCACGACGTGTTGTAAACTCCTTATATTCTTTTGAAAAAAAATCAGCCTTGCCGGTATTAATATATTTTTCAAACAGATGCACAAACACGGCATCCTGTCCCATAAACTGAGGATTAATGTATTTCTGCACAAAATGTATCATGAGATATTTATACATTTCATCAGCAGTACGTGAGTACAATAACATCCAGTCAATTTCCTTTTTTAATGAATCAGGGTTCGGCGACACCAGGTCCTGAAAATATCTTTCCAGCCGGGCTTCAAAAAAGGGTGTTCTCGGCAACCTGTTATCGGTAAATGAAACATTATCCCAATAATGATCTTTATAATATTCATATACAAAGTTGGAATCGTATTTGCCTCCGGGTTGTTCTTCAACTGGTGGTATTTTAGGATCCTGCATAGCCAGGAATAAGGCTGATAAAAAAGATTCGGGATAGTTTTTAGTGATACTATCGCGATAATGAGTGAGTTTAAAAGTATTCTTCCTCGATAGTTCGGCTAATTTTGAAGAATCTTTAGAAGATTTTGCCTGTGCAAGCTGATTATTAGCATCCGCTATTTCTTTGCCGAGTATTGCCGCATAGCTGGAATAATGTTGAAATTGTTTATTCTCCGGTGATTCCAGAAACTGTATATCGTTAGGGAGTTTTGAAGAATCTGCACTTACGGAGAAATGCTGGTCCTTATCAATAAGTATTTCAAAAAGAATCTGTTTCGATGGAGAAACCAGAAAATAAATTCCTCCTGGCAAAGCGTCCTTACCCTTGAATTTCCCACTCGCGTTACCGTCAAGCAGTACAGAGTCATAAAGCGCTTTAATTTTACCGTAATGATAACCTAAATAAACCTGTTGATTGGAATAGGGTTTGAGCTGAACGGCGATTTCGTATCCTGCCTGTGACCATCCATGGGTGCAATAGGCAAGGCATAACATTAATAAGACTTTTTTCATGTGGATGATTATGGAATATACAAATATAAATATAGCAAGTAGATTCTAACTACTGAAGCCCGTAACCGATAAAGTAGTATTATTGTTCATGCTTTTGTTGCATTCCAGAGTTATTACCCCTCGCCTGCAATACATTATTCAATTTTTTTCGCAGGAACTCTTTGATGAGCCTATCCGGATTACAGCTAATAAACAGGAGTTTCTGGACTATCTCGGCCCGAAAATCAATTACACCCCCGATGAAATAGATGAAGAGGAATTTCTGGTTTGTCCTGTCTCCTTATTATTTGAAGAAAAAATCACAGTACAGACGATTGAATGTTTTGAGATTAACTTCTATAAAGTATTTTTTGAAACGAAAGGGGATATTCACTTCGATATTTTCGCAGCTTCATTTTATTTGCTGAGCCGTTATGAAGAATATATTCCTCATCAAAAAGATAAATATGGGAGATATGATCACATCAATTCAATAGCTTTCAAACAAGGTTTTTTACACCTTCCTTTAATCAATATATGGCTCAACGATTTTAAAAATGCTTTACGGATAAGATTCCCCGGTATACGATTTAAGGGAAAACAGTTTGCAAATATTATTACCTACGATATTGATATTGCTTATTCTTATCTGTACAAAGGATTTTTAAGAAATGCCGGAGGCGCTATAAGGTCTGTATTTCAGGGACAATGGAAATTATTGATTGAACGTATTCAGGTATTATTAAAATTAAAAAAGGATCCGTTTGACTGTTTTGAGTGGCTTGATGCATTGCATTTATATTGCCGCCTGAAACCTTATTATTTTTTTCTTGTTGCCCGTCACCCGGGTATGTACGATAAAAATGTCAACACATCGGCAAAACCTTTCCGCGATCTTGTTGAGTATTATGGGGCCAACTACAATGTAGGAATTCATCCGTCCTGGCAGAGCGGTGATGACGAGTCTTTATTAAAAGAGGAAAAAGAATGGCTTGAAGTAGTGATAGATAAAGATATTACTGCCAGCAGACAACATTTTCTCAGGTTTACTCTTCCGCAAACCTATCAGCGATTGATCAGTTTAGGTATCAAAAAGGACTTTTCGATGGGATACGGGAATATAAATGGATTCAGGGCTTCAGTAAGTTCCCCGTATTTGTGGTATGATCTGGAAAGGGAACAAGTCACTTCATTGACGATTTATCCATTTTGTTTTATGGATACCACCTGCTTTTACAAATCGAAATACACTCCGCAACAGGCATATGAAGAACTGATAAGATATTATGAAACTGTAAAAAAAGTAAACGGAATGATGATTTCCGTATGGCATAATCATTTACTGGGAAAGGATGAGCATACAAAGGGCTGGAATACTATGTTTGAAATGTTTATGAAAGATATGGTGTACTGGGATGCGTATTATGATGGCAGCGATGAATTAAACCAGAACGTCTTCGTTTCTGGTAACCTTTCTTAAAGCAGTATTGATCATGTATACGCCGTAAAGAGTGATTGCTCCTCCCGCTGCAATAAATACAGTAAGATGTTCATTAAAAACAACAGTGCCAATAAGTACAGCCACTATCGGATTTATATATGCGTAAATAGACATTTGTTCTACAGAAAGATGTTGCAACGCATATAGGTAAGCAACAAATGAAATAAGAGATCCGAAAATGACAAGATAACCTATGGCCGTCCAGGATTGCCAGGGAATTTTTGTAAGTGCTACAGCCTGTCCTGTCGTATGCGAAACGCCAAGTAATACCAGTCCGGCCAGAAACATCTGTAACCCCATACTAAAATATGGATTAAAGTCGCGGGCTTCTCTTTTTGTGAAAATTGTTCCGAGTGCCCAAGTCCACGCGGCAGTCAGGGAAATAGATATACCAAAAAGAAATTGAGGATTTAAAAAATCGTGTAAATGTTCATAAAAAATAACGCAGATACCGGCGAAGCCTAATAAAAATCCCTTCAACGCATTAATAGGAATTCTTTCTTTTGATGAAAACAATCCTATGATCACCATCCATAAAGGAAACGTAGCTGCGATAATAGCTCCTAATCCGGCAGAGATATATTTTACTCCCCATGTAGTTAACCCATTGCTGCATAATATATTAAGAAAACTCAGTACAGCAATAATATACCATTCCCTGCCTTTTGGCCACTTAGCTCCTTTGCTGGTGAAATAGATGATATAGATAAAACCCGCGATGGTTTGACGCAGCCCTGCCAGTTGAAGCGGTGGCATATGTAATACTCCTTGTTTTGAAGCTACCCATGTTGTACCCCAGAGGATACATACAATTCCCAACGCTATCAATGCCCTATTGCGGGTTTTCATTTTCTGTTAATGCTTAAAGTGTCTCAGACCGGTAATAATCATCGCCAGTCCGTTTTCTTTGCAGTAGTCTATTGAGTCTTTATCCCGTATAGAACCTCCGGGTTGTATGAATGCTTCAATACCTGCGGCATGAGACATTTTCACACAATCATCGAACGGAAAAAAAGCATCAGACGCTAATACTGCACCTTTAAGATCAAAATTAAATTGTCTGGCTTTTTCGATGGACTGTCTTAAAGAATCAATTCTGCTGGTTTGTCCGCAACCTTTTCCTATCAGCTGTTTATTTTTTACCAGTGCTATGGCATTTGATTTCAAATGTTTGCAAACAAGGTTGGCAAATTCAAGATCAGCTTTTTCGGCTGACGAGCTTTCTCTTCCTCCCTGCTCTTCCCATTTACTGAAATTGCCCTCATCTGTTTGCTGACTAAGTACACCGTTCAACAATGATTTATATTGAAATGATGGGGCTAATTTACCGGTCTGCTGCAGTAGTATTCTGTTCTTTTTTGATTTTAATACCGATAATGCCTCTTCGCTGAACGAAGGAGCAACAAGTACTTCAAAGAATATTTCATTAATAGCTTCTGCTGTGGCTTTATCTACCTCTGCATTGCATGCGAGCACGCCGCCAAAAGCGCTTTCGGGATCACCGGCCAATGCAGCATCCCAGGCATCTTTCACCGTATCTCTTGAAGCTATACCACAGGGATTGGTATGCTTAACAATAACAAAAGTTGTAGAGGAAAACTCCTGAATCAGTTGTACAGCACCATCTACATCCACCAGATTATTATAAGAAAGTTCTTTTCCGTTCAGTTGTGTAAATGATTTGGTAATATCTCCGTAAAATATACCCTGTTGATGAGGATTTTCACCATAACGCAATACTGTTGTATTAGTACTAAATGGGTTAAAGTGATCAGAACCCATAAAATAATTAGAGATCGCTATATCATATCCTGAACAAATATTAAAAGCCTTAGCGGCAAATTCTCTTCTTTGGGCAAGTGTAGTTTCTCCTTTTTGTTCTTCAAGGATTTTTTCCAGCTGGCTATAATCTTGTTTGGAAGCCACTACTAGCACATCCTTATGATTTTTAGCTGCAGCTCTGATCATCGAAGGACCACCAATATCAATTTTTTCAATAATCGCTTTTTCATCTGTAGTGGATGCTACGGTTTCTTCGAAAGGATAAAGATCAACTATCACCAGGTCTATTTCAGGGATGTTGAATTGTTTCATTTCGCTAACGTGTTGAGCATCATCTCTTTTCCCTAATATACCTCCAAAAACACCGGGATGCAGGGTTTTTACTCTCCCTCCAAGTATAGAAGGATAGGACGTCAGGTTTTCAACCGGCACTACCGGAATGTTGAGTTTTTCGATAAACTGTTGCGTTCCACCGGTTGAATAAATGGTGATACCTAGTTTATGTAATTGATTAACAATAGTATCCAGTCCGTCTTTATAAAAAACGGAAATAAGTGCAGAAGAAATCCTTTTATTCATTAATAATTGAGGGTTGTTTGAAGGCTGCAAAGCTAGATTAAAACGCGCGGTTTCCCATAAGTTTTACATTGATTGACCGGCCTGCTAAAGGATTTCAAAAAATCCTCGGTCTATATCCTAATATCACCTACTTTTGCGCAATTTGTTTTTAAAAAATCATAAAAACGTAGATGCCAAAGGACAATTCCATTAAATCTGTACTCATTATTGGTTCAGGACCAATCATTATCGGCCAGGCTTGTGAATTTGATTATTCAGGAACACAGGCAGCTCGCAGCCTTAGGGAAGAAGGGATAAAAGTGATACTTATTAATAGCAACCCTGCCACTATCATGACCGATCCGATGATGGCTGACAGAGTATATCTTCTTCCGCTAACAGTAGAAAGTATTGAACAGATACTAGAAGAAAATCAGGTAGATGCTGTATTGCCAACAATGGGAGGGCAAACTGCTCTTAATCTGGCGAAAGAAGCCGAAGATCTGGGTATATGGGAAAAATATAACGTTCGACTTATAGGCGTTGATATTAAGGCAATCGATAAAGCAGAGGACAGGGAAAAGTTTCGGCAGTGGATGATTCAGCTAGGCGTTCCTGTGGCAACAGCTAAAACAGCGAACTCTTATCTGGAAGGAAAAGAATTTGCGCAGGAAATAGGATTTCCGCTGGTTATCCGTCCTTCTTTTACACTCGGAGGAACAGGTGGCGGATTTGTCCATGATAAGGATGATCTTGATGAAGCGCTTAACCGTGGCTTGCAGGCTTCTCCTATTCATGAGGTATTGGTAGAACAGGCAGTATTGGGATGGAAAGAGTTTGAACTCGAGTTGCTGAGAGATTCCAATAATAATGTAGTGATCATCTGTACTGTAGAGAATTTTGACCCGATGGGTGTGCATACAGGAGATTCTATTACGGTAGCTCCTGCCATGACTCTCAGTGATACAGCTTTTCAGTTGATGCGTAACACTGCTATCGCCATGATGCGTGATCTGGGTAATTTCGCCGGTGGATGTAATGTTCAGTTTGCGCTAAACCCCGATACAGAAGAAATTATTGCTATCGAAATTAATCCGCGTGTTAGCCGTTCTTCTGCCCTCGCATCTAAAGCAACAGGTTATCCTATTGCTAAAATAGCTGCAAAACTGGCTATCGGATATAATCTTGATGAACTCGAAAACCAGATCACTAAAAATACTTCAGCATATTTTGAGCCAGCCCTCGATTATGTAATCGTAAAAATGCCACGCTGGAACTTTGATAAGTTTAAAGGGGCTAATGATACATTAGGATTACAAATGAAAAGTGTGGGTGAGGTGATGGCCATAGGAAGAAGTTTTACTGAGGCAATGCAGAAAGCTTGTCAGAGTCTTGAGAATAATGCCCTGGGACTGGGCTATTATGGCAAGAGCCTGATGCAAGCAGAAGCCTTGCTGGAATATATCAAAAAACCTAAATGGGACAGAATATTCCGAATCAAAGATGCTTTGATGGCCGGTATATCCGTATCAACTATCTCGAAAGCCACTAATGGTATTGACAGATGGTTTTTATATGAAATACAAAAAATATGTAACCTCGAAAAAGAGATTGCCGAATATAAACTGGATACATTACCTGTTCAACTTCTCAGAGATGCAAAAAAAGCCGGATTCAGCGATGAGCAGATCTGTCGCATTATGAATGATGGTACTGAGGACCAGTTGTATGATAAACGTGTGGCTGCAGGTATTAGAAGAGTCTATAAAATGGTAGATACCTGTTCTGCCGAGTTTGAGGCCAAAACGCCTTATTTCTATTCCAGTTTTGAAAATGGGGGCGCTAACGAAAGCAGGGTAAGTGATAAGAAAAAAATTATCGTATTAGGATCAGGGCCCAACAGAATAGGCCAGGGTATTGAATTTGACTATTGCTGCGTTCATGGTTTGCTTGCGATCAAGGAATGTGGGTATGAAGCTATCATGGTAAATTGTAATCCCGAAACCGTTTCTACTGATTTTGACATAGCTGATAAATTATACTTCGAACCGGTTTACTGGGAGCATCTCTGGGAAATCATTGAGCATGAAAAACCAGAAGGTGTTATTGTGCAGCTGGGTGGGCAAACCGCATTAAAATTAGCTGAGCGTTTGCATCAAAAAGGTATTAAAATAATAGGCACTTCTTTCGACAGTATGGATATAGCTGAAGATCGCGGTCGCTTTAGTGATATGTTAAAGGAATTAAATATTCCTTATCCTGATTACGGAACGGCATATTCAGTTGATGAAGCTATCAAAGTGGCTAACAGAGTAACCTATCCGGTTCTTGTTCGTCCCAGTTATGTATTGGGTGGTCAACGAATGCGTATAGTGATCAATGATGATGAAGTTGAAAATGCTGTAGTAAGTCTTCTTAAACATATTCCCGGCAACAAAATATTAATCGATCACTTCCTTGATCGTTGTCAGGAAGCAGAAATTGACGCCATTTTTGATGGAACTAATTTCCATGTAATGGGTGTGATGGAACATATTGAGCCTGCTGGTATTCATAGTGGGGATAGTAACGCTGTATTGCCTCAGTTTAATTTGTCTCCACTCATAGTACAGACTATGGAGGAATATGCAGAAAAAATAGCACGCGCGCTCAACATCAAGGGACTTATTAATATTCAGTTTGCCATTAAGGATGGAAGTGTATATGTAATTGAAGCGAACCCTCGTGCTTCACGTACTACTCCTTTTATTGCAAAAGCCTACCAGATTCCTTATCTGAATGTTGCTACCAAAGTGATGATTGGTGATCATAAACTCACCGATTTTAAGTTTGAAAAGAAACTTAAAGGATTTGCTATTAAGGAGCCGGTATTCAGTTTTAATAAATTCCCCGGAGTGAATAAGGAATTAGGTCCGGAAATGAAGAGCACAGGAGAAGCCATCCGCTTTATTAAAGATCTTCGTGATCCTTATTTCAGACAATTGTATAAGGATCGTAGTATGTATCTGAGTAAATAGCCATTCCTTTTGTATCATATTAAAACCCGTGTTGCCTTATGGTGGCGCGGGTTTTTTGTTATTATAAAACAGCTATAAACAGAGACGGTTAGGAGGTGTTCTTTATTAAGAAGTGTAGGATATTAAAAGAGATAGACTGATTGTAATGAAATAAAATATATATACACTTTGATGATTCCAATTTGTTGTACCGCTCAAATACAAAAAAACCATCAAATACATCAGTGATTTACTTTCTGTTTTTGTTTTTTTCACCATAGCATTTTCTTCTCCTATTTGTATAATTGCTTTTTAAACAAAAGTTTTAATAAGTAGTTCAATGATAAATTGTATGCAGGTACAGTGTGTATTATAATTAGGAACGGCAATAATTGCCGACCAGAGTAGTATCGGAAGACATCAATGCAATATCATTGCATAATTCATCAGACAGAACTATGATAACTTGTATAGTATGTTCTAGAGTCCTTATTCAAGAGAAAGTTCATTAATGAATCGTATGCTTATTATTATTGATTAACTAACCATAGTAAGCTGTTATAGGGAATATTTATTGCTGATTCAGGTAGAATGTTTTATGAGCTGTCTGTTTATTATTATCGATGCCCAGCCATAGTAGTCTGTTATAGGGAATATTTATTGCTGATTCAGGTAGAATGTTTTATGAGCTGTCCATTTATTATTATCGATGCCCAGCCATAGTAGTCTGTTATAAAGAATATTTATTGCTGATTCAGGTAGAATGTTTTATGAGCTATCTGATTATTGTTATCGATGCCCGGCCATAGTAGTCTGTTATAAAGAATATTTATTGTTGATTCAGGTAGAATGTTTTATGAGTTATCTGTTTATTATTATCGATGTCCAGCGATAGTAGTCTGTTATAGGGAATATTTATTGGTGATTCAGGTAGAATATTTTATGAGCTATCTGATTATTATTGATGCCCAGCTATAGTAGTCTGTTATAAAGAATATTTATTGGTGATGCAGGTAGAATATTTTGTGAGTTATCTGATTATTATTATCGATGCCCAGCTATGTTAAGCTGTATAAACATTCACATTGCTAAGTTATTGAATCAAATGAATGTTAGCCTTTAGCTATTTGTATAACATTTTTGAATGGTGAATAAAGCGAAAATACTGCATCTCATTTCTGAAGAGGAAGAGTTATTGTTATGGTCATATTGATATGTGAAAGTTGTAGGGTTGGTTATAGTCACTGATGCTGTAAATAAAAACATAGAGATATTATTGCCTGCGACTATATCCAAAAGATGATTATATTTTCTGCATGTGATTTTACAAGAAAGGAATATTAAAAAATAATTCGCTTATGGTGCCAGGGAAATAATATATCAACGCGATATAGCATTCATTTCTGAAGGAGATAACATGAAAGAAATCCCCTTTTTGAGGCTGATTATTCCTTTTGTTGGAGGAATTGTGGTGGAGTACTATTGTCATATTCCCTACTTGCTATATGGAATAGGTGTATTGTGTTGTGTGATAGGTGTACTCTTACCGGCATCTCTATTTTTTCGTTTAAGATATGCATGGGTAGCAGGGTCTTTTATTAACGGATTTTTGTTTTTTAGCGGATGCGTTGTTTGTGGTATGCACAATTGTGAAGATGTAATGAAACAATTACGATTAATGTCAGCCTCTTCGCAACCAATAGTAGTAACAGTGCAGGAACCTCCAATTGAAAAAAACAAATCATGGAAAACGCTGGCAGTTACAGCTACAGATCCCTCAGTAGGGATCAATATTTATTTTAGAAAAGATTCATTACCACTAACGATTACTTATGGTGACAGAATAGCTTTCATTGCCCCTCTATCTGAGATAACAAATATACCTGCTTACGGCAGCTTTGATTACAAAAGATACTGCGCCTTAAAAAAGATCCACTTCCAGGTGTTTTTGCGATCTGGACAGTATATTGTTTTGAAAGAAAAAAATTATTCAGTGCTAAATCTTTTTCTTTTTCAAACAAGAGACCATATCGTTGCTATTCTTAACAAATACATAGAAGGAAAAAAACAGTCCGGACTTGCAGAGGCATTATTAATTGGATATAAAGATAACCTCGATAAAGAATTGATGAAAGCATATAGCATAACTGGAGTTATACATGTTGTGGCTATTTCAGGTATGCATTTGGGATTGATATATGCCATGCTTAGGTATATCTGTTTTCTCTTTTATAGGAATAATTATGGGAAATGGGTTGCTTTTTTTGTGATTGTAAGCGGATTATGGATTTTCAGTCTACTCACAGGAGCTTCTGCCTCAGTGGTCCGATCTGCGGTGATGTTTACAATTATTGTGACAGGCGAGCTGATCTCCAGAAATTCATCTATATATAATAATCTGGCAGCTTCAGCATTTTTATTATTATGTTATAATCCTTACTGGATATGGGATATTGGATTTCAGCTTTCGTATATTGCTGTGCTTAGTATTGTTCTATTTCAAAAACCGCTGTATAATTTATTTTATTCTCCCATAAAATGTATAGACGCTTGCTGGAAACTGATAGTGATTACCATTGCTGCGCAAATTTTGACAACTCCCCTATGTATATTTTATTTTCAACAGTTTCCTAATTTTTTTCTCATTGCCAACCTTATTGCTGTGCCTTTGTCAAATGTTATTCTGTTTGCTGAAATTATGCTTTGTTTTTTATCTGTTATTCCTGTGCTAGCCGCTGTTGTCGGTAACATAATTTATTACCTCATTTTTTTTATGAATTCTTCAATTGAATACATAGGAAGTTTGCCATTTTCTACAACAAACAATTTGATGATTGATTTTCCGCAGTTAGTAATAATATACGTCTTTATTGCTTTTATGTCGCTGTGGCTGATCAGAAAAGAGAAATACTTTTTATTTCCCATGCTGATGACTTTGTTGTTGTATGTATTGCTCAGCGAAATAATATAGGAGGACGCAAATACAACTTTTTTTATTAACTATTTATGAAAGAAATGTTTTTATGAATATTTAAATGATCGTTTGATAACTTGTTCTGTATAAAGTATAAATAGAAAATAAAGGATATTTTATGTGTCGGAATATCAAGGATAATGTATGGTTTATTATTTACATACTTAATTGTGCAGCTATTAGTGAATTTTAGTAATCTTAGTAAGTAGCTGTACTATAAATATATATTGATCAGCATTTACTACATTTAATTGCTATAATAACTTCATAATAACATATTAGTACCGGTGTGTATAATCAATATGAGGAAGAATGTTCTTACAGCCTGATCAAGGTTGGTCTTGTTGGTATAAGCGGACAGATTTGTCAAATAGGGTTTTCTGTAAAACTGTTCACTTGAAACAATTCCTCTTTTATATTCAATGATATAACACCTTGTGATACTGCGAGAGCAACTAAATTATATTAATAGAATACATTTTATACGGACTATATTAAACCTGGTTAATATTTGAAGATAGCTACAGAAATATATTAATTTGTCTGTGAGCTTATTCACTCTCAACCACCTTAGTTTTATTCTTTAATGATACAATACGTTAATGCCTGAAGATGTATATAGTTTTAATAGTAGTTTATTGAAGAAGATTGTATACAATGACAACCGGATGAGCAAAACCATCAGATTTTTATTTAAAAAGAAGGATAAATTTTCAGAATAAATAAAAAGTCACACCTGATGTTGGAGCGACTTTACAATATGTTCCCTTGGGTGGAAAAAAATTCCAGGAATGAAACTGTTATCGGTGAAATGCAGCTATTTCAACATCATCTAAAACTACTCCTCCGGAACGGAGAACTTTCTTTTCTTCCTGCTCCTGTTGTTTTTCCAGGAAACGATATTTTAACTTGAAAACCCACTTCTGACGGGCCTTTGCGCCTTTGAAGAAACCCACAAAAAAACCTCCTATCAGGAGCCAGATAACTAACCAGCTGTTGTTTATCAGAATATTCATAGCCTGGCGGTTTAAAGGTTATTTAATAAAGACAATTTTAAAAGATAGAACGCTGTATCAGTAAGAGAAAAAACCGTACCATTTTAATGGTATTTTTGTGATATGCGCACCCTTTTCATTGTTATCTTTTTGTTGCCCGCTATACATTTGTTTGGACAGTCAGATTATCCAAAGGGCTATTTTAGGAATCCGTTAAATATACCTATTAATCTCAGTGGGAATTTTGGCGAACTGAGGTCCAACCATTATCATATGGGGCTTGATCTAAAAACGCAGCAAAGAGAGAATCTGCCGGTCCATGCGGCAGCTGAAGGATATATTTCAAGAATCAAAATTGAACCCGGAGGTTTTGGGAGAGCTATTTATATTTCTCATCCTAATGGTTATACTACAGTGTATGCCCATCTGAATAATTTTGCATCAAAGATTGAAGCGTTTGTCAAAGAGCAGCAATATGCGTTAGAATCCTGGAGGGTTTATCTAGAGCTTACGCCGGATAAATTTCCGCTAAAAAAAGGGGAGTTTATTGCTAATAGTGGTAATACCGGAGGGTCGCAGGCGCCTCATTTACATTTTGAGATCAGAAGAACAGCTGATGATGTGAACGTTAATCCATTGTTATTCGGATTTTCTATACCTGATAATGTCGCCCCTAAAATTCTGCGTCTAGGTATTTTTGACAGAACGAAAAGTGTGTATGAGCAATCACCTAAAATATTTCCGGCAAAGCCGGTTCAGGGCTCTAAATACACAACGACTCCTACCGTCATAAAAGTTAATTCTCCCCTGATCAGCTTTGCCATTACAGCATATGATACTCATACAGGATCTGCTAACCTCAATGGAATTTTTGAAGCTTCACTGGAAGTAAATGATATTGAACTGGAATCTTTCAGGATGGATAATATCAGCTACAATTCAACCCGTTATTTAAATGCGCATATTGATTATAGCTATAAACAAAAGGGCGGTGCATATTTGCAGCATTTATCCGAGCTTCCGGGTTATATAAATTCGATTTATACAAATGGAAATGGTAGCGGAGTTGTAGATATCAGCGATGGAAAAGTGCATAAGGTTGCTATTGAAGTAGTTGATGCGCACGGTAATACTTCCTGGTTGAATACCAAAGTGCAGTACGATGGTAAGCCAGTTCCTCATAAAAAATCCGGAGGTAAATTGTTTTATCCATTAATGCTGGACGGCCACGAGGCAGAAAACTGCGAGTTTTATATTGGTGAAAAATGCTTGTATGATTCTGTGCACATACGCTATGCTAACACTGCCTCATCAAATCCGGATGTGGTGAGTGACGTACATATCATTGGTGATGGATATATTCCATTACAGGAATCTTTTCTGGTAAGAATAAAACCTGATGTTACTTATAATGAAGCAGATTCACAAAGGATAGTAATGTTATGGACTCAGGGTAGTAAAAGAGCTGTTCAGAAAGTAAACTGGCAACAGGACTGGGCTTCTGCAAAATTCAGGGATTTTGGTTCTTTTCAACTGGTGAGAGACACAGTTTCTCCTACCATCATCCCTGTTGGTTTTGTTGATGGAGCCAACCTAAGTAAGGCGTCACGAATCGTATTTACTGTACGGGATAATTTACCAGGCGTTAAAAATGTTAGGGCGGAACTTGACGGTAAATGGTTGCGATTTACGAATGATAAAGGACGAAACTTTATTTATCAATTTGATGAAAAATGTCTATCTGGATCACATGTGCTGGAGATCTTTGCAGAAGATGAAGCTGGAAATACTACAAGCAGTAAATACAGGTTTACCAGATAAATTCCACTTCACCGACATTGAAAGCTCTTTCCATTGTATCATGAGTAATCAGTTGTCCTTCCGATGAAACATGTTTAATGGTGGTAGTGAATACAGCAGAGTCCTTTTTAAGCCTGACAGCAAGATTTTTTTTAAAAAGCTTTGCATTATACTCTTCCATGATAGTTGACGTTGTTGCAGTCTTCATCCATTCATTTCTATAGCAGATTTTATCATATAGTTTTTTCGCTGAAACTACCAGCGGATATGTTTTGCCAGTAGCTATTGAGAGTGAAATTGCTCTGTCATTAAGAGAAGAAAACTCTTGCTGATTGAGGTTCACACCAACACCTACAACAGCCCATTCCCAGGAACTGCCCTGGAACATATTCTCTATAAGCATTCCCGCTGCCTTTCTGTCACCGATGTAAATATCATTTGGCCATTTTACAGACAATTCTTCGACTCCAAAATCTTTAATAAAATCATAACAAGCCAGGGCCATACCGGCAGAATATACAAAATGCTCATATAAAGGTGGATGAAAAACAGCGGTCAGTGTAATATTTTGCCCCGGGAATGCCAGCCATTTCTTGCCTCGCTGGCCTTTGCCAGCCGTTTGTTCAAGGGCTATAATACCTGTTTCCGGTACCAGCATTCCGGCATGTAATTTTGCCATGGCATAGTTGTTGGTACTACCGGTGGAGGACAAAATAATAAAAGGTCCTCGGGAGCTATGATGATCTGAAGTTTGTGCTAACAAATGCCTATTTTTGATTTATTAATATGACCCCCAAATATATTCATTCACAAAAAATGTTTTGATTATTGGAACAATTGTCAATTTTAACAACCCGACGTAAGAGATCAAGTGCAGGCAGATTAACTAGAAATTCCAAACTTTTTAAATCCATTATATCCGCGATCCAGGAAAAAAAGGGGGAGAACATTCTTTCAATGGATCTGCGAAAAATTCCTGAAGCTGTCGCTGATTTCTTTATTATATGCGAGGTCGGATCTACAACACAGGTAAAAGCAATCGCGGATTATATAGAATTCCATACTAAACAAATCACAGGTGAGATTCCATACAAAACAGAAGGCCAGCAAACCAGCCAATGGGTACTAGTGGATTATGTAAATGTTGTGGTGCATATTATGCTGCCTGAGGCCAGGAAGTTTTATAAACTGGAAGATATGTGGAGCGATGCTCAATCAGAGGAACATAACTAATAACTTAAAAGATAAGCGGAAGCTATTGATATATGGCACAAGACGATTCAAGACAGACCGACAGGAACTTTCCACGGCTGCGACCGAAAGAAGATGGAAACTCACCACGTAAAGGACCAAAGTTCAATATTTATTGGATTTGGGCGATCATTTTTGCAGTGCTGATAGGGTTTCAGTTTTTCGGACAATTTACCCCTGCAGCTCACCCTTTGGAGTCAGAACTGGAGTTCAGGACTAATATGTTGGAAAAAGGTGATGTGGCAAAATTGGTTCTGGTAACCAATAAAAATCTTGTTCGCGTTTACATTAAAAAAGAAAGTTTAGATAAAACTTACTACAAGGAAAAGCTGGATAAAGCCTGGTCAAATACCAGAATGGATCTTCCTCAGTTTGAGTTTAGAGTGGCTAAAGCTGATGAATGGGAAAATCGTATGGAAGAAGAGGCCCGTAAAAATCCTGCTTTAGCTGTACCAATCACTATTACACAGGAAGGAGAATGGCTGCCAGGCGTACTCAACTTTATTTTACCATTACTGGTGATCGTTTTAATATGGGTGATGCTTATGCGTAAAATGGGTGGAGGAGCTGGTGGCGGAAGCGGACCCGGTGGTATTTTCAACATTGGAAAATCACGTGCAACATTATTCGATAAAGGAACAAAGGTAAATATCACTTTCGCGGATGTGGCTGGTCTGGATGAGGCTAAAGTGGAAGTGATGGAAATCGTTGACTTTTTAAAGAATCCCAAAAAGTATACATCGCTCGGTGGTAAAATTCCGAAAGGAGCATTACTGGTAGGTCCTCCGGGAACAGGTAAAACTTTGCTGGCTAAAGCTATGGCCGGTGAAGCACAGGTGCCTTTCTTTTCTATGTCCGGATCTGACTTTGTTGAGTTGTTTGTGGGAGTAGGAGCAAGTCGTGTGCGAGATCTCTTTAAACAAGCCAGAGAAAAAGCCCCATGTATAATATTTATTGATGAGATAGATGCAATTGGTCGTGCCCGTGGTAAAAATGCCATCATGAGTAATGATGAAAGGGAAAGCACACTTAACCAGTTGTTGGTGGAAATGGATGGTTTTAGCGGAGAAAGCGGCATCATTGTGCTGGCTGCTACTAACCGTCCTGATGTTCTGGATACCGCCTTGCTTCGTCCGGGCAGATTTGACAGACAAATTTCTATCGACAAACCTGATCTTAAGGGTCGCGAACATATTTTTAAGGTTCATCTTAAACCTATCAAAACATCTTCTACTGTTGATATTCATAAACTTGCTGAGCAAACTCCGGGTTTTGCCGGAGCTGACATTGCCAATGTTTGTAATGAAGCAGCGCTGATAGCAGCTCGAAAAGGTAAGGAAGGAGTGGAGATGGAAGATTTTCAGGATGCAGTAGATAGGGTGATTGGAGGATTAGAGAAAAAGAATAAAATTATTTCTCCTGAAGAAAAAAAGATCATTGCTTACCATGAAGCTGGCCACGCAATATGTGGGTGGTATCTTGAGCATGCGTATCCTTTGTTGAAGGTAACCATTGTGCCGCGCGGTGTAGCTGCTTTAGGTTATGCACAGTACACTCCACGTGAACAGTATCTTTATAACACCGATCAATTGATGGATCAGATATGCATGACATTAGGGGGAAGAGCTAGCGAAGAAATTTTCTTTAATAAAATTTCAACAGGCGCGCAAAACGATTTGCAACAAATTACCCGTACTGCTTATTCGATGATTACTGTATATGGAATGAATGAAAAATTGGGGAATGTAAGTTTTTACGATCCTTCCGCTGAAAATTCATTCACTAAGCCATACTCTGAAGAAACTTCCAAAATAATAGATCAGGAAGTAAGAAGTCTTATCAGTAATGCATACGAAAAAACAAAAGCATTGCTTGTAGAGAAAAAAGAAGATGTTATCAAGTTGGCGGAACAATTATTGGTAAAAGAAGTTTTATTCCAGAGTGATGTTGAACAATTAATAGGCAAACGTCCGTTTAAAGAGATAAAGACTATTGAGGTAGATGAAAATGGTCATCATGCAGAGTCGGGTACGATCAGCGAAGGCGTACCTCCATATGATGGAAACATTACTAACCACCCGGCAACTGAATCGTAATGAACGTTTCTTCTTCAAAAGAAAACATATTAAAAAAAATAAGAAAGGCGTTGACCCAGTCAACGCCTCTTCCTTTTCCAGCCAGTGAGGGGACTCAGTCGCTTTTTACACCCGCGCAGCAGGAACTGGATATTGAATTTGGTGAGCAGTTCACGAAACTATTGGGCAAGTTTGTGTATTGTATGGATGACCAGGAAATGCTTGAGCAATTGCAATTGTTAATTAAGCATAATGAGTGGAAAAATATCTATGTGAAAGAAAAGTCCTTACAACAATTGTTCAGCGGAATGTCAACCAATGAAAAGGATCTTGCCGGTTGTGATGCTGCTATTACATCTTGCGAAGCGCTTATTGCACGTACAGGCTCCATCATGATGAGCGCTGCACAGGAAAGCGGGAGAACAACCAGTGTATATGCACCGGTGCATATTTGTATTGCGTATACTCATCAACTGGTGTATGATATAAAAGATGGTTTGCAATTAGTGAAAGAAAAATATGCAGGCAGTATTCCTTCACTCATAACTTTTGCTACGGGACCCAGCCGCACGGCAGATATAGAAAAAACACTTGTGGTAGGAATCCACGGTCCTAAAGAAGTATATGTATTTTTGATAGACCGAAATGACCCATAAAAAAATTTATTTCCTTTCAGACTTTCATCTTGGTGCGCCTAATGCCCAGGAAAGCCTGCTGCGTGAAAAGATGATCGTGGCATTCCTCGAAGAAATACGCAATGATGCTTCAACAATATTTATTGTGGGAGATATGTTCGATTTCTGGTATGAATACAAAAAAGTTGTACCTAAAGGGTATACCAGATTGTTAGGAAAACTGGCTGAGCTTTCTGATTCGGGCATCAGCATACATTTTTTTGTAGGCAATCACGATATGTGGATGAAAGATTATCTCCAAACTGAATTAAATATCCCTGTGTATTTTGAAGCGAAAACATTTGACTTCTATGGGAGGAAGTTTTATGTGGCACATGGAGATGGATTAGGTCCTGGCGACCATGGTTATAAAATGCTGAAAAAAGTATTTAGAAATCCGGTTTGTCAATGGCTTTTTGGTCTCCTGCCTCCATATATAGGGATGGGATTAGCGAACTACTTTAGTCGAAAAAGTCGCGCAGCGACCGGAAAAAGTGAGGAGCATTTTATGGGTGAAGAAAACGAATGGCTGATAACCTATTGTAAAGAAGTATTACAAAAAGAACATTTTGACTATTTGATCTTTGGACATCGACATCTGCCTATCGACTTTCAGTTGAATAATAACAGCAGGTATATTAATCTTGGTGACTGGATCCAATATTTTACATATGCTGTTTTTGACGGGCAACAACTGGTATTACAATCGCGTTATTCTGAGAATAATACCAAGATTATAAAGCAATGAATAAATGGCTGATCATACTGTTGCTTTTTTTATCCATCAATAGCCAGGCACAAACTGACAGCCTGTTTAAACTCGTCATTCAACACAAAGGAAATTTTACAGATTTTACGGTAGACAATCTCGGTAATGTTTTTTTGCTTTATCAAAACGGCCAGCTCAAAAAAATTCGTCCCAACGGCGATTCTCTAGCTGTTTTTAATAATGTTAGAAGATTCGGTAAACTGCATTCTATTGATGTAAGTAATCCTTTAAAAACATTATTGTATTATAAAGATTTTGGAACGACGGTTATACTTGACCGGTTTCTTAATCAAAGAGCGGTACTTGATTTCCGTAAGTTGAACTTACTGCAAATAAGAGCAATCGGACAGGCCTATGATAATAATATCTGGATATTTGATGAACTGGAAAGTAAACTGAAAAAAATAAGTGATGATGGAAGAATAGTTGATCAGTCTACCGACTTCAGACTTGTGTTTGATGCCATTCCTGCTCCCGATTATATAATAGACCATGATAAGTTTGTGTATTTATATGATCCTTTAAAAGGAGTATATATATATGATTATTACGGAGGTTTTCAAAACACCATTCCCTTAATCGGCTGGAACGATTTTAATGTCATCAATAATACTCTTTTTGGCAGGAATAAAGAGTATTTATTCCGTTATGATAAAGGTAGTCTGGAACTTAGACAAATTCCTGTACCTCCTTTTATGAATGATGCTCAAAAAATTATTATTGGAGCCGGATTTGTATATCTGCTAAAGCAAGGCTCGATTTTGATATATTCGTATAACTGATGCGTAACCTTTTTGATTTTGTTGTATTAGATAATCCGTTGGGTCGTTACATCCTCATATTAGGGGTGATACTGCTGATTGTTTCGCTGAAACATTATATTTCTAGATTTATAGCCGGACTTGTATTCAGGGTGGTAAGAAGACTGGCCAAAGGCATTGACAAAAGAAGTTTTGTTAATCTGATTGTTCCTCCATTGGAAAACTTCGTGGTTACAATGGGGGTGATTATTGCCCTTGAAAAATTAAAGTACCCTTCCCTGCTGGATGTAGCCATTTATAAAGTGAGTCTCCAGCGCTTAATTGAAATAGTGGCTATCAGTGTTATTATAATTTCTTTCATCTGGTTACTATTAAGGATTATTGATTTTATTGCGCTGATACTGGGACGTAAGGCCAGTGCGACTGACTCACAATCAGATAATCAACTTATACTTTTTTTTAAAGATTTTTTTAAAGTCATTCTTGTTATTGTTGGTGTCCTGATGGTATTAAAGTTTGGATTTAGTTTCAAGATATCGAGTTTGATCACTGGTTTAAGTCTGGCTGGTGCTGCTGTTGCTCTTGCTACCAGAGAAAGCATTGAAAACCTGATAGCTTCTTTTATTATATTCTTCGATAAACCTTTTACTACAGGAGATCTTATTAAAGTACATAATATTACCGGTACGGTAGAAAGAATAGGATTGAGAAGCACAAGACTGAGAACCACGCAAAAAACTTATGTTACTGTTCCTAATAAACAAATGGTTGACAGCATAACTGATAATCTTACATTACAAACGCAGCGCAGAGCATTTGTGCAGTTAGATATTGCTAACGATACACCTAAAGAAAAACTTCATATGCTTGTGGCAGCGATCGAAAAATTGCTGGACAATAAAAAAGATAAAATTGAGAATTATACTGTTTTTCTAGCTGATATAGTTAAGAACACTTATGTAGTAACCGTTGAATTTTTTACAGCTACTATTCCTGTTGCTGATTTTAATGAAGTTCGACAAACCGTTAATCTCGAAATGATAGAATTAATGAATAGTATGGGTATTCATTTATCTTCCAAAGACAAAGACGGTCCAAAAGATTAACGATAATTATTGGCTTTAATATCCGGGAGCGATGTACAGGAAGAGGAGAATAATTTAATCCTATTTTTCTTCAGGATAGATAAATAGCTTAGAGAGAAGCTTTGATTTCGAGGAGGAAGCTTTTTATTTTTTTCAGTGATTGTATCATTTCAAATTTTTCCTGCGATTTCTTACTGTTTTTTAAAAAATCTTTTGCCCCCTCAATAGTAAGTTTCCTTCTTCTTAACAGGTCGTATATTAACTGTAAATTTTTAATATCTACTGGACGAAACAAACGATCTCCTTTCCTGTTTTTCCGTGGTTTTAAGATATCAAACTCTGCTTCCCAAAATCTCAACAGTGATGCATTTACCTTAAACATATGCGACACTTCTCCTATTGGATAATATTGTTTCTGGAAAAGGATATCATCCTCCGGCACTTCTACAAGATCTGCGTCAGCCGCAAATGTTTTTTGAGATTTTCTACCTCTGCCTGAGCCGCTTTTTTTCTTTTCAACAGGTGTAAAAGTAACAACAGGTACTGTATCAGTATATTCTGCTATTTCATTATCCGGAAGAATTTTTTCTTCATTTTCTATAGAAGCGACAGGTGGAGTAACTGCAGGGGCAGCGTTTTCCTCCGAAGGAGGTGTTGAAAAGTCGAATGATATTTGAGAAAAGCCCCTGTTCATTGCCCAAATTTAGCCCATTAATCAAACCGCCGTTTTTTTTGTTTTTAACAATAATAAACAGCTTGTGCTAAGGCTATAAAATTGAGGGTTTTGTCGGGCAATTTTCGTATTTTTGCAGATGCTGTTGCTGCTGGAAAAGGGTGCCAGAAACCCTTATAAATCAACAGTTTCCCAATCCATATTATGAATTCAGAAACACAAGAGTTTTCTCCTACGGTTGCAAGCGGTTACGGTGCTGACAGTATACAGGTTTTAGAGGGTTTAGAAGCAGTGCGTAAGCGTCCTGCCATGTATATCGGTGATATTGGCGAAAAAGGGTTACACCACCTCGTTTATGAAGTTGTAGATAATTCCATAGATGAAGCACTTGCAGGGTATTGCAAAAATATATCGGTAACTATTCATGAGGATAATTCCATTTCAGTACAGGATGATGGTAGGGGTATTCCTACTGGAATCAATTCCAAAGAGAAAAAATCTGCACTGGAAATTGTAATGACGGTACTTCATGCAGGTGGTAAGTTTGATAAGGATACGTATAAAGTATCAGGGGGATTGCATGGTGTAGGGGTGAGTTGTGTGAATGCGCTTAGTTCAAAGCTGCATGCTGTAGTGGAAAGAGAAGGTAAAATTTTTGAACAGGAGTATCATACAGGAATACCAAAATATCCTGTACGGGAGATAGGCGTAAGCGAAAGAACGGGAACGTTTGTTCAATTCTGGCCAGATACTTCCATCTTTACCGTGCACGCCTACAAAAAGGATATCCTGGAGGGGCGTTTAAGGGAATTGGCCTTTTTGAATAAGGGAATTACTATTCATCTCTCAGATCTGAGGGAAAAAGATGAGGAAGGCAATTCTTATGCTAAAACATTTTTTAGTGAAGGTGGAATTATTGAGTTTGTAGAAATGCTGGATAAGAATGCCGGCCGCTCTGCACTTATTCCTAATGTGATCTATGTTGAAGGAAGGGATGAAAACACCAATGTTGCGGTTGAGGTCGCATTAACTTATAACGACAGCTATCACGAACATATTTATTCATACGTCAACAATATCAATACTATTGAAGGGGGAACACATGTTTCGGGGTTCAGAAGAGCTTTGACTAGAGTGTTTAAAAGTTATGGCGATAAGAATGGTTTGTTTGAAAAAGCTAAAGTTGAAATTGAAGGAGATGATTTTAGGGAAGGATTAAGCAGTATTATTTCTGTTAAAGTGCCCGAACCTCAGTTTGAAGGACAAACAAAAACTAAACTGGGTAATAGTGAAGTAATGGGTGTGGTAGACAATACTGTCTCGAAAGTTTTGGTGGCTTTTTTAGAGGAAAATCCCCGGGAAGCTAAAAATATTATTCAGAAAGTAATACTTGCGGCTCAGGCCAGGGCAGCAGCAAGAAAGGCAAGAGAGCTGGTACAGCGTAAAAGCGTATTAAGCGGAGGAGGACTACCCGGAAAATTAGCTGATTGTTCGGAAAGAGATCCTAAACGTTGCGAACTGTTTCTGGTTGAGGGTGATTCAGCAGGTGGAACAGCTAAACAAGGGCGCGATCGTAGTTACCAGGCAATTCTTCCACTCAGAGGTAAGATTCTGAATGTTGAAAAAGCCATGGAGCACAGAATATATGAGAACGAAGAGATTAGAAATATGTACACAGCGCTGGGTGTTACCGTAGGAACTCCCGAAGATCCCAAAGCGCTTAACATAGCCAAGCTTCGTTATCACAAGCTGATCATCATGACGGATGCCGACGTTGATGGAAGCCATATTGCCACGCTTATTCTTACGTTTATATACAGATATAT
>CAZQIQ010000018.1:58474-66062 GCA_964593835.1 uncultured Chitinophagaceae bacterium
TATGAAGGAAATGGTTGAGCAAGGGTATGTTTATCTTGCACAACCCCCTCTGTATTTAGTGAAAAAAGGAAAAGAACAACATTATGCCTGGACTGAAGAGCAACGTAAGGGTCATATTGAAAGAATGGGAAATGGGAAAGAGGATTCTGTGAATACCCAGCGATATAAAGGTTTGGGAGAAATGAATAGTGAGCAGTTATGGGAAACCACTATGAATCCGGAAACACGTACGCTTAAGCAAGTAAGCATTGACAGTGCAGCTGAAGCCGACAGGGTTTTTAGTATGTTGATGGGAGATGAAGTAGCCCCTCGCAGAGAATTTATAGAATCACATGCTAAATATGCCCGTCTCGACGTATAATGAGCCGGTGTGTTTTTATCCAGATATTGTAGTCCTGAAAATTTTAATGCCTATACCTTCCCGTGTAGGTAAAATTTAATTTCGTAATATTCAAATATCCCTATCTTTAAAAACTAACCAATTAAAACTAAAAAGCTATGCCTGAAATAACACTCACAGCTTATAACGTAAAGACAAAAGAGAAAAATGTACCCATGAAAGATGCTGTCATCACAAAAACAGCTAAAGGGTCTTATATGGCGCAGGGTAATGACGGTAAAGGAAATAAACTAACTACGCTACTTGGCGAACAAAAAGCTTTGGATGCTATCAAAGCCGGTATCGCTAAGCAAGGATGGTAATTTTTATTTGTAGTTCTACTTCTACTTAAGAATTTCTTCCCCAAAATATTTTTGTAACGGAGCAGGGATAGTAATGCCTTGCTCCGTTTGATTATTTTCCAATATTGAAGCTAAAATTCGGGGTAACGCCAGTGAACTGCCATTTAATGAATGTGCGAGTTGGGTTTTACCTTCACTGCTCTTATATCTTATTTTCATCCTGTTAGTTTGAAAGGACTCAAAATTAGAAATAGAACTTACTTCAAGCCATTTCTCCTGTGCGCTGCTAAATACCTCAAAGTCGTAGGTTAATGCTGAAGCAAAACTCATATCTCCCCCACATAAAGCCAATATCCGATAGGGTAGACCAAGTGATTTAATCAATTTTTCTACATGAAGCACCATTTCTTCATGTGCTGAGTAGCTTTTATCAGGTTCTACCAACTGAACTATTTCAACTTTTTCAAATTGATGCAGCCGGTTTAATCCGCGTACATCAGCTCCAAAACTTCCGGCTTCCCGACGAAAGCAAGGAGAATAGGCGGTCATCTTAACAGGCAACTGGGTTTCTTTTAATATTTCATCTCTGTAAATATTCGTTACAGGAACTTCTGAGGTAGGAATCAGGTAAAAATCATCCTGAGATATATAATACATCTGCCCTTCTTTATCAGGAAGAGATCCTGTACCGTAGGCCGATGCTTCATTCACAAGAAATGGCGGTATATATTCGGTGTAACCTGCGGCAGTGTTGAAATCCAGGAAATACTGAATTAATGAGCGCTGTAGTTTAGCGCCTTTTCCTTTGTATAATGGAAATCCTCTTCCGGTTATTTTAGATCCTGTTTCAAAATCGACTATATCATATTTTTTAATGAGATCCCAGTGAGGAACTGCTTCTTTTGATAAGACAGGCTTTTCTCCACCTTCACGCACCACAACATTGTCTTCTGCTGTTTTTCCTGCCGGAACTTTTTCAGATGGAAGATTGGGTAGTTTGACAAGCAGCTCCTGTAGTTGAGATTCGATGGCAGTCAGCTTATCTTTTATGGGTTTAACTTTTGTATTTAAAGCCTCAGCTTCCTGTTTTTTCAGAGAAGCTTCATCTCGTTTCCCCCCTGCCATCAGTTTGCCTATTTCTTTTGCAACAGCATTAGCCTGCGATTGAATTTGTTCGCTTTCGATCTGAAGTTTTCTTTTTTCATCATCAAGAGATATAATGTCATCAACAAGTTGAACCTCTTTAAAATGTTTAATGGAGAGTCCCTCTTTCACCCGACTGGCTTCTTGCCTGATCACGCTTAACTGTAGCATTGAAAAATCTGATTTGACGGCAAAGATAATTATATCCTCGACCTAACATGGCGCTTACTAATTATCTTTGTAAAATGTATACAAGCGATGATTTACAATCGAGATGGTGGAGACTGGAAGCAAAATTGCTTGAACGTTTTGGCAAAAAACCAGATCTTGAAGGAATTTTATTCCTGATAGGAATACAAGAGTTTGGTCAGATAAAAGATAAGTTTACTAAAGAGCAAAAACAGGATCTTATGCATATTGCTGTTTGTTCTTTACTTGCACAAAGCGGTTATTATGAAGTTGCTGGCTATGACAGCGATGGGTGGCCGCACTTTCATCAGTTAAAAGAGCTTCCTGTGCTAAATATGATAGAACAGGAAAACTTTTTGAAAGATCATGCATTGCTTTATTTTGAGACACATAATATTTTGTAATCTTGCACACAAATTATAACCACATGAATTTTCCCGGCGACCTCCGTTACACAAAAGACCACGAATGGATTAAAATAGATGGCGATATTGCTACTATTGGCATTACAGATTTTGCACAGAAAGAGTTAGGTGATATTGTTTACGTAGAAATTGAAACAGTTGGAAAGTCTCTCGAAGCAGAAACCGTTTTTGGAACTGTTGAAGCTGTTAAAACAGTATCTGATTTGTTTTTACCTATTGCAGGTACTATTCTGGAACTTAATCCTGCTTTGGCAGGAAACCCCGAACTTGTGAATACTGATCCTTATGGTGAAGGATGGATGGTTAAAGTGAAAGTGAATAATGTAGCTGATGTAGAGGGACTGATGAATGCTGAAGCATACGCTACTGTTGTAGGATCCTGATCATGACCTTGTAAGATGGATTAACTTTAGGTCCACCTCATCCTTTTTAATAGAATAAAAAGATTAAAAAGTAGTGGACAATCTGCATATACTTTCAGAAGACTCTTTGGTTGCTTCTCTGAAAAAAGGAGATCCGGCAGCATTTAGTTATCTATATGATAACTATGCATCTTCATTGTATTCTTTTATTCGTGAAATTATTGACGATGAGGATGCTGCCGGAGATGTGCTGAAACAATTGTTTTTGTCAGTATGGGAGTTAATTGAACAGTATAATTCTTCGAAATTGCGTTTGTTTACCTGGTTGCTGAATATGGCAAGGGAGCATGCTATAGAACAACTAAAGATAATGCCTCAGGCCGGACTTGTCTCAGCGCGGCCACCTGGTCCCCAACTAACGAGATTTAGAAATGTAACTGAACGTCTGAAGAAAGAACATAGGGTTTTAATTGATCTGGCTTATTTTCAGGGATATTCAGTTGATGAGATTGCAGCAATTGAAGATATCTCTATTGACGTAGTAAAAGAAGAATTGTCGCAGGGACTTATTCATTTCTGTACTTATCTCAGATAATTCTTATAAGCGCTTTATTGATTAACAACATCCGAATTGAATATAGATGACTACATATCGAGTGGAATAATTCAGCGCTACGTTTTGGGTTTGGCAACAGAAGAAGAACGTTCTGCTTTTGAAAAAATGGTTTTGCAATATCCACAGCTCAGTGAGGCGAAAGATATTCTTGAGAAACAGCTCGAGCAGTTTGCTTTAAGAAAAAGAGAAAATCCTCCACATGCTGTTAAGAGCCAGGTTATGGCAGGTATTGATATTGACAGCGTTAAGCGATATAATGTTATTGACATAGAAACTCAGACAAACGCCGGCGAAGAAAAGGCTGATGGAAAATTTGCTCCCAATCCTAGAATATTCTCCGGAAAAAATAATGCTCTTGCTGATCATCGTATGCTTGCCTTTTTATCAACGGTGTTACTGTTGATCAGCGTAGGATTAAATTTTTTTTATTTTACGCAGACTGTCCGAGCCAAAGAACGATATCGAACAGCAATGTTTTATCATGAGCAGGCCATTGCTGATAATGATAAACTGAAGCAGAGGATACTTTCCTATGAGAAACGTATAGCGCTCGAAAATAATGAACAGGTAAAAAAAGTGTTTCTTACAACTGAAAAGTCAGCTGTATATAATTCGGATAAAACAATAATTATTTATTGGGATAGTGTTCGGAAAGAAACTTGTGTTATGGCTGATTTTTTATCCCAAGCTGATGGAGATGTCAGGTATCATTTATGGGCTAATGAAAATGGAGAGTACGCTCATATCGGAAAGATAGTGTCGGATGAATTATCCGGGCCGTTTAAAATGGAAAACGCACTAAGTCCATCTGAGTTTCTTTTATCTATTGAAAATATAGATAATCCTTCCGGTTTATCATTAGATAAGCTTTTGGCAAGAGGGGAAGTGAATTAAAGGCAATTTTTTTTATCTTTCGTTTGAAATGGTTTCATTGCTTAAAAAGCTTGTGCAAAACAGGTTTGTCCCCTATGGATGGACGATATTAACTATTGCGTTGCTTTGTTTACCAGGTTCCTATGTTCCTGGTAATGGCCTGTTTAGTATTCCCCAGGCTGATAAAATAGCACATATCGTTCTTTTCGGTGTCAATGTGGTGGTGTGGTATGTCTATAGTATTACCATCAATCACTCTACTGCAGACAAGTATATATTGTTGAAAATAACTATACTAACTATATTATTAGGAATAGTAATGGAATTTGTGCAATTGTATCTTATTCCTCGCAGATCATTTGATGGAGCAGATATTGTGGCTGATATAGTGGGGGCAGTTCTGGGAGCTTTAGCAGCGGTATGGGTGGTGAGAAAACTGACAGTTTCCAAATAGGGAAAAATATTTTTTTAAAATTCTGTGAAATATTAAGCAGCGTTTCAGAAAATGAGATGGTCTTCGGTTAAGACGACTTCATAAAGTGGTAAATCAAAATTGACCCTGCGCAGTATATAAATAAAGAGCCCCTGTAGAAACAGGGGCCGTAACCAAAACTAACTGCTTATGAGAAAATTGACTGCTTTATGAAGTCTTTTTTGAAATATTTCTTTATTTAACGCAAATCGGATGCCATTAGTATGTGCGCTTGCGTTACTCTTGCAAAGGTAGCTCGCTGTAGATTTCTTTTCCCTTAGTGGGACTACATTTCTCATAATCTTAACATATATCTTTCCCATATTGGGGTAAACACTTACCTTCTCATTTTAGCTTCCTGAATTGATATATATGGTTTATAAAGTATTGGGATCAAGCCTTTAACAACTACATTTTCCTGTTAAAGAAGGAAGGTTTTCATGCTAAAATTCTTTTGAAAACTTCATAGAAAATATATAAGATTATATTATCAGGAATACCTCAATAATGGGAATGTTATATACGAAAACCCCACAATCCTGATAATGATAACGGCTGGTTAAAATATTAAATGGAGTATCTTATGTTGTTAGCCATAAGACTGATAAAGCCGGTTTACAGATTTAGTTTTTAAAGCCAGGGCATCTTATGTTATTAGCATCAAACCTGGAATAGAAAAGTACTGGTTAACATTAGAAGGGTTTGCTTTGTAGTAGGATTGCTTTTATAACAGAGAGATAATAATGATGGTTTCATAACGGAAAATATTTTCTGTTATGGGAGAAGATATCATTGGCATCAATGAATACTATATACACGAGTGATGCGAAAACTATCATTTTCTTTTTTCCAAAGGTGCACGAACCTGGAGAATCTGGCTTTTCCCTGCTGATTGTCGCTAATAAAACGATGATAACCAAACTGAACGGCTCCATAACCCTCAATCGGATAAACCTCAACACTTCCACGCAGCAATTCTCTTTTTACTTTGCCGCAGATGTTGTTCTTTAATGCTTCAATAAGTTGTGTTTTTGAAGTAAGAAGACCACCAATATCATGATAAAATTCGAGGTCCTCAGCTATAATCTCCTGCTGAACATCCAACCGACAGTTATTATAGGAATCTTCCCATATGCTATCCATTTTTTCAATAGCCTTATGTATTTCGTGAGAAGAAGGTGAGTATTTTGGAAGCCGTGAATAATAATTTTTTGAAGACGCGCAATATGTTAGCAAAAGAGATGTGGTGAATGGCAGAAGGATAAGTTTGTATTTGTTCATTATGTTAAATTAATTATTGCGTAGTTAAAACCAGCATGTAATATTAAATGACGAGTGCTTATTTGTTGTTCGGTTTTTGAACTATAGTAAGAAATGCTTTTCATAAAGAAATAAAATTATCATTGCCGGCAGTAATAATAAAAAACGTGTTTATAAAGTAAGAGAGGAGATGACTTTAAGAAAACTATTACTTAATGCATTTTGTTACGAATATTCTTTAACCTGGTTTACAGAATGAGAAAAATTTGTTAGCGGCTATTACAGGAACCAGTTTCCGTAAAGTTAAAAAGGCTAAACAGCTGTTAACAATAGATGTCTTTGCTTTTACATATTTTTCTTGATGAAGAAAAGCCGGTTGTAAATATTCGTATACGTTGCTGTTTTCAGGAAGGCCGCAGGACTAAAATAGCTTATACAATTAGTTATTCTGGCCCGTGAGTTTTTCCGAATTTTCAGCAAACTGTAGCGCTTCGATAAACTCCTGTATTTCACCATTAAGAACGCTATCAAGGTTATATACGGTAAGCCCTATACGGTGATCGGTAATACGTCCCTGAGGGAAATTGTAGGTCCTGATTTTTGCACTACGGTCACCACTGCTTACTAAACTCTTACGATGCCGGGCAATTTCATCTTCCTGTTTTCTTACCTGCTCTTCATAGAGTTTGGTGCGAAGCATTTGCATAGCTTTTTCCCTATTTCCTAATTGAGAGCGTTCAGTCTGACATATTACTACAGTACCTGTTGGAAGGTGAGTAAGCATAACCTTGGTTTCTACCTTGTTCACATTTTGACCACCAGCACCTCCACTTCGGGCTGTTTCCATTTTTACATCAGCCGGATTTAGTTCAAAATCAACTTCTTCGGCTTCAGGCATGACCGCTACTGTTGCAGCAGAGGTATGCACTCTTCCGCTGGTTTCTGTATCTGGTACCCGCTGTACCCTATGTACACCACTCTCGAATTTCAGTGTTCCATACACTTCATCTCCTGTTACTTCCAACTGAACTTCTTTATATCCTCCTACCGTACCCTCATTTTCACTTAAGACAGCCGTTTTCCATCCTTTTCGTTCACAATATTTTAGGTACATCCTTAAAAGGTCACCAGCAAACAGGCTGGCTTCATCACCTCCGGTACCTGCCCGTATTTCAATAATAGCATTTTTATCATCCTGAGGATCTTTAGGAATCAGCAACTGACGAATATGCTGCTCTGTTTTTTCTTTTTTTTCTTCCAGTCCCGGTGTTTCCAGTTTGGCCAGTTCTCTTAGTTCCTCATCATCTCCATTAAGCGCTTCTTTATAAAACTCTACGTCATCCAGAATTTTCTTGTAATCATCATAGGCTTTCACCACTTTTTCCAGTCCGCGATATTCTTTACTGGTTTCCATAAAGCGCCTGTTGTCATTAACAATCTCTGGATTGGTTAACGCAACTCCAAGGTCATCAAACCTGGCTTTAATAGCCTCTAACTTATCTAGCATGATCAGATTACTTTACTTTTGGTAAAACCGGGAGCGCAAAGTTAATTGTTTAATAATCAT
>CAZQIQ010000019.1:0-25332 GCA_964593835.1 uncultured Chitinophagaceae bacterium
TGTGATGGGCGTTAGAAAATTGAGTGGACATGACCTTAGTACGAGAGGACCGGGTCGTACGTACCGCTGGTGTATCTGTTGTGCCGCCAGGTGCAGCGCAGAGTAGCTATGTACGGGCAGGATAAACGCTGAAAGCATCTAAGCGTGAAACCTTCCACAAGATGAGTTTTCTTTTAAGGGTCGTAGTAGACGACTACGTTGATAGGCTACAGATGTAAAGGTGGTAACATCAAAGTCGAGTAGTACTAATTACCCGTACGCTTTAATTTTTTTTAATACAATTATTTTAAATACAACTATTACTATTGCTCTCATTTACAACTTTTCCAATATGTTATATATTATTAAACTTCTTATGGTGGTTATACCAAGGGTGTTCACCTCTTCCCATTCCGAACAGAGTAGTTAAGTCCCTTATGGCCAATGGTACTAGATTTAGTTCTGGGAGAGTAGGTAGCTGCCATATTTATTAAAACCCCGTATCGGTTAAACGTTACGGGGTTTTCTTTTTTAAGGCTTAGATATTCCTCCTATTATTCAATGAGTTCCTCTCTTTTGTTATGTATTTTGTCTTTTTTATATTCACCACCTGAATACAAAATAAGTCTGGAAGGTAATGCACAAGGTACAACATGGCGGATAGACTATTATTCTCATGATTCTCTGATCGTTTCTAAAAAACATATAGATAGCATCTTTTATGTTATAGATCTGTCGCTATCGCAATATCATCCTCACTCATTAATTAATGAGTTTAATCATTCTCGATATGGTATATCGGTTGATACTCATTTTCTACGGGTAATTCAGCAATCCCTATTAACATACTATAATACAAAAGGTCTGTTTGACATTACTTATAAAAGTAAATGTGTTGGTTCTGATAAGTTAATTGTCAGAGGAGATTCAGTCTTAAAAAAACAACCTTGCGTGGTGATTGACACAGATGGTATAGCACAGGGATATACTGTTGATGTATTATCTGAATTTTTACTGCGAAAAGGAATCAATAATTTTATTGTTGAATTAGGTGGTGAAATTAGAGTTTCCGGAACACACCAGCCTTCCGGTACGCCTATGAAAGTTGGTATTGAATCACCTGCAGATAATGATGACTTTTCTCCCTTTATCCAAAAAATAATTTCTTTACCTGACGGAGCTATTACTACTTCCGGAAACTACCGAAGAAAAGAGCATATTATTGATCCACTTTCAGGTAAACCCGTAATTATCGAGATTGTTAGCGTTACTGTATTTGCGAAAGATGCCATGACTGCTGATGCTTATGATAATGCTATTCTGGCTATGGGACTAAAAAAAGCGAGACGATTTGCAAGAAGAAATAAAGCAATAGCTGTTTATCTTATTTATAGAAATAAAAAAGGGATATTTAAAGACTATTCTTCAAAAACTTTCAGGCAGTTGTTCAACTGAAAGGATTTCATTATAATATAACAATAAAGTTAAATGAGGCTGTATTAAAAGTTCGATACAGCCTCATTTAATTCGAGTATCTAATGGAGAGGATTTACATTTACGCGATTTTCTGACTCTTCAAAATATTTTTGAGACTTCCTCATTTTAACCACTATTTTAAATCGGCATTATAAGGGATATACCCCATTCATAAAGGAAACTGCTCGTCCTGGAAAGGGTCCACTAATATATTGAGCATAAAAATCTCCATTCGGGTACACCTGACATTGAAATGTAGCACCAGAATTAGTGGATGAACTAAAAGTTCTCATCACTGATGGCCTAAATAATGCAGGGATCCTTACAATTAAGTTATTGGAGTCCCAGGCAGGAGTGGCGGTTGCTGTATTACACGCTCCAAGTGAATAAATACGAACTGTGCTGTCTGACTGAACAGATAAATTGGTGTTAGGGTTTACCCAAGGTGAATAAGGAACGAAAGTGGGGTCTCCATGAGGTACACAGCCTTGTGCCTGAGCCTCAAATGTAAAAAATGAGAAAACAAAAAGAATTTAAAAAGTGCACTTTATTTTTTTCTGAAAAAAAGGTTGATGAGGACTCAATATAACTATTATGTATATACTAAATACTATGGACTGTGTGCCCATTGACCTAAAGCCTAGAATATAAAAATCATGTATTAGGTATGGTAAGGAGATGCTCCTAAAACTTTACATTAACTCGCTCAGTATTTATATTTTGCACCCCACAATGCCCGTAAATATTTTCTGAGTTCTTCTTCTCTTGCGTTTTTCCCCGGATTATAAAATACGGTTCCTGAAAGTTCAGAAGGAAGGTATTCCTGTTTCGCAAAATTTTGTTCGTAATTGTGCGCATACTGGTACTCTTTACCATAATTCAAGTTTTTCATTAACCGGGTAGGTGCATTTCTTAGATGAAGGGGAACTGGCATGTCGCCGTACTTTCTTACGGCAGACACTGCCTCATTAATAGCAACATAAGCTGCATTACTTTTAGGTGAGGAAGCAAGATAGGTAGCACACTGAGAAAGAATGATTCTGGATTCAGGATGTCCTATTTTATTGACTGCATCAAAACAAGAGTTTGCCATAACAATAGCAGTTGGATTGGCATTGCCAATATCCTCGCTGGCGAGAATAACTAATCTTCGTGCGATAAATTTTACATCTTCTCCACCTTCTATCATTCGCGCAAGCCAATAGACTGCTCCGTTAGGATCACTGCCCCGAATAGATTTGATAAATGCAGAAATAATATCGTAATGCTGCTCTCCTCCTTTATCATATAAAGCAATACGTTGCTGGGCAATATGCATTACTTTTTCATCAGTGATAATGATATTCTCTGCTTTCTCTTCCACTATCGCATTGACAACTATTTCTAAAAGATTTAATAACTTTCTTGCATCACCTCCTGATATGGTTATTAAAGCTTTCGTTTCCTGAAGGATAACGTGAAATTGTTTCAAATACTCATCCTTTTTTAAGGAGTTTTCTAACAAACTCACCAGATCATCATCTGATAATGATTTTAAAATATAAACCTGACATCGGCTTAATAATGCACTATTCACTTCAAAAGAAGGATTTTCAGTAGTTGCACCTATTAGTGTAATAATACCTCTTTCCACCGCACCTAAAAGAGCATCTTGCTGACCTTTATTAAAACGATGAATTTCATCTATAAATAATATTGCTTTTTGCTGGCCTTCAGCTACTGCGATTACCTCACGAATATCCTTTACACCGGAACTTATAGCACTTAATGTATAAAACGGAGCAGAGAGGGTATTGGCGATAATATTGGCTATAGTTGTTTTTCCGGTACCTGGAGGTCCCCATAATATCATGGAAGGAAGTTTTCCATGCTGAATAGCTGAACGTAAAACACCTCCATTTCCAACCAGATGCTGTTGGCCATATAGATCATCCAGCGATTGTGGACGCATTCTTTCCGCAAGGGGTGATCGGCTATCAGTTGACATTATTGGCAAGTTACACCGTAAAAAATGTTTTATAAATCTTTAATAAAAGTTTCCACTTTATTAAAAGAACTGGACAGGGATGACGGTGTCCATAAATCATGTCCCTCCCCTGGATATATAACTAATTCGTGGGATACACCTAATGATAATAATTTGTCCTTTAACATTGTCGCCTGATTAAGAGGAACAATAGTATCCTTATCCCCATGTAACAATAATGTTTTGGGTGAATTCGATTGTAGATAATTAATCGGACTGGCTTGTTTTAATATATCAGGATTATTCTCCATTGAGTTAGTAATAATCCTCAGTACCCAGGGAATGGAGTTCGTTGAATTTTCATACATGTATTGCAAATCTGTCGGACCGAAATAGGAAATAACGCCAAGAGGTTTAATAACATCTGTATGTTTATATGATTGTAACAATGCCAGTTGAGCTCCTGCACTTGCACCCATTAATATAAATTCTTTTGAAATAGCATATTTATCAGCATTATCTGAAAGAAATTTAATGGCTAAGCTCACATCGTTTTCCTGAGTAGGAAAATAGTTGCCATTTGCACTTGCTAATCTATAATTAATATTAGCAAATGCATAATCAGGAAACTTTAGTTTAAAATAATCAACATAACTATTAAAATCTGATTTATCTCCAGCTGTCCAACCACCACCGTGTATGATAATAAATAAACGTGTCTTATTATTGCGTGAGGCAGGGAGGTATAGATCTAACTTCTGCTTAGCATCTGATCCGTAGCTCTGATCATTAATCGTCACCTCAATTAAATCACTTTTTTGCTGATTATTCTCTTTTTTACAGTAAGCAAAAAAGAGAATAAATGAAATCGATATCACTAATAGACGCATATGATTGATAATTATGTATAAATTTTGTAAAATAATACGGCAATTATTTTACAAATCATATGCCTCGAAATATTATATCAAATATTTTAACTTATTTATTGAATATCCAACTTAATAGACAACTCTGTTAATTGTTGATTATCAATAGATGCTGGTGCATCCAGCATAGTATCTCTTCCGCTGTTGTTTTTAGGGAAGGCTATAAAATCTCTAATACTTTCACTTCCACCTAATATGGCACAAAGTCTGTCAAATCCAAATGCAATTCCGCCATGAGGTGGCGCTCCGTATTCAAATGCGCCTAACAGAAATCCAAACTTATGGGATGCTTCTTCTTTACTCATTCCTAATGCATCAAACATTTTTTCCTGAAGATCTCGTTGGAAAATTCTGATAGATCCTCCGCCAATTTCGTTTCCGTTAAGGACCATATCATAAGCGTTAGCTTTAATATCGGCATAAGGATGCTGTAAATAGGTAGCAGCATCTGAAATAACCGGAGAATTATTGATCATCACATCTATATGCCCAGGTTTGGGAGAGGTAAAGGGATGATGCCTTGCTACCCATCTGTTTTCTTCTTCAGCGTATTCGAATAGTGGGAAATCCAATACCCATAATAATTTAAAATCGTCTTTTTTTCTGAGGCCAAGTCTTTGTCCCATCTCCAAACGAAGTTCGCTGATAGCCTTTCTTGTTCTTTCTTCAGGACCTGCCAATATCAATATAAGATCTCCGGGGTTAGCTGATGAACCGGTTGCCAGTTTTTTAAGTTGATCTTCCGTAAAAAATTTGTCAAAATTGCTTTTGTAACTACCATCTGCATTGCATTTAATAAAAGCTAATCCCTTCATACCTATCTGTGGACGTTTAACCCACTCTACCAACTCATCGGTTTGTTTACGCGTATATTCACTTGCGTTAGGGATATTAAGAGCTAGTACAGTTTCAGCATCATTAAAAACAGCAAAGCTGCTGCCTTCAATCAGCTCTCCGGTTGCCTGTATTTTTCCATCTTTTCTAAAGGATGATTTAATGTTAGTGAGTATCATGCCAAAGCGGATATCAGGTTTATCGTTACCGTAATTCCACATAGCGTCATCCCACGTCATCCTTTCCACAGCTTCTGTAATTTCCAGTCCCTTAACCTGTTGGAATATATGTTTGATCATATTTTCGAACATACTGAGAATATCTTCCTGTTCTACGAAACTCATTTCACAGTCTATCTGTGTAAACTCCGGCTGACGATCAGCCCTTAAGTCTTCATCTCTAAAACATTTTACCACTTGATAATACCGGTCATACCCACTTACCATCAATAGCTGCTTAAATGTTTGGGGGGATTGTGGAAGAGCGTAAAACTGTCCCTGGTTCATACGACTGGGAACAACAAAGTCGCGAGCACCTTCAGGTGTGGATTTGATCAGGAAAGGAGTTTCGATGTCCATAAACCCATTCTCATGAAGATAATTACGAGCCGCACGGTTAACAGTATAACGAAGCTCAAGATTTTTACGTATTTCATTACGTCTCAAGTCGAGATAACGAAACTTCATACGCAAATCATCTCCTCCATCAGTATCATCTTGGATAGTGAAGGGAGGGGTGGCAGCTTTATTTAGAATGTTGATGCTGTTTACAGCTACTTCAATGTGGCCTGTAGGTATATTGTCATTTTTACTACTGCGTTCTCTTACGGTTCCTTTAACCTGTATAACAAATTCACGTCCAAGGGTTAAGCCATTCATTTGCTGGTTAATTTCTTCACTTAGAACCAACTGTGTAATTCCATACCTGTCACGAAGGTCGGTAAAAGTGATACTTCCAAATTTACGAATGGTTTGTACCCATCCTGCAAGGGTCACTTCCAGTCCAACATGAGAAATTCTTAACTCGCCGCAGGTATGTGTTCTGTACATTTTATTATTTGCTATTTAAACGTTACTTCCTATATCCCAATAACTTAGGATTGAGAGGGGCAAATGTACACCAAAACCACATAAGCAGATTTGTCAGAGGGCTTCCTTTTACCAATTTTTCTTTATATTTTGAAGCACTTATTCATATGGTTCCTTTCTCCATTCATCCTGGAATACCATTTTTCCAATCCACCTTTGAAATGCTATCACGTACACCAGATTCGCTAAGAAAAATGGACCCTCATGGAAATTATTTTACTCTTTCTTGTCCTTGCCGGGATGATAATTTTTCAAACACCTATAAAAGAGTGGATTGAAAAAATCAATGAAAAAAGGCATTATAAAAGTTTTTTATCGCAGGAAATTTTTTATCACTCCGTAATAACCAGACACTTTAAGTATTATAACAGACTCAGTCTGGAGGATCAGAAGAAATTTCTTTTCCGTACTTATCTATTTAGAAGATCAAAGAAATTTCATTACATAGAAGTAAATGAAAGTCAGGAAATGCCTGTATTGGTCAGTGCCATTTCTGTACAGCTTACTTTCGGACTTGAAAAGTATCACCTTAATTACTTCAGAGATATTTATGTTCTTAGAGATGATTACCATTACGGATTTTATTCCCGGCCATTTCAAGGACATGTAGATCATAGTGGCATTTATTTATCATGGGATAATTTTATGAAAGGAATAAGAGGACTTACTCCGAATTGTAATGTTGGATTACATGAAATGGGTCATGCATTGGCTTATGTAAACTTTATTACTCAAACTGAGGAGGATAAACATTTTAAAAAGGAATTTAAAAATTTCTCTAAAGTTGCCCGCCCTATTTATAACGCTATGCAGGAAGGAAATAAAACAATGCTGGGTGATTATGCAGGGACAAATTATCACGAATTTTGGGCTGTGAGTGTAGAAGTGTTCTTTGAAAATCCTGTGCGCATGCGACATGAACTTCCTGAGTTATATTATGCTATGTCAAAACTGCTACGTCAGGATCCTATCAAAGTATTACTGAAAACCAGGATGGCGGCTTAGTATTTTACTAAACCGATTAACATCTGCCTCAGGAAGTATAGGTTCTTTATCAATCAAATAATTGACAAACTGATAAGCAAAATAAGGAGATAAAGAACAACCTTTTGTTCCCATACCATTGAATATTCCTATCTGAGGATACTGGGGATGCATACCCACAAACGGACGGCGCTCAAGTGTCGCCGGACGAAGGGATGCAAAATGTGCTTCAATACTAAATGAAGACTTTATCCAATTTTTTAGTTGACCTGTGGCATGATCCAGAAAAGCTTTTGATGGATGGATATCATTAAACTCCCATTCGTAGGACGACCCCACCCAAAAAAAATGATCCTTTAATGGTACGATCGTCATGCCTTTTTTAAATATATTTTGTTGGGGAATATCTGTATTATAAATAATTATTGCCTGACCCTTATTAGCTGCAAAAGGTAGCTGATTGAACCAGGGATTTGCTGATCCCTGTGCGCCATCGCAGAAAATAATTTTCTCAGCTTTAATATTTCTATAACTGATATAATTACTATTAATAACAAGTTCGTCAGTATGGAAATCTTCTTCAATAAACTGTTTCTGGGATAATAATTTTTCTTTCCACGCAGGAATTATTCCAGCGAGGTTGATAGCATAAGTGGGAGAAATAATACCATAACCAAAATCATATTTAAAAAAAGGATCAAAATGATTAGCAGATGATGGTGTCTGTAAATATTTGGGATCCTCCTGTATTCTTTCTGTAAATGCGTGCAGCATTTGTGCAGATGGAAAAAAATCAATAATATTCTTTTGGGTGATTGTTTCAATTTGCAAATCTGCACTGAGTTGTTGATATGCCTCATACGCAAATGGAAGAAGTTTGTCGATCATCCATGTTTGTACTATTCTTCTTCCGGTAACAGGATTAATAATACCTGCAGCTACTCTTGAAGCTGCTGCAGCACTATTGTTATCAATGATAACAAACGAACGTTTTTGTTTGTTGAGATACCATGATAAAAATGTTCCACTGATGCCTTGCCCTACAATAAGAAATTCTGTTTGTATCATTTGTTTGTTACACTTATTTGTTGTCCATCGCTATGTCCTGTAAACTCAGGGGCATATAAGCACTGAATAGAGGCTATACCATTAGAGAACGTTCCTGTTTGTGATACAAATACAGGATACTCAAAAACATATGTTCCCTTTCTTAGATAGTCGAAATAAAAATGAGTAGCAGCGTCTTTAGTAGTTTCATAGTATCCAAGTCCATCCTGCCATTTATATTGACTCAAAACGTTAATAGGTTCCATGCACGAAGAACGCATATCTTTCATATGCACATATTCCAGATCTCTGTCAATACGAATTTCAATTCTAACAATAACTTTATCTCCTACATGAAGAGTATTATTAATTAGTGGTTGCAAAACCAATCCTCTGTCTGTAGGAGTTTGAACAAATAGTTGTTTGTTTATTTTCAAGGGAGATGAAGAGCCGGAAGACGTTTTGTCCATATCTTCAAAATACTGCCAATAAATGCTTCCCCATGCAATCGCGGATTTATCATTATCAGCAACAGTGACTTTAATCTTTCCCATATCAGCGTGAATTAATTCACTATTGAACTGGGTTTTAAAGTATCCGGTTCCGGCTTCTGCATGCAATTCTTTTGAAGAAATATTGTTTTTGCCTAGCTGAATATCAACTGTTGGATTTTTATCAGTCCATTTTGTTCCCTGTAATAATAAAGCATAACAAGCATCAGCTGTTGATTTAGTGGTTTTCCAGTTATTGGTTTGTTTGTTACGCAATAACCAGACTCTAATATCATTTACCACATTGTTGTCTTTCATTATTTCACTAAATGCTTCAGTCATTACAGCCTGCGACTCAATTGGAGCTTCATGCCAGTAATAACCATTATTAATATCCTTCCAGTAACTCCCCAATTCTGGGTTTGTAATAATTGTTTCTTTTAAAGCTGACATTATTTTTTTTGCATTCACAACATCGCCTGTTCTGAATAAAGACAAAGCAATCATTGCTCTGGAAAAACTGTTATGTTTAATCCATGCCTCTTTTGCCTGAGTTCTGTAATAATTATATGCAGCAATCGTATTTCCGGGAATATTAACGTCAGTAAAAAAACTTCTCATGTATAAATAATGGATAGGTATATGAGAAATATTTCCAGCAGGTAATTTCTTGTTGTTCGCTTTTAATAATTCATAATCTCTTTTTATTTCCTGGTCTAAAAAATGCAGACCTGCTTTAATTAAAAGGTTTAGTTTTTCATTATCGGGCAGTGCCCCAAGTTTCTTTAGATGTCCGATACCCGATAGAATATACTGCGTCATATATCTGTTTTCCCTTCCTCCGGGTGACCAGCTAAATCCACCGCTCGGTGCCTGCATTTGTTGTAGTTGAAGTAATGCAGTGCTAAGATGGGTTGACATATTATTAATATCAAACAAAAGCGCCAGATTTCTTTTTTGTTGCGAGGCCGTTTTTGCCTGGAGAACCCATGGTGTTTCCTGTAATAACAAACTTTTTAATTCTTCATTTTTCTCTAGTTCGCTGAGTAATGCTGAAGTATCAGCTGTTTTCCATTGCTCTATAATTGTCTTGAAAACAGTAGAACTATTAACAATATGATACGCAATAGCGTTAGCATAGTATCTGTTAAATATTTGTTCTGCATTTTCTTTATTGCCTTCGGACAGATAAGGTAGAGCCTGTACTGCATACCATGAAGGGTTGCCTGTGAATTCGACAGTGATTTGATGATGCTGGAGGGTATTGCTGCTACTGCTATTGACAAGCTTATCGAATGTAAAAGTTTTGGTCGTATTCCCTTTAATACTCAATGGAAGAGATGCTGTTATCAATGATCGATTAGTGAGTACAGGAAGAATATTTTCTTCACCATCACTCAGATTTTTACTTTCAGCAAGTATCCTGATGGCTACTGGCAAGTAAAAGTCTTTAGGAATGGCCAGCGTAAATTGAACAGGAACAGATTGTCCAGCTTTTACACTAAATGCTATCTGGTTATTTGAAATATTAAATATATCGTTAAGTATCTTGCCGTTTTCCGAATTGATCAATTGTATAGAAGCATTTCCCTGAATATCTGCACTGGAAAGGTTTGTGATTTTAGCACTCAGGTTAATATTATCTCCTTCTCTAAGAAACCTGGGCAAATTAGGCTGAACCATTAATTCTTTCTGGGTGATAATGGATTTTTCTCCAATACCAAATTTTAAGTCTTTGGTATGCGTAAGCAACAACCATTTCCATTCTGTTAATGCTTCAGGACTGGTAAATGAAAATTCTATATTCCCTGTTGAGTCAGTATATAAATCAGGGAAAAAGAAAGCTGTTTCGTTAAGATTTGTTCTGGGTTGAACGTTTGATGGATTTGTAGCATAGTTGGAGGTATCCGACATTGCATTTGACACTTCTCCTGATTTTGCAACATCAGCCATTTGAGATTCTTGCACTACTTCAACAGCACCTACTATGTCTTTTTTCATTTGAGCACTCGGAGCCGCCGTACTCATCCTTCTTACAGAATAATGTTCAGGTATATTGAGGCGATCATAGATTTTTACTTCACCGGTTACGCTATGCTCTTCAAAAACTCTCTGAAGAGCTGTGCCAATGGTAAAATTTTCTGCATCCTGCCATTGTGAATAATCAATGGAGCTTTTCCATAAACCAGGCTTTGTCCATTGATGGGGACGAAACTGATCCAGCGACTTATCATACATCGCAGTCAACAATTCGGCAGCTACCTTTTCATTGTTTTTTCCGCTTATTTTGATTTTCCACTTTTCATTAGCACCTGGGAGTGTTTTTTCTCTGAAAGTTGAATAAGTAATGTTCAGATCTTTATCTGCTTCAGGAGTTTTAATAGGTATTGATTCTATAGTTAATCTATTGTTTTTGACGTAAAATCTGCTGGTGGGTAATTCGTTATTATCAATATACTGAGTAGTTGATAGGGGGGTAGGATCAGTTAATTCTATATATTTTACAGTTTTTATTTCTTCTCCATCTTTATCTTTTGTGGTAGCTTCTATTATGTAAAATCCAGTTTTAAATTTTATTCCGGATAAATTTACAGAACTGTCTGCAGTGGTAATAACTGTTTTCCCGAATACTTTTGTTTCTCTGGACCAACTTGTCACATCGTTCTCATTATCGTATTGGTCGTGGGGAAATAGTTTATAATATTCCTCTCTGCTCATCATGAACTGATCCGGTTGTTGCCAATAACGCTCGCGGAATTTTTTTTGTGGCTGTTTTAATGAATGAATTGAAATATTAACTTCGGATTTTTCGAATATATCGTTCATGTTTGAACTGTTCACCAGAAGCTGTTTAAATTCGTTTGCAGCAACTTTATCCGGGGCATCAATATTGACTTTTAGCGCCACATATCCTACGCTTACAAATGTATTTGCACTTCTGGTTTCGCCATTGATATCTGTAATGTCTGCAGTTATTTCATAATGAAAAATTGGATTTAATTTTTTATTGACAAGTTCGTCGGGAATTGCAGGAAAGCTAATAGTGAATTTTCCGCTTTCATCGGTTGTTGTTGTGCCATTTACAATTTCAACTGTATTGTTTTGATAAGGCGGCCAGATCCGGATATAACGGCTATGACGCCATAAAGGCATTATTGTTTTTCTAATAACTCTATAACTTACATCTGCGTTGGTAATGTTGTTTCCGGCATAAGCTTTAGAAATACCTTCTATACTAACCGTTTCGTTAAGTTTATAAGTGCCTGATGGTTTGGGTAGCTCTACGAAAAACTTTGGTCTTTTATATTCTTCAACACTAAAGGAAATCTCATTTTTGTTGCTTTCGTCCCTTAATGTAAAATGGCCATTAAGGAGATAAGAGGGGAGGATAAATTTACCTGAATAAGAACCGTAGGCGTTTGTAGTAACGTACAAAGAATCTACTTTTTCTCCATTTACATCATAAAGTGTAATCAACGATTTTTTATATGTTACAATTGAGGGTTGATCTTTTGTTTCATGACTAACTACAATGCCTTTAAAATACAATGTTTGCCCGGGACGGTATATAGACCTGTCAGTAAAAAAATAGGTGCGATCTTTTTCTTTATTAACCGGCTCTGTACTAAAGTAATAGTAACGATCATTATCGAGAAAAAGTCTGTCTTTGCCAGAAGTAATATCCATCCGGTAATTTCTATATGTTTCGCTATTCTTATTTAAAACAAAGAAGCCATTTTTATTGGTTGTATAATTTTCTTTTTTAATCAGTGTGGATTTTCTTTTTTGATAATCATATTGATTTTGCCATATTTGAACAGATGCATTGGGTAATGCACTTCCATTATTTCTATTAACTACATAAAATTTTTCATTGCTGTTAACATAGGCGATATCCGAAACGTAAAAATAGTGGAGTGCCATTGCATTTGAAGCTGTTCCAAAATTGCTATTGGCACTGGTTAAAATAGCATATTCTCCGGATGGTAGCGCATCTATTTTAATTTCAATATTATGCTGCTGATAATCTTCAGCGTCCGGAAAATTGTATTTGAAATTTTTTATTGATGGAATATTCGCAATTTGTTGCCAAAAATTTTCTTCCCATTGATTTCTGCCAATTTTTTCTTTGGTTGTTTTGTCTAACTGTATAATCCTGAAATATGCAGAAGTAAAATTCTTATAGCTAATCAGCCCTCTGAAGGGCATTCCGATACTATTAACTTTTTCGATTTGTATACCTATTTCTTTTTTTCTTATGGTTTGAGCAAGATTAATACAGTTTATTTTTCCTTCTGGCTTGCCAGGAACATTTAAAACCGTTTCGCAGAGTTCTAGCGCTTTTTTATAGGCAAATCGGTAAGTGGTGTCCTGAAGAGGATGGTATTGAGCTGCTTTTGTTGCATACCATTGTGCCAGCAGATAAGTAGCCTGTAAAGCTGCAGTACTGTGTTTAAACCGATTGCTCAGCTGCTGTAGTGCTGTTGTGTATAATTTTTCTTTATCAGTATGTATACTGTAATTATAAGCGAATTCAATTCTTGAAATATTTATATCAATTAAGGCATCAGGTATAGGATCATTAAGATGAAATGATGTTAATTGCTGATATATCAATAGCGCTTTATATTGAAGTGATGCACTGTCTTTTGTAGAAAAAATATAACGCGAAAAAGATTGAGCACTTGCAAATGCTTCCGCATCCCGCAATTTAAATGAATAGTTTGGTTGATTAAGCTCTTTCTCTCCTGACTTATAATAATCCAGCGCTCTATGTGCCAGTAGATCAAAAAGGGTAGGGCGAAGAAAACGTACATTGCCTTTAGTAATAATGGCATCGTATGTTGTTAATGCTGTCTCCTTCAGAATCTCTGCGTTTTCAAGAGAAAGAGTGAACAGAGATGATATTTTATTATGTAGGTCTGTTATTGTCCAGGTTTGAATATCTTCTTTATTACTTATTGTTGTCGTCCTATTATAAAATTTCCATCTGTTTTGTTGCAGATATGACCAATAATAGCTTGCAGCAATACTATACAGTATTGATTGGGCAGGTTCAGGCGAGTTGTTGATCTCCTGCTCAATCAGTCTTATTCTATCATTGATTGTTTCTTCACTAATGGTTTCATTAATATTTATTCTGTATATAAGAGCTTTAATCATTTGTGAATGATTGCCCTCTTTTTTGGCTTTTTGATAAATGTCGTCGATTTCTTTAAGGGCTGTTTTTAATAGTCCGGATTTATTGATTTGAGAATCTATTTTTTCCCAGTTTTTTTCGTAGTTGTTCATTTTTTCTTGTGCGGATAGTGTAATGGTTAACAGGCAGATGCTGACAAGCCACAATATTTTTTTATATAACATGAGAATGGATTATGGTCATTAAAGTTAGTGTATTGATGCAAGTAGAAGTGGGATTACATAAAAAGAAGAGAAAAGTATCAATTAATTAGCAGGAGTTCAGGTAGGTAAAGGATTATATAAAAGATTAAAAGAAATCCTACATATTTTGATTATCTATATTAACGTGTTGTGCTATTAACAAATGTGCGATCAATTGAATTTGAAATGCAGTTATGCGAAATATCTGGAAAGGGATAGTTGTAAGATTGGCTTCAAAACTGTCTTCTATTTCGACTATGAATTGGATTAAGCATTTAAATCAAAAAAATAGCTCAAATCACACATGCTTTAAGTTTTTAATAGCACAACATGTTATCTATATAATTATTTATTAAAATTTATTTAACCGGTGTTTGCCTGATAAAGATTGATATTTTCTATAATACTCTTCAAAATCGGACTCTTAGACTAAGGTTTAATTCGGTTTTGACACTTTCAATTTACATCAAAAGATGCTTTAATGTTTTGTGGTAAACGCATTGATCTAGAATTATTTATGGGAATTGTTTAGGCTCAAAGCCACAGTTCAGCACTGTTATGATACGGTTCTTTCATATCTTATATATTTACATATATATTCTTCTACACTCAATTTTCTAACGAAAAAAGCCTTGCAATGAAAAAGTTTACTCCAATTCTTTTATTGTTTGTCCTATTTACAAGCAATTTATCAGCACAAAACACCAGAGAACTCATTATTAATTCTACTGGTTATGGTTTCTCGACCCACCCAAGTAGTCCTAATGGTGTGGCCCAGTGGGATTACATCCAAAAGTTTGCTAACATTACACACAATGGTCAAAATGCCAGTGTCACTGCGGTAAGGTTATATGTAGACTGGACCGAATACGAACCTACTGAAGGAAATTATCAGCGTGCAAAATTCAGACAGGCTGTTGAAGCTATTTTATCGCTCAACAATAATACGATGAAGATTGCCTTTCATTTTCCCTACCAGTTAAGTAAGAATTTTATAGAGAATCCCAACACGTTTGCGAGTCCTTCTGATATGGCTTATACTCATCAGGGAGTAATCGCAGGAGATCACTATTACAGAGCACCGTCTTTGTATAATACACGATTACGAAATAAATATTATGATTTTGTATCTGATGCACTTAACCAGATCTCGGATTATTACGGTAGAGTTTTGTATGTACAATCCGGAAATGGTAATGCAGAAGAGTTTGGTCAGCCCTACGCTAAGGATGTTAATCAAAGCAATATGTACACTGTTGCATTGCATGATTCCTGGGCGGTAAATGCATGGAGAACAGAATATCTTCCATGTCGTTATCCTGGTCAATCAACTGTTACCTGGGGAAGCCAGACATATAATATTTCTAATGCTCCGGTGGGTGGAAACTATGGAAGCCATTATTCCAACTGGAATGATGATCATGGCAGAGAGTATCATCGTTTCGGGTCGTGGGGAATACAAAGATTCTACCGTGGGCTGAGAGATGTTGTGAAAAACAAAAGTTCGAATATTAAAGTACTCTACTTTGGTTCCGATTTTGGTGGAATGCAGGGAAATTTAATCCATTTCCATAGTGCTCAAATGCCTATGTCAATGGTTGAATTAGATGGTCTTTCCAGTTCAGCCGGTGGAGATGTTCATACCAATCGTGATAAAATATTAGCCGTTGATGTTCTGAAATCCACTAATCCCAATAAAATTGCGGCTATTGAGTTTGACCCCACCGATCTGGGACAGGAGTTTGCACCTCAAAATATTCTACCCGGAGTCGCGGAAGAGTGGTTTGCCAGGGCTTATAAACATGGCGCTGATTATATTCATTTGGCCATGCATTTTCATGACCCAGCCATTCAAACACTCAAACCCGCCTTGGCGATGGTCAGAGCTAATTATATTGATGTGCCTTATACACCTCCTGCCAGACAAACACCGGTGAATGTAAATGTATTTCCCAATGTGTTTACAGGTACAAATCTTTTCTGGGATACCTGGAAAAACACACTTAACGGAGAGAACTGGACAGTCACCGATAATGCCCCGGCTTCTTTAAAAATGATTGATGACGGCTATTGGGAAAATATCTGGAGTTGCACACCCGTTGATCCTTGTACGTTTACTTTAGGTGCATCTGGTCCTTCAGGAAATGTAAATATCAATTCTTCTGTTACTTTGAATGCGTCCTGTACAGGTAGTAATTGTACAGGTGTAACGTATTCCTGGAGTGGCAATGGTATTAGTGGCAGCGGCAGTTCAGTAAGTTTCAACGCACCGAACACTCCTGGTTCTTATACCTATACGGTGACTGCTTCCAAATCCAGTTGTTCTAATAAAACGGCTACTGTGACGGTGAACGTGGTTAATCCTGTTGATCCATGTGCTTTTACGATTAGTGCATCCGGTCCTTCAGGAAGTGTATCTACCAGTAGCTCTGTAACATTAAATTCTTCCTGCTCCGGATCGTGCAGTGGCGTAACATATGCTTGGAGTGGCAATGGTATTAGTGGCAGCGGAAGTTCAGTAAGTTTCACCGCACCTAATACTCAGGGTTCTTATACATATACGGTAACTGCTTCTAAATCCAGTTGCTCTAATAAAACGGCTACCTATACACTAACAGTAGATAATGGCGGAAGCAATCCTTGCAACTTCACAGAAAAAGGTGTAGTCGGTACATGGAATAGTTTGCAGGTACAAACCCGTCAGTTTACAATTAACGGTCAGTTGAAATGGGCTGTGGTGGTTTTGGAAACTACACCAAATGTAGATCGTCACTTCCCTCGCGGTAATAATTTTGTAGACAGAAATGATATCACCTGGACTAATGGCCCTATTCAGAAATCATGTTTAGGTGCTGGTGAAACGGGATGGGGTGGATTAGGATTTCCAAGTGGTATTACTATTCCTTCCGGGTACATTCAGGATACTATGCCAGACGGAGCGATTTATTTTGAACTCGCTTCTGCACCTTCATGTAATTTTAGTGTTTCTCCGACAGCTTCTAATGCAACACCTACTGTTAACAGTTCAATTACACTTAGTGCTAATTGTTCTGGTGGAGATTGTGGAAGTGTAGGATATACATGGAGTGGCAATGGTATCAGTGGTAGCAATAGCACTGTGAGCTTTAATGCACCAGCATCAGCAGGCTCTTATACATACACTGTTACTGCTGCTAAATCCGGTTGCGCTAATCAGTCTGATACTGTGAATATAACTGTGCTTCCGTCAGGCGGAGGATTTTGTAGCAATTATTCATTTACCAACGGACAATTGCTGGGTACAGCGTTAGGATCACCAGTTTATGTAAGAGTAATTAACTCATGCTGGTACATTACTACAAGTAACCCGTCTAATAATCCAATGGCACTTGATTGGGTATATATTCTTATTGAGCATAATGGCTGGGCGAGTGGGGTAACACCGTTTACAAGAGCAGTGATAGATAGTTGCTTCAAACAACCATCAGAAAGTTGTTCAGGTTCTCCGGCTGTTCTGGCTCCATATGCAGAAGATGCTGCTATTACTTTAAAAGCATTGAGAGTATTCCCGAATCCAAGTAGTGGAACGTTTGAAACTTCTTTCTATCTCGAAAGAGGACAGAAAGCTAATATAGTGTTGACTGATCTACAGGGAAGAACTTTATTGAACAAAGCTATTATAGGTAATGGAGTACATGTTGAAAGGATTAATGTAGGCAACAAAGCTGCCGGTACATTGTTCCTGAGGCTAATTAAAAATAATGGTACTGAGGTGAAGAAAATAAGTGTGATCAGATAATGCTTATTCAGTTTATTTACAGATCAATGATCAAACGGGTCATTGATCTGTAAAATTGAAAATATTCTCATTCTTATAAAATGTGTGAACATAAAAAAATAAGAAGGAATAATCAATGTCTAACACAGTAGTTCACATGAAGAGGATTAAAAGTTTTATGAAAAATCGGTGTATCGTATAGACAAAAACCTTCTTTATTATAAGTGTTCGGGCGCTAATAAAATGGATTTTGACGTTGACAAATTAAATAACAGAGTAATAAATAAAAAGGGTGTATCAAAAGTTTGATACACCCTTTTTTATCAGTTGACGTATATTATTTCTTCTTTAAAACTTCTGCCATCTTTTTTCCAATATCAGCAGGACTACTCACTACCGCAATGCCGCATTCTTCCATAATCTTCATTTTAGCTTCGGCTGTATCTTCGGCACCACCAACAATTGCTCCGGCATGTCCCATTCTGCGTCCCGGAGGAGCGGTTTGGCCAGCTATAAATCCTACTACAGGCTTTGTAGCATGATCCTTATACCATCTTGCGGCTTCTGCTTCCATTCCACCACCAATTTCTCCTATCACCACAACACCATCGGTTTCGGGATCGTTAATAAACATTTCCAAAGCTTCTTTTGTGGTTGTACCGATAATGGGGTCTCCACCAATACCAATAGCCGTTGAAACTCCTAAACCTGCTTTTACGACTTGATCGGTAGCTTCATAAGTAAGTGTTCCTGATTTGGACACTACTCCAATACGACCTTTTTTAAATATAAATCCTGGCATAATACCCACTTTACATTCTTCAGATGTAATAATGCCGGGACAGTTGGGGCCTATCAGTCTGGTGTTTTTGCCTACCAGATAATTTTTGGCTTTTATCATATCCTGTACAGGAATACCTTCTGTTATACATACTACCAGTTCAACTCCTGCATTAGCAGCTTCCATGATAGCGTCTCCTGCAAATGCAGGAGGAACAAAGATGATAGATACATTAGCTCCGGTTGCTTTCACAGCATCTTCTACTGTGTTGAACACGGGCTTGTCAAGATGTGTAGTTCCTCCTTTACCAGGAGTAACTCCTCCTACTACCTGAGTACCATATTCAATCATTTGAGTTGCGTGAAAAGTTCCTTCTGTGCCGGTAAAGCCTTGTACAATGATCTTCGAATTTTTATTAACCAGAATGCTCATGTAAGAAATTTGAGTCGCAAAAATAAGGAAAAACAGCCGGAATGAAATTCAGTACGCTGTTAATATATAAAGGGGATAAAAACAATTGATAATTAGTGTCCGGATTTGTCTTTTTTAGAGAGTTCTTACGCTGCAAGATTGCCATCAATTTTTCCGGATGCAGTAATATAATAAAGCAGATTGAATGATGAGGTTATTGATGACCAGACTTATCTTCTCTGGAGAGTTGCTCTGCTGCAAGATTGCCATCAATTTTTCCGGATGCTTCCAGCATTCTCATGTTCTTTGCATCTTTTAGAAATTCTGATGCAAAAATAAATTCATTAAGTCGTTCATTCTTGCTAAAAATAATTTCTTGTTTACTGCCTTCCCACTCTTTCAGGCCCTTATGCATGTAAATAATATGATCCCCGATTTCCATCACGCTGTTCATGTCATGCGTGTTGATCACAGTGGTAATATTAAACTCTTCAGTAATCTCTTTAATTAATTTGTCAATGACAAGTGAGGTTTGCGGATCAAGTCCCGAATTGGGCTCATCGCAGAATAAGTATCGGGGATTTAATACGATGGCTCTGGCTATCCCTACTCGCTTTTTCATTCCACCACTTAATTCGGCCGGATATTTTTTATTTGACCCCACAAGGTTCACACGCTCAAGTACCTCATTGACGCGTTTGAGTTTATCAGCATATGAATCTTTAGTAAACATATTCAGCGGAAACATTATATTTTTTTCAACAGTTAAACTATCAAAAAGTGCAGATCCCTGAAACAACATGCCAATTTCTTTTCTGATATCTTTCCTTTCGGCAATACTCATGCTAGTGAATGACTGACCATTATATAAAATATCTCCACTATCAGGTTGAAATAAACCTACAAGACATTTCATCATTACCGTTTTACCGCTTCCGCTGGCTCCGATAATCAGATTGCATTTTCCAGACTCCATAGTAGCTGTTACATCCTGGAGAATAACGTTTCCATTGAAGGACTTTTTTATATTTTTTAACTCTATCATTGTAGCAAAAGTGCTGATAAAAGATAATCTGCTGTTAATATAGCCACACAACTAACGACTACCGCTTTAGTGCTAGCCCGACCAATTTCCAATGATCCTCCCGATACTGTATAGCCATAAAATGCAGGTATAGAAGAAATGATAAAAGAAAATGTATATCCTTTAACTAATCCGAAAACAACATTAAAGGGAACAAAGTTTTCAAGTAACCCCCGGTCATATACATTCGGGGAAAGAATTCCCGATGCTACTCCCGCTACTCTACCTCCCCATATACCTAAAAACATAGATAGCGCAATTAACAAAGGGATCATCATCAACGCCGCTACGATCTTGGGAAGTACAAGATATGTTTTAGTATTTATACCCATGATTTCCAGAGCATCGATTTGTTCACTGACTCTCATATTTCCGAGCTCACTGGCGATTTTACTACCCACTACTCCCGCCAACACAATACATACGAGGGTGGGGGCAAATTCCAGGATGACTGTATCACGAACAATTTGTGCTATTGTAGATTTTGGAATGACCGGGCTGGTTAACTGATATGCGGTTTGCAGTGCAGAAACCGCACCCATAAAAAATGAAATAATAACTACTATACCTAAAGACCCGATTCCTATTTCATTGCATTGATGCATGAATTCCTTCCAATACATCCTGCCATTTTCCGGTTTGGAAAACATGCCTTTCATCAACAATAAATAACGACCGAATTCGGTAAAAAAATTCATATTGGATTCAATATACAATTAATTTGACACTGCCGTTTTTTTCATTCTCTTCCAGAATGAAGAACGGTTAACATATTCTGTAGGTGATTTTTTTGACTTATGCTGAGCATCTATTACAGCGATAATAGCCATATTCACAATACTTCTAACAGAACTTCCTAACTGCAATACATGTACAGGTTTTTTTAGACCTAACAAAATAGGGCCGATAGCATCTGCTCCTCCTACTTCTTTTAATAAATTATATGCCACATTGCCGGCAGCGAGATTGGGGAAAATTAAAGTGTTTACATCCTGATCTGCAAGCTCGCTAAAAGGATAATTTTCTGTTAGCAGGTCGCGGTTGAACGCCATGCTTGCCTGCATCTCGCCATCAACTATTAAAGAAGGGTTTTTTTTCTTGACGATATCCCGTGCTTCAGCAACCAGTCTTGCTTCGGGAGAATTACTGCTTCCAAAGTTAGAGTAGCTTAGCATGGCAATTCGGGGAACCGTACTGAAGTTTTTTACTTCACGGGCTACCAGTAAGGTAATATCTGCCAGTTCTTCGGCTGTGGGATTAAAGTTTACAGTTGTATCAGCCAAAAATAGCGGTCCCTTTTTTGTTAGTAGCAGGTACATTCCTGCTATTTTTTTCACCCCGGGTTCAACACCAATAATTTGTAAAGCAGGACGAATAGTGTCGGGATAATTTTTAGTTAATCCGGAAATCATAGCATCTGCTTCTCCGCTTTCTACCATCATGCATCCATAATAATTGCGATCTCTCAGAATTTTATAGGATTCATATTGATTATATCCTTTCCTTTTTCTTTTATTAAAAAACAGTTCGGCATATTCTTTTCTTTTCTCTTCATTTTTTTCATCCTGTGGATCTATAATAGGTAATTCATCAACATCTATTCCATGCTCTTTTGCAATAGTCCTTATCTTATTTTCATTACCCAGTAAGATGGGATATCCAAGACCATCATCAAATACTATCTGAGCAGCTTTAAGAATTTTTATGTTGTCTGCTTCTGCAAATACAATTCTGCGAGGATCTCTTCTGGCTTTATTTCCTAATACTCTTATGATCTGGTTGTCGAGACCAAGACGTTTATTCAATTCTATAGCGTAATCATTCCAATTGTTGATTGTAGATTGTGCTACCCCCGATTTAATAGCGGCTTTTGCTACTGCAGGCGCAATTGTAGATAATAAGCGAGGATCAAGAGGTTTAGGAATGATATAAGAAGGTCCAAACACTATATTGCTGGTATTGTATGCAATGTTTACAATATCCGGTACCGGAGTTCTGGTTAACTCAGCCAAAGCGTGTACTGCCGCCAGTTTCATTTCCTCATTAATTGTAGTGGCTCTTACATCCAGTGCTCCACGGAAAATAAATGGAAATCCAAGTACATTATTTACCTGGTTGGGGTAATCACTACGTCCTGTAGCCATAATAACATCCTCACGGGCCGCCAGAGCGTCTTCATAGCTAATCTCCGGATCAGGATTAGCCATGGCAAAAACAATAGGGCGTTTTGCCATAGTTTTTATCATTTCCTGCGTAAGTACATTTCCCACGCTCAATCCTATAAAAACATCTGCGTCTATAAGCGCATTCTCAAGTGTACAGTTTGCTTTTGCAGTAGCAAATTCAATTTTATCATTTTCCAGATTTGGACGGTCCTTGTGAATACATCCTTTTCTATCGAATACAGTAAAATTGGCCGGATTGGCTCCTAATGCAATATATAAACGTATACAGGCCATTGCTGCAGCGCCGGCACCATTGACTACAAAACGGGCTTTGTCAATCTTTTTTTTCTGTAATTCCAACGCATTGATCAGTGCCGCAGCGCTAATTATAGCCGTTCCGTGCTGATCGTCATGCATTACCGGAATATTCATCTTCTTTTTTAGCTCCTGTTCAATATAAAAGCATTCAGGAGCTTTAATATCTTCCAGATTTATCCCCCCAAATGTGGGTTCCAGGGCTTTTACAATTTGAACAAATTTTTCCGGATCCTTTTCATTGATTTCAATATCGAAAACATCAATGTCCGCGAATATTTTAAACAGTACACCTTTACCCTCCATAACTGGTTTGGAAGCTTCTGCACCAATATCTCCCAATCCAAGTACCGCAGTGCCATTGCTGATTACAGCAACCAGATTACCCTTGGCAGTATATTTATAAACGTCTTCAGGATTTTTTTCTATCTCTCTGCAAGGATCTGCTACGCCGGGAGAATATGCCAGTGAAAGGTCTCTTTGTGTTTTAGCATCTTTAGTGGGAATAACTTCAATTTTTCCAGGCCTTCCTTTTGCATGATATTCAAGCGCCTGCTCTCTTCTAAGGTCATTTTGCATAGTTATTATTTAATCTGTCCCTTAATCTTTAACACTTATTTAGGTGCGAGGATATGCTGCAATTTACAACAAACCCATGCCATCACCGTAGATATTGATTATACTTGTATAGTGTAAACGTCTATTTATGTTAAACAAATATATTGGAGTTCTGTTTCTGTTAATTCTTTTATTTGAAGCTTGCAAAAAAAAGGATACAGGAGGAACAGCAGATGACCCGGTTAAAAAGTTAGCACTCGATATAACTAGGGACTACTATTTGTGGTATGAACAAATTCCGGATGATTTTAATCCAAATAACTATAAAGATCTACAAGAAATATTGCTGGCAGTTCGTCACTATAGCGACGAACCGGGATTTTCATACCCCGTTGATGATTTCAGTTTTGCCATGAAAAAAGATGAATGGAATAGAATTAGTACAGGTCAGGCGAGCGACTTTGGATTAAATGCTTTTTTTCTCACGGAAACAGATTTGCGTGTGAGATCTGTAGAGCCGGGATCTCCGGCAGGTGCAGCAGGAATTAAAAGAGGATGGAGAATATCAAAAATTGGAGGCTCTACTAACATCACCGTTAATAATGCCAGTTATATAAGTGGCCAGCTATATGGTTCACCTAACACATCATTTGCTTTCGAACTTCCTGACGGGAGTGTAAAAGAAATTAACCTGGTCTCAGCAGCATACCAGGAACAACCTTTATATCTGGATACTATTTACACTGTTGGGTCAAAAAAAGTGGGATACATTGTTTTTAATTCTTTTTTGGGTGAGGTTACCAGCATCGCTAATTCCTTTGCTGGTGTATTTTCCAGGTTTGTTACTCAAAATGTTACTGATGTAATTGTTGATTTGCGCTATAATGGAGGTGGATATGTAAGCTTACAGCAAACGCTGGCTGATTATCTTGTTAATGCAGCTGCGGATGGTAAAATAATGATGATTGAAAAGTTTAATAATAAACATAGTAGCGACAATAAGACTTTAAAGTTTATTAAACTCGGACAGCTCAATGTTGATAATATCTATTTTATTGTGGGCAATAATACCGCTTCAGCCAGTGAATTATTGATTAATAATTTAAAGCCTTATATGAATGTAAAACTCGTTGGACAGAATACTTATGGAAAACCGGTAGGAACCTTTGGTATTCCCGTCAACGACTGGTATATTTTTCCAATTTCTTTTAGGAATGTAAACGCTTTGGATGAGGGCAACTATTTTGAAGGATTACAGGTAGACGGGGAAGCTGCTGACGGACTGAATAAAGATTGGGGAGATATTACTGAATCTTCATTAGCTACAGTGCTGAACTATATTCAAACAGGTTCCTTTAGCTATACGCCATCGACTCCCGGCTTAAATAGCACACTGGTTGCTGAAGTAAAAGAAGGAAACAAACATCTTTATAAATCAGTAATAGGAGCATTTGCCCGTTAATTCCAGTTCCTGGAAGGAGGAACGCAGGAGGTCATTTGTCTTAAACCTTTTGGCGTAGGCTGACCATTTTTTACAGCCTTTAAGTAATAAACGACATGACGAAATACTCCTTCCACAACCGGAGTAAATTCGACATAATCATAACTAAACCTTTGGCCATTTTCGTCACGAACCGTATTTAAAAGTATTTCCCTTGTGGCTTCAGTATTGCCCATTGCCACCACCGATTGAAAGTTTTTAGGAACAGAGTCGTATATCAACGCCAGTGTATCAGGCATCCAGCTATTATTATGATCGTTAAGCGTATCATATGCGTACGATATCAACTGAAAAGCGGTATTATTGTCACTCGCTTCTTTGAGACAAAACTGAAAGATGAGTCCTCTGTTATGGATAGAATCTAACCGGTACTCCAGAGCGGCAGAATCATACCTTAATATGCCAAAATTATATTTAGCAGAATGATGAGTATTAATAGTAGGAGCGGAGGAATGGTTCCCACAATAGGTGAAAAAAGTGATAATAAATAGTCCTGTAATAACGGAGATTGACTTAATCATGCGCAATATTAATAAAAATGAATAGCTGGCTGAACTTTAATGGAAGTTTTATAAAAGAAAACC
>CAZQIQ010000019.1:25342-30177 GCA_964593835.1 uncultured Chitinophagaceae bacterium
AGAAAACCAGCCTGTAATAACAGCGAACAATCGTGGATTGCGATATGGAGATGGCCTTTTTGAAACAATGAAATGGGAAAACAGGCATGTCAGACTAATAAAATTCCACCACGAGCGACTACTGGCTGGTATGAAAATTTTAGGATTACAAATTCCTGGTATAGAAAAAGAAGAGTTTTTAATGCAGGAAATTGAAAAAACAATTATTCACAATAAGATTAATGGAAGCGCAAGAGTCCGGTTAATGGTTTTAAGGGGGGAAGAGGGATTGTATGATCAATTTATAATACAAGCATGGCCATTGGAAGAAGGAATTAACATGTTTAATCAGGAGGGCTTGGTGATAGGCATGTTTGAACAGGGGCGAAAATCCTGTGATCAATTGTCTGCTTTGAAGAATAATAATTATCTATTGTATACGCTGGGTGCTATCTATGCAAAAGAAAAGAAATGGAATGATTGTCTGATGCTTAATCAGCATGACAGGATTTGTGACAGTACCATTGCTAATGTATTCTGGATAAAAGACGGAGATATATTTACAACACCACTTGCAGAAGGTGGTGTTGCCGGGGTAATGCGTCGGCATCTTATGGAAAGCATTACTGTGAAAGAATCTTTCTGTACTCCCGACGATCTAATGAAAGCAGATGAGGTGTTTCTGACAAATGCTCTCAGAGGTATCCGATGGGTAAAAGAATTTAATGGAAAACAGTTCAGTCATCATATAAGCAGCATACTGCATGAACAATACTGTTAATATTTTTTGGTTTAGAAGAGATCTGCGGTTTGCTGATAATGCAGGGTTATATTATGCATTAAAAGATAAGCATCCTGTATTACCTGTTTTTGTTTTTGATAAAAACATTCTGGATGATCTTCCGAAAGACGACAAAAGAGTTCATTTTATTTATACTTCTTTATTAAAACTCCAATCGTTTTGTAATGATCTTGGATCTTCCATAGAGATATTGCATGATACACCGCTGAATGCATTTAATAATCTGATAAAGAAATATACCATTGCTAAAGTGTTTACCAATCATGACTATGAACCCTATGCATCACAGCGTGATAACGACATTCAGCAACTGCTCAAAAATAACAATATAAGTTTTCACTCCTATAAAGATCAGGTCATATTTGATAGAAATGAAGTTTTAAAAGATGATGGTGCACCTTATGTAGTATTTACTCCTTACTACAAAAAATGGCTCACTTTACTTAATAACTATTATACACTTTCGTATCCAACGGAAAAGTATTTAGATAATCTATTAAACTGGACTAACTATAATGTTCCCTCATTGAAAAAATTGGGTTTTATTGAGAGTGATTCACAAGTGCCTTCGGATAGATTGTCTATGTCAGTGTTGAAAGAGTATGAAGAAAAAAGAGATTTTCCAGGTATGAATGCCACTTCGCGTATAGGCATTCACTTAAGATTTGGAACAATCAGTATAAGGGAGTTGGCACGTACGGCAATTAATAATAGTGAAGTATATCTGAAGGAGTTAGTCTGGCGCGAATTTTATCAAATGATACTCTGGCATTTCCCTCACGTTGGAAAAGGATATTCTTTTAAAAGAGAATATGATTTGATACAATGGCGTAATGATGAAAAAGAATTTCAATGCTGGTGTGATGGTAAAACAGGTTATCCTATTGTAGATGCGGGAATGCGACAGCTTAATGAAACCGGATTTATGCATAACCGTGTTCGCATGATTGCAGCTTCATTTCTTGTTAAACATTTACTGATTGACTGGCGATGGGGAGAAGCGTATTTTGCAGAAAAACTGCTGGATTTTGATATGGCGGCCAATAATGGTGGTTGGCAGTGGGCGGCCGGTAGCGGATGTGATGCAGCGCCTTATTTCAGAATATTTAATCCGACATTACAAACGAAAAGGTTTGATTCTTCATTGGACTATGTAAGAAGATGGCTGCCGGAATTCGATAGTCTTGAATATCCGCAGCCTATTGTCGATCATGAACTAGCCCGTAAGCGCTGTCTTGACAGATACCAGGCTGCATTAAAAAAATAAATTGTGGTTTAGCAAGTAGAGCTTCTTTTATAAATAAAACTGCGTTATACGTGATAGTAATTAGTTTGCATTAGTGGGTAATATTTTTACAGGAAATACTCCTCCGTATCAATACTGATTTTATTTACTGCACTGTGGACTTGTATAAACTTCTTAATAGCTTCTTTACCCTGTAATCCTAAGTCCATGGAAAAATCATTCACGTATAGGTTGATATGCTGACGCATAACCTCTTCAGACATTTCCTGCGCATGTTGCTTAACAAAAGAGCTTAGTTCATTTTTATTTTCATATGCGTAGGTTAAACTTTTTCTGATCAGTCGTTCAACTTTTTGCTGTATTTCTGTAGGTATATTTCTATTGATAACGATACCGCCAAGGGGTACGGGAAAACCTGTTTCTTCTTCCCAATAATGACCGAGGTCTATTATTTTAACAAGACCCTTGTGTTCGTATGTAAATCTGTTTTCGTGAATAATGACACCCAATTGTACTGATTTTATATTAGTCAGGTCACCTTTGTTATTGCTTACAAAATTTTCTATCTCATCATATCGTAAGAACACTTTATTAGAAGCTTCAGGAAAGGCCAGTGAAAACAGAACGTGCGCCGTAGTATTCTTACCCGGAATAGCAATGATACATTGGTTTACTGCAGGATTGGGGATAGGAAGCTGGCTAATAAGCAGAGGGCCTACGCCCTTTCCCAATGCGCTGCCTGAATTAAGCACAATATAGTCGTTTAATAAAAGGGGTAGGGTGCCATAACTTATTTTAGTGCAATCGATTTTTTTATCAATCGCCATTTCATTGAGTTTTTGTACGTCATGCATCTCAATATTAAATGTTAAGCCTTCTGTATCTATCTTTTTATTCACCAGCGCATCAAAAATGAATGTATCGTTGGGGCATGGCGAAAATCCTAGTGATATTGATTTACTCATGATAGGTGTTTGATGATCTTTTGCAATTCGGTATTCAATATGGAAATAGATTCCTTTAATTTCCATTTGCTTTTGTCTCTTTCTCCGCAGAAGTTCGAAATAGCTCTTATTTGCAAAAAAGGAATTTGTGTTTTGAGGCATACATAATGCAATGCAGCGCCTTCCATAGATTCAACCTGCACTGCATATTTTTCTTTTATTTTCTCTGCCTGCTCAAACGTTGCACTGATATTATTTACTGTCGCGCCACTGCAGATGGGTAATCCAAGCGTTTGCCATTTATTAATTTCCTGATTAATAAGTTTTTTTTGTAGGAAAGGATGGGCATTTTGGTCCTCCAGACCCATGTCAAAGATATCAACAAAAGAATCCTTCTCGATTGCCCCCATATCAGCCACTACTTCGTCTTTGATGATCGATACGGTTGTCGGAGGGATAGCGGATGAATAACTTCCTCCTATTCCGGCCTGTAAGACCAGGTCGGGTTGCAGAACGGTAAGTCTGGTTGTTAATGCATAAGCAGTAGAAAGGCTGCCAACACCTGTAATTAACACATCTACAGGCACTAAGCTGTTGCTTAGCCATTTCTGAACGATATTGATTTCACTTTCAGTAGCTGCTATCAGTAACAGTTTCATAATGTGCAAGTTCAGGTTTTATTAGCGGTTTTTTGTTATTCCCCTGATTTTGTGTGCTAACATGTTAACTTTGCAAAAATTTTACTGAGTTTCATGGTTTACCTAACTCGTCAGGAGCATTTTAACGCCGCTCATAAATTATACAATCCAACCTGGAGCAGAGAGAAGAATGAACAGGTTTTCGGGAAGTGTGCTAATGAGAACTGGCACGGGCATAATTACGATCTTTACGTAACCGTAAAAGGTGTACCCGATCCGGATACTGGCTTTTTATTTGATGTTAAACAGTTAAGTATTATAATAAAAGAACATGTTATAGAAAAACTTGATCATAAAAACCTAAATATAGATGTAGATTTTATGAGTGGTAAAATGTGTTCTACAGAAAATCTTGCTGTAGGAATATGGAAAGAATTACAACCACATATTCCTCAGGGTGTTCAATTACACTGCATTAAACTTTATGAAACCCCACGGATATATATTGAGTATTTTGGGGAGTAAAAAATAATGATTTGTCAAAAAAAGTAGCGGTATACAGAAAAGAGCATTTCAATGCAGCCCATAGGTTGTTTAATGCGGAATGGAATGCTGAAAAAAACATGGAAGTTTTTGGCAAATGCAGTAATCCCCATTTTCATGGTCATAATTACGAACTGATTGTAAGGTTAACAGGCGTGCCCAATCCGGTAACCGGGTTTGTTATGGATTTAAAAGTGCTGAGTGATATCATTAGAGCACATGTTATTGATCTCTTCGACCATAAGAATTTAAATTTGGATACAGAATTTTTTAAGGATAAAAATCCTACTGCTGAAAATATTTGTATTGTTATTTATGAGATTTTAAGACAGTACATTGATGAAAATCTGGAAATGCAGGTGAGGTTGTATGAAACAGAAAGAAATTTTGTTGAATATCCCATCATATAATCATTCAAGGTATAGATAATGGCTTATAAGAAAACGGAACAGTATGATGAATCGGTTACGACTGGTTTGATTAAAAATTACACTCAGGCTCTTCAGTTGTTGGGCGAAGATCCGGGTAGGGAAGGTCTTCTCAAAACTCCGGAACGTATGGCCAAAGCAATGCAATATCTCACTCATGGTTATGAGTTAAATGCAGTGGATATATTAAATTCTGCAAAATTTCATGAAGATGTAAGTGAGATGATTGTAGTAAAAGATATAGAAGTCTACAGC
>CAZQIQ010000019.1:30187-60946 GCA_964593835.1 uncultured Chitinophagaceae bacterium
AAAAAATGAAACAAGAAGTGAATTCACTAAACTAATATCTTCGCGCTTACATTAATCATTACTACCGAAATTGTATGAAACGTCTATGTGAAAATTTCTTCTTTTTATTAGTAGAAAACTTTTACATGGAAAGTTTCATCAGACAAGTAAAAAAATAAAGATATACTGATGAAACACGCATTCGTATTTCCTGGCCAGGGTTCCCAGTTTCCGGGCATGGGAAAAGATCTCTATGAAAACAATGCTTTTGCAAAAAAATTATTTGAACAGGCAAATGAAATTCTGGGCTTTCGTATTGCTGATATTATGTTTTCCGGAACAGATGAGGATCTTAAACAGACGAATGTTACTCAGCCAGCAGTTTTTTTACATGCTGTGATAGCGTTCAAATGTGCAGAACATATAAGACCAGATATGGTAGCAGGACATTCATTAGGTGAGTTTTCTGCACTTGTCGCCAATGGAGCATTGTCGTTCGAAGATGGATTACAACTAGTGGCTATTCGCGCCAAAGCTATGCAAAGAGCCTGTGAAATGACTCCTTCCACCATGGCTGCTATTTTGGGTTTGGCAGATGAACGTGTTGAAGAAATTTGCGTGGAGGTGGCAGATGAAATATCCGAAGTAGTAGTACCTGCAAATTATAATTGTCCTGGTCAGATTGTTATAAGTGGTTCGCTGAAAGGTGTGCAGGTTGCTTGTGAAAAATTAAAGTCAGCCGGAGCAAAAAGAGCATTAATGCTTCCCGTAGGTGGGGCTTTTCATTCACCCTTAATGGAACCTGCGCGTCAGGAATTGCAGGAGGCTATTGAAAAAACTACCTTTTATCAACCTTCTTGTCATATTTACCAGAATGTAGTGGCTAAGGCAGTATTCAGTCATGAAGAAATCAAAAAGAATTTGGTTGCACAACTAACCGGGCCTGTAAAATGGACGCAAACCATACAGTCGATGATAAAGGACGGAGCTGGAAAATTTACTGAAGTAGGTCCTGGTAAGGTATTGCAGGGACTGATCGGTAAAATAAATAAGGAAGTAGAAACAAGCGGAGTTTAAAAGCTTTATATATGTCTTCTAATGTTTTTATTACAGGAGCTACAGCTGGTTTTGGTAAAGCTATTGCCGAAATATTTGCAAAGGAAAAATATAACTTAATTATTACGGGCAGGCGTGGTGAATTACTTAATCAGGTAGCCAAAGAACTGGAAAGTAAATATGGTGTAGAGGTATTAGCATTAAATTTTGATGTCAGCAATAAGGATGAGGTATTTAGAGAAATAGGCAATCTTCCCCAACAATGGCAAAAAATTGATGTATTAGTAAACAATGCGGGGCTTGCGTTAGGAAAAGATCTTTTTGACGAGGCGGATATGGATGATTGGGAAAAGATGATTGATACAAATGTAAAGGGCCTTTTATATGTTTCCAGGGCTGTTTTACCGTATATGATACAATCCCGTAAGGGACATATTATAAACATCGGTTCTACTGCCGGAAAGAATGTATATGAAGCGGGAAACGTTTATTGTTCTACAAAATACAGTGTTCAGGCTATCTCACAAGCTATGCGTATTGATATGCTGCGTCACAAAATTAAAGTAACAGTCATTCATCCCGGAGCAGCGGAAACAGAATTTTCTCTGGTAAGGTTTAAAGGGAATGAAAAAGCTGCGAAATCAGTTTATGAAGGATACACCCCTTTGTATGCAAAAGATGTGGCTGATGCCGTTTTTTATTGCGCAAATACTCCATCACATGTATGTATAAACGAAATGGTTATCACTGCAACTGCGCAGGCTGATGCTTTTTATCTATACAAGGACTAATTTTTATTGTAGATATGTTATCGCAATAAAAACGGATGTACAAATCGCCTGTAAATAATTATCTATCTCTAGACATGGCGATTAATGTTAGTGTTATCTACAGCGTGTTAATACATACACTCATAAGAGAGTAAAATAAATATCCTTTAGTCTAATTAGCCAATATTTAAAAGACTAAGAAATAAACTTTGTTTTAGTATCTGCTGAATATAACAACAATAACTACCGGGTTGCAGTATAGCCCCATTTAAGCAAAAGGGCGCCCCAGGTAAAACCACCTCCAAATGCAGAAAGTACCAGGTTGTCACCTTTTTTCAGTTTATTTTCCCATTCCCACAAACATAAAGGAATAGTTGCTGCAGTCGTATTGCCGTATCGGTGAATATTGAGCATCACTTTTTCAGAGGGTAATCCTATACGTGAGGATGTTGCATCAATAATACGTTTATTCGCCTGGTGGGGAACAAGCCATGCAATATCATCTCCCGTTAATTTATTTCTTTCTAAAAGCTGTGCAGCTACATCTGCCATTCCCTTTACCGCAAATCTGAAAACGGTTTGTCCTTCCTGAAAAATATAATGTTGTTTCGCGGTAACCGTTTCAATACTTGATGGTCTGAGTGATCCGCCGGCTTTCATATGGAGAAAATTAGCACCGCTTCCATCCGACTTTAAAACAGCGTCTATCATACCGTAGCCTTCAGTATTAGGTTCCAGTAGTACGGCTCCGGCGCCATCACCAAATAAAATGCTCGTTGTACGATCGCTGTAATCTACGATGGCACTCATCTTATCTGCACCTACAATTACCACTTTCTTATACCTGCCGCTTTCGACATACATAGCTCCGGTTGACAGGCCAAATAGGAAACCGGAACAGGCCGCCTGTAAATCGTATCCCCATGCATTTATTGCTCCGATTTTATCACAAATAATATTTGCTGTTGCGGGAAAAACAAGATCCGGAGTGACAGTACAACAAATCAGACAATCTATTTCTGAAGGATCTATACCTCTTTTTTTACATAAATCAAGTACTGCAGGAGCACCCATATCAGAAGTGGCTTTTCCTTCACCTTTTAATATTCTTCGTTCTTTAATGCCGGTACGTGTTTGAATCCATTCATCATTGGTTTCAACCATTTTTTCCAGATCAGCATTAGTTAATTTATCGTCGGGTACATAACCACCTACAGCAGTGATGGCAGCAGTAATTTTTTGAGTCATTCTATTGGATATATTATAAAAGGGTGCAAAAATACGCTTTTCCTTATTTTTGCCGCCATGATCGCTTTTTTGAAAGGCAATTTTATTAAAAAATCTCCAGCATCTGTTATTGTTGATGTAAACGGTGTAGGATATGAATTATTGATAAGCCTGAACACTTATTCTGTTATTGCCAATCTTGAGAAGGGGCAATTGTTTACCTATTTCCATGTGAGAGAGGATGCTCAGCAACTCTTCGGGTTTGCTGAAGAGTCTGAAAAAGATCTTTTTATCCATCTGATTAGTGTTTCGGGAGTAGGAGCTTCTACAGCCAGAATGATATTGAGTTCGATGAAACCTGTTGAAATTTCCAGACTTATTGTTCAGGGAAATGCTAAACAACTGGAAAGTGTAAAAGGGATTGGTAAAAAGACTGCAGAACGTATTATTTTAGAGCTGAAAGATAAATTAGAAAAAATAGTAGACAGTACTATAAATAATTCTGGTATATCAGACAATACAATAAGCAATGATGCGTTAAATGCTCTCATCGCCCTGGGTATTGCCCGACCTACAGCGGAACAGGCACTGGCCAGGGTCCGCAAATCTAATCCGGACCTCACGAAAATCGAAGACATTATCAAAACGGCATTAAAAAACATTTGACCTATTTGAGAAGATTTCTACTTTAAAAAATTTTGCTGTAATCCAATTGATCCGGAAACTGACTATTGTCCTAAGAGCTACCATTACGCTGCTTATTGCACTCATGCTGCATTTGTTCCCTGTTACCCTTAATGGGCAGGAGGGAGCTGATACTAGTATTGGTGCCCAGCAAAGCGATACGCTCAAATTTCCTATTACCGACAGACGCGGTGACAGATATTCTGATGTCCGCCGCAGCCCTTTCGATCTTCAAACGCCATCAAATATTACTGATTCAGTTGTATACGATCCTGAAACCAGGCAGTATTATGTAATAGAAAAAGTAGGTAGCTTTTATTACAGAAAACCTACCTATCTCACATTTGACGAATTCATGTCATTGCGTGGCCGTGATCAGGAAAAAGATTATTTCACTCAACGCCGCAATGTATTATCCGGGTTAAACTATAAACTACCAAGAAATAAACTTTCCGCCACAGAAAATCTTTTTAACCGAATATTCGGAACAGGTAAAGTAGAAATCAAACCCCAGGGAGATGTAAATCTTATTGCAGGATATCAGGGACAGAATATTAAAAATCCTGCTCTGCCGGAAAGAGCAAGAAAAAACGGTGGATTTGATTTTGATATGAACGCAAACCTGAGTGTAGTAGGTAATATAGGAAGTAAATTAAAGCTCCCTATCAGTTATAATACCCTGGCAAATTTCGATTTTGAAAACCAGTTAAAGCTTGATTATACAGGAACTGATGATGAAATCATTAAGCGAATTGAAGCTGGTAATGTTTCGTATACCTCTAAAGGTTCTCTTATTGCCGGAGCGCAGTCCTTATTCGGTATAAAAACGCAGTTGCAGTTCGGGAAATTATTTGTGACAGGAGTGCTCGCTAATCAGCGGGCTCAGCGTCAGTCGGTAGGCGTTTCCGGTGGATCAACCACCAGCCGGTTTGAATTCAAAGCACATGATTATGAAGAGAACAGGCATTTTCTGTTAAGCCAGTATTTTTATCATAATTACAATAAAGCAATGAGTCAGTTGCCTGTAGTCAATTCTCAGGTTCAGATACAAAGAATTGAAGTATGGGTGACAAACAGAAATGGTTCAACTACTGAAACAAGAGATGTTGTCGGTTTAATGGATCTGGGAGAATCTACTCCTTATCTGTCCAATAATCCGAATATGGCTGCCTATAAAGCTTTTCCTAACGGATTACCTGATAATGATGTCAACTTTCTGTATCGAAATATAGTAAACGATCCTTCTGCTAGCCGAAATCCCTCTGCTATTACTACAAAACTGTCCGGTATGGGTTTGAGGGCTGTTCAGGATTTTGAAAAAACATTTGCCCGACAATTAAATCAAAGTGAATTTTATTACAATCCCCAAGTTGGGTTTATTTCCCTTAACCAGCCATTACAACCGGATGAAGTGCTGGCCGTTGCTTTTCAGTATACTTATAATGGTCAGGTATATAAAGTGGGTGAATTTTCACAGGATGTTCCACCAGATACAACCTCCTTACAAGGAGGAACTCAGAAAGTGTTATTCCTGAAACTATTAAAAGCTACTTCACAAAGAACAATATTGCCATTATGGGATTTAATGATGAAGAATGTTTATTCACTTAAATCGAATGATGGTACATATATATCCAGCATACAACCCGGGGATTTTAAACTAAACGTACTTTACGAAGAACCGAGCTTGGGTCAGAAACGTTTTTTACCTGAAGAAACACCCCAAAGTTCACTTCCTCTTATCTCATTATTAAATCTGGATCGACTTAATTCCAGAAATGATCCTATACCAGATGGGGTGTTTGACTATATAGAAGGGTTTACGGTCAGGTCGGATCAGGCCCGAATTATTTTTCCACTTCTTGAGCCATTTGGACGTGACCTTGATAGCGTGGCCTTTAATGGGGCTTCGCAGGATATGAAAGATAAATATGTTTATTATCCTCTCTATGATACTATTAAAGAGATAGCAAAAACCTACGCTAATCTTGATCGTTATATTATTAGTGGTACAGCTAAAGGGCAATCCACTTCTGATATACAACTTGGCGCGTTTAATGTTCCGCCGGGATCGGTAACGATTTCTGCAGGTGGGCAGGTGTTGGTAGAAAATATCGATTATATTATTGACTATAATTTAGGTACGGTTAAAATTCTTAATCAGGGTATTATTACTTCGGGCGTACCTGTGAATGTACAGTTTGAAAACAATGCTGGCTTTGGCATTCAGCAACGTAATTTTCTAGGTTTACGTTTGGATTATCTCGCAAAGCAAACAGCACGTGAGGCGCTGACTATCGGTGCGTCTATGGTACGTCTTGGAGAACGCCCCTTCTTTACAAAAACAGGTTATTCGGAAGATCCTATCAGGAACACGATGTATGGTTTGGATTTTAGCTATCGTACTGAACTTCCACGTTTAACAAGATGGCTGGATAAATTACCTTTCTACAATACTACAGAAATGAGTACTATCACCGCTTACGGTGAGGGCGCCCTTTTGAAACCTGGTCACCCAAGACAAATAGGTAAAGGAAATGAAGGGTTAATTTTTATTGATGATTTTGAAGGATCCCGAAACGCGATTGACTTAAGATTTCCATTGGTAAGTTGGGGCCTGGCTTCTACACCTGCCGGGAACGGAATGTTCCCTGAAGCTGATCTTTCAGGAGCACTGGAATATGGATACAACCGTGCAAAATTGGCATGGTATAATATAGAGCCTGTTTTACAGGATAGAAGAAATACAAATAATCCTATTGACGGAGAGTTGCTAAACAATCCAAGTGTAAGACAGGTTAGGGTGACTGAAATATATCCTAACAGAACACCTGATTTTGGACAAGCGCAATTAGTCACTTTTGATATGGCTTATTATCCAACCGATATAGGTCCATATAATTATGATGCCCGTCCCGGTAGCGTTACTGCAAATGGTAAACTCCTCAATCCTAAAACACGTTGGGGAGGTATTATGCGTGGGTTGGATCAGGTTGATTTTGAAACAGGGAATGTTGAATTTATCGAGTTCTGGCTACAGGATCCTTTTTTGAATAATCCTGCCAGTACTGGCGGACAATTGTATTTTAACCTTGGAAATATTTCGGAGGATGTTTTAAAAGATGGCAAACGTTTTTTTGAAAATGGTATTAGCGGTGCTGTAACAACAGCTATCGAAGATTCTGCCACTGTTTGGGGTAAAGTTCCTGCAAATCCGATTCAGGTAACACAGGCATTTAGTAATGATCCTGCCGACCGTCCATTACAGGATGCAGGTTTTGACGGATTGGATGATGAAGCTGAACGGAGAAAATTTCAACAATATCTTACTGATTTAAGAAATGCGTTTGGAGAAAATTCTCCTATCTATCAGAGAGCATTGAATGATCCTTCTAATGACAATTTTAAAAATTACAGAGATGCCAGCTACACAAGTAGAGATGGTATACTGGAAAGATATAAGCAGATCAATAATCCCCAGGGAAACTCACCAGTGGCCAGTAGCGGCGACCAGTTTGTAAGTGCATTTACATTATATCCTGATCAGGAAGAGTTTAACAGAGACAATACACTAAATGAACTGGAAGAATACTTTCAATATAAGGTTGAGTTGAGAACAGAGGATCTTACAGGAGCAGGACATAATTTTATTACTGATGTAAGATCATTTACGCCAAACGGTGGAACTCCTGAAAAATGGTATTTGTTTAGAATTCCTATTGCTGAATATGAACAAAAAGTAGGTAATATACCTGACTTTAAATCTATTAGATTTATTAGAATGTTTCTTTCAGGGTTTGAAGATTCTGTTGTGTTACGTTTTGCAAAACTGGAACTTGTACGTAATCAGTGGAGACGTTTTAATTATGATCTGGACACAACAGGTCAGTATAAACTAATTCCTGCGAATAGTCCTACGACTTTTAATCAGCTGGCTGTAAATATTGAAGAAAACAGCTCACGGTCACCGATACCTTACAAAACACCACCATCTGTTATTCGTCAGCAGCAGTTAAGTAACAACAATGTAAATATTTTACTGAATGAACAGTCATTAAGTATTCAGACCTGTAATCTTGAAAAAGATAATGTTCGTGGGGTATTTAAAACTATCAATCTTGATTTACGACAATATGGTAAGTTAATGATGTTCACTCACCTCGAATCGGCCGGAGCTTTTGATGATTTGCAGGATGATGATATGTATACAGTTGTTCGTCTGGGTAATGATATGATTAATAACTTTTATGAAGTTAGAATACCATTGAAAAAAACTGTTTGGGGAGCGATGGCCGATGGTGAAATATGGCCTGCTGCAAATGAGTTAAGTCTGGATTTGCAAAAGTTGATACGAATGAAGGTTCAGCGTAATAATACTACGCCTATAACACAATATTATAAAGAGTATGATGCTGACGGTAAAGAGTATGCGATGATAGGTAATCCTAATCTGGGAGAAGTAAGGGTATTCTTTTTAGGTGTGGAAAACAGAAAAAGAAATACGGCATGTGCCGAGGTCTGGTTTAATGAATTACGACTCGGACAACTGGATGAAGATGGCGGTTGGGCTGCTTTGGGAAGGGTGGATATTAAGCTTGCGGATCTAGGTACACTGTATGTTTCCGGTAGTGCAAGAAGTGCAGGTTTTGGTACTATTGAACAAAGAGTAAACGAACGTTCCAGGGAAAATTTCTCACAGTTTGATGTGGCAACTAATCTTGAACTGGGTAAATTATTGCCGGAAAAATCAGCAATGTCTATCCCCGTATATGCAAGCGTTTCAAGAACGGTTACCACTCCGGAGTATGATCCCTATGATCTTGATGTTAAATTAAAAGATAAACTGAATGGTACTAATCCTGCTCTGCGAGATTCTATAAGAGAGCAGGCAATTGATGTGAGAACAATTAAAACGGTCAATTTTACTAATGTTAAAAGGAATAATACAAGCGGTAAGCCCGCTAAAATATGGAGTGTTGAGAATGTCGACGTTAGCTATTCTTATTATAAAGAAGAACAACAAAATCCTCTAATTGAAAATAACGAAGTAGTACGCCATCGTGCCGGCTTAGGATATAATTATACATCTTCTCCAAAATACATAGAACCATTAAAAAGAGGGATAAAGTCGAAATCGCAATGGTTTTCGTTGTTTAAGGATTTTAATTTTAACCCTCGTCCTGGTTTATTAGGTTTCAGGGCAGACGTAAACCGGCAATTTGGTGCTTACAGGCCCAGAAATGTAGGCGGACCAAAATTTGTTTTACCGGAAACCTATGACAAGTATTTTACTTTTGACAGAACTTATAATATGCGTTGGGATCTGACACGCTCTTTAAATATTGATTATTCGGCGATAAATAAATCGTGGGTAGATGAAGATTCGGGAAGGCTTGATGATATTGAAAGAAAAAGAGTCTGGACAAACTTCTGGAAAGGAGGAAGAACCATTTCTTATAACCAAACGGCAAATGCTTCTTATATGCTGCCAACCAGTAAGCTACCTTTGCTTGATTGGACAACTGTAAGAGTGAACTATGTAGCTTCCTTCAATTGGCTGGCAGCTTCTCTTATAGCGCGTAATCTTGGAAATACTATTTCCAATGAACAACAAAAAAATGCTACTGCTGAGTTTGATTTTACCAGATTATATAGTAAATCAAGATTTCTTAGAGCAATTGAAGAAGATACTCCTAACATTCCCAAAGATTCAACTGCCTCGAAAACAAAAGAAAAAAGAGATAAGTCAGAGCCACTGGTACTTAATGGCGGAGTGAAATTTTTGGGCAGAATAGTTACAGCGCTTAAACGTATCAGTATAAATTATAACGAGACTGCTACTGCCAGTATATACGGTTATACTGACAGTACCCAGTTATTAGGAATGAACTTTCGTTCTAATGCGCCAGGACTAGGGTTTATTTTTGGAGGACAGCCGGACACATCTTTTATTAATACACTTGCATCAAAAGGAGTAATATCCGGAGATGAGAATCTGAATTTCCAAAACAGGCAAGACTTCAATCAGAAGTTTACATTACAGGCACAGTTAGTTCCTGTACGCGATTTAACTATTGATCTTACTTTGGATAAGACCTTTGGTAAAATGTACAGAGAACTCTATAAAGACACTACTCCTGGTGGTTATAGTGGAAATTTTTATCGACTTAATCCTTTTACACAGGGAAGCTTTAGCGTTAGTTTTATTGCTTTTCAAACACTGTTTACTAAGTTAAAGCCTAACGAGGTGTCTGAAACTTTTATCAACTTCCAGAATTACAGACAAATTGTTTCAGAGCAGCTGGGTAATAAAAACCCTTATGGTGGGGGACAATTGCCAGATGGATATTATGAGGGTTACGGAAAATATTCACAAGAAGTTTTATTGCCTGCTTTTCTTGCTGCATATACAAAAAAAGATCCCGGATCAATAAACTTAGGCAAAAATGCTAATCCTAATATTCGCTCTAATCCATTTTCAGGAATTTTACCTAAACCTAACTGGAGAATAACGTATAATGGTCTTACACGTATACCGGGAATGGAAAAAGTCTTTTCTAGCTTTAGTGTTACGCATGGTTATAACAGTATGTTGAGTATGAATCATTTTGAATCAGCATTGATGTTTAGAGATCCTTTCCGTTTTAATTATCCGGAATTCATTGATACACTTACAGGTAATTACGTTCCTTATTTTCTTGTTCCAAATATTTCTATTAATGAACAATTTGCCCCTTTAATTGATTTGGATATGCAATTTGTTAATCAGCTTACAGCTCGTTTTGAGTTTAAGAAATCCAGAACATTAAGTTTGAGTTTGGTTGATTTTCAGTTAAGTGAATCACGGTCGACCGAATTTGTTGTTGGTGCAGGTTTCAGAAGTCGCGGAGCATTTTCTTTTATTAAGTTCAGAGGTAAATCTTTGGAAAATGATGTGGCTTTCAGACTTGATTTGGGATTACGCGACGATGCTACTGCTAATTCGAGACTTGATCAATTACAGGCTTTACCAACGGCAGGCCAAAGAGTAATTACAATAAATCCTTCATTAGATTATGTAATCAGTAACCGGGTGAATATTAAATTGTATTTCGAGCAGAGAAGAGTAGAACCTAAAATATCTACTTCGCCACCCATCACCAATACAAGAGCCGGAGTGCAAATCAGGCTGGCGCTTACACAATAAAAAAATCATTTCTTTTTTAATAGCATGACATAACCACACATTTTCTTTTTATTCTTATTCACCTGAAGTGGTTTTATCATGTGATATTCTGTAGATTGAGGAACATAACTGAAGGACAGGATATTACCTTCAGGATCTCCCCACATATTCTTTTTATAAACTACTTGCTTTTCACTGTAATCGTACATACGTACTTCATACAGTCGTGAAGTCGGGTCTCCAATGAAAATAAACTGATAATTTGCATCAGCATTCATGGGAAGGACAATAGGCATTTCGTATTCACTCTCCATTGTCATTGATGCCTCTCTTAATATTTCATAACCATTTGAGGAGTAAAAATACTTTAGACTGTCAATTAATGGCTGGTAGGAATTTCCATCACATACCTGCTGTCTGATAATATCAGATTGAGCATTAACAGTTTGTGTAAAAACGAAGAGAGATAAGCTTAATGATGTAATAAAACCAAAGTTTTTCATGACCTCCACTAATTTCGGATACGAATATTGTAAGATTTTAAAAATAAGAAAAAAAAGGAAGTTACTGAGAAGTAAATATTATTATCTCAACAGTATCGCTGTCCCTTTTTTTACTATTTTTTTGCCGGTATAATCAGTTCCACTTGCCATCCATACATAAGTTCCACTGTTTTGTAATTGCCCATTAACATAACCATTCCACCCCTTATCTATTTCGGATGTTTGGAAAACCAATTTTCCCCAACGATCAAATACCCTGAAGTAGTCAATCGAACTGATACCTACTGCTTTGGGTTTTAACTCATTATTTCTACCTAGCGGCGCAAATGCGTTAGGAACGAATATGTCGGGGTCTGTTTGAAAAACGCGGACATTGATAGTATCAAAAGCAAAACAACCATCTGCTCTGTATGCTTTCATGATATAGGAAATATGATCATATGTTTCAATTACAGGATTTCTTGTAGAAGGAAGGCTTATGCCATTTTCCGGCGACCACGAATAAAACTCTCCGCCAGATCCATTAAGTAATAATGGCTGACCGGCAACAATGGTTGTGTCGTTCCCCGCAAATGCTTCAACCTTTGGTTGTACATTAATCGTTATTCTATCTCTTCCTGGTTTTGGACAACCCAGGGTGTCAAATCCCAGGAATGTATATGTTCTGGTGACTTTTGGATGTGCGATAGGAGATTTTGTATGACTGTATGTTAAGTCAACAATCGGCGTCCATACAAATGAAGAACCATTTGTATAGGCCTCTAATTGTGCTGTATCATTATAACATATGGTTTGGTCTGGGCCTACTTGCACTTCAGGATAAGGAACCGGTTGCACAGTAAATGCATCGCTGGCTACACAACTACCAATTCTGGCTTCTACTTCATAACGTGTAGAAGTGAGAGGAGCGGTAAGCGGAGTTTTAGCTGTTGGATCAGAAAGATAAGTTGCTGGTGTAGTAGTCCAGGAATATCTAAGACCATCACTTTGTGGATTGAGCGCAAAAGTATCTGTGAGGCATATCGTAGTGTCAATTCCGGCAGTTAGCGTAACATAGTTGACCACTCTAACATTTATTGTTTCGGTGGTTACGCAGCCTTTATCATACATAGTAACTGAATAAACAGTTGTCGTTCTTGGATAAACAATCGGATTTTGAGAAGTTACTTCATTAATATTATAGTTGGGCGACCATTCAAAAGTTCCGTCGCCAATGGCGATAAGAGGTAAGCTATCCGGTGTACAAATCAGTGTATCCGTAAAAGGAAGTATTAAATAAGGTTTTTCGGTGACGTTAATAGATTTTCTGACCGTATCTCGGCAGCCTACTGAAGAGTGAACGATCATTTCCACAGTTTTTGTTCCCAATGCGCTGTATTGCCAGTTAGTATTTGGAGAACCTCTGCTGGTATCATTAGTGGCAGTTTCATCTCCAAAGCTCCATCTCCAGAATGATGGGTGACCATAATTGCTTTTGGTCGTATCCCTGAAAATAAAAGGATTAAAAATACAACTGCCCTCAACAGTGAAGCCTGGGAAAAATCCGGGATAAACATTCGCTATGGTTGTAGCCTCATCTGCACATTTATCAGCAAGGACTACATTGAGTTTAACTGTATATGACCCTGCGCTGGCATAAGTATGTTGGATAGTGCCATCCGGAATACTGGAGGTTTGAGGTTCGGTTCCATCGCCAAAATCCCAGGTATACACAGATCCTGTAGGATTCACCTGCAGATTTCTGAAAGTAACGGTAAAATCATCACAAAAGGAATAATCGGGGTTTAAATTGGCTTTGAGAGGAATACAATCAGAAACTTTTATGTGAATGTCTTTTCGATGTGTATTAATCAAAATACCATCACGGTATTCTGCCACACAAGCCGTAACTACAAATTGTCCGATTGTAGTTGGTGCGATACCTGTAACTTTTCCTGTTGTTCTGTTAATAGATACAGTAGATCCCATAGGGGATACTGCAGAGTAATTAGTACTGTAATTAACTGATTGATAGGGTGGTGGTGCACCCGGATTAGGAACGGGGCATGTTAAACAGTCCGCCCCCCGTCCCGGTCCTCCGCCAACGTAGGCATTACAAAATTGATAGGATAGCGAATCCCCGTCCTTATCCACCGCTGAAAAATCAAACTCAAAGCTGGATCCGGCACATACTGCCACTGCATCATTAGTATTGAACAGGGGACTGGAATTTTTAACAGCATCTGCAACATTGCTGGTGCCTGGAATTTCACACAAATATGTTGCACCAAAATCATTACTGGGCGGCACCATGTTTTTTATGCTTTCAATCCTGCAGCAACGTTGGAATGAGACCACATAACCATCCGGATGATTTGGCAGTTCGATCCTTAACCGAAAATACCGTAAACGATAACATACGTCTCTGGGTGGATTGGCGATACAGGGATTGGAGGTAGGATCATATCGTATAAATGTATCCCTTACCATTCTTGCCGTGAATACATTACCGAACCTGGCATTATTATTCTTATAAAAAATATTTAATAAAGCTTCTCTGTCAAGCTGACCATCTGAATTTTGTCCGCAATCGATATATAACTTAAGTGTGATATTATATATCGAACCACTTGAGCTTACTCCGGGACCTACGTATTCGTAATATAGTTCTCCTCCTCTGATATGAGCAGCAGATAACGACACAGACCATCCCAATATGGTCAGGAGAATAAAGAAAAGTCTTTTCATGAATAACCAACTTAACACATTCTTACGCTCAAAGAGACCAATAACATGCCGTTATTATTCTGAAAGAAAATCATTCACGGCATTGACACAGAATTGAGGTTCTTCTAACATTCCTAAATGACCTGAATGGGTAGCTATATAAATATAGGAAAATTCGGGAATTCTACATTGTTTTAAGCTTTGCTCCAGCGGAATGGCTGTGTCGTGTTCTCCTATAATAAATAATATAGGCGCCTTAAAAGAGGATAAAATATGAATTCTGTCGGGCCGATCCATCATGGCACGAGTGTAGTTGGCCAGGGCATTAGCAGGTAAATGTATATTGCGGTTGATCAGTTCTTGGATTAAATGTGGCTGATTTTCGGCTGTATGTTCAGAAAAAAGTTTTGGGACTGAAGTTTCAACGAATTTTGCTGTGCCGTTTTTGTTGATGAATGCTATATTTTTTTTTCTGGCTTCTTTTTTTTCATCACTGTCTGCATATGCAGTTGAGTGAAATAACCCAAACTTTTTTAATAGCTGAGGGTATTTTTCTGCAAATGCAAGAGTAATATATCCACCCATACTATGCCCTATCATAATACATTGGTCAACATTTTCCCTATCCAGAATAGACTTGATAAAATCTGCAGCCGATTCCATCGTGATACCGTCTGTTGATAGTGTTGCATTCGTTCCAATACCTGGGAGGTCAGGAATGATCAATCGGTATTTGTCCTTAAATGAGGGAATGATATTATCCCATATGGTTGAATCTTCACCAAAACCATGAATAAATACAATAGATTCTTGCATAATTAGCTGTTTAATGATCTCAGAATACTACGTAATCCTGCTGTAAGAACAAGAGGGAAAAAGGCGGAATTGAGTTCCTGTGGTAACCATTTCCATGTTAAAATGATTACTACATATAAAAAGCTGGTTAGGGTTAGATACTTTTTTACCCACATACGATTTGAAGCGATAAAGAACGCTATGGGTAGATGAGTGGGAAGCGCCCACAGGAGGTTTAAATTGTTGGCGCAAAATTGATGATTTGTACCCATCCACATAAATAATAAAAAGAAACCTAAGAGACTCAGAATAAAAAAATAAATGCTGTCAAATGTATTTAAGAATCTTCCTGACCAATCTTTTTTTATAATAGATAAAAGCGCTATCAGTACAAAAAAAGATATAGTGAAAAATAAAGGGGTAAATATTGAAGTTGTTTTCTTGGCAGTATTGTCTGGTAGAACAGAATATGTTGCAGCAACCAGATGACTACTATCAATTTTTGCACTATCATAACCCATCATTAAATAATCAGGCAAAAACATAGCCTCTTTATCACTTATTACGCGATCGAGTTTGCTTCCTAATAAAAGATCAATGCCAAACTTGCTCCAGGGTTGATGGCCCTTATCAAGATATTCGTGAATAAGTTCTCTGAATGTTGGTGTGCGGCCATTTAAAAAACGACCAAATTGGACATTATTATTATTTTCTAAAATATCCCTTAGTCGAGTTGAACAGTTATCATAAGCAAAATCGTAATGATAATATTTATTTTCTTCTTTGGTATTTAACCATAACGCATCAACAAGTTTTTCTTTTTCCTGGCAATTAAGATTTAATATTTGTTCAATAATACTTCTGCCTTCATACTGATATTCACGCAGAAAGTCGCCATAATGATCAGTAGATACAAAATATAAAAGTTTACCCTTTACGAATTTTGAATAAAAATCAGGATCGTCGAAGTCGAAAGTGCCATAGTTAAAAATAATATCAGTATTTGTTGAAATGTTTTTAACTCTGATAGCGCTGTGCCCGAAAATAGAATACAGTTCGTCACCTTGTCCGCAGGTAAGCAGGCTAATCTGAGTTTTACACGAGTCTGTTTGGCCGGATGAATGGAAGAACAATAGCAATCCGGTCAGAAATAATATAAAAGATTTCTTCATGCTCATGTAAGAAGATTATTATCTGCTATAGTTTGGTGCTTCTCTGGTGATATCTATATCATGTGCATGACTTTCTTTAATGCCGGCATTAGATATCTTAATAAATTTAGATTGAGTTTGTAGTGTGCGAATATCTTTAGCGCCACAGTAACCCATACCTGATCTTAATCCACCAATGTATTGATAAACTATTTCAGAAAGATTGCCTTTATAAGCTACACGGCCCTCAATGCCTTCCGGAACAAATTTCTTTACGTCATCTTCCACATCCTGAAAATATCTGTCTCCACTTCCCTGACTCATCGCACCAATAGAACCCATTCCGCGGTATTGTTTAAATTTTCTGCCTTCGTATATGATAGTGTCACCGGGACTTTCTTCTGTGCCGGCAAATACACTTCCCATCATTACTACATTAGCTCCTGCTGCCAATGCTTTTACCATATCTCCTGTATATCTGATCCCTCCATCAGCAATAAGAGGAATGTTTTTCTTGGCCAATACTGATGCTGCTTCCATGATGGCAGTTATTTGAGGTATTCCTGCGCCGGCTACAATACGTGTTGTGCAGATTGAACCCGGGCCTATACCTACTTTAACGGCATCAGCACCCGCATCTGCCAGCGCTTTAGCTCCTTCTGCAGTACCTACATTGCCGGCTATTACCTGAAGATTCCTGAATGATTTTTTTACTGCTTTTAATGCTTCAATTACTCCTTTACTGTGACCATGAGCGCTATCCAGGCAAACAACATCCACTCCGATTTGCTGTAAAGCAGCTGCTCTGTCAAGCATATCCTTTGTAATACCCAATGCTGCACCCACCAGCAATCTTCCATAGCTGTCTTTTACTGCATTTGGGTGACTGGTTAACTGGAGAATATCGCGGTAAGTGATAAGTCCGACAAGTTTTCCTGCTTTATTGATTACAGGAAGCTTTTCTATTTTATACTGGCTGAGTATTTTTTTTGCTTTGAGTAAGTCGGTTCCTTCAGGAGCGGTAATCAGATTGTCCTTCGACATCACTGAACTTACTTTTTTGCCGTTGTCAGATTCAAACCGAAGATCTCTGTTGGTTAATATACCTACCAACTTCTTATCATTATCAACAATAGGAATACCACCGATTTTATTCTCTTTCATTAAACGAAGAGCATCTCCGATGGTGGCCTCTTTGTGGAGGGTCACAGGATCGATGATCAAGCCGCTTTCACTTCTTTTAACTTTTCTAACCTGTTCTACCTGTTTTTCAATACTCATATTCTTATGCAGAATACCAATACCGCCTTCACGTGCCAATGCTATTGCCAGATTAGCTTCTGTAACAGTATCCATGGCCGATGAGGTCATCGGAATATTAAGAGATATTTGTTTGGTTAGATTTGTTTTAATACTTACTTCCCGGGGAAGAACCTGTGAATAAGCCGGAACAAGTAAAACGTCATCAAACGTTACCCCTTCACCAAAAAATTTATTTGAATTTGAACTGGAAGACTTTGAAGTAGTTGAACTGATTCTTGTTGCCATGTGCAAAGATAGGGGAGGTTTTTTGAATTCTAAAATTCCTCTGATAGTCTGTACCTTTTTCCAGGTAAACTTTTTATGATGTTTTTCAATTCAAGACCTGTTAAGGCTGATGATAATAAATTGGTTTTCATAGAGCAGTTTGACATTAATTCTTCCACAGAAAATTCTTTCGAATGGTTAAAAAATGATAACAATTGTTTTTCACTCTCTGAAAGAGTGATAGTTGCCGGACCTGTATTATTCATACTGTTTTCTATCGGTTCCCATTGCAGGTTTTCTATTATTTGCTGTGGGTGACTTAACATTATAGCTTTATGATCTCTGATAAGAGCGTTGCATCCTGCACTTCTACACTCAGTAATGCGCCCGGGAACCGCAAACACATCTTTATTATAGCCTCCTGCTATATCAGCTGTAATCATGCTTCCTCCTTTTTCATCACTTTCTATAATGATAGTGGCATCGCTGATGCCTGCTACAATCCTGTTACGACTTGGAAAATTATGTTTGTCTGGTTTAGTAGTACTAAAAAACTCAGTTAAAAGACCACCACATTTTGTCATTTTTCTTGCAAGTGATGCATGTTCTGACGGGTAAATAGTATCCAGGCCATGCGCAAGTACACCAACAGTAGATAGACCATAATGTATAGAAGTTTTATGTGCCAGCACATCAATGCCAAAGGCTAGACCACTAATAATTAATACATTATAATTACTTAAATACTGAATGATTTTTTCAAGAACATCTTTTCCGTATTCAGAGTTTTTTCTGGTCCCAATAATAGAAAGTATTTTAGTGGCATTCAGGTCTGCGATACCTCTATAAAAAAGTAGTATCGGAGGGTCGTAACAATGTAGAAGTCGTTGCGGATAATTATTATCCTTGATAAAGATTGGCAATATTTCATACTGCTCAATGAATCTGATCTCTTTTTCAGCCTTATTAAAATTGTTAAAACCCTTGATGTTTTTTGCTCGTATTTTACCAATACCATCAATGCTTTCAAGAGTAGATTGCCGGGCTGAAAAAATATCACGTGCATTTTCAAAATGATCACATAATGTTTTAGCCTGAACAGGACCAATATGTGGCACAGAAGCCAAAGCCAGTTGATATAGGAGATCGGAGTGCATGTAAATGTTTCATTAGTTTATAATTTTCATCTCCGTTCTTCTGTTTCGGGCCCTGCCATCTTCGGTGCTATTCTCTGCTTTAGGTTGTGAAGCTCCAAAGCCTTTATACACAAGCCTGTTTTTTTCAATATTATTGTCAATCAGATATTGTACAACAGCTTTAGCTCTTTCAACTGATAATTTCAGATTATCTGTACTATTTCCGGTATTGTCGGTATGGCCATTAATGCTGACAGAAATGTTGCTGTTATCCTTTAAGAGTTTTACAACATTATCAAGTTCTGCAAAAGATTCTTTTCTCAGGTGGAAACTATTAACGTCAAAAAAAACATTTTTTAATTCTATAACTGCATCACGAGTAATAGGTAAAAGAGGTATATCAACATGATTTGTTGAATAATCATTCTTTTCGCTAAGAGGAATATTTTCGGAGTGGAATAAATAACCTTTTCTATTTACATTAAATGCATAATCTCTGCCAACGGGAAGGGTGATAAGATAATTTCCTGATTCATCGGTTTGCACTTTGCTAATTAAACGGCGATTAGACAAATCGGTTAGTTCAAGTGTCGAAGGAAGTCCTTTTTTAGTGTTATTATCAAAAACACGGCCTTTTACCCAAAGTGTTTTTGCCGGTCTAATATCTTCTCTTAATTCGAAGCTATAAATATCTAACCCTCCCCGGCTATCGCTTCTGTCGCTGGCATAATAGGCGGTCAGGCCATTAGCTGCAACAACAAGACTTCCTTCGTTTTCTATAGTATTGATAGGGTAACCGAGGTTCTCTGCTTCTGACCAATCTTCCGCATTTTTCCTGGAAAGAAAAAGGTCGTCGCCTCCATATCCCACATGCCCATCCGAAGTAAAGTATAATGTTTGATTGTCGGCATGAATAAAAGGACAACTTTCATTTCCTGCTGTATTAATTAGTGGTCCAAGGTTTTGCGGTGGACCGTACCTACCATTAGGTTGTAATTCACTGACGTATATATCACTTTTTCCATAACCACCTGATCTGTTGCTAGCGAAATATAAATGACGTTTATCAGGTGAAAGACTTGGTGCAGACTCCCATGCTTCTGAATTAATATTTTTACCCAGGTTTTCCGGCTCACTCCATCCATCTGAAGTGAGATAAGATATATAAAGATCACAACTTCCGAATCCATCCGGAAAATCGCAACCTGTAAAAATTAACCATTCTCCATCCTGAGAAATATTTTGACCACCTTCGTTTGAGGGTGTATTAATATTTCCGTGCAGTCCAAAGCTTTTACTCCAAGTGCCGTTAACTAATTTAGATACGTAAAAATCCTCATTACGATTATTTACCCTGCGTGTATAAAAAAGTTGTTGACCATCTACGGTTATTGCTGGAAAATATTCAGAGACATCGCTATTTACACTATCGCCAAGATTTTTTGGATCAAATTTATACGCAGAAGACTGTTGTTTTTTTTCAAATTCAATGGCAAATAAATAAGATTTTTTTCTGTATTCTCCTGCATTCCTACTTGAAGCATTGAGGTTGGGTATAGATAAAAAATAATTAGCTGCATCAAGTGCTTTTCTGAATTGTCCCGCTCCGGCGAGGTTAATAGAATAGGGTAAAGCGTAATCTTTAAAATATAATGAATCAATAGCTTTAGCTTTTTCGTAGTTTTCGATAGCTAATGCATAATTTTTCATTTCACTATAAATTCCCCCTATAGATAGATATGCATCCAGAAACTGTCTATCCAGTTTCACGGCATCCCCTAATATTTTTAAGGCATCAGTAAAGTCTCCGTTCACTGCAGCTTCCAACCCTTTTATATATTGTTGAGCAGCTTTTTTACCAACTTTTTCTGGTTTGTATTGCGCCACTGCGCTTGAAGTGACCAGGAACATTAATATATATAGAATGTTTGTTTTCAAAGACAACAATTATTAATACAGATTAAGGAACATTAATGTATTTGTGAATTTGTAATGATAATTCCCAACGTGGATTTTCCTTGATGTACTCAACAATTAATGGGGTAACGGTAGCTGCTTTTTCCCATTCCGGTTGCAGATAGAGTTTGCAATTATTTGATACCTGATCGGCGTGTTTCTCTGCCCATTGAAAGTCGGATTTATTAAACACGATTATTTTTAACTCATTGGCCAGAGGCATGATTTCTGGTAGAGGAGCTTTGAATTTTTTAGGAGAAAGACATATCCAATCCCATTCACCTGATAAAGGACTGCTGCCAGATGTTTCTATATTTGTTGTAAAACCTGCCTCATGCAATGCGTTTGTTAAATTCCTACAATCATGCATTAGAGGCTCACCTCCCGTTACTACAGCAATCCTTCCTGGGTAGCTAGCCGCATCACGAACGATTTTTTCAATAGGAACAGAAGGGTGATTGTCTGCATTCCAGCTCTCTTTCACATCACACCATACACAACCAACATCACAGCCTGCCAGCCTGATAAAATAAGCTGCTTTTCCCTGGTGAAACCCTTCACCCTGAATGGTATAAAACGACTCCATTACTTTGATATGCATGCCCTATATGTGTTTTTCATCAACGCTGCTATTGTCATTGGTCCCACACCTCCCGGAACAGGAGTAATATAACTACATTTCGGAGCTACTTCTTCATAATTAACATCTCCCTTGATGGCATAACCTCGTTTTTTACTCGCATCAGGCACGCGTGATATACCGACATCTATCACACACGCACCATCTTTCACCATATTGCCCTTTAGAAAACCCGGCTTTCCTAATGCTGCTACAATAAGATCCGCATCTCGGCATATTGTTTCAATATTGCGAGTAGAACTGTGACAAAGTGTAACTGTGCAGTTACCCGGATTTGTATTATTACTGAGTAAAATACTCATAGGCCTTCCTACAATATTGCTTCTGCCAATTACAACAGCGTTCATACCACGAGTATCTATTTTATAGTACTCCAGCAAAAGCATAATACCATAAGGAGTGGCTGGAATGAAAGAAGGCAGACCCTGAACCATGCGTCCCACATTAGTAGAATGAAATCCATCCACGTCTTTAGCCGGATCTATGGTGTCGATTACTTTTTGTTCAGAAATGTTTTTAGGTAGTGGAAGTTGAACCAGTATACCATCTACATCTTCATCATTGTTTAATTTGTTAATAGATAATAACAATTCTTCTTCGCTGACGTCATCCGCAAATCTGATTAAGGTAGACTTGAATCCTATTTCTTCGCAAGTCTTCACTTTCGAAGCAACATATGTCTCGCTAGCTCCATTATTACCCACAAGAATAGCGGCAAGATGAGGAACTTTCTTTCCTTCTGATACTAACTCATCAACCTTTTGTTTAAGTTCATTTTTTGTGGCCTGTGAAACTAATTGTCCGTCTAAAATTTGCATCCTTCTAATACTTTAGAGGTCAAAGGTAGTAACCCCTCAACACCTTCCCAAAAGAAGGTATAAAGAAAAAAACGAATTTGTTGCGTTTTTTTCTCATTTCTTATTCCGTTTAGTCATTCAGTTTTGCGGTACAGCGCAGGCAATTTTTACCTGTTGTAATAGCACTTGTATAGAGAATGTTCATGTGCTTTATTACTGGTGATAGTAGGGAGGGGGCTTTGGTTTTGAAGATTTTATTCTTTAAAAAATGTTTTTCATTTTAAATCACACAATTCTAATAGCATGATAAAAAAAGAATATTGTGTTTTAATGTATCTCCTTTGTTGCTCTTTAGAATTGATATCGCAGTTTTCCAGAACCAACAGTTTTTTCACACCATTGGCATCAGCCTCTTTCAGTTCTTCATGGAGTAACGGAATAGTGTTTAAAGATAATCCTTCTGTTTTTTCTCTTCAGGAAGGAGTGCAGTTGAATGGGTACATAGAAAATAAGTTTATGGTTGAGGCGCTGAAAACAGTATGCTTATCTGCTGTATTGATAAAAGATAAAAACGCTATAGGTCTAAGTCTTGCTCATTTCGGAGATGTTAATTACAATGAAAAAAACTACAATATAAATTATGGGAAAAAATTAGGCAAAACCCGTCTTGGTGGAGGGTTTGTTTATTCTATGCTCAATATTGCCGGCTATGAAAAAAGGAGGAATATAGGATTGCGTTTGGCACTTACTGCACAGATCAGCGAGTCATTATGTTATAGTTTACAATTTCTTACTTACAGGTTTTTTTCTCAGCATAACGAAACGCCTTCTTCCATTTATAAAGTAGGATTAGGATATGAGCCTTCCGAGGTTTTATATCTAGGTATTGAGCTATTCAAAGAAGATGAAAGAATACCAGCTGTGTCTCTATCAATTCTGTACAAATTCGCAGAGAAATTTTATGTCCGTGCCGGATGGCTATCTGGAAGTGCAATGCCTTTTTGGGGGGCTGGATGGCAATGGCAAAACCTGCGATTTGAATTATTAGCAGGCTACCATTATGACATTGGATATTCTCCAACAGCATTTTTTCAGTACCAAAAGACATTTGATTAGTGAGAACTGTTTATCTATCTGTCTGTTTTATGTTGGTTTATGGCTATTCCTCTTCTCAAATTGAAGAACAAGTAATAAATATTCGTCAGTTTGAAGACCATGATGATGGGGAAGAGGCTAGTGATCAAGAGGACGAATACATTTTTCAATGGATGGAAACATTAAAGCAGCATCCTTTAAATCTAAATGATCCAAAGATTGGGCAAACAGAACTTTCATTTCTTCCTTCACATCTGGCTGCCAATTTTATTCTTTATCGCAACACAGTCGGTCCGTTGTTAAGTATATATGAATTACAGGCCGTTCCGGGCTTTACGGTTGATGTTATAAAACAATTATTGCCATTTGTAGAGGTCAGCGATTATGCAACTTCAAAGGAAAAAATCCTTAAAAGATTTAATGGTGGGCAGCACGTGATTGTTTCGCGTCCAACATTTCCTTCAAGGATATACAACCGATACAAATATCAATTTGGCCATGAGTTACAATATGGTTTACTTACCGAAAAAGACAGGGGAGAACAGTCTATAGCCGATTTTTATTCATTCCATCTATTTACTGCTAATCTGGGAGTTGTAAAGTCGCTGGCGATAGGAGATTATTTAATTAATATGGGACAAGGGTTGGTCCACTGGCAAAGCCAGGCATTTAAAAAGACGTCATCTGTATTAAATATAAAGCGCCAATCTCCAACAATTCGTCCCTATCATTCTGCAGGTGAATATAATTTTCAGCGTGGACTTGCTGTAACACTTCAGCACCGAGCATGGGAAACTACACTGTTTGCATCTTTTAGAAAACTTTCAGGGAGTTTGTCTGTAAATGATGAGGGCGAAAGGGTTATTTCTTCAATCAACGTTTCTGGTTTGCATAGAACAGTAACGGAAAAAAATAATAAAAATAATGTGTTGTTACAGAGTTATGGAATGAATTGTAAAAATGTTTTTGGAAGAGGTCATGTAGGACTAAATAAAGTGTTATATATATATTCATTACCGCTCCTCAAAAGAGATGACCCCTATAATCTATATTCAATTAAGGGTAAACAGTGGACTGCTTTAAGTGTTGATTATAGTATAACTCAAAATAACATCCATATGTTTGGGGAGATAGCTGTTGCCAATGAAAAGACAGCAATTCTGAATGGGTTGATTGCAAGCTTACATTCTACTGTTGATCTGGCAATATTGTATCGTAAGCTGGACAAACAATTCCAGTCTATTTATGGCAATGCCTTTACAGAAAACACTTTACCGGTAAATGAAAATGGATATTATACGGGGCTTTCTATTCATCCCTTTAAAAACTGGAAGTTTGATATTTATGCTGATCGGTTTACATTTCCCTGGCTAAAGTATAGGGTAAACGCACCTTCAGGCGGACATCAATATTTTGTACAGATTACCTGGAAGCCGGATAAACAGACAGAATTATATAGCCAGTACAGAGTAAAGTCCAAAGCTCTGAATGAAAGCAGGCATGTGTTTGTTTATCCTCAGTATTATATTCAGAAGAATTTACGTACTCATCTTTCGTTTCAGGCGTCATCTGAAATTAATATTAGAAGTAGATTCGAGATTTGTCATATAATAAAAGATGATTATAGTGATCCGACAATGGGCTTTCTAATGTATGGAGAAGTTCATTTTAAGCCTCGGACAAAGCCTTATTCGGGAAATTTTCGACTTCAGTTTTTTGAAAGTGATAGTTATGATGCTAGAATTTACGCGTATGAACAGGATGTGCTGTATGCGAGCTCAATACCATTTTTTTACCGGAAAGGTATTAGGATGTATAATAATCTTAAATACGTATTGAAAATTAATAAAAATCGTAAGTCATTGATAAATATTAATTTAAAAACGTCTATAACTTTTTTCTCTCCATATTTATCCTTTGTTTCTCAGCAAAATTTTGAAACTCGTCTTCAATGTATCCTTAATCTAAATCAATAATGTTAATGTTTTTAAAAAAAATGGTTTAACATTTGCAGCATACAAGGGGAATGTTTTGTCTCCTAAATTGTATCTTTTACTTTAATTTTAACATAAAATTTGTAAAATACAAAACTCCGTATCTTTATAAAACTGAAAAGACACAGCTGATTCATGAGAATAATGATTTGGAAGAGAACGTTCACTGTTAATACTGGTAAAATATATTGCCAGACCCCCCAAAACTCCTTTGCTAGTACTTCGATTTTTTCCATGTTATTCTGATGTAGCTGAAACGTTAACATAATATCATTCAATGATTAAAATCCATACATCCTTAAACCAATTAAATACTCGGAATAGTCTAACATCTTGTAAATCAACAAGTTTAATCGATAGTAACACCTGTTTTTTCTCCTGTTCAATAAATGGAGAATCTGCCTTTTTTTATAAAAGTGTATTTGTTATTTCATAGATAATATACAAAGGATCAAAGTCTAACATTAAAATCAAAGAGAGAGTATGAAAAAAATCTATTTCCTGTTGACCATGACGCTCTTGTTCGCAGCTGCTGCGTGGTCACAAAACCTAACGGTTACCGGACAAGTCAAGAATGAAACGGGTGATCCGGTTCCTTTTGCCACGGTAACTGTAAAAGGAACCAGCAACAGTGTTTCTGCTGATCCATCTGGTAATTTTACCATTAGTACGCCATTAAAGTCAGTGTTAGTGATATCAGCCGCCGGGTTTGATTCCTATGAAGTGACTGTGGAGAACTCTTCTCCTGTTTTTGCAGTTTTAACTTCTTCTAATCCGCTTACTGAAGTAGTTGTAACAGCACTTGGTATATCCAGGGAAGCTAAATCTCTAGGATATAGTACACAAAAAATCACAGGTACTGAACTGGTGAAAGCAAGAGAAACTAATATTGTAAACTCATTAGCGGGTAAGGTGGCCGGTGTAAGAATTAATTCTCAATCGGGTACATTAGGGGGGTCTTCAAGGATTATAATTAGAGGGGTTTCTTCTTTTGGCCGATCTGCCAGGGGTAACCAGCCAATATTTGTTGTAGATGGATTACCTATAAGTAACAATAGTCCGGTTGTTTCCACCCAAGCCGGAGCATCTCCTTCTGGTTCAGCCTCTGTTGATTTTGGAAACAGGGCTGCCGATGTAAACCCAGATGATGTTGAATCAATATCTGTTTTAAAAGGTGCAGGCGCCACTGCTTTATATGGTGCAAGAGCTAAAAATGGGGCAATTATTATTACCAGTAAAAGAGCTAAAAAAGGAGAAACCAGTGTTTCTGTTAGTTCATCGGTGCGTTTTGATAATCCATTGGTATTACCTGAATTTCAAAATGAATATGCACAGGGATTATATGGTGAATATAATAGGAACTCTTTGAATGGTTGGGGCCCTAAAATAAGTGAGACGCAAGGTTTACAATTTCCAAATTTTTTGGGTGAGAATGTTGACTTAAAAGCACACCCGGATAATGTAAAGGAATTTTTTAAAACAGGACATACATATTTCAACTCTGTGTCTATGGACGGTGGGGGAGATTTGGGAGACTATCGTCTAACATACACCAGTACCATACAGGACGGTATAATTCCTAATCAGGAGTTGGTAAGAAATGCTTTGTCGTTGAGAGCGGGAGGTACACTTTCTCCAAAGTTTGACGTAAGAGCGAATGTTAATTATGTGAATACTACGGGAAGAGGTCGTTCAACTCAAAGTTCTAATGACCCAAACATACTTGGAAACGTGATATATAACATACCAAGAAATTTGGATATGAACTTAATTAGGAATAATTATCTGGATCCTCAAACGGGTCAACAGATAGCGTTATCTCCTTCAAGGACTGGTAACAATCCTTTTTGGGTTATCAATAATAATGGTTACAATAATAAAGTAGACAGACTTTTTGGTAATGTGATAGCTAATTATAAAATATTGGACTGGTTAACATTATCTAACAATTTTGGTCTTGACTTTTATAACGAGTTTAGAAAAGGAGTTACCAGAAATGGTACAATAGGCGCTTTAACGGGCAATTTCATTGAAGCGAACGTTTATAATAGGGTTATTAATAATGACCTGTTACTTACTGCTAATTTTGATTTAACTGATGATTTAGGTTTGAAAGTAATGGCTGGTCATAATGTTTATGATGTTGCTTTCAGAACTAATCAGATATATGCACAAGAGCTCACTGTAGACAAACTATATAATTTTGCGAATGCCGCTTCGACCATTCCGACGAATAATATAGTAAACCAAAGGATCTTGGGAACTTTTGGTGAAGTAGAATTGAATTACAAAGATTATTTGTTTTTGAATGTAACAGGTAGAAATGACTGGAGTTCTGCACTTCCTGTTCATAACAGATCTTATTTCTATCCTGCGGTTAATGCTAGTTTTGTATTTAGTCAGTTCGTTGATAAGTCGTGGCTGACATTTGGTAAACTCCGTGCTAACTGGGCAAATGTTGGTAGTGATGATGAGCCTTACCTGACAAACTTTACTTACAATCCTGTTAGTACATCGTTCGCGCAATATGGTTTTGGTGTAGCGTTTCCATTTAATGGCGCACTTGCATATGGGGTGCCCATTACTAAACCTAATTTTGATTTAAGACCACAAAACCAAACGGCGTATGAAGTAGGTTTGGAATTAAGATTTCTACAAAGCAGAATCAATTTAGATGTAACTTATTATAACACTTCAACATCTGATCAGATTGTTGCACTGGCTGTTCCCCATTCCTCAGGGTATAGAACTTTTAGTGCGAATGCAGGTACAATAAAAAATAGTGGTGTTGAAGTTCAATTGGGTTTAGTTCCTGTCAGATCAAGAGATTTCAGATGGAATGCTGATTTTAACTTCTCTACTAACAAAAACGAAATCACTTATCTTCCTCCGGATATTGTTACATCATACACTTTGGCTAGTGGTTGGAGTTCATTACAGATTAGAGCTGAAAGAAATAAACCTATTGGCTTATATGGTAATGGATGGGCGCGTGACCCGGATGGAAATGTGATTATAGATCCAGCTACCGGTTTACGTTCTGTTGTTGCTGACCAACGTCTGGGAGATTTGTACCCTGATTGGATGTTAGGTATTAATAACTCATTTTCTTATAAAAATTTAAATCTGAGTTTCTTGCTCGATATTAGAAAAGGAGGAGTGGTTTATTCTGGAACAGTTTCCAGTTTAAGAACTTCGGGTATGGCTATTGAAACATTGAACAACAGAGATAATATATTTATTGATAAAGGTGTTAATGAAGTAGAAGAAGGTAAATATGAAGCTAATACCACTCCTGTTCAAAGTATGCAGGATTATTGGGTAAATAATTATCAGTCAAATAACACAGAAGCAAATGTTTTCGATGGTTCATATACCAAATTGAGAGAGGTAAGAATTTCCTATACTTTACCATCAAAAATTTTACAGAGGGCAAAGTTTATTAAATCAGTTGAAGTTGGATTGGAGGGAAGAAACTTATGGATAATTCATTCAAATGTGCCGCACATCGATCCGGAAGCAAACTTCTTTACTAACAATTTTGTTGGAGAAGGTGTAGAGTTTAATTCTGTTCCATCAACACGTTCAGTTGGATTTAATCTAAGATTTAAATTTTAATCAATTATGAAGAACATATTATATAAGATATCGATCATAACAGTCATCGCTGTTTCATTGGTTTCTTGCGATAAATATTTAGACATTAACAATGATCCTAATGCAGCGATTGAGGTGGATCTGCGACTGTTATTCTCCAATGCAACAACTAGTCTTGTTAATAACAGATCCGGTGGAGATCTCTATCTTCCTATTTCATTAGGAGCCCAAACTGTATCAGGTGGAGGAAGCTCAACCGGTGGTATTAGCTGGGGATCTGGTGGGGAGGACAATTATGTATTTAGTCCGTTCAGCTTTGGAAACATATGGACACAGTTTTATACCACTGTAGGGTTTAACCTGAAAAATGCTATAGACTTATGCGAAAATCCAGGTGAAGGTCTGGCCCCTAATAATAATGGCGCTGCTCAGTCTAAAGTAATAATGGCAGAAACTTTTTATGAACTGGCCACATTATATGGAGATGTTCCTTTTTCAGAAGCATTAAATAATGACATTCTTAAGCCAAAATTTGATACTCAGGAAGAGGTGATCAATGGGGCAATTGCTTTAATTGATGAAGCGCTGGCTCAATTCGATGAATCCTCTGCATTAAAATTTGAAGGTTCATACGATATGTTTTATAATGGTGATATTGTTAAGTGGAAAAAACTGGCCCGGTCAATGAAGTTAAGAATGCTTATGACTATTGTGGACAAAGACCCGAGCAAAGCGGCTGCTATCGGAGCACTTGTCAATGAAGGAGGAATGATATCTGCTGCTGCCGATAATGCTTTCATTCCTTTTATGGACGTACCAGGTAAAAGAAATCCTAAATATGCGATTATAGATCAGTATAATGCAAAAATCAACTTCTTTTACGCTTCACCATATGTACTGGACTTCATGAAACCTAATAATGATCCCCGTATTCCTATTTTCTTTGAACGTCCGACTGGTAGAACGGAATATGTAAGTGTGCGGCCTGGTGATAATGCAAATGATACTGTTCATGCTAAAATCAATCGTAGTTTTCATGCTCCTGATTTGCCGGAGTATCTGTTTACTTATCAGGAACAATTATTTTTTGAGGCTGAAGTATATGCCCGTGGTTTAGGAGTAACCGAGGACGTGGCTATGGCGAATACACTTTACAAGGAAGCTCTTGGGGAATCTGCCATTTTTTTTGGTGTGAGTGCTTCAGATGCAGGTGATTTTGCAGATAGCCGACCAGATCTCACTACAGTAGCTGATCCAATGTTTTATATTAGTTATGAGCACTGGATAGATAAGATGGATAGGGGATTAGATGCTTTTACTCAGTGGAGAAGATCCGGCACAGATGGTACAGAAGTGCCTGCGATGACTTTACCGGTAAATGCTCCTTCAGGTGCATTATTCAGAAGGTACGAATACCCTGCTAATGCAGAAACTTCAGCTAATCCAAATGCTCCTGAATTAATCAGATTTAATGTAAAAACCTGGTTTGATCTCTAGATTACACTTAAACAATTAATTATCAATCAGATGAAAAGAATAATATTATACAGTTCGCTCTTCACTATGATTGCATTGGTATGGGCTTGTGGTAAAGAAGAGATGGGAAACGAATTTGATTTTAGCAATAGTCTCCCTCCTTATATAATCATAAGTAAAACAGCAATAAAAGCTCCCCCGGATACAACAATTACAGCAACCTTTACCATGCGTACAGCTTTATCTCAGCCGGTTACAGTTACTTACAGCGTTTCTGGTGGACTGGAATTGGGTAATCAAACTGTTGTTATTGAAAAATATAACCTTACTAAAGAGATCAGTATTGATATACCTGCAGATATCACCACTCCTTCAACCGTTAATGTAGCCCTGGTGGATGCTGTTAAAGAAGATGGAACGAAGCTGACGTTGGGACGATACAATAATGTAGCTTCAGAAAAATTTACTATTTTTTCCTTTATGGAATCTTCCTCAAGAAAGAGGT
>CAZQIQ010000019.1:60956-62944 GCA_964593835.1 uncultured Chitinophagaceae bacterium
AATAATAAAACACTATATTATCTATATTTTTAATGCCGGTCTTCCTACGACCGGCATTTTTGTGTACATTTACCTTAGTTCGAATTTTATACCTTAGCTATGAAGTATTCAAAGAGGTCAATTCATAAGGTTCTTTGGAAATATAAAAGTCAGCAACCACTTTCTTTTAAAGAAGAAACGTTGATGAATAACTGGGTGGCAGCTTCCGTTTTGCGTCAGCAATTGTTTGATGAAATCAGCAATGATGACTATTGGCAGCATGAATTGGTTGCCTTTCAGGCCAAAGATGGGGATCCGGTTTGGAATATTATTGGTCAGCGACTTGATGACTTAGATTATTTTGAAAAAAATAAAAAAGGGTCTGTTCTGAAATATATTTCCATAGCGGCCTGTGTATTAGTGGTTTCGGCGTTCATAGGTGTTTACATGGTTGACAGTAGTTCTTTTAATAAGGGAAATAAGCATACTACAGTAGGATCGGTGTTAAATACTAATGAAGAAGTTCTGCCAGCATCTTTAAAGGCCGAATTAAAACTGGGCGATGGCTCCGTTGTGAGGCTAGATGAAAAAGGCAGGAAGATGCTGAGTATGGAAAGGTATGGTATGTTTATTTCGGCCGGAGAAGGGTCTTTGGAATATAAGACAGATATGAGTACGAAAGTAGAGCACCATACTTTATCAACACCCTATGCTGCACAGTTCAAATTAAAACTTCCTGATGGAACAATGGTGTGGCTTAATGCTGGGTCTTCTATCAGATATCCTACGGCTTTTGATGGTAATGTGCGCGAAGTAGAACTTAAAGGAGAAGGTTATTTTGAAGTAGCAAAGATGCCGTCAAAAAAGTTTATCGTGCATGTAGATAAAAGTTCTATAAATGTACTCGGCACTCATTTTAATGTGAATGCCTACGACAATGATAAAGGAATTGTAACTACCCTGCTGGAGGGTTCTGTAATGGTTAAAACCTTAACAGATTCAGCAAAACTTGTTCCAGGCGAAGAAGCAATTGTAGCTGATAATAAAAGTTTGAATATTAGTAAAGGAAATACAGACGTTGCTATAGGTTGGAAAAATAAACTGTTTAGATTTCAAGATGCACCTATACCTGAAATTATGAAACAAATATCCAGATGGTATAATGTAAAAGTTGTCTTTGAGGGACAAATCGCTGAAACTTTCACCGGAATACTTCCCCGTGATTTAACGCTTGGTCAAATTCTCGCTATCCTTGATAGCGGTGGTAATTATTCTTTTACTGTTAAAGATAAAACAGTAGTAGTGTCTCCCTAATTGTGTACGATGATGTGTAAGAAGGGTTTGTTAGTATTAGTTATTGGATTTTTTGTATCAATATCCTCTCATGCTCAGTTAGTTACTATAAAGAAAAAAAATGCAACCATTCAGGAGGTATTAGTAGAAATATACAGTCAAACTCAATATTACTTCTACAGCAATACAGATGTTCTTAAGCAAACAAAGCGTATCTCCATTAACGTTAAAAATGTTCCTTTCACTGAAGCGTTGGACATAGTCTTCAAAAATCAACCTGTAAAATACACGTTGAATGGCAAGGTGATAGTGATTACATCCCGACCGGCACTACCTGTACTTGCAAAAAAATCAATGGATAATATCACTGAAACTATTGATACAGTAGCGAAGGAGCTGGATAATGTTCAGATTATAGGATATGGTACCACTACTAAGAGGTATAGTACCGGAAATACCTATACGATTGGTAAAAAAGTATTAGAAAGGCAACCCGTTACCAATCCGCTATTAGGATTACAGGGTTTTGTGCCTGGGCTAATGGTTACGCAAAGTAATGGATTGCCAGGTACTCCTGTTAATGTGCAAATAAGAGGTCGGAACTCATTGGCTGCAGGAAATAATCCATTATTTATTGTAGATGGAGTTCCTTTTTCTTCCACTCCCATTCAGATTATCGGTGGACCTAACGGTGATGGATCAACTAATTATGGCAG
>CAZQIQ010000020.1:0-61196 GCA_964593835.1 uncultured Chitinophagaceae bacterium
AATAACCAGTTTATGGGTGTAAAACAAACTACAGATGTACTTGAGAAAGGTACTTGGGTAATGGCTATTGTTATTTCTGTGCTTTGTGTGGTTTCCCCAGTTTTTATTTCAGAAAAAGGCAGCAGAACAAGTGAGCCGAATCTCAGACCTTCAACAACCGCTCCTGCTCCTGCACCTATTGCACCAGCCCTTCCTGAAAATACTGTTCCTTTAGAACCTTAAACTGATTTGTAAATATTGTATTCTATATTGAAACGTCGCTTAGCGGCGTTTTTTCTTTATTTTACAAACTTAATCAATACCTATGCTGAAAAGAGTGGTGTATATACTGATTGCATTGTTTCTCATAGTAATGACCATTATCATAAGGTTTTTTCTTTCCAACACTCCTTTCCCGGAAAAATCTCGTGACCTATATATATACACCGGCAAATCCGGTAAAGATGAAGTGATGAAGCAACTGGAGGAAAAGTGGATTATCGAACATAATAAATCCTTTTCTTTTCTTGCTAATCAAATGAATGTATGGAGCAATATTAAACCGGGAAAATATACTATTAAAAAAGGAACCAGTCTATTTGAATTGGCTAAAATATTAAGAGGTGGCCAACAAACTCCTGTTAATCTTGTTATTAATAAACTGCGCACCAAAGAAAACCTAGCAGCTTTAATCAGTAAAAAATTTGAAATTGATTCTCTGGCATTTATTAATTACATCAACAATAATGATTCTTTAAAGCAATACGGATTAGATACTAATACAGTAATGACAGCCGTTTTTCCTAATACTTACACCTACTTATGGACGACAAAACCTGATGGTATCTTTAAAAAGCTGTTTGCAGAATATAAAAAAGTGTGGAACGATACAAGATTGTCTCGCGCTGATTCATTATCCCTATCTCCTGCTAAAGCTTATATTCTTGCATCCATTATTGAAGAAGAAACTACTTTTAACCCTGAAAAAGGTTTAATGGCCAGTGTCTATCTTAACAGACTAAATAAAAATATGCCGCTTGGCGCTGACCCTACTATTAAATTTGCTCTTCGTGATTTTGGCTTAAAAAGAATTTATGTAAAACACCTAGCTGTAGAGTCGCCATATAATACCTACCGTTATCAGGGTTTACCACCAGGTCCTATATGCACACCTTCTATAGTTACACTAGATTCAGTACTCAAAGCGCCCAAAACAAATTATCTGTTTTTTGTTGCCAAAAAAGATTTTAGTCAGGGACATGTATTTACAACTTCTTATCAGGAACATTTGAAGTACGCTCGCGAATACCAGAAAGCTCTTAATCATCGGGCGCAACAAAAACAAAAAAAAGCTTCAGACGAAATCGCCAATGAGTGATCTTCAAACTAAAATATTAAATAATAAACTTGTCGCTTTTATAAGAAATAAGAGCAAAAAAATCATTATCCCCGGATTTGAAGGAGTGCCTTTATACGATGTGGTAAAATTCTTTATTTCTCAGATGAATAAAGTGGGATTAAATGATAGAGCTGCAGCTGTTTCTTTTAATTTTCTAATGGCTATTCCTGCTGCTACTATTTTTATTTGCACGCTTATTCCTTATATGCCTATTTCAAGAGAAATAACAATTGAGCTGCTTGATCTGACAAAATCTATTACTCCCAATGAAAATACCTATGGCCTGGTAGCCAATTTTCTTAACGACTTCCTGAACACACCGCGATCCGGCTTATTATCTGTCGGTTTTATTGTGGCTGTTTTTTATGCATCTAATGCTATAATGTCGATCATGCGCTCATTTAATCGATCCTTATATCAGTACAAACAAAGAAGTTTTCTAAGTGAAAGATGGCTGGCGATTAAGCTCACAACTGTGCTAATATTGTTAATTATCGCAACCATTTCTTTAATTGTTTTTCAAGGCACTTTTTTCAGGTACATCATGGATCAACTGGATATTACTAATCAATACATACGACTCATTATTTATAATATAAAATCACTGATCATTCTTTTATTAGTTATGTATTCTATAGGTATTATATATAAATACGCTCCTGCGGTACATAAAAGATGGAAACTGGCTTCTCCGGGTACTATCCTCGCCACTCTGCTTGTCGTGTTAACGAGCTTTATCTTCTCTTTTTATGTTAATAACTTCGCTGCTTACAATAAAGTATATGGCTCTATAGGAACCATATTAATTCTTATGTTTCTTATATACATAAATTCACTTATATTACTCATTGGTTATGAGCTGAATGTATGTATTCATTCATTAAAAGTACTATCTACTGAAGAGGAAAAAAATCCTCATACGTAAGTTTGGCATAACTTTTTCCTATGTAAAGGAAAATCTTACGTATGATGAAGCATTTTCTATTACTGACCCTTCTTCCTATCATTAATTTATCAAGCCTCAACATTAAGCATCCCGTTAGGGAAAATGCTGCATATGAAGCACTGAAAATTGGTGAAATTTTACCTAAAGCAAACGTAAAACTAGAAAATTATGCAGGGGCCAAAGTAAGTATGCGAAATGCAGGCATGGATAACGGATTACTGGTAATATTCAGTTCCAATACATGTATTACGGTGCTGGAAAATCATATTCGTCTTATGAGTCTTGCATCCTATGCCATCAAAAATAAGATTGGTGTAATGATTCTCAATTCTAATGAAAAGAACAGAGATGGTTCTGATTCAAGAGAAGTTATGAGAGCATATGCAGAAGAATTAGGTTTCAAATGGCTATATGTAGTAGATCATAACAGTACAATAGCTAATGCTTTTGGTGCTAATTACACTCCTGAATGTTTTTTATTTAATAAGATAGGAAAATTGGTTTATAAGGGCGGTATTGATGATTCACCGCATAACGAACAGGACGCTAAAGATCAGTATTTAAAAAGAGCTATTAAAGAAACAGCAGATGGCAAATCTGTAACACTTCCGGAAACTCAGCCTACAGGTTGTGCTATCAAAAGGAAATAATAATATTAGTAATAGTATTTTTTCCTATTTTGTTATAAAATCCATCTTCTAATGACCATGAAGCCCACACCATTAGCTAATAGTCAGCATAACACACTAAAGCCCGGAAAAAAATCTCCTCTTAAAAAAATATTCAAAGTAGTAGTCATCTTCATCGTTTTTCTTTTGTTGTTATTAATAACAGCACCACTCCTTTTTAAAGGAAAAATAATTGAAGTCGTTAAAACAGAAATTAATAAAAACATTGATGCAAAAGTTGATTTTGCTGATGTTGACATATCTCTTATTAGAAAATTCCCAAGAGTATCTGCTGCTATTGAAAAATTACAAATCATAGGAAATGATCAGTTTTCTACTGATACTTTATTATCGGCATCAAAAATAGATGTTGCACTTCATCTCATGAGCTTTATCAGAGGTGATAAAATGAAAATATATAGCATAGATATTAATGATCCCAGAATACAGGCCATCGTAGCAAAAGATGGAAAAGCGAACTGGGATATAATGAAGACGGATTCTACTGCTTCAGAAAGCGAAGAAGCCGAAGCTTCTTTTAATCTTGAATTAAACAGATATGTTATTCGTAATGGATACGTGGCTTACCGTGATTCTTCAGCTGGTATTCATACAGAAGTACTTGGATTAAATCATGAAGGAAGCGGTGATTTTACTGCCGACCTTTTTACCTTAAAAACAAAAACAACTACCGAAGGAGTAAACTTTACTTATGGCCCGGTTCCTTATTTAGTGAATACAAAAACAAACATCAATGCTGATATAGAAGTTGATAATCAGTCTTCAAAATATAGTTTTACAACTGATGAAATCTCTCTTAACGAACTTAAGTTATCTGCAAAAGGATTTTTTCAGATTGTTAATGACAGTAGTTATAATATGGACATCAGTTTTGATGCGCCATCAACAGATTTCAAAAACATTTTGTCCCTTGTTCCATTAATTTATCAGAAAGATTTTGCTAAGATAAAGACAAGTGGTAAAGCTATTTTTAATGGGTTTGTTAAAGGAGTTATGGAAGGAGAAAAACTACCGGCCTATCAGGTGAATCTTGATGTAGCCAATGGTTTTTTTCAATATCCTGACTTACCTGCTCCTGTTAAAAATATCAATATCAAAATGAAGGTGGACAATCCAGACGGAGTAACAGACCATACAATAGTAGATATTGCCAATGCTCATTTTGAAATGGAAAACGATCCTTTTGATCTTCGTCTGCTTCTTAAAACACCCGTTAGTAATATGTGGGTTGATATGGGCGCAAAAGGCAAAATCGATCTATCCAAAATTACCCGAATGGTTAAACTCGACGAAGGAACTACTATTAAAGGTTTGCTTAATGCTGACCTTCTCTTGAAAGGATATATTGATGCTGTGCAGAAACAACAATTTGAACAATTTAACGCATCTGGAACGCTGGGATTAAATGAATTCCTATATGCTTCACCGGACTATCCTGATGGAGTTGCTTTGAATAAACTTCTGCTCACATTCAATCCCAGAAATGTAACCCTTAACGAAGCCGCAGGAAAATATCTGGGTACACAATTTGACGCCAACGGCGCCATCAATAATCTGTTGGGATATGCTCTTAAAAATGAGCCGCTTGATGGTGTAGTTAATCTAAGAGCTGATCGTATTGATGTAAATAAGTTTATGGGAACCTCGGCCGACTCTACCGAAAATACTGATAGTACCAGTGGACCATTTGTAGTACCTGCCAAACTGGATATGTTAGTGAATGCGCAAGCCGGTGAAGTGAAATATGATAATCTGCTTATGCAAAATGTGAATGGATCATTACACCTTGCAAATGAAACCGTTAAGCTTAATAATGTTAAGGGCAATGCTTTAGGTGGAACTATTGCCGTAAGTGGATCATATTCCACCCTTAACAATAAAAAGAAGCCTGCTATTGCCTTACAATACGATGTTGAAAATCTTGATATTCAAAAAACCTTCAACACCTTTAATACTGTGCAGAAGCTAATGCCAATTGGAAAATTCCTTGGAGGAAAATTAAGTTCCAAACTTTCAATGACAGGCAACCTGAGTGAAAATATGTTTCCAGATTTAGCCTCGTTAAGTGGCAATGGGAATGTTTTATTAATTGAAGGATTGCTTCAGAAGTTCACTCCTCTTGATCAACTTGCTGACAGACTAAATGTCAATGAACTTAAAAATATTTCACTGAAAGAGATTCGTGAACAATTTGAATTTAATAATGGACAAGTATTAGTACAACCCTTTAAAGTTAACATAGGTAATATTGATATGGAAGTAGGTGGTACTCACAGTTTCGATCAATCAATAAACTATGCATTACATCTCACAATGCCTAGATCGTTAATGGGAAACAAAGCAAATGACTTGGTGAACGATCTTGTAAAAAAAGCGACAGACAAAGGTGTGCCAGTTAACATTGGTGAAACCATTAGCATTAATGCTAAAATGCTTGGAACTATTCTTAAGCCTGATATTCGTCTTGATTTGAAAGAAACAGCAGGAAGCCTTAAAGATGAAATAAAAGACCAGGCAAAACAATTCGTTCAGTCTGCTATTGATAGTTCAAAAAAAGCCTTTAACGATACTTTGCAGTCGGTAAAAAAAGAAGTGATTAAAGAAGCTTCAGAAAAACTAAAAGCAGAACTATTTGGTAAAAAGGATAGTCTGACTACTGATACCGTGGCTCAGCCCTCCTCAAATCCTGTAGACAGGCTAAAAGAATCCGGAAAAGGACTTATCGAAAATATAAATCCGTTTAAAAAGAAGAATTAGTGGAAGACAGGCTACTACAAGCCAGTCATTACTTAATTTCCCCTATTTTTGCCGACTCTTAAAAATGTATACGAAATACTGTTTATGGACAATCTCATCTACCTGGTGCCTATAATGGGCGCCATTGGCTTGCTGTACACATTCATTAAATTTAATTGGGTATCCAAACAAGATGCCGGAAACGACCGGATGAAGGAAATTAGCAATTACATAGCCGAAGGAGCTATGGCTTTCCTTAAAGCTGAATGGAAAATCCTGACATATTTTGTGGTGATTGCAGGCATACTTCTGGCATTTATGGGAACTAGAAATCCCAATTCTCATTGGTCTATTGCTATAGCCTTTATTATAGGAGCCTTCTTTAGCGCTCTTGCAGGTTATATTGGAATGAGAATAGCAACAAAAGCTAACGTACGTACTGCTCAGGCTGCACGTACAAGTCTCAGTAAAGCACTAAACGTCTCATTCACAGGAGGTTCCGTAATGGGATTAGGCGTTGCAGGTCTGGCTGTATTCGGATTAGGCGGACTTTTTATCATCCTTAAATTCATATTTGCTCCCGATGCAGCTGTGAATTCTATTGAAATGGTAAGAACCATTGAAGTGTTAACCGGGTTTTCTCTGGGTGCAGAATCCATCGCTTTGTTTGCTCGTGTAGGTGGTGGTATCTATACAAAAGCTGCTGACGTTGGAGCTGACCTGGTAGGTAAGGTAGAAGCCGGCATCCCTGAAGATGATCCACGTAACCCGGCTACCATTGCCGATAATGTGGGAGATAATGTAGGTGATGTTGCCGGTATGGGAGCTGATCTTTTTGGATCATATGTTGCCACCGTATTGGCTACCATGGTTCTGGGTCAGGAAACAGAATCTATTGATAATTTTGGAGGTTTAGCCCCTATTCTTCTTCCTATGTTAATTGCAGGAGTAGGAATAATTTTTTCTATAATAGGAACACTGTTCGTTAGAATCAGTGAAGCAGCCGGTATTAGTACTGCCGGAGTCCAGAAAGCCCTTAATATGGGTAACTGGGGTTCAATCATATTGACAGCCATAGCTTGTGTTGGGTTGGTATATTATATACTTCCCGAAACAATGGTATTGCGCAATTTTGAATTTACCAGACTTGGGGTTCTTGGCGCCATTGCTGTGGGTCTGCTGGTTGGTACTCTCATGAGTATTATAACAGAATATTTTACAGCAATAGGCAAACGTCCCGTATCAAGTATCGTTCGTCAGTCCGGTACTGGTCACGCTACAAACGTTATCGGTGGTTTAGCTGTAGGAATGGAAAGTACTTTCCTACCCATTATAGTTTTAGCAGGAGGAATTTGGGGTTCTTATGAATGTGCCGGTCTGTATGGCGTGGCTATCGCTGCTGCAGGTATGATGGCTACCACTGCCATGCAATTAGCGATCGATGCATTTGGACCTATTGCTGACAACGCTGGTGGTATAGCTGAAATGAGTGAGTTGCCTAAAGAAGTAAGAGAAAAAACTGACGTCCTTGATGCTGTAGGTAATACAACGGCTGCAACAGGAAAAGGGTTTGCCATTGCTTCAGCAGCACTTACAGCATTAGCGCTATTTGCCGCATATGTTGGAGTGATCAATCACAATGGTTTTGATATGATTGGTATTGATATCTACAAAGCGGATGTATTAGCTTCTTTGTTTATTGGAGGTATGATTCCTTTTATATTCTCTTCATTGGCGATACGTGCAGTTGGAGAAGCTGCTATGAGTATGGTCGAAGAAGTTCGTCGCCAGTTCCGTGTTATTCCAGGTATTATGGAAGGAACCGGAAAACCGGAATACGATAAATGTGTGGCTATTTCGACAGAAGCTTCAATCAAAAAAATGATGCTTCCCGGAGCTATCGCTATCCTTTCACCATTAATTATTGGTTTTCTTATAGGCCCAGAAGCTCTTGGTGGTTTTCTTGCCGGCGCTACAGTATCTGGTGTATTGATGGGTATGTTCCAAAACAATGCAGGCGGTGCCTGGGATAACGCCAAAAAATCATTTGAAAAAGGTGTTATTATAAATGGTGAAACCTACAAAAAGGGAAGTGACCCACACAAAGCAGCCGTTACAGGTGATACCGTAGGAGATCCTTTTAAGGATACCTCAGGACCATCAATGAATATACTCATTAAATTGATGTCTATAGTTTCCCTCGTAATAGCGCCAACTCTCGCTTCTTTACACGGAAATGGTGATCATTCAGCTAAAAAAGAAAAGAAAGAAGTAAAAATCGAAGTTGTTTCTCAAAAATAAAAAGAGAAACCTGATAGCTATAAAAACATCGCCAGATAAGCGTTATACAGGTGATTATATAAAATAGATAGAATTTAAACAGCTCCCGAAATTTAGATATTTCGGGAGCTGTTTTTTTATGGTACAATAATCAAATTAGTTTCTATTAAGATCTGAATTTCCACAAAAGACCCCTATTTCGCGATGATCCTATTCGCCTGCAAGCCAGAAAAATCATCAATGGAAATGCGAACTTTTATCCATTCTTCTTACTAAACCCTTGCTTTCAACCATATTACTTGAACAAACTTTAAAAAAATTATTAACCAATACTTGCCCCTATCAATAGCGATATGATCGTTCACGACTTCCCTAAAACCTGTTGATATATCAGAACAAAACGCTCTTTGCTTTATTAAATACATTATTTTAATATTCGATAACAAGCCAGAACACCTTCCTTATGTAAAGTATTGAGCTTATTACATGCTTTTGCAATTTATTACAGTAATCATGGAATACATCCTGGCTGTAATTGTAAAATGAAGTAATATCTCTGATTTCCGCTATTCACTCATACCTCATTGCTTATATAATGAAATAAGCAATGCCCCTCCCCTTATTTTCCCTAAGCCAGGGCAACATATACTTGAATATTCCCTTTATTATCTCCTAGCTATCAATGGAAAAAAAAAAGATCTTTTTCTATAATCGTGAACTTACCATATACTGATTAAAGTATCATTGTGTTATTTTGAAATAGAGTCTTTTTATATTTATTTAAATTCCGACTTTTCTATTTTATCATCGCTCTAAATATGAGCGAACGTGACAGCTTCCCCAAAGTTCGGCCACGAGAATTAGAGTTATCAATGAATTGAATTGTTAACTTTTAAATAAGCCAGATACAGGGAAGCTAGCTGTAAGGTTTTTGTATTTTCATTTACGAACTTTATCGTAAGTTTGATGACAATACCATCAACATGTCCACAACAAAATATATTAAACCAACGGAAAGTGAATTAGAAATACTCCGAGTACTTTGGTCAAGAGGTACGGCAAGTGTAAGAGATGTACATGAAGAGCTTTCCAAGACAAAAGAAGCGGGTTATACTACGACACTGAAACTTATGCAAATAATGAATGAAAAGGGTCTGGTAAAAAGAGACGATTCTTTTAAAACGCATATTTATCAGGCTTCTGTAAGTCGTGAGAAAACACAAAAACATATTGTGGGAAAAATGATTAATACGCTTTTTGGGGGATCAGCAACGGCACTTGTTTTACAAGCACTGGGTAATCATAAAGCCTCACCTGATGAACTGGAAGAAATTCAGAAATTATTGACTGAAATGAAAAATCAGTAAGCATGTATCCTGCTTTTCATTCATCTTTTATGCAGGCATTAGGATGGTCTCTAATAGAGAGTCTATGGCAAATGGGCGCGCTTTGGACCATATACGTGCTTATTACTGAAAATTTGAAAAAAAGTAGTGCTTCATTTAGGTATTTGTTAGCTATGACACTTTTAAGTGTAGGCTCAATGTGGTTTATCATTAATATTTATTACAACTATAACCATCAGGAAAACAGTCTGTTTCATTCAATCGTAACCTTCACTATTTTCAGGTATTTACCTTATATTTCTTTTCTCTATTTACTGATCATTACCTTTATTTTTATACGCTGGGTTTATCAATATATACAGTATAATAAAACTTCCTTCATAGCTGATTCAAATAATGGTATCAGCAGTTTAACCTTACAGAATTTTGTAGATCGTCTCAGAACATTATATAATCTGCAAAGAAAAATAGTAGTTAAGATATCAGCATATATTCATGTTCCTCTTACAAAAGGTTTAATCAAACCGGTTATATTATTACCGGTAACTGTTTTAACACAATTAAATACTGCTCAAATAGAAGCACTTGTTGCACACGAGTTTTACCATATACGAAGGAATGATTATTTCGCCCATCTCTTATCATGCTTAATGAGTTCTTTACTATTCTTTAATCCGTTTGCACAATGGTTATTGCAGCAAATTCAAAAGGAAAGAGAGAACTGCTGCGATGATGAAGTGATTAAACTGGGTTATGATAGGCGTAATTATGCCGAGGCGCTATTTATAATAAGCAAAAATGCAATTAATGATTTTTCATTCGGAACACTGGCTGCCACGGGTAAAAACAGATACGAACTATTAAACCGCGTAAAAAGGCTATTGAATATACATGACAAGTCGGGTAACAAAAGTAACCCACTGGTTCTTTTCTTTTTAATCATTATGATTACTGCAAATCCGGGAAAAATTCACATTGTTAGTACTACTTCTGGTTTTCCCGTAACACATATCCAACCATTACCACTAAGATCCACTGCTAATGCAGAGCCAACATTTGATAATCAAAAAAACTCATTGCCCACTTCCACAGTAGTTAAATCAACAGTTTCCGCAAAATACTTACATTCACCAGCTAATGATACTTCCTTGCAAACAAGAAAGTTTATCTCTCAACAGTCCACTATTCAGATTTCGGCCTACCCCTTATCTGAAGAAAACACCTTACCAAAAGTGGATTCGGAAGATGGATTTGACCAAATTGTAACTGCATCTGTTTCTGAAGAACCAGTGATTAGTTATGCAAAAGTCTTAGTTACAGCCACACATTTCAGCTATATAGAATCTGAGATTAATAGTTTTCCAAAGCCCGCTAACATGGATCCTACCCAGCCATTTGTTGCGGCATCAACCTTTTATTTCCCCGATCATGAAATGCAGGAAAACGTGAGTAATAAGACAATTGTTGAACTGTAACTGCTTGACCTCCCTGTAGTTTTTGACTGATTCCCCGACTTTTCTATTTTATCATAATCCTAAATATGGATGGCAAAGGGGAGATCAGGAAAACCTTTTAAAACATATGTAAGTTGATGAATCTTTTTAAAAAATCAATACATACAAAATTTAATTCATATCATAATATTGATACTATCCTGTCTATTTCATAATTGTACCATTGGTCGCTAGATATTTTTTCAAACTACCAATGGGCCAAAACTGAGAAATCTGACAAGATGATTTTATTATAAATGGTAGACATTTCCAGCATGGGGATTAGGAAATAAACGCTATAGTTTCACCAAGTATTTATCGCAATAATTTGTTTCCATTACAAAACAAATAGTCTAAGATAGAAAGATTGGGTACGAAGCCAAACCTATCCTCAAATACTTGTGGGTATCTTTTATGATTATTGTCTTCCTCAGAAATTGATGAAGGAGTGAGACTATTTCTATAATCGAAGAAGTTGTTCTCATCGTAATGAAAGGTAAAATCTGAAGTTAAAGAAAACTCAGTCTGAATTGACATTTTGTCACAAATCCATTGGATGCAGTCATAATTCCACTCATGTAAATAATCATGATTCGAACGGTAAAGATGTTCCAGCTCATCGCGGTAAAAATCAAACCAGGGGGACTTGTTGTAACATGATATTATCGTTTTCCAATGGCGCATCTTCCACATTGTCTTATTGTCTAACATAACATCTTTCATAATTGTTTTTTGAGTCCTGCCACCAGCGAGTGGAATACTTAACTGAATAGGACCGTTGCCACCCATTACACTACATCTGTTTCTAAAAGTCTTTTTTTGGAAGCGATCATATATTTCAAATTTACAATTTGAAAATTCACTTAATTTTAAAAAATATATAATACTTGGAAAGTATTGTATATCAGCAACTAATGTCATTTATTAAATAATATTATATCCTAAATTGAATTTTATTGTTAAATGCATTTATTCATGCAAATATTAAATCATTTTATTTAAACTTTAATAGTAAACATAATAATTTATATAATTGATTACTAGTTTATTACAACTTATTTATTAAACTAAAATATTTACCACACTATTTTGTCAAAATAAACCTGGAATTTCCACACCATTTCTAAATATTTTAGCGAAGGAATTAATAAAATTAAATCCTGTTTTTGGGATCAAAAAATTAATCTCCTATTTTCGATCAAAATATGGTGATGAGAATTTTAGTAATAATGGTACTGGTAGCGATGGGTATATCAGGTTGTACCAAACCAAAAGATTTAGAGTACGTGGATTTTCAAAACATCCGATTTTTAAAATGGGGGTTTAAAGAATCTGAAATAGGGGTAGACATAAGGATGTTTAATCCCAATAAACAACAAGTAAAACTAAAAGACGCGGTTGCTAAGTTTTATGCCAATTCGACATATCTGGGTGAAGCCCATACAGACGTTACTATCACCGTTCCCCGTAAGGACACGTTTGCTATTCCACTTATTTTAAAGGTTCAGACAGGTTCCGCATTATCAAAAATGATTCAAACATTTTCAGATAGCGTTGTAGCGATTAAAGTAGAAGGAGAGGTAAAAATGGGTAAGGCAGGTGTGTTTATGAGCTACCCTATTAAATACGAACAACTTCAGCGGCTATCTGATCTGAATCTTAACTTTTGATTCTCTTATTACCTTAATGACTTTTTATTATTTCAATATTGCTACATAGTTGTATGTGGACAGCCTTTAAATAATCAGAATTTTATATTTAAAATTTACAATTAACTATATCTGATTTTCTGAAAAATACAAACTGATTATTTTATATTTCTGTAATATATATATGAATTAATAGGTATACTACTCAGCTTGGTTTACACTCATCAGCATTAATGCGGTATTTAAAACAGTTCACTGACAACCTTTATAGCGCCTGTGATCGGGAGCTATAAAAGACATTGTAGATTATACTTAATTCCCCAGAGGTTGTTAGGTTCTATAGAATGAAAAGCGAGCATCAAGAAATGATAGTTTCAGGTTACCATACCAAAAATGTCATGCTTAATGCTCACTTCGGATAAAACTATAGGCAATCAACAATCTATTTTTTGGTAGATATATTACTAAAAACAGTAGGCAATTAATAAAACAGCCGTCGCAAAATGAGTGGCAGTGAAATAATTACGACAGCAGTAGTATCTGCTCTTTATTTTGGGGCCTTCAGGCAATATCCGGCAGATGATGAATACAGTATATGATGCCCATATGTTAGGATAAGAGTTGTCTTTATCGTAGGCTTCATCAGTTAGCATCATTGCTGATGCAATTATTTTTTCAGTGGGGCCAAGGAGAGCGGAAAATTCACTTCATAAATGCCGAGTATTGGGAGCAGGATCGCTTGCCAAAAAGATAATCCTCAAACAATCATATCTTATATGCTTATAAAAAGGGTGATTACACTGTATGAGGTACGTAAGTTAAACGAACAATGAACAGGTGAGTACAGTGATGGAAGGATCGCATAAAGTAGTGAGTAATGGGTCCAAGGAAAACGAACTTACAATGTGAATAACCAGGAAAACTATCAAACAACTACTTTCCGTGAAAAAAAGTAGTTAGAGTATCAACAATCCTATATGTAAGCCCACTATAAACACTTAAAAACAACTGTACGGCAAGAAGAATATTAGTAGATAAACAGGTAGCTGATAAAACAGAAACCGAAAAATAAGGCAATCTATGCGCTGTTAGTACTGAAAAAAGACCTCCGTAGCGCCATATCCATAGGCTGGGTGATACCGGTTAATAAAAGACTTAACATCTCCCCTGATGCGCAAAATTTCGTGGATATCATCTCTGAGTTTGCCGGTTCCCACGCCATGGATAACAGTCATAGATGCCAGATGATGAGCCACAGCAAGATCAAGATATTTCTCGAATGTCTGTATTTGAAGTGTCAACTTTTCAAAATTGGACAGTTTATCATGGTTCTTGTTTAATTTCTCAATATGCAAGTCCAACTCATGTTTAGCTGGCTCTAGATGTTTGCGTGCAGCAGAAGCAGCATACACTTTAAAGCCTTTATTGCTTAATGACGAAAGCTCGATTTTTTCTTCAGGCTCGCGATCAGGATACTTTTCTAACAAATTATAGGAAAAAGTAGCTTCCCCTTGCTGTTTAAGTCCGGCAAGCTTATTGAATACCTGTTTACCTTTTAGTTTGAGAGAAGTTTCATAACTCTCTGCCTTTCCTTTTTGTGGCGGATCAAGACTAAATACGACACTAAAAGCAGGACCATCATTAATATTTTCAAATGGGATATCGTGTATGTAAAAGTCCTGGAAAGGTTCAATTCTATTCTTTAATTCAAACCCATCTTTTTTCAGGTAATTCAGAGCATAATCAAACCGATAGGTTTTAGCGGTTCTATTTACCAGATGAATTTTTAACTCTTCTACTACATCATCTCCAAAATCATCCGTACTCATTATCGGAATAAAAGTTAGCCAGATACCGGACTCTGTTTTATCAGCCAGCACTTTTTTCTCTTTGGGAATTTCATCGATATACGTACGTGTAGGTTTTACCGGCTCAGGTTTTTTTTTGAAAAAACGATTAAAATAGGGGAAATCAAGCTGGTCTATATAGGCAGGGAATTTCACGCCGCGAACGTCTACCATTACCATTTTCTCATTGATAATATCCACCACTTCTGCCTCTTCTTCAGAATGCAGCACCAACACTTTATCTCCTATTTGAAACTTCATACTTCATTAAACTTTATATATCAGTCTTCACGCTGACAAATGCCGAAATCTTTTCAAAGATAACATCAACTTCTAAAATCGCGGATAAGCAATTGTCAATGTGTTATCTGTTATACATCCTATTAACCACTGAAACAATCTCTTACTAAAACATTGATCATTCACAACTGAATATTCTTAACAACAATCTCCTACTAAAACATTGACCATTTTTCCCTGAAAATTCTATAAAATATATGGTCAGAAAAGCTATGGTTGGATTTTCTATTCGTAAAAGTGCTCTTACAGAGCAAACTTTTTAAATATCTAATGATCTCTTTGTACTAAAAAATGCATGAGTTTTCTTAAAGGTTCTTTTCTGGAAGAAGGAATAGCAGTTTCTTCGAGATGAAATTCTGCCTCGTTAATATATTTATCTTTTAGTCCACCTGCCCATTTATCCACTCCACACTCCCTGAATAGATTCAACACTCTTTCCACTTTATCTTCATTATTGGAAGACATCAACCTCATGAATTCCTTTTTCTGCCCCTCACTGCAACTTTCAAGCACATGAAGAACAAGGAATGTTTTTTTATTAGCCATAATATCTCCACCCACCTGTTTACCAAATTTAGCCGGGTCACCAAATGCATCCAGATAGTCGTCCTGGACCTGAAAGGCAATACCCAGATTTTTTCCAAACTCGTACAAATGTTCCTGATTTCCTTTACCTGCACCACCGAGTATAGCGCCTATTTTTAAACTTGCTGCAACTAATACAGAAGTCTTTAAAGCTATCATATGAATATACTCTTCTAACCCTACAAATTCTTTTTTCTCAAAATCCATATCCATCTGTTGCCCCTCACATACCTCTCTGGCAGCAGTATTAAAGTTATTCAAGGCTAATGGTAAAAAAGACGGAGTTATTTTACCCAGATATTCATACGCTTTAATCAACATCACATCACCTGCAAGTAATGCCGTTGTTGATCCATATTTTTCGTGTACAGTTGCTTTTCCTCTTCGCAAAGGAGCTTTATCCATTATATCATCATGAATCAGGGTAAAATTGTGAAAAAGTTCAATAGCTGTAGCTGCATGATAAGCATCTTCATTAATTTGACCGAAAAGTTCATTCGCCATCAGACATAATACAGGTCTTACCCTTTTGCCTCCTATGCCCAAAAAATATTCACAAGGTTCGTATAATGTTACTGGTGAATCAGGAAAATGTTTCTCTTCAAAATGTTTACTAAAAAGCAATGATAATTCCTCAAATGATTGCATTTCTAAACGCTATTTATAATTACCCACTACATATTCCCTAATATAGTTAATATGCTTATGACTATAATCCGTAGTTAATGATGATATCTTTATTGTCAGTTTATAATAAAGTAGTCCTACTTCTTTTTTCTTTTATTTTTTCGCTCAGGTTTTACTGAACGACTATGCGGTTTTACCGCAGAGATATTTTTTTCCTGTTCACCTAAAGATGCAGATATTACCCATTCATAATCCAACTGTCTTTTAGTAAGATTAGCTGCAACCACTTTGATCTCTACCTTATCACCCATTCTGAATTTTCTACCACTCTTTCTTCCTACCAGGCTATAATCACTTTCAATAAGTACAAAATCATCGAAATCATGCAAGCTGGTCATACTCACTAAACCTTCGCATTTATGGGCTGTAGTTTCTGCCCAGAATCCAAAGCCGGATACACCAGTTATCACCGCTTCAAATTCTTCTCCCAGAAACTCACGCATATACTCCACTTGTTTGTATTTGTTAGCAGCGCGCTCCGCTTCCATGGCTGAGCGCTCTCTGTCGCTGCAATGTTTACTCTTTTGCTCCAGTTTTTTATCCGGATTTATTTTTTGCTCCAAAGCCTCTTGTACAATACGGTGGACCAACACATCAGGATAACGGCGAATAGGAGAAGTAAAATGACAATAATTTGCAAATCCCAGACCGTAATGGCCAATATTTTCCGTTGTATAAATAGCTTTCGCCATAGTACGAATACCTAATTGCTCAAGAACATGTTGTTCAGGAGTACCTTTTGCCATTTCAATCATTTTATTAAAAGATTCAGCAATAGCTTCAGGCGTTGAGGTATCAAAATCATGACCGTATTTTTTAGCAAATGCCATAAAAGGAAGGAGTTTGATTTCGTCAGGCGTATCATGCACACGATAAGGAAATGGAACTGGTTTCTTATCGACTTTAATGGCAGAAATATATTCAGCTACCGTCTTGTTGGCCAATAACATTAATTCCTCAATCAATTGGTGGGCTTCCTTACTTTCTTTGATGATTATACCTATTGGTTTCGCTTTCTCATCCAGCTTAAATCTAACCTCCTGTGATGAAAAGTTGATAGCTCCTTTTTTAAATCGCTGTTTTCTTAATCTTTGAGAAATTTTATTGAGCAGTAAAATTTCATCTTTATATAGTCCTACACCTGTTTCTATAATTTCCTGTGCTTCTTCGTAGGTAAAACGATGATTTGAGTTAATTACAGTCCTGCCAATCCAGTGCGATTTTATTGTCCCTTTTGGTGTTATGACAAAAACAGCAGAATAGGTAAGTTTCTCTTCATTTGGACGAAGAGAACATAATTCGTTTGAAATTCTTTCGGGAAGCATTGGCAATACTCTATCGGGAAGATATACAGAAGTTGCCCTCTCATAGGCTTCCGCATCCAAAACAGTACCCTGTTCAAGATAATAACTAACATCTGCAATATGTACACCTATTTCGTAATTGCCATTATCCAATGTATTTAATGATATCGCATCATCAAAGTCTTTTGCGTCGAGTGGATCAATAGTAACTGTCAGAACGTTCCTGAAGTCTTTTCTTTTACGATATTCTTCCTGCGGAATAGCATCCGGAATTCTTTCAGATTCCTCCAGAGCTTCGTCAGAAAAACTCAATGGAAAACCATTTTCCATTAATATCTGCTTCATAGCAAAATCACTTTCATCACTTTCATCCATTATGCTCACTACCTCGCCAACAGGTTTTTTGTTTTTCTGCCAATCTACTATCCTGACTATTACCAGATCTTTTTCAGTTGCGTTGTTTAATTTATCAATAGGAATAAAAATATCAGGTATAGGTTTATCAATATCAGCAACGAAAAATGCAAATTTTTCACTAATCTGTAATCTGCCTGGAAACTCTGTTTGTCTTCTTTTTAATACTTCAACAATTTCGCCTTGAAGTCTGCCATTCTTTGAAATACTATTACTTGCCAACACTCTTACAGTATCTCCATGAAGCGCAGTATTAAAGTCTGATGGCTTCACAATTATATCGCTAGACAAATCCTTTACAATTACATAACCCATTCCCGATCTTGTAATATCTAAAACACCTGTAAACTCACGGCGCTTTTCTGAACGGGAAGTCTTTTTTCTTGAAGATTTTTTTGAAGGCATCAGGTATTTTCTTTTTTGTCTTGAAATCCGGAAATGAATTTACTGATTATTTCAGCAAACTCCGCCTGTTGATCAAATAGAAAACGAATAGTTATAGGTAGTACATATAATGGATAGTCATTCAAAGACTGATTAAACTTAAACAGCCGAACAGCATCCTTTTCTGTTGTCAGCACAATTTTATTGTCTGAGGTAATTGCGTTAAATCTTTTGCCTATATCTTTCCAATCATCAATACTGAATATATGATGATCATTATATAAGATCTCAGAGTAAGATTCAGCATTATTATACAAATATTTTTTTAATGGCTTAGGGTTAGCTATACCACTTATCAACAACACTTCTGTACGATCATCGAGGGGTTTTTGAACTTTAGTGCTAATATGATAAGGTATCCCATAATCAATAGTAGTAAAAAAGACATATTGATGGGATAAGGGATTGATTTCTTTAATAATTTCCTCTTTTTCTTTCACAGACAGGTCTTCGCGGCATTTTGTAACAATAATAATATGAGCGCGCTGGCAACTTGATTTAGTATCACGTAAATCACCTGTTGGTAGAAACCAATCTCTTGTAAACAAATTATTGGCATCAGTTAAGATAATATCAAGTCCTGCTCTAACATAACGATGCTGAAATGCGTCATCAAGAATAATTACTTCAGTAGCTGGACGATCGTGTAATAATTGAGGTATGGCTACAATTCTTTCCTCCCCAACAGCTACGGTTACTTTAGGAAATTTTCTATAAAACTGCATGGGCTCATCTCCTATCTCTAATGCCGTTGTACTTTCATTAGCCAAAGCAAAGCCCCGCGTTTTCCTTTTATACCCCCTGCTTAGTACAGCCAGTGTATATTGATTTTGTAAAAGCTCCAACAAAAACTCAACCATAGGTGACTTACCTGTTCCTCCAACCGATAAGTTACCTACACCAATAATGGGAAGATTAAAGGATGAAGAGTCTATCACACCCTTATCAAAAAGTTTGTTTCTAATCCACAATATGCAACCATAAATCAGTGAAAATGGAAATAGGAGAATCCTTATCGTTCTTAACAACGGTGTATTAAAATTCATATAAGCGAGAGGGAGTTATACAATATTTTAAAGGTACGTCAAATTGATTGATGTCTCTGATGGCTGGCAGTGCCTCAAAAAATGAAAAACCAATCCTTACAACATCAGGAGCACAGCGAGCAAAATACCTGTCATAAAAACCTTTCCCATAACCTACACGATAACCTTTTATATCAAATGCCAGCAGGGGTACAAATACTGCATCAATCAATTGAGGAGATATAATATTGCTACCTTCAGGTTCTGCAATACCATAAGAGTTAACGGAAAACTCAGATAATAGTGAAATTGCAATAGCCTCCATTTCCAGTGTTAACATATCCATCTTAGGTAATGCGATGTTCGCTTGGGGATTATTCAGAAGGTGAAGTTGTTCACAGGGACCCGGGTCAAATTCTCGTTTGCGGGTAATAGGTGAATATGACAATAACGTCTGAACGCCATCCAGCTTCAAAGACCTGAATAATTCTACAATCTGGGTGGATAGTATTATGACTTCCTCATCAGACAGTGTTAATCTACGTAAACTGTATTCTTTCCTGATAGTTGCTTTATTCATAAATGTATTACCAGGGCCAATGATAAAATTGTTGTTCCATTATTATTGCCTGAGCTGCAATAAAATTTTTATCAGGATAATCAACAAAAGGGATAGTACCCAGATGATGATAACCAGTCCATTGGATTATTTCCTTTTCATAATCCAGATACTGATCATTAAACATCCAGCCCAACACCTTTATGTTATGCTGTCTGCATACCATAGCCGTTAATAAAGAGTGATTAATACTTCCTAATCCATTACGACTTACAAGTACAACCTTAGCATCAATTGCCTTGATCAGATCAATTACAAATTCACTTTCATTCAACGGCACCATTATTCCACCTGCTCCTTCTATAACAAGATTCTCTGCATGGGGCAATGTCTTTATTATTCTATCTATACTGATATTAACACTTTCCTTTCTTGCTGCTATATGAGGCGATGCAGGCATGTTCAACAGGTACGCTTCGGAATGAACTTGAGATTGTTGGTTAGTCACCACTGATCGAACCCAATCCGAATCGGTTTCATCAATATTGCCCGCTTGTACAGGCTTCCAATAATCAGCCTTAAGGGCCTCAGTAAGAATAGCGGAAACGATTGTTTTCCCTATTCCTGTTCCAGTACCGGTTACAAAAATGTTCATCTATTGACAAAAATACTGAAGATGGTTGTTCCGTAGTTCCTTTCAGTTACATAATGGGGAAAGGTTTTATAATCGTTACGGGGTGTATGTTCCAGAATGAACCATCCCTTCGGTGTAAGCATTTTTTTTTCAAAAATTTGCAGGGGTAACAGGTCGATTGTTTCCAAGGCATAGGGAGGGCCAGCGAAAATAAGATCGTAGCTGTCTGTCTGCTGTGCTATAAATCTGAATACATCCATTTTAACGGGATGAAAATTATCCAGCTTCAGTATTGATGCTGTTTTTTTTATAAAGTTAAACATAGCATTATCTTTCTCTACGATAGTACAGTTTTTTGCACCACGCGATGCCAGTTCATAACTAATACTACCAGTCCCACCAAAAAGATCGCATGTTTTTAAGGAAGTAATATCGAGGTTATTCTGAATGATATTAAACAGTCCCTCTTTAGCTACATCTGTAGTTGGACGGGTGTAGGGCATTTTAGAAGGCGGATTTATTTTTCTACCACCCAATTCTCCGCCAATTATACGCATAAAGACATTTTCAGTAGAGGTGAAAAATAATGTTGTGGATATTCTTTCAGCAATTCATTTGACCCAAAAGAATCAGGAAGTTCATCATAGTGAACTTCAACAAAATATTTCAACAATTCAGAATATAGGGCTGACTGAGCATCTATTAATCCTGAAATGATCAATTTCACTTCCTGCTGATGAATAGCATGCTGTTTACAAATCAACAATAGATAATAGGCAACGTCTTCCGGTGTTTGGTAAAAGAAAGTTTGCAACAATAATAATTGCCGGTTACGAAAACACGCTACTATAAACTTGTCGTTGTAAAATATGAGCTTGCATGCATCACCATTATCGGGTACATCATAACTGGCATTCAGCAAAATCATTGTGTAGAGATGCCAGAACTGGCTACCCTTAAATTTTTCTTTACAAAGAAGATGAATATCTCTTGAAACACGATAAATGTTATGCATATCCCAACCGCTCACCTGCTCATCAAACAGTAAATCTGTACTCGCCTCCCCATCTGTCAATTTAGCAATGCTTTTTTTTATATCAGCGCTATAATACTCAGACGGCACTAAATCGGCAGCAGGAAAATTATAAATGAGTTTTGCCTTCTCTGAATGACGCGCAATGACTTCATCACTGATAATGATTTCTTCCAGCAAATCACTCACTGATCGGTCGGCAGAAGTATACATTCTATACTGTCTCAATAAAAAAAGCTGATTGGTTTCTCGCGCGTATAAAGCAAAATTGAGGGATTGCTGGCTGATTTCCACCAACAATTGGCTGTCTGAAGGCAAATCGCCTGGCAAAGGGGTTCCTATTTCAAATGTGGGTTGTACCATTGTTAATAGTCGCAATAATACTTATAAATCGTCAAGCAACTCCTTTCCTAAACCTTTTATTTTGGGATCATCATAAGTTATAGATGGCTTTTGTTGTAATTGTAGCAGTAGATTTCTGGCTTTCGATTTATCGCCAAGTTTCTTATATGCTTTTGCCAATTCCAGATAATTCAAAAGAAAATCCGGATACAATTGCATGCTTTTTTGATAGTTTTTTGCCGCATCTTCCATGCTGGATTGAGGGAAAGCGCCGTATCCAATTTTTACTATGAGACGCTCTACTGCATTTAGGCTGCTAACTTCGTAATGCCATTTGCCTAAAACATGGTAGCCTTTAAAATTTTGGGGATCTATTTTTATGCAATTATCTGCATATTTTTTTATGTCCTTAACAGCCTTTATTTTTTCTTCTCCTGAAGTCATTTGAGCCATTCTACCCATCGACATGGCCATCACAAAATTTGCTTCTGCATTATCAGGAGCAATCCTCAACGCTTCAGTAGCGTATTCTTTACCTTTATAGTAAAAGGTTTTTTGTTGTTCTTTTGTTTTCTGTCTTTTACCAATTAGATTATAGAGTTCACTCACCTTTGCTAATAGAGGGGCATTGTGCGGCTGTAATTTCACCGCTTCAAGATATTTCTCTAAAGCTTCTTCATCTTTTAACGATCGATGTAATTGTTCAGCTTGTTTTATTAAAGAATTAGCATCCTGTGCTGTAAGAAAAGTAGGAATAAGGAGATAGAATAAACCCAAAAATGATATCGTGAGGCTTTTATTCATTAAATTTTTTAGTCATCGTTACGCCTACTTTTCCTTCGAAATTAATTAATGGAGGTTGAAGTTTATATAGAGACAAAGTTACCTCCTGTACAAATGGATACTGGTGTCTTACTCTTCTGATAATGCTTTCACATACTTTTTCCAATAGACCGGTAGGAATCTGCATTCGTTGCTTAACAATTTCATAAAGATCAACATAATTAATAGTATTCCTTATATCATCAAAATCAGCATGTTTTTCATCGTATTTAACTGATAAATTAATGATATAAGGATTTCCTATTTTATCCTCTCCCTCATATATTCCATGATAAGCATGGAGACGAACATCTTGTAACTCTATTGAAATCATACGCCCAGTTCTTTCATGGAAAGATATCTTTCAGCATCTAAAGCAGCCATACATCCACTTCCTGCAGCAGTTACGGCCTGTCTGTATATATTATCCTGCACATCACCTGAAGCAAAAACACCTTCAATATTTGTTTTCGATGTTCCGGGAACAGTTTTAATATACCCAGCTTCGTCCATGTCCAGCCAACCTTTAAAAATCTGGGAGTTAGGCTCATGCCCGATAGCTACAAAGAACGCACTAACCGGCAATTGGGTTATTTCGCCTGTCTTATTATTTTTAATACTTACAGCTTCTACCTTTGTGTCTCCCAATACTTCTTCTGTTTCTGTATTCCAGTGAATTTTTATATTAGGAGTTCTGTTAATTCTTTCCTGCATAATCTTAGAAGCACGCATACTATCACGGCGAATGAGCATATGCACTGTTGAACAAAGCTTAGAAAGATAAAGAGCTTCTTCCGCCGCAGTATCTCCTGCACCAACTATAGCTACTTCTTTACCTTTAAAAAAGAATCCATCACAAACAGCACATGCGCTTACACCGTAACCATTCAAACGCTCTTCACCTTTTACACCCAGCCATTTGGCTGAAGCTCCGGTTGCAATGATCACAGCATCAGCTTCTATAAGCTTCTCTTCATCTATCCAAACAGAAAAAGGATGTTTGGTAAAATCAACCTTTGTAGCCAATCCGAAACGAATATCAGCCCCCATGCGAGTAGCTTGCTTCTCAAAATTCACCATCATATCAGGTCCCTGAACACCATCAGGATAACCCGGATAGTTTTCTACTTCGGTGGTAATAGTCAGCTGACCACCAGGTTGAATTCCCTGGTATAAAACAGGTTTGAGATTAGCACGCGAAGCATAGATAGCTGCGGTATACCCCGCCGGACCTGAACCAATGATCAGACAATGAACTTTTTCTTTAACTGTATTATTATCCATATAAATTATCTAAGACTAAAATTTTTTCAAATTTATACCTATTCTGGTAAGGTGATGCTAATATACTGCACAGCATATCCACCAAAATACCCCAAAGCGCCATTACTGATATTTCCTATTACTCTTGTTGGTGCAGAAAAAGGATTACCAATGCTTTGATAGCCATATTCCATTGTTCTCCAGAAGTCGTAAGTACTTTTATCTATATTACAATATTTAACAGTAATACTGTCTCCTCTCCTAAAATAAGCGTACTCATCAAAATCAATTTCTGTATTACGATCAGCTCCCTGGTCTATCTGCAACCTGTAAGTTTTACCATCCACTACCTGATCGTCAAAAACAGAATTTAATCCTGGCAGAAATGCACCACCAGCCACCTGCGTAAAATACCTGGTGTAATTACCTAAACCAGGAGGATCATAATATTCACCATATAGAGCTATTTTACCGGGATCATCTTTATCAATGTATTCCTCGTACAACAATGCCGTAATGGATTTGTTGAGTGGAGGTATTGTAGTAGTGGAAGTATAGGTTTGTCCTCCAATTTCTATACTTAATTCATATTGCTTGTCTAATTCACCCTTAAATACAGCATTTAAGTCAGAAGAGTCAACCGTGTAATAATATAGACTAGCGCCATCACCTATCGATACAGATTTTTCTACCAGAATATATGTAGACTCTCCATTGGATATTTCCACATTGGCGTTATGAATAAAAAAATCAGACGCATCCCCAAGTGATATCTCATCGAAAAAATTCAAACTATTAGTGATCCTTACGATGGGATACTGATCATTCTCTATAATCCCTTCTATCACTATTTTGGGATTAGCATCTTTTGGTTCAAAGTTTATTGCTCTTTCACAGGAAATCAAAACCACTAAAAATAATAGAAAACTCCATGTTGGGATTATTCTCATATACTTTGCAAAGTTAAAACCTATACTCGGGAGGATCACCTTTGTGCAGGAGATTTTAACATGTTGGAAAGATAAAAAAACCTTGCCATTACAGATCAAAAATCTGGAACCAGCAAGGTTTTTAAAAACCTGTATCGTACAGGCTTACAATAAGCTTATCCTAAATACGCTTTCAATGCATTGCTATAGCGTGCTTTTTGTAAACGTTTAATAGCTCTTTCTTTGATTTGGCGGATACGCTCTTTAGTAAGATCGTATTTCTGCCCTATCTGCTCGATGGTCACTCCATTTTCTCCGTCAAGACCGAAATAAGCATTTACAATTTCAGCTTCACGAGGACTCAGTGATTTCAGCACTCTACGGATTTCATTACGTAAAGAATCTTTCATCACGTCATCATCAGTATCATCGCTACCTTCCAATAAATCACCCATCGCTACATCTTCAGCTTCGTGAACCGGAGCATCAAGAGATGTATGACGAGTATTACTTTGGAAGATATTGTTGATTTCTGTTTCGCTCATTTCAAGAAGCTCAGCCAGTTCTTCTGTGCTGGGTTCTCTTTCGTGCTCTTGCTCGAAAGCCATGTAGGCTTTGTTCGCTTTGTTATAAGTGCCAATTTTGTTTTGAGGCAGGCGGACTAATCTACCCTGCTCTGCCAACGCCTGTAAAATGGACTGGCGAATCCACCAAACGGCGTATGAAATAAACTTAAAACCCTTGGTTTCATCGAAACGCTGGGCAGCTTTTATCAATCCGAGGTTACCCTCGTTGATCAAATCGCTAAGAGAGAGGCCCTGATGCTGGTACTGCTTAGCAACAGAAACCACGAAACGTAAGTTGGCTTGCACCAGTTTGTCTAAAGCACGCTGATCTCCCATTTTAATCCGCTGGGCAAGAACAGTTTCCTCTTCCGGAGTGATCATTGAAATCTTTGATATCTCCTGTAAGTACTTCTCTACTGCCTGGGAATCCCTGTTTGTAATCTGCGTAGCAATCTTGAGCTGTCTCATATCTGTCTAAATATAAAATGACTAATCTATCGATCAGGGTACGGGCTCAACAATAAATAGTCGTAAAATTTCTAATAAACGTTGCAAAAAGGGTGATTGCAAATCAATTACGGCTGAACAAGAACAAATGTAATACGCGATATTGAGACTTCATAGCTTTTTACGAAGAAAGTCAGAAAAACGAACGAAAGAAAATGTTAATTCACATTATCAATTATAGATGATCATCTCATCTTTTACTATCAAGTGAAGTTCTTTTTTCTCCGAAAGTTCGACGCGGCCTACAATACGAGCGTTTATTCCAAATTCTGCAGCCGTGGAAATCATAGCTTCAGCAGCTTTTGGATTTGTAAAAATTTCCAGACGATGTCCCATATTAAATACCTGATACATCTCTCTGTTATCAGCATTAGATGCAGCCTGTAAAATGTTAAAAACTGCCGGTGGGGTAAAAAGATTATCCTTAATAATTCGAAAATTAGCTGGCAGATATTTCAAGCATTTGGTTTGCCCCCCTCCGCTACAATGAATAATACCATTCACCTCTTGAAAATGATTATTGAGTATAGCTTGCAAAAGTGGGGCATACGTTCTTGTTGGAGATAATAATAAAGAACCTGCCTGCATAAACTCCCCGGTTTCAATCATTACCTGATCAGTTAGCCTATGTTTTCCAATATATACCACTTCATCGGGAAGGCCGTTGTCGTAAGATTCCGGGAAAGTATGACTGTAAAATTTGCTAAGCGCATCATGTCGGGCACTCGTTAATCCGTTACTCCCAATTCCGCTATTATATTGATTATCATAAGTACATGTACCAAAACCGGCAAACCCTACGATAACATTTCCAGGCTGAATTTTTTCATTTGTCACCAGTTTGTTTTTCGGCCAGCGAGCTGCCATCGTTCCGTTTACAGCAATAGTTCGCACCACGTCACCCACATCAGCAGTTTCTCCGCCCAGGTATTTAATATTAACACCATAATCAGACATGAGGTCGAAAAACTCCTGAGTAGCATCTATAATAACAGATAATACTTCAGCAGGTATTAGTCTTTTATTACGATCTATAGTGGAAGAAAACAAAATATTATCAGTGATTCCCGTACAAAGCAAATCATCAAGATTCATAACTATTGCATCCTGCGCAATTCCTTTCCAAACAGAAGCATCACCTGTTTCTTTCCAATACAAATAGGCTAAGATGCTTTTTGTTCCAGCCCCATCAGCATGCATAACGTTTACCCAGGCATCATCCCCAGTCAGAAAATCGGGATATAGCTTACAAAACGCATAAGGGTAAAGCCCTTTGTCAAGATTGGCCGTAGCTTTGTGCACATCTTCTTTTTGGGCCGAAACTCCCCTTTGCGAATAAAGACTCATGAATCGTTTTAATTTTGAAGCGCAAAGATAAGATTATCTTTGCCGGAATCTATGATCGTTCATAAGGATATTGACCGCTTACCAGCGTTTAAAAAAGCAGTAGTTACAATAGGTACTTTCGATGGAGTCCATTTAGGACATCAGCAAATCATTTCCCGGTTAAAATCGGAAGCCGCCAGCATTGGTGGAGAAACTATTATTATTACTTTTCATCCTCATCCAAGAAAAGTAGTTCATCAAGCCGCTAAAAGCGTAGAACTGATTAACACTATCGAAGAAAGAATCAGTCTCCTCGACGCATTTGGCATTGATCACCTTGTTATTGTTCCCTTTACGGAACAATTTTCAGCTCTCTCGCCAGCCCAGTATGTTGAAGATTTTTTATGTAAGAATTTTCAGCCTGAAGTTGTTATTATTGGTTATGATCATAAGTTCGGGAAGGGAAGGTTAGGCGACTATAAACTGCTGGAAGATTATTGTGATAAAGGATTTTTCAAGCTCAAAGAAATTCCACAACACCTGCTTAAGGATATTGCTGTAAGTTCTACCATCATCAGAACGGCATTAAAAGGGGGTGATATTCAACGTGCCAATGCCTTATTAGGTTATGATTTCTTTTTTGAAGGCAGAGTTATAACTGGTGACCGTTTAGGAAGAACAATCGGCTTTCCAACAGCTAACTTAGCAATAGAAAACAGTGAAAAAATTATTCCGGCTAACGGTGTGTATGTTGTAGAGGTATCTCTTCCTTCAAAAAATAATTTATCATTAAAAGGAATGATGAACATAGGTATTCGTCCGACCGTAGACGGTAGTCAGCAACGTATTGAAGTGAATATTATTGACTTCAACGATGATATATATGGTCAAATATTAAAAGTCAGCATAAAAACAAGGCTCCGTGCCGAAAAAAAATTTGATGGAATAGAGCAACTGAAGGAGCAATTAAATAGCGACAGACTTGAATCAATGCGTTATTTTGACAATCAGTTCCTTCATTAGATCGCCATCAGCAGTACCGCTATCTCCCACACCCACACTTTTCAGATTATACTGATGCAATAATAATAAAGCGTTTTGCACACCATCAAAACCGTAGTTTTTTGCGGTTAGCAGGTAATCCTTAACAAAATAATGATGCACACCGATGGCAAGTGCTGTTGATTTTTCATCAACATTATTCTGACCAAATACCATATATGTTTTACTAAACAGATTATATAACGCAGGTAATATTAATTGAATCGGGGCCGCTTTGGGGTTTGCCCCGAAATAGTTAACAATCTTCATAGCTTTTACAAGATCCTTTTTAGCTAAGGCGTTTTGCAATTCGAAAGGATTATACTCTTTACTAACGCCTACATACTTTTCAATATCGTCGGCCGTAATCGTTTTTTTTGATCCTATATTAACCAGAAGCTTATCGATTTCATTGTCGATACGACTCAAATCATTACCTATATGATCTACCAGTAAAGCAACAGCTTTATGGTCAATTGAAAACCCCTTGGAGTGTACCAGCTCTGAGGCCCATTCGGGTAATTGATTTTCATACAGTTTTTTTGTTGAAAGCATCTCCCCTTTCTCCTTTAGCAGCTTCGCCAGCTTACTTCTGCCGTCCACTTTTTTATCCTTATAGGCAACAATAAAAATAGTAGAGGGTAAAGGTTTTTCAATATAACCCTCTAATTTATTAATGTCTTTCATTTGTTGTGCTTCCTTTAGAATCACCACCTGCTTTTCTGCAAACATGGGATATCTCATACATGCATTGATGACGTCACTCCAGTTAGCATCTTTACCATAAAATACAGATAGATTAAAGGAGGCTTCGGATTCGTTAAGAATAGAATGTTCTGCATATTTTATAAGCTTATCGATAAAATAATCCTCCTCACCTTCAAACCAATAAACAGGTTTAAATAGCTTTTGTTTCCAGTCTTTTAAAATCTTTTCTGCAGCCATCCTACAAAGTTATTTTTTAATTGGTAATATCTACACAAACAATTATTTACATTAGTTTTGCACATTCCCTTAACATTTTTTTCAGCCTATTGGCACGGTTTTGGACTAACTTACTGCCGAAGCTGTTTAAAACCAGTTTTTTAATTAAATACACATTATATGAGCACAAGTAATTATCCATCGGCTACTCCCCAAAGCCAGCCACCCCGTAAAGATTCAAAAAACCTTATTATAGGTTTACTGGCTGTGGGTATTCTTGGCACCTGGGGGTATTTTCTCTGGGATAAAAACAACAACGACCAGAAGATGACACAGCTACAAGCGCAATATGTGACTGTTGATTCATCAAAAAACGAATTACAAAGAAGCTTTGATGCTTCGCTGGCGAGATTGGATTCTCTAACAGGTTACAACAATGAAATTGAAGGAAAGCTTACAGAAAGCAATTCTGAAATAGTGAAATTAAAAGGACAGATCGGTAGTATTCTCAGGAAGCAGAAAATTACTGCTGAGGAAAGGAAAAAAGCAGAAGAATTGATTGCTGAATTAAACGACAAAATAGGATTTCTGGAAGAAGAAGTAGCCAGGCTTACTTTAGAAAATCAAACATTAACTACTGAAAAAGCAGCGATAAGTGTAGAAAGAGATAATTTCCGCGCACAAAAAGATACGCTGGAGGGAGTTAAAAGAATTCTTGAAGATAGGGTAACTATTGCTTCTACCTTAAATGCTTCCGGTATCACTATTACTCCTGTAGATGAAAAGAACAGCGGTAAAGAAAAAGTAACGACCAAGGCTAAAAAAGTAGATAAGCTTGTAATTGCATTTGATGTAGATAATAGAATTGCTCAATCCGGATCCACAGAAATATATGTATCTATTGTTGGGCCAGATGGTCAACCGGTTAGTGTTGAGTCGTTGGGTTCAGGTACATTTACAACAAGAGAAGAAGGTGAAAAACATTTTACAGCAAAAGTTCCAGTTGATATTGAAGGTGGTAAAAAGAAACATGTAGAATTTGCCTGGAAACAAAACGGAGATTTTAAAAAAGGAAGTTATAAAATCTCTATCTACCATAATGGTTTTAAAATTGGAGAAGGTGTTAGAGAACTAAGAAAAGGTGGTCTTTTCGGATAAATTATTCCTTACATAAATAATAATATAAAGAGGGTGGTATCAAAATCGTGATACACCCTCTTTGTATTTGGACACTCGTTGGAGTAAACTTTCATTTACCTAATGATTAGCGAGCCCCTTTAAAATACTTTTGGCGCATCCTCTTTCTTTAATTGGACAGCTATTGGAAGATGTTTTCATTTACACAATTCTCCATTTTTCTACAATACTTCTACAACAGCCTCTTCTTTTACTTAATGACCTAATAAAGTATGTATTCAGTTCAACATTCTTAAAAAACTGATGTTTCCATCTTTCCAAGCTGACCTATCTGACACAAAATTTTTCGCTTAAGCAATCTTTAGATCTTCCAAATACTTTTAATACTTCCTGGCTTTTATTATACCTGACAGATATTTTAAGACTTAAGTATTTTTTTAGCTGTTCATATATAGTAAGAATGTTATTGGAGCAGTATAATGAACATAAACTATCAATTTCAATTCAGCAATCTAACGTACAAACAAAATTTATGCTGATCAGAAATGCTATAACTTTAAATTATAATTTTATTTATTAATGCGAAATCATTCAACATATTCAGCAAAACCACTTCTACGACTCCGAATACTTGCATTATAATAAAGCCCGGATAGATGCTCTTCCAATATGCACGACCCTTGACGCACCAGGCTTTCTCCCTTCATACTGAATGTTCATCTCAAGGTTTTTTGACAATCTTTTACTTACATCAAAATTCCATAAATAATTTTTACCAGGTAAAAGACCATCCAGTAGTATATATCCAACAGTGCTGTTAGGATTAGCCACTGATTGGGACGTAAAAGATATATCACTGTATGTCAGTTTCCCTTGCAGGGATGTACTTTGAAGGATATTATATTTTATTTCCGTATTAATAGCATTTGATCTGGACTTTTCCATTTCTCCCATCTCATTTTTTTTGTCGGTGAATCTGTATCCAACAATTACTCTGAAGTTAGCTCCCTGAGTAATACTTACCCTTGGTTCCAGTGAATATTGATTTATGTTATAATTGCGGTTATCAAATTTTACATTGGAACTGGATAGTTCGTTAACTACAGTTTTTCCGGTTATATCCAATAAGATAGTTTTAGAAATGTTATATCTTGTTCTGATACTCCAATCATTTAGTTTTCTACTTTCATAACCATAAGTCAATAATGCTTTGGAGCCATTTCGTGAATTAGTAATATCCACTCCCCATTTCGAACTGAATCTATTAAAGGAAAACGTATTAATAAAAGTTGAATTCAAGGTAATTAATGACGTATCACTAAGAGGTGCTTTAAAAGGATTAGGCTGTACTAATCCCTGAGCCAGTTCTTTCTTATTGATCTGCAAGGATGACTGCATATTAACCTTAGCTAGCAGCTTAGCCGTTTTTCCAGCTTTGGATACATCTATAACAGAACGTGGATTCAGATTTAAACTATAATTCAGTGTATTATAATTGGCTTTTACAAACTCATTAGTAGGTGTAAATATTCTAATGTATTTGGCCTGATCCTGAAATATTGCGATCTCGAACTCATTTAGTGACTGCAATCCATCGTTATTATAATCTATCCACGTATACTCCCCCCTTCCGGCAGGAACTTCCAGAAAAGCAAAATCTCTTTTCTGCTCCTGCCCAGCTCCTACTTCATACAATATATTACCGGAAAGTAAACCACGCCATTCATTAATCTGATATTCCGCCCTTCCCAATAAAGAGTTATCATCTTTTCTATTAGGCATAATTTCATTGATCATTTTTAAACTCCTGTATGTTCCGTTGAACCGAAACTGATGTCTGTCATTTTTTAATAATTCGGTACTGACAGTAACGTTTTGACTTCTATCTGATCTTAATAGACCTGTGCCCACAGGATAAGCATCCTCTCGGGTAAAATAAGTGATCCCCCATCTGTTTAATTTTTCATCACTCGATTTTATACCGGCTGTAAAAACATTAAAGGAAAAACTTTGAGGAGTAATTGAATCTGTATTCCGGTTATTCACTTCATTATGTTCCAGTTCATACTTAAGATTCAGTTGATAGTTTTTAAAATTTTCCAACACTTTAGTTACACTAAAAGTTGGTCTTAAAAAGTATCCTTTATCTTCTACTGTATTTAAACTAGAATAATTAAACACATTGTTAAACTTCCATCCAACAATATTCTGAATATGCGTTACTGTATTTCTTACTCCTTTAAAACCGTCACTTCTATCATAGGTGGTTAGCTGGTATCTGAATGCATTCTGTTTAGTGTCTATATATTGTACGCCACCTGTAACGATTCTTTCGTCAGACTGTTCCATTCTCAGCGCCAATCCCCAATCTCTGGTATATTCTACATTTCTTAATCTCTCTAGAGGTTTAAATAATGCTTCTGTATATTCATAACCTGCATCTGTAAGTATTTTTCTGCCTTTATTGATGGGTAATTCATTTTTTATAGTCACTTTACCAGCAAAACCTTTATCATTTTTTTTATCCTTTGTTGAAAAAGTATTGATATCATAATTACTCATGGCTCCTTCGGCAGTCAGTGTTGTCGTTTTATTGATTACATAATCAACACCTACATTAATAATTTGTTGCTTTTTAGGTGTTACTAAAAAAATTGCGGCTTCATAGTTCCCTTGTTTTTCTCCATTTACAGGGGCCACCCATCTATACACTTTCCCATTGGCTCCGTTTAAATCTGGAATATAATCTCCGAAGCCATGACCTACTTCTATGAAAGAAAGATTATATACAGCCGTTTCAGGATCGTTGGCATACACATAAACAGAATCACGTGATAGTCCGCCATTAAAAATGGTATCTACCTTTTTATATAAAATCTTACCAACACTAAATGTATCAATAGGTGCATAGGGATAGAATGCCTGGTTGATATTGTCACCAATACTATCCAGGAAGATTTTTTGTGGGTTATCAAGCGTCTGATTAATTGGAGAATTTTTCGCGTCCCCATTACTAAATGCCCCCACTTTTATTTTTAATTTTTCATTAATACTCGTTTCATTGAAAGCATAGAGGTTAGCATTTAAATAATTCCTATCCGAGTACTCAAATTCAACCTGAATTCTTTTGTCCTTGGTGATCATTCTTTTAGGAGTAAACGCAATTTCAGCCGTATTGTAATTGATTATATAATCCTGGTCTTCGCCTCTCTGCAATAATTCACCGTCCATATACACTCTTTCTGTATTAGCCAGTACAACGAAAAAAAACTCGTTGTTAGCTCCTGTCAAACGGTAAGGACCCTGGTTACCTTCCTGGGGTTCGAGAATATTTCTGGTAAATTTTCCTTTCGCTATAGAACCACTGAGAACAGTATTATTCTCAATATTATCAGAGAATCTGGTTGTTGTTTCAAAAGCCACTCCCTGAAGACGTTTATAAAACGATAAAAAATAGGTATTGTTCTGCCGTATATCAATATCGCCAAAACTAAGCGCCCAGGTTCTTTTTCTGAATTGCAAAAAGATTCTGTCAAACTCATTTAATTGTTGTGTAGTGCCATCGGGTTGTATAGGAATATTATTATCAGTAATAGCAGCAACAATCTCCACACTATCAGCAAGAAAACCGCTTAGTTGAAGATTAAGGTTGGATGTGAGTACAGCATCCTGGCTATTTCCAAATGAAATGCCCCTTCCGAAGCTGCCGCTGTAGTTTAAATTTCCGAAATCGAAAAACCTTTCATCATTTCTGGAAAAAGAGGGTTTATAGGGCTGACCCATAAACTTGCCCATAACCGTATCAAACTGCATGCGCTGGGTTTTAGCATTTAAACGCATTTGGAATACCCTGTACTGCACTTGTACTGCAGGAAGGTTTGGTTTGTATTTCCAATGCAATACAGCGTTTACATAGTCAACATGGTAAGTCGTATCTGATACACCGGTAATAAAGACTGTACGAGGAACAATACTTAATGTATCAAGAACTATAAACGCTTGATTTGTGCTGATGATTTTTTTCCTGAGATTAGACAAAGGCTCATTGGGCTGCGGAGCTTGCGCAAAAGCAGACTGCAGTAAGGGTAAACATAAGTATGCGAATATTACAAGTCGCGCGATCAACAATACATATTTTCAATGAAGGACATAATCCTTAAAAGAGAAAAATGAAGTTTTATTGTCTGCACTCTTGCATTTTCAAAGGAAAATGTTATACCCGGGACTGAAAAAGGAACATAAACTGATTTCTTATCAAAATCAATCATTTAGCAGCAATCATGCTACTCTTAACTTTTTGGCTTCCTTATCTTCCAGATATTCATCAAAAGTCATTAGTTTATCGACCACTCCGGCTGGTGTGAGCTCAATAACCCTGTTAGCTACTGTTTGTAAAAAAGTATGGTCATGAGAACTGATAAGAACAATTCCTTTAAAATTAGTCATGCTTTCATTAAACGCCTGAATAGATTCCAGATCAAGATGGTTAGTAGGCTCATCAAGGATTACTACATTAGGATCCTGAAGCATCATTCTACTAATCATACAGCGTACTTTTTCACCTCCGCTCAATACGCCTGTTTTCTTAAGAATTTCATCTCCACTAAACAACATTTTTCCTAAAAACCCACGCAAAAATGGCTCATCCACGTCAGTAACATGCGATGGAACGTATTGACGAAGCCAGTCCATTAAACTGAGATTATCAGTAAAAAACTGAGAGTTATCGTTAGGCAAATAAGCTTTTGTAACTGTTGTTCCCCATTCGTAAGTGCCAGCATCAGCAGGCACTTCTCCATTTATAATTTCAAAGAAAGCTGTTACTGCATTTTTATCATCCGCCACCACAGCTATTTTGTCTCCTTTATTAACAGTAAATGTAATATCCTTAAAGAGCGTTTTTCCGTCAGCAGACTTCGCTAATTGCTCTACATTAAGGATTTGATTGCCTACTTCACGAAGCTGTTTAAATACTATTCCAGGATATTTTCTATTAGAAGGTGTAATTTCTTCTATTACTAATTTCTCCAGGGCTTTCTTTCTGGAAGTAGCTTGTTTAGATTTCGAGGCATTAGCGCTGAAACGCGCAATAAAGTCAAGCAAATCTTTACGCTTTTCTTCCATCTTTTTATTCTTATCACTTGACTGACGGGCAGCCAACTGACTTGATTCGTACCAGAAGGAATAGTTACCTGTATAGATTTTTATTTTTTGCCTGTCAACATCAGCAACATGTGTACATACCGCATCCAGAAAGTGACGGTCGTGAGAAACAACTATAACTATATTCTCGTAGCCCCCAAGAAAATTTTCTAACCATGAAATAGTTTGCACATCAAGGTTGTTGGTAGGCTCATCCAGGATTAGAATATCCGGATTGCCAAAAAGCGCCTGTGCTAGTAGTACTCTTACCTTTAATGCACCAGGAATATCTTTCATTAATGATTGATGCATAGCTTCTACTACTCCCAATTCACTTAGCAGGCTTGCAGCATCACTTTCAGCAGTATACCCTCCCATTTCTCCAAATTCTGCTTCAAGTTCACCAGCTCTCATGCCATCTTCCTCACTAAAATCTTCTTTTGCATAGATAGCATCACGCTCGTGCATAACGTCCCATAGCTTTTTATGGCCCGTTAATACAGTATTAATTACAGTTTGTTCATCATACTGAAATTGATCTTGTTTGAGTACAGCCATCCTCTCCCCGGGTGTAATCTCTATTGTTCCTTTGTTGGGTTCAATTTCTCCGGCCAGTATTTTCAGAAAAGTTGATTTACCGGCCCCATTTGCACCAATAACCCCATAACAATTCCCCTTACTAAAACTAAGGTTCACTTCATCAAACAACACTCTTTTCCCAAAAGAAAGGGTAACATTATTAACTGTAATCATTATTCAGCAAAATTTGAGGCGCAAAGTTAAGAAAAACAGCTGAGCAGGTAAAACCTCTGTTTAATGCAACAGATATGGTTAATATCAGGTCAAAGAGGTGATGTATTTTAGCAAACCAATGAAAACTACCTTACTGATCATCTATAGTTTGTTGTGCACAACCCTAATGTTAAAAGCGCAAGTGAAATGTACAGAACTGGGACAGAATCCGGAAACGGCATTTCCTGTATGTGGTGACAAAATCTTTACTCAGCATGAGGTAAAAATCTGTGGTGACAGAGAAGTACCAGGCCCATGCGATTTTGATGGCGTTAGTGACAAAAATCCATATTGGTATAAATTTACCTGTTTCAGTGCAGGCACACTCGGATTTGTTATAACACCCACTGAACTCAGCGATGACTACGACTGGCAATTATTTGATATTACCGGTCGCGACCCTCAGGAAGTGTATACCAATAAAGATCTGTTTGTGGCGTGTAACTGGTCGGGAGAATCGGGTATAACAGGTGCTTCAGACAAGGGAAATGCAATAAGTGTTTGCGGAGGACCTGGCAAAGCTTTATGGAGCAGAATGCCTGTATTAAAAAAGGATCATGAATATCTTTTACTGATCAGTCATTTTACTGATACACAGAGTGGTTACACATTAGAATTTACAGGCGGAACAGCCAGTATTACTGATACAAAAATTCCAGCTGTAGAACATGCTGCCGGATCCTGCAAGGGTAATCAAGTAGGGATTAAACTTAATAAAAAACTAAGATGCACAAGTCTAAGTAGCGATGGAAGTGAATTTGTGTTGCCCAATGGAGAAGCTATTGTGACCAATGCTACTTCTTATTCCTGTAATGATGGGTTTGACATGGACTCTGTGATCATAACATTAGACCGAATACTCTTACCAGGAGATTATCAAATTTCTATTAAGAATGGCAATGATGGTAATACATTGCTTGACATATGCGAAACTGCTTTGGCTCCTACTTCGACAGGATTTACCATTCATCAGGATGTATTTGCAGATTTTGACTATAGCGTCCTGACTGGCTGTAAAAACGATACAATAATAGCAGCACACAATGGCAATCACAACGTTATTAAATGGCAATGGAACTTTGCTGGTGAAAGAAGGTTTGTAGGTCAGCAAGCCAGCCATGTTTTTTCTTCTCATGGAGAGAAAGAGATTCAACTTATCGTGTCTAGTGAATATTGCAGTGATACTACTGCCGTTCCCTTATTTTTTGAACAAAAATTAAAAGCAGATTTTGATGCCCCGGAAATTGTCTGCATTAAGGACAAAATTGAATTCATCAACAAAAGTGAAGGACCTATTGATCATTGGCTATGGGAGTATGGTCAGGGAATAACAGCAAACGTTCAGCATCCTTTACCATTACAGTACACGTCAGTCGGAAAAGAAATCATATATACGGTCAAACTAACTGTAAGTGACGAAAAATGTTCTGATACTGCTTCAAAAAATGTATTGGTTGTTAATAATTGTGTTATTGCTGTGCCATCAGGTTTCACACCTAATAACGATGGGAGGAACGACTATCTGTATCCATCAAATGCTTTTGATACCGAAAATCTTCTTTTCAGAGTATATAACCGATTCGGACAATTGCTTTTTGAATCGAAGGACTGGACTCAAAAATGGGACGGAACTTTTAAAGGTCAGCCTCAGCCAACCGGAACATATGTATGGACGCTTTCTTATAGATTGAAGAGAACCGGTAATAGTTACAATTTTAAAGGAACAACTGTATTGATAAGATGACGGCATAAATTTTTCTATCTGTATAGAAAACAATCAGACTATGGACAGAAAAAATAAACCACAAGAAAAAATGCCTGATATTCAGGACAATCTTCAGTATCCACCTGAAGAAGATATTACTCATCCTGATAATAAGTTTGAAAAAGTCGACCTCAATCCTGAAGAACTAGCTAACTCTCTCCGAATATCCAATGAGTTAGCCAATGACACCAATAACAATAATCAATGGGATGAACCTTTAGATATTCCCGGAGCTGAACTTGATGACTCAAATGAGGCCATAGGGTCAGAAGATGAAGAAAATAATTATTACAGTTTAGGAGGAGAAAGACACGAAAACCTTGAAGAAAGTGAGGACATTTGATAAAATGAAAGACACATTACCTATAATACGAATAGCAGATACAGCAGATATACCCACTATTGGAGCATTAGCAGAAGCTATCTGGCCTGATACTTACAGTTCTATCCTGAGCAATAATCAGATCAGATATATGCTTGAATTATTTTATTCACCTGAATCGCTGTTAAGACAATTTCAGGATGGGCACTTATTTCTCATATTAACGAAGAACACTGAAAATGTAGGTTTTGCTTCTTATGCAAAATTTTCCGAAAACGGCACTTACCAGATACACAAATTATACATCCACCCCTTGCAACAGGGTAAGGGTTTTGGCAACATACTACTTGATGCCATCAGACAACATGTATTACATCAGAGAGGAAATAAGATAAGACTCAATGTGAACAGACACAATAAAGCATTAAGTTTCTATGAACGTTATGGTTTTAAAGAAGTAAGTGAAGAAGATATTCCTATAGGCAACGGGTACTTTATGAATGATTATGTCATGGAGATGGAACTTTAACAAGGTGCGAAAGAATTATACCGGTAGCCACAGCAGCATTCAGCGATTCAGCGCTACCAATCCTTGGAATAGTTATTTTTTCATGTACAAGAGATAAGAGCTTTTCATCAATCCCTTTAGACTCATTGCCAATCAGAATTATTCCGTTATGCAGTGGATTCATTTGATGTATGCTTATTCCATCAAGTGTAGCAGCATATACAGGAGTTGAAGGTTGAGACCTGATCACTTCTTCAATATCCTCATAATAAACATTTACTCTTGCTATACTTCCCATTGTAGATTGCACCACTTTCGGCCCGAAAGCATCCGCGCAGTTGGCGCTACATATTAACTGATGAATACCAAACCAGTCAGCACACCTTATAATCGTTCCTAAATTTCCGGGATCCTGAATATTATCTGCCATCAGAGAGATACTATCATCCAGATGAAGAGGTTTTAAAACAGGCTTCAGGAAAATGCCTAATACCTGGTTAGGTGTTGATAAAAATGATATTCTTGCCAATATTGAATCATCAATGATATCAACATCAGGCTGCTGTTCGGCCAGTTCCCAATCACTTGTTGCATACAGAGAAACTGGTTCAATATTCGCTTCTAACAACTCCCTAACGATTTTTGGTCCCTCTGCCACAAAAACACCATCATTATCTCTCTGTTTTTTGTGGCTTAAACTTTGAATATATTTGACCTTTGATTTAACCATTATTGCATTACATTTAAAACTAGTATGGGATTCTGCAGGCAAGTTAATTTTTTTACACAATCCGGATGGACACTTGCCACAGTCCTGCTCCTGCTCGTTACCTCCTGTACTGTACCACGAAAATATCAAAAAGGAAAACCATTTGTTTACCGTTCCAGTGTTTCGCTTGAAAGTAACACATTAACAAATGCTGAAAAAAGAGAATTAAAAGCAGCATTGCTCAATCAGATGGATGATAGTTTAAAAGTCAGAACAGTAATAGCTGTGAGCTTCTGGCCACTTATCTATAACCGGTTATCCAAACCACCTGTATTTGATACAAGTTATATTGGTAAGTCTAAAACCTTCATGAGAGCTTTGCTGAAGTCGCAGGGATACTTTGAATCTGTTATCAAAGACACATTTAGTATCACTAAAGTTAAAAACCAGCAACGTGTTTCCGTAAAATTTATGGTTACTCCTCATAATCCGCTTCGCTATGATTCTATCGGATATGATTTTACGCTCCCTGAACTGCAGCAACTGGCCTTGGAAAGCAGCAGTAAATCAGCATTAAAAAAAAATAATAAATATTCAATACAAGAGATATCCAATGAGCTCGACAGATTGTTAAGTGTTTACCGTGACAATGGTTATTATAAAATCACAAAAGAGGATATTTATGCAGAACATGATACAGTAGTCGCAGCACTTATTGATCCTACCCTTGACCCATTCGAACAGTTTGAATTACTGGATTCACTTTCCCGTAAAAAGAGAGAACCTACTATTAACATAGTATTTAAACAGAGAGAACCAAAAGACACCACTCATCTTAATAAATACTATTGGGGTAGCGTAAAAGTATATCCTGATCGTCCGTTGTTTAAAACTTCTACAGGCACAAGTACGTTTGACAGCATCAGTATTGCCGGATACAATATATTTCCCACTTCCCGAAAGTTTAAAATTCCATTTATAGCCAGAAACATTGCTATTAAGCCTTATTCAATATATAAGCAATCAGACTATTTTAAAACCATAAATACTTTTACAAATCTCGGCGCATGGGCACAGGTAGATGTGAATATTGAGGAGAGAAACGACAGTTCTAAAATTCTGGATGCAGAAGTATTACTCTTTCCTGCTAAAAAACAAAGTCTTACTATCGATTTCGAAACGAGCCGTAACGCTACAGATCTCTTAACGACCGGATCATTATTCGGTATTGGATTAAACCTAGGTGTAAGAAACCGAAATGGTTTTAGAGAAAGCATTGCTACCTCAAGTAATCTACGTTTTGGTGTAGAACTTGGACCTAAAATTGTTCAAACACTACAGACAAGTTTTTCTCATAATATTTTTGTCCCACGTTTTATATCTCCTATTAAAATAAACCAAAAAAACTTAATCGCTCCACGCACAATTATCAACTTCAATGTATCCTACACCAATAGAAGAGATTTTGTGGAAGTGCGTTCCGTGAATACTTCTTTTGGTTATGATTTTTCGAAAAAGAATCATAGCTGGCAGTACATACCTTTCAATTTCGAATACACCTACACTAATAAAACTGATAGTTTCAGACGCCTTGAGCAGGCAGTACCCAGCTTATCGCAAGCCTTCAATAATGGAATGATCATTAGTCAGATAGGTTCTTACACCACTGGTAATACTACAGGAAAAGTTTCTCAATTTTTTAGAGCCAGACTAGAAGAAAGCGGAGCCTTATTTGGATTGATCAAAAATCTGGAACGTGGAGAATTAAGAAGATTTTTAAAACTTGATCTTGAATACAAATACTTTATTAACAATCCAAAATCAAGTTGGGCGTTCAGGGCCTTTGGAGGTTACGGATATGCATATGGCAAAACCGGTAACCAGCCTGAACATAATCTCCCGTTTTTTAAAGCCTACTTTGGAGGAGGTCCGTATAGTATGCGAGCATGGGCAGTAAGAAGATTAGGATTAGGTTCTGCCTCTATTTACGATACCGTTGGAAGAGGAGGAATAGACAGATGGGGCGACTTTAAACTGGAAGGAAATATTGAATACCGGTTTAGCCTGGGAACCTTGTTCGGCATAAAGTTAGAAAGCGCTGTATTCACGGATATGGGTAACATATGGAGTAATAGCTTCGATAGGGATCTTAATAAAATTGATTCTGCCAGCTTTAAACTGGATAGGTTCTACAAAGACCTGGCTATAGGAGCTGGTACCAGTTTACGATTTGACTTTGAATTCTTTTTAATACGCCTGGATTGGGCTTACAAAATCAAAAATCCTATTCACGTGAGAGAAAAAGACGGCTGGTTTCATAAACTTGAACTATTAAGCGGTCAGTTTCAGTTAGGAATAGGCTATCCTTTTTAGATCAGTGAAGTGGAAGATACTCCCATTGTCTTAACGACCTGAACAAGAAATACTCCTTATTCTGAACAAACTCCATCACGATAATTCAGGACTTTATTTCTGCAATGGTGGAATAAAATTGATACGCTGCACACCGGATTGTATATTTAACAGTCATTCAAAATATCTTACGTGTACGAATACTATTTCATTTAACTTTTTTCATTCAGCTATCAAGTGTCCAATTGAGCATTTAATTCAGACTGGAACTGGTCAATTGTTTTTGCATCGTTAAGATAAAATTCTCCGATTCTTGTACGGCATAACGAATCGAGATACCCTCCGCAGCCTAGGGCCTGCCCCAAATCATGTGCTATACTTCTGATATATGTTCCGGTACTACAAACAATTGTAAACTTCACCAACGGCGCTTCATAAATGATATCAAATGCAGAAATAGTAACAGGACGAGCTTCTAGTTCAACCTCTTTTCCTCTGCGTGCCAGCTCATATGCTCTTTTACCATCTTTTTTTATGGCTGAATAAGCCGGAGGTTTTTGCATAATCTCACCTGTAAACAACTCAGTCGTTTTTCTGATCTGATCTTCAGTAATCGCTGAAATATCCTTAAACTGTTCTGGAATACTTTCCAGGTCATATGTAGGTGTAACAGCACCAAGCATAATAGTACCAGTATACTCTTTTTCACGCGACATATATTCGTTGATTCTTTTAGTATACTTTCCTGTACACAATATCAGTAAACCAGTGGCTAAAGGATCGAGCGTTCCGGCATGGCCAATTTTTTTTATTCTGATCAGATTACGAATTTTACGCACAACATCAAAAGAAGTCCAGTCGTAAGGCTTATCAATCAGTATAACCTGGCCGCTTTCATAAATACTATTATCCATAATATATAACGCTGTTAAGAAAACTTTACTGTTAAATAGCCTGTCTGGCTTTAAGCTCCAGGTATTTATTTACAGCATTAATAGTGAGATTTTCCGGTGCAGTGAGAATTGTAAAAACTCCATGCTGCTGTAATTCTTTAACCATTAATCGTTTCTCATGAGCAAATTTTTCTGCAATGGTACGGATATATAATGTTTCTATATTGTTCGTTTCTTTATTGATAATGTTTTTCAAGCCGGTATTTTCAAAAAAGACAACCAGCACAAGGTGAGTTTTTGCTATAGACCTAATATATGGCAACTGACGCTGCAGACCAGTTACTGATTCGAAATTAGTAAATAGTATAATTAAACTCCTCTGACTAATCCTGGTTTTTATGGTAGAATACAGTCTCTCAAAGTCAGATTCTAAAAAATTAGTTTGCTGATCATATAACGTTTCAAGGATGTTATTCATTTGTCCTGGTCGCCGATCAGCTTGAACCACCTGACTACCATCATTGGCAAAAGTGATCAGTCCTGCCCTATCCTGACGCAAAAGAGCCACCCGTGATAATATTAGTGATGCATTAATAGCATAGTCAAGCAGTGTTAAACCATCAAAAGGCATTTTCATTACGCGGCCTTTATCTATCACACAGTATATCTGCTGACTTCTTTCATCTATATAACTATTCACCATTAACTGGCCGCCTTTTCGCGCTGTTGCTTTCCAGTTAATTGTCCTGATATCATCTCCATTAACATACTCCTTAATTTGTTCGAACTCAATACTTTGCCCTATCTTTCTTATTTTTTTATTCCCTGCTTCGGTATAATTATTAGCAAATGCAGCCAGATCGAATTTTTTAAGTGATAAATAAGAAGGATAAACCTTTACAGTTTGACGCGAAGAAACCTTATACCTTCTCACGATAAGTTGTAATGCGGTTCTTGCAAATAAATTAAGATTATAAAAAATATATTCGCCTCTTTCAACAGGCCGGAGAGAGTAAGTAATGGTTTGTTTTTTTTCTCTTTCCAAACTCACCACCATTAAAAAATTTCTATCCTGAAATTGAACAGGTAATTCATCAATAATCCATAAAACAGTTTTAAACGAATAATTACTGGTTAAATTGATATGAACGCTATTATTATCCCCATTACTCATTCTTTCAGGTAGTATTCTATCTGCGTTAATACCCTTTTTTGAATATAGAGCCAGATAATCAATCAATACTAATAACAGAAATACTATGAGTAAAATCTGTGCAATGCCTAATAGAACAGCTGAAGCAAATGAAAAAACAAAAAAAGCGATAACAGCAGAAAACACCCAGTAAAATCGTCTGGTAAAAAACAATGACCCTAAATATTGTTTTATCCTCTTCATTTTAACGGGGTACTTCTATCAATTCTATAATTTGTTTAATAACTTCATCTGTACTGGCACCTTCCATTTCTTTTTCAGGACTTAATGATATACGATGCCTGAGTACAGGAGTAGCTATATAAATAATATCTTCAGGAGTAACAAAATCACGTCCACGAATAGCTGCCAATGCTTTTGCGCCATTTAGTATACCTATAGACGCACGCGGTGATGCTCCCAAATAAATAGATTTATTTTCCCTTGTATTACCTACTATTGTCGTGATATATGTGATGAGTTTATCATCTACATGAATCTTTTTTACCTGCTCACGCAAAACTTCAATATCCGAAGCTGAAATCACCGGATGTATTTTTTCAAGAAAACTATCCGGGCGTGCATGATGATGGTGCATAACAATATTAAATTCCTGTTCTGCAGTGGGATAGTGTACGATTATTTTAAAAAGAAAACGATCCAGTTGAGCTTCGGGAAGATGATAAGTACCTTCCTGTTCAACCGGATTTTGTGTAGCCAACACCATAAAAGGTTTATCCAAATGATAGCTTTGTCCATCAATAGTTACCTGCCGCTCTTCCATTACCTCAAATAATGCAGCCTGTGTTTTGGCAGGGGCTCTGTTAATTTCATCGATTAATATAATATTGCTAAAAATCGGACCTCTTTTAAACTGAAAGCTGGTTTCTTTCGGATTAAACAATGATGTTCCAATAACATCGCTGGGCATAAGATCGGGCGTAAACTGAATGCGAGAAAAACCTACAGAGATGCTTTTACTCAAAAGTTTCGCAGTAAGCGTCTTAGCCACACCAGGTACTCCTTCAATCAAAACATGACCTTCTGCAAGTATAGCAGCTAATAATAACTCAATCATTTGATCCTGGCCAACAATAATTTTACCTATCTCGCTCTTCAAAGCCTCAACTGAATGTTGAAGACCGCTTAGATCTGTACGTTGTTCAAATATATTTTCTTCCATATCAGGTCTGTTTATTAAATTTTTTCAGTTTTTCATTTAGATGTAATAACTCATCGTCACTTATATTTTTCTTATTTTCCGCAAGTGTTATTTCATTCACTATCTCATTAATTGATTCTATAGAGCACCCACTTTTAAATGCCAGTTTTTTTTGGAATGTTTCATCAATCAATGTTGTTGACAAATTATACCTGACTCTTATATTTCCCCAAAAGTGAGAAATCATTTTTTCCGCCAGATTTTTATTATCACGTCTGTTATAGTAAAGTCTACCAACCGCCTCCACAAATTCCACCGATGTATTATCAGGCTTCGACACCTGTGGAATAATGCGTTGTTTTCTTTTTGATTCAAAGATGAATATGAGTGTAAACAATAACAATGTTAACCAGAATGCCCAACGCAAAGCATCATTCTTCAAAATCTCACTTAACATAGAAAATCCGGATTTTTTCGAATCATCCTGTCCATTGATATGATGCCTGAAATAATCATCCCATCTTACATAATCGACAGAATCAGATAAAGAAGAAAAGGCAAGATCGTAATATTCCTTGTTTTGTTTATGCAATAAAAAGAAATTAGAAAATGCAGTAGGTGCAAGATGAATAAATATAGCACCGCCTCCTACATAAGATATTCGGATAAAATTAGCCTGATCATCCTGGTTTGTTCCTATAACATTAGTGATAGTGCTGTCAAATTCAGAAAAATAACTATCCATCGAAGCACCCGGATACGTAAAAGGTCTCGACTCACCATTTAAATCATCAATATTAACTGTTAATGAATCGTATCCGTAGTTGTCCTTTGTGGTTTTAACTTTAAGCCCGAGACTGTCTAATAAATTCTGTCCGATATTGAGAGAAGATATAAATAGCTTATTTCCGTTATATACATGACTTAGTATTCCATTTAATTCATTTTCACTAGGGTATACTCTTCTGCCTATTATTATATAGGCACTGGAAGTTTCATCAAGATCAAAATATTCAGGAGATGTAGAGGAGGTTTCTACATCAGCATTTTCAAACAAATAGAAAATATTATCATAGGCATAAAAAGTTCCGTAAGGAATTTTATCATTTCTCCATAAAGTAATATTGTTGTTCATTCTCTTCCCACAAGAAGAAATCGTCATTAAAAATCCGGCCAAAAAAATCAATTTATATATAAGGTGGATTTTCAATGGCGAGAAATAAATTGATTAAAAATAGTGTGAATTTTTTCGAACTGAACAGACGTTGGCAATACATCTCCATACCAAACATATTCATAGATACGCGTTAGTTGAACAAAATCGCTATAATGAGTAGTTACTCTCATCTGATTCAAATAATCATTATTGGTAGATTGAGCATGTCTTGATATAAGATTTCTCTCGCTTAATACCATTAATGTTTTTAAATACAGATGTCTTACAGCCATTCGCCATTCGCCATTCTGGACCGCCGTATTAATTGCTTCATCAATATTCCCTTCAACATCATCATTCTGTTCAATTTCCTCATCTGATCGTCGTCGTTTAACACCTGAAAACACAAAAAATTTATTAACAACTAATATCTGATAAATAATAAAGAGGATTACTAAAGTCAGCACAGCATACATTACCCATTTCATAAAAGGATTATTTATAAAAAAGAGTAATAGTTTCACTAATAAACCATCGTTATTATTAGTAACTTTTTCAGTAGTCCAGTATGACGGATCATTAGCATAACGAAAAGCTTTTTCCTGTTGCATACTTGCTACTACCGAATCAGGAACTTCACCTGCTATTGTGCATAAAGGGAATGACAGAAGAAATGATATGTAAAGTATTAACCTGATCCTCATCCGGCTATTCTTTTTTCTACTTTAACCGGATATATAACAAAATACCACACAATAAACGAAGCGGATAAAATCAATATTGAAATACTTAAATATTTTGGCATAGTGGAATGACGTGTAATATATCCCTCCAAAAAGGCAGCAGCAATAAATACGGGAACCAAACCAATCATTAATTTCATTCCGTCCTTGGCTCCTTTTTTTAGTGAAGACAATCTGGTATGTGTCTTAGGAAAGAGGATGCTGTTTCCAAGTATAAGTCCTGCACCTCCTGCAATAATAATAGCTGATATTTCCAATGTGCCATGTATCCATATTACCAATACAGAATCCCATCCTAAATCCTTTAAAAAAAAGAAAGATTGAAAGGCTCCCACCATCATTCCATTAGTAAAAAGCAACCAAATTGTTCCCAGAGATAAAAAAAATCCGCCTAAGAAACACATGAATGATACCTTGATGTTATTCATAGCGATATAGATAAACATAGACAAACTATCCTGTTTTTTATATACACCAAAAGGATCACCTTTTTCAATATTATCTTCTGTCATATCCACATAACCATCACCCAGAACACCTCGAACAAACGCCTGATCCTGTGATACAGAAAATACTGCTAACAATGCAAAAGCTGTAAAAATGAGGAATGAATAAAAAAGCTCCTTATGATATTTTCTGATGATGAGTGGCAGTTCTTCTGTCCAGAAACTAAGTATCCTTGATTTTTTTTCTTTTTTATTCTTGTATATACCTAGGTAAGTTTTGGAAGCCAGACCATTGAGATATTTTGATACATTACTATTAGGATAAAACGTTCTTGCATACCCCAGATCATTCATTAATTCAGTAAACTCCTGAGCCATCTCATCGGGATTTTTTGAAGGATGATGCTGGTACTCCTTCCATTTATCAATATTTTTTTTAAGAAACAGACCTTCACGCATATGGAAGTTAAATATAACAATAATGACGGCAAATCGAAAGAGTTGTGGCTGTTAGAATACAATGTTATATTTGAAAGATACCCATGCCAATAGTCAAATTTGATACAGGTTTTAATATTGAAGTAGAATTACCAGTAGCTCCTTTCTGGAAACGCCTTATCGCTTTATTAATTGATATTATTATTACATGGCTGATCACATTCGGACTGGCAAAGGCTTTTTATCTTGATACGGGTTTGGGGTGGGGACGTTATAGTAGTGTTGCCGGATTATTGATTTCTTTACCTTCTATGTTCTACCACCTTGTTTTTGAAATTGTTTTTAATGGCAGAAGTCCTGGAAAAATGCTCATGAAGCTTAAAGTGATCACAGAAGAGGGCGGACAACCGGCTATCAGCCAGTATCTCATCAGATGGATATTCAGAGGCATAGATATTCCTATCTGGTTAATAAGTTCTATTGGGCCAATCGGACTTCCATTCTGGACAATTCTTTTATTATTCGCGGGGGTAATTACAGTATTAGCAACACCAAAATCACAACGTATCGGGGATGTGGTAGCCGGTACAATTCTCATTGACACCAGTGTTAAGACGAGCTGGGAAGATACTGTTTTTACAGAGCTCAGTGATTCTTATCAACCGAAATACCCTGGTGTAATGAAATTAACAGATAGAGATATTAATACATTAAAAAATATTATCGAAATAGTTAAGAAAAATAACGACCATCAACTAGCTAGAAGAATTGCTGAAAGAATTAGTTCAAAAGCAGATATTCAAACAGACGAGTACCCCCTCGATTTTTTAGAACGATTATTAATGGATTATAATTATTATTCAACTAAATAATACTAAAAGGTACCAAAACCTGCAACGGCTGCTATAATTCCAAAAACAAATGCCAGTGCGTAAAATCCAAGCATAACAATGATAAGAATTCCTATAAACCTGAAATAAGATTTTAGGTTTTTTAGTGAGCCTGCAAGTTTTTCCTGCTCGTTACTATTCAGAGCAGTTTGCATTTGTGAAGCAAATCTATACAAGTATAAACAAGGAAAGAACCAGATTGCAGCAAATAAAAGATAAATAACTGTAAAAGTACCACCACCCAATCCGGAGTATGCTCCCATTGCCATTGACATAGAAGCGGCTATGATGGTACCGGCAAAAAGTCCGACAAGCACCATCAATCCACAACCGATAAACCCTACAATAGCAATAAATTTTGCCCATTTGGCACTTTCGCGAAAATACTCAAGACTTTGGCCATCAATTTGAATATCAAATAATCCCGGATCCTGTTGTAAATTCCCAGTAGTTTGTTCCATAATGCAATATTCAATTGTATGATAAATGATGAAAAGATGAATGTTAATACGCAATGGCAAAAAGCACCCTTTGTTCACTGGGATTACCTGTGAGTATGCATTTCCCCTGCTCTTTTATGTTATCTAAAGGTATACATCTTATGGTAGCTTTAGTTTTCTCCTTGATTTTTTCCTCTGTTTCTGCAGTTCCATCCCAATGCGCTGCAATGAAGCCACCTTTCTGCTTTAATTCTTTTTCAAATTCATCCCATGTATCTACTTTAGTAATATGTTCCTCGCGATAATCATAAGCACGTTTAAACATATTACGCTGAATTTCATCCAGTAAATGAATAACTGAATCTGAGAGTCCGTCCATTGATATAACAGACTTTTCTTTTGTATCCCTTCTGGCTACTTCTGCTTTATTATTTTCTATATCTCTGGGACCAATAGCAATACGAACAGGAACACCCTTTAGTTCATACTGTGCGAATTTCCAACCTGGACGTTGATTATCACTGTCGTCATACTTTACCCTGACCCCTTTTGCTTTAAGCTCTGCGATAATTTCATTCACTTTTTTATCGATTGTCAGCTTTTGCTCATCGCCCTTGTAAATAGGAACAATCACTACTTGAAGCGGAGCAATTTTGGGAGGAAGCACAAGTCCCTGATCATCACTATGCGCCATTACCAATGCTCCTACCAGTCTGGTACTTACACCCCAGCTGGTAGCCCATACATAATCCAGTTTATTATTACTATCGGAAAAAGTTACATCAAATGCCTTGGCAAAGTTCTGTCCGAGAAAATGGGATGTTCCTGCCTGAAGGGCTTTGCCGTCCTGCATTAATGCTTCAATACAATAAGTGTCTACCGCACCTGCAAATCTTTCGTTTGCCGTTTTCACTCCTTTAATTACAGGCAATGCCATCCAGTTTTCAACGAAATCAGCATATACATCCAGCATCTGTTTAGTTTCTGCAATAGCTTCCTGTGCTGTAGCATGAGCCGTATGCCCTTCCTGCCAAAGAAACTCTGCAGTTCTTAAAAACAGGCGAGTTCTCATTTCCCAACGTACAACATTAGCCCATTGATTGATTAACAATGGAAGATCGCGGTATGACTGAATCCAGGATTTGTAAGTGTTCCAGATAATCGTTTCACTCGTGGGACGCACAATAAGCTCTTCCTCAAGTTTAGCTTCAGGATCTACAATTACGCCTGTTCCTTCCGGATCATTTTTTAGTCTGTAATGGGTAACTACTGCACATTCTTTAGCGAATCCTTCTACATGATCAGCTTCTTTACTCAAAAAACTTTTAGGAATAAACAAAGGAAAATAAGCGTTCACATGGCCGGTATCTTTAAACATTTTATCAAGTGTATCTCTCATATTTTCCCACAACCCAAACCCATAAGGTTTGATGACCATACAACCACGTACTGCCGAATAATCGGCCAGATCCCCTTTAATGATCAAATCGTTGTACCATTGTGAATAATCCACGCTTCTTGAAGTGATTTCCTTGCTCATTTATGCTTGAAAATTAAAATTTTATATCCTTTTTTTAACAATCCCGGTGCAATGCTTTTATTTGTTCCGGAGTCTAATAATCGTAACTTTATAAGGTGAGCGGCAAAAGTAGCTGTTTCGTCTAAAACAACGTTAAAATCATTGTCATGAAGTCATCTATATTAATATTAGCGATAACAGGAACTGTCATATTGGGCAGTTGCTCGGTATACCGTTCTGGACAGACGCCTGACGATCTTTATTATGCACCCGAGAGAGAAGTAGTAAATGCCGGTAACAGAGGAGGATATGTACAAGCAGAAAGCGGACGAAGTGATGGAAGACGCTATTACAGCAACTCTCGTTCTTATAGTGCATATGACGATTTTGCTACTATGGATGATAGGTGGTTGATGATGCGTGTAAGAAATCCGTACAGGTGGTCAATGTTTGATAACTATACTTATTTCAACTCCTTTAGCCCTTTTGCTTTTGGAGGAATGGGAATGTACAGTCCGATGGGATTTTATAATCCACATAGTTCTTTTGGCTGGGGAGGATATAATACGGGTTGGAATTTCGGTTTAGGATTTGGATCATTTCATCCATGGGGAGGCGTTGGTGGTTTTTATAGTCCTTATAACAGCTACTTAGGATGGAATAGTTTTTACAATCCTTATTATTATCATGGCGGAGTCGTGGCGAGTCCTAAACTTAGTCCTGCCGGATATTCTAGAGCAAGAACATTTAATGTAAATAATTATAATAATTTCAATAACAATACTCGCGCAAGCTCTCCAAGCTCCCGTCCTGTCTATAATAATACCAACAGGTTGAGGTATAATAACTCTAACAACAGCACAATTAACGGAGCGAACAGAAGGCCTGCAAATAGTAACGATTATTACAGAACCCCATCTAATAACAACAGGCCTTCAAGAACTTATAATCCTTCGAGTAATAATTCTTCCTACAGCCCATCCATTAGTCCCTCTTCAGGAGGATCAAGAGGTGGTGGTAACTTTGGTGGAGGAGGATCTTCCGGAGGTGGAGCAGGTGGCAGACCTAGCCGCAGATAATAAAAAATAAATCTATACCAGACATTTTAAGTGCATTTGGTATAGATTTTATAATATTCTACAGGAGTTTATGAGCTAATGTTAAAGTTCATAAACTCCTTTAAAGTAAAATTAAGTGCAAGGCTATTCTACCAGGCAAAATACTCACAAGCATCATTGGAATAATAGAAAGGTTGCTTCTTGGTAAAAACGGAAAATTTACGGATGAAAAAAATTGTTTATTTATTTACGGCATTAGTTTTAGTTGCTGTACAGCATGTATCAGCTCAAATACCAGAAGATGCTATCAGAATGTCATGGTCAGTGCCATCAGGAACAGCAAGACAGCAGGCAATAGGTGGAGCAATGGGTTCTGTAGGAGGCGATATCACTGCAACTTTTGTCAATCCAGCAGGTTTAGGATTTTATAAAACTTCGGAATTTGTTTTTTCTCCCGGCTTTTCTTTCTTTAATGGTAAAGGAAATTTCAGGGAAACAAATTCAACAGCAGAATCTTTTAATAAATTTAATATTGGCACTACAGGCTTTGTTGGTGGAAGCACGGATCCAAGAAAACGCTGGAGTAACTCTTCCTGGGGAATTGCTATCAACCGTACTGCCAACTTCAACGGTAAAGTACATTATGAAGGATTAAACACGCATAGTTCTTTTTCTGAAAGCTATGCTGAAGAATTTGCACTTTCAGGATTACCCATTAATGCCCCTCTTTACGATGCTCCGCTTTCTTTAGGCGCTAAAATGGCCAACTATACTTATCTAATAGACACAGCAACTATTGGGGGTATTACAGAAGTGGTTGGATTACCAGTAAGAGACGCTTTAATGAATAATACAGATGCCAGTCTGTATCAGTCAAGAGATATTACTACAAGCGGAGGTATTACAGAACTTGCTTTTGGTTTAGCAGCTAATCTTGAAGACAGAGTATACATAGGTGGCAGTATTGGTTTACCAATCGTCAACTACAAACAAACCTCTACGTTGAGAGAATATGACGCTAATAATACTATTGATAATTTTAATTACGCCATCTATCAGGAAAATTACAGCGCGTCCGGAGTGGGTGCGAATCTTAAACTTGGTGCAATTGTAAAGTTAAACGAGCAATTCAGAACAGGATTAGCGATTCACACTCCTACTATATACGGTTTGAGTGAAAACACTACAGGTACTATGGTGGCTGATCTGGAGAATTATCTTTCTGACGGACAGGTAAGTGTCGCTACTATGGATTCTATTTACACACAATTTGGTTATGCCTATCCCCCTTCCTTCAGGTATAACCTTTTTTCTCCGTGGAAATTTATGGTAAGTGGCACATATATGATTAACCCAGTGGCAGATGTTCGTCAGCAGATTGGATTTATTACTGCAGACATTGAATATGTCAGCCATCGCTCCTCACGTTTCAGGTCAAATGACGGTAATGATAAAGACTATTTTCATGGAGTAAACGACGCCATTAAAGTCACCTACAAAAACGCCTTCAATTTCAGGGTTGGTGGAGAATTAAAGTTTAATACTTTTATGACCCGTTTAGGATTTTCATATTATGGCAGTCCCTATGAAGAAAAAGAATTTAATGCACGTAGAATGAATGTTAGTGGTGGTGTAGGTTATCGCAATAAAGGTATATTTCTTGACCTTACATATGTTCACGGAATTAATCGAAATGTGGATTTTCCATATAGGTTAGCTGATAAAGCTAATACTTATGCCACTATCAGAAATAATAATTCCCATCTAATACTTACGTTTGGCGTAAAGCTCTGATTTTAGAAAACGACTGCATGATCTTCATTCTCTGCTAAGTCAGAACAAACAGGTTTTGTTATAACCTACAATCTGATATTTTTTAATATTTACAACTACTGCTCTATTAGCCCGAAAAATCCACTTTAAAAATGTCCCGTATTTGTGATAGGATCAGTATTATCAATCGCTGAGCTATTTTTTCAATCGAGATTGGGATATCGCTCATTTATTAAATGGAAGTATTCACGATCGAATAAACAATTATATTCTTTATTGTTAACACGCAAAATATCTTTCAACGTATAGAGTAATGAACAATGAAGTCAATAAATCACTAAGCGTTAATCTTACTATAGGATGCCAACGTAACTGATTGGATAATTTCATACGGAACATTCCTGATATCATTTATTCTACCAGATTGAAAAACACTTAACACTCTTATACATTCCCGTTCTTCCCATCAGTTTATCATTTTTCAATTGTTAAAAAGTACAGACCGAAAATGATATTAGTCTAACAACAGACACTGACATAAATGCAATTTATTTGCAGGCTATAACAATACACATTTAATAAAAATGGATTTCTTCAATTAAACAGAAGGAAATTCAGCCGTATTTATAATCTGATGTACTCTATCTGTAAGAGTGTCGGCATTGATCCAGTGTATGGATGTGTCTTTACGAAACCATGTCAGCTGACGCTTGGCGTAATGGCGAGTATTAATCTTTATCCGCTCAATAGCTTCAGGTAAAGATATTTGAGCATGCAAATAGGCAAATATTTCAGAATACCCAACGGTCTGTAGTGCATTCCTATTCTCCTCCTTTAAAAGAGATTGTACTTCTTCTATCAATCCTGACTCAACCATCGCATCTACTCTGGCGTTTATCTGATCGTACAATCGTTCTCGTGGAACTTCAATACCGTACTTAATAATACTAAAGTCACGCTCCGTTTTTTTTTGCTTTTGCAAATTTCTGATAGACTCACCTGTTGCCAGTTTTATTTCTAATGCACGCATTAAACGCTGGGGATTATGAATTTCTCCCGATTCATAATAAAGTGGATCTGTACGCTGGACTTCATCTCTAAGCCAATCAATCCCCTTCTGTTGATAGTTCTGGATAATTTCTTCACGAATTAAAGAAGACACTACTGGCATTTCATCTAACCCTTCACAAAAAGCTTTTATATACAAACCCGTTCCACCTGCCATTATCACGATATCATTATTTTGAAATAATTGTTCAGCGGCCTGCAATGCATATTGTTCAAATACCATCGCATTGACTTCGTCATGAATGGAATGAGAATTGATAAAGTAATGCTTAACCTCACTCAATTCTTCATCTGAAGGTTTGGCAACGCCAATATTCATTTCCTTAAAACATTGACGGGAATCAGCAGAAATAATAGCAGTATCAAATCGTTTGGCCAACTCTACAGCCAGAGAGGTTTTTCCAGAAGCTGTAGGACCTGCAATAACAATAACCGTTTTATTCATCTCCAGAATTATCGTCCTCTCCATCATCACCCACGGACAAATCATCATCAGTGTCACTTTCTCCTTCAACACCGAAACCTTCTACTCCTTTGGCAAGATCATACTTTTCTTCTACCTCGGCTAGCTTATCACCAACCAACCCCTTTACACCGTACTGCGAAGGACCTATTCCTTCTTTCCTTATTACAGCAGGGTAAACTATTTTAGCACTTTCCTCCTTAGTAACATTGATTAGTTCTACAAGAAAAGACCAATTTTTAACGAAGTCGTATATGTATATAAATTTCTGACTGGGATCTTTTATTTCAGAGCCGATCACGGTTTCTTTCATGAGTAAAGGAGCCACTTTGTAATCGCGATCATACTTTTCGAGAGTAATTTCTCTACCTCTCTGCCAGTTATCATTACTGCGGTAAAAAGTTGCCTGATGTTTGGCATCAAATTCATATCCTTTCAGGATGGCTTCATGCAATTCAAAGAATGATTGCGTATGCTTAATCGCAACATCTCTGTAAATGCTGTCATCTTCTTCGAAATAAATCCTGAATTTTAATATGGCCATATTATATTTCCTTCGGTTAATTTCAAAAATAAGCTTTTTTAAGAGATAGGCATCACCGGCTTAAGGTTCATTTCAGCACCTTTCCGAAGAAGTAAATCATATGCTTCCTCAAAGTTATTACCAATGATGCCATCGAGAATAGCTTCTCTCACTGTGGTCTTTAATATGCCTACTTGTTTACCCGGAGAAAGTCCGAATACTTTCATAATCATTTCACCTGAAACAGGAGGTTGCCAGTTGCGAATTCTATCCGTTTCTTCCACCTCCTTTAAACGTTTTTCAACAAAGTCGAAGTTTTCAAGAAAACGCTTCACCTTGTTTTTGTTTTTAGAAGTGATATCTGCACGACAAAGCATCATTAAAGCATCAATATCTCCTCCTGCATCAAATAACAACCGGCGAACGGCGGAATCAGTGATATTTTCTTTTGTCAGACTAATGGGGCGTAAATGCAGTTCTACCATTTTTTTGACAAAGCGCATTTTTTCGTGCTGAGGAAGTTTAAGGGCAGAAAATATTTTTGGCACCATTCTTCCTCCCACCACTTCATGTCCGTGAAAAGTCCAACCATGTCCCTGTTCAAATTTTTTAGTAGTGGGCTTGGCTATATCGTGTAATACAGCTGCCCACCGTAACCATAAATCATCGGTATGCAAAGCTATATTATCTAGCACCTGAAGGGTGTGATAAAAATTATCTTTATGCCCATGCCCGTCAATATATTCCGCGCCGGCCAAATCGACCATTTTAGGAAATATAATTTGTAGCAATCCGCTTTTGAACAAAAGGTCAAAGCCTATAGATGGTTTGGGGCTTAGAATTATTTTATTTAACTCTTCGGTTATTCGTTCCTGTGAAACAATACTGATTCTTTTCACATTTGTTGCTATTGCCTCAAAAGTTTCTTCTGCAATAGTAAAATTTAGTTGAGTAGCAAATCTTATAGCCCTCATCATTCTTAACGGATCATCGCTAAATGTACGGGATGGATCCAGAGGGGTTTTTAATATTTTACGCTCCAGGTCTTTTAACCCATCAAAAGGATCAATCAGTTTACCATAATCATCCTTGTTGAGACTTACCGCCAAAGCATTAATAGTAAAATCTCTTCTTTGCTGGTCTTCCTCCAACGTACCCGGTTCAACCTCGGGATTACGGCTATGAGATCGGTAGCTTTCTTTTCTTGCACCTACAAATTCAATTTCCCAATCCTCTATTCTTATTTGAGCAGTACCAAAATTTTTAAAATATGCTACTTTGGGAACGGGATTAAAACGACTGGCCACTTCATGAGCCAGTGCAATTCCATCGCCTGCACATACAATATCAGCGTCTTTTGTTTGCCTGTCTATCAATTTATCACGCACAAATCCTCCAATCACATAACATGGAAAGTTAAGCTGCCAGGCAGCATGCGCAATTTTATTAAAAACGAATAATTCCCTATCAGTACAACGGATGTCCATCTGCACGAAGTTAACTAAAATGTCTTTCGCGAAGAATTCAACCCATACCCACTTTTCATACTTGATGAATGAACAGTCCGTTCACATTGACCAACTAAGATCTATTCAATATCTCAAGTACTAGTCAAACGATTCAAAGCGCTCATTCAACTGTATGCAATTGGTCATCGCTATCATAATAATATGCTGATTAAATACTCTCTTTTAAGTATCACAGAGTAGAGAAGCTGAATTTAGAAAACATTACTTGCTGTACTATTCAACTAATGCTAAGATATTGATCAAATAACCTAATAAGAACTGTGTATTTGAGCAACTGGATTATAAAAAACATATAATACCCATGCTTTTCCTAAGGATATCTTGTAGCATCTTTTATTATCACCATCCAGAAACTTTATCCCAAACTAGAAAATTTATACTTCCGGTAAAGGAATTATCCATTAACACCTTATTGTTTACGTTTTTACCGATACTTTATATAATCACTAATAATATTTTCCCCTGGTATACGGCAATAACGTAGGTTCTTAATGGCTATACATGACAAAATATAATCTCCATACTAAATGGATCTCCAATTTCATAATGGAATGTGATTTATTTTACCCTATCAAGATGTTGTAATAATTGTTCGTTCTTAATTAACGAAGCACATTTAAAATGTTGCTGGGGGCATGATCGGTGGCCGTGTAAACCGCAGGGCCTGCAATATAAATTCTCTTCAACCTCAACAATATAACTTTTATCAGAAAGTGGACCATAGCCAAATCCGGGTATAGTAGAGCAATACACCGCTGTTACGGGAGCATTCATAGCATAGGCAAAATGCATCGGGGCAGAATCATTCACAAAATTCATATGTGCTTTTTGCATTAATGCTGCCGACTGTAAAAAATTTAGTTCACCACACAAATTCACTACCTGTTTATTACTAACCATCTGCGTTATAGATACACATTTAGCGCGATCAGAAGGACCACCTAGAAGATAAACGGTAATATGGCCGGGCAAACTATCAATCAGCAATGCCCACTGTTTCGGAGGGTATTGTTTCGTAAACCATACCGAGGCCGGAGAAATAGTTACATAATCTTCCTTTAGGTATTGATTAATATATCGTCTATGTTCTTCCGATGGATATAATCTTGGTTTTGCAGGCTTACCTCCTACTATATCTGCTATTAGTAAATGATTTCTTTCTATCTCGTGAATACCTTCATTTACATTAAAAACATGTTTTATTTTTTTTGTAAACAGCAAACTCAATGGATTTTTATCAAACCCAACTTTTTCTTTTGCTCCGGAAAATGCAGTTAATATACCTGTGGCAGTATAACGTTGAACGTTTACTACCCTATCGTATTTTTCATTACGGATAACCTTTAACAGCCGCAAAAGATTCGGAATCTTTTTTTCCTGTTTATTCCATATCAACACCTTTCGAAGAAAGGGATGATGACTTACCAATCCTTCATTTCCTTTTCTTACCAGCAAATCTATTATCGCATCAGGAAACCTGTTATGCAAACTTTCCATCATTGAGCTGGCCAGCACCACATCTCCTATAAAAGCTGTTTGTATGATCAGAAATTTTTGCTGCATTATGGACGCAGGATTGTTGTGGAACCATCACGATTCCATTTAATAATTGAAGAAGATAAACATTCTTTTTCTTCATTTTGTCTGTACTTAACAACATAATCCACTCCCTCTTTTATCCGAGACTGTATATCGGCAAACTTTTTAGGGGTTGCTTCCCCCGAAAGATTTGCAGAAGTTGAAACGATTGGTCTGCGTAAACGTTTAATCACATGTTTGCAAAATTGATCTTTAACTATTCTGATAGCAATTGATCCGTCGGCAGCCGGCAGATTATCGGCCAGTCCAATCGCACCATCGTAAATGACGGTGGTGGGTTTTTCAACGCTGTTAAGATAATCGAATACTGCTATATCCGGACTGGCCACATATCTGAGTATATCTTTTTCATCCGCAACCAATACTATCATACTCTTATTATCAGGTCGTTCTTTGAGAGCAAAAATTTTTTGTACAGCAGTTGGATTAGTTGCATCGCAGCCGATTCCCCAAACAGTGTCGGTCGGATATAGTATTATCCCCCCCTCCTGAAGCACTTGTAAGCATTGTTCAACGTCCTGGTCAAAATCGTTCATCTTTAAATTTTAGCAAATGTATATGTTTGCAAAAATTATAGTACATGGAATGGCAACAACAAGTAGCAGCTGCCTGGAATGACCGGGAGTTATTAAAAGAAGAAAAATATGTTGAGCTTATCAGGTCAATTATTGAAGAAGTAGATAAGGGAAGACTACGCGTAGCAGAACCTGCCGGGGATAGCTGGAAAGTAAATGAATGGGTTAAACAGGCAATACTGATGTATTTCGGTATCCAGCCCATGCAAACCTGGGAAGTAGGACCTTTTGAGTTTTACGATAAGATGCTTTTAAAGTCAAACTATAAAAACATGGGCGTTCGTGCTGTTCCTCATGCTGTAGCACGCTATGGCGCTTTTATAGCGAAGAATGTAGTGTTAATGCCTTCTTATGTAAATATTGGCGCTTATGTAGATGAAGGTACAATGGTAGACACCTGGGCTACTGTGGGAAGTTGTGCACAGATAGGAAAAGGCGTTCATTTAAGTGGTGGTGTAGGTATAGGTGGCGTACTGGAACCATTACAGGCCAGTCCCGTTATCATTGAAGATGGCTGTTTTGTAGGTAGCCGTTGTATAGTTGTAGAGGGTGTGAGAGTAGAAAAAGAAGCTGTATTAGGAGCGAATGTAGTCCTAACACAAAGCACCAAGATTATAGATGTGAGCGGTGCAGAGCCCGTTGAATATAAGGGAAGAGTTCCTGCAAGAAGTGTAGTGATTCCCGGAACCTATACTAAAAAGTTTCCTGCCGGTGAATACAATGTAAGTTGTGCACTGATTATTGGTCAGCGTAAACCCAGCACAGATCTTAAGACCAGCCTGAATGATGCCTTACGCGATTTTAACGTAGCTGTATAATTTTAATATATTTTATTGTAACAGGTTTACAGTATAAAATATATTGTTGATATAGAGAAGACAGAAAACCAGATACGGATCTCATTAATTTTATCGTGAGACTTGTATCTGGTTTTTTCAAAGACAACAAGAATGAAAAAAGGACAGCTGGCCCTGGGAGGATTTATCATTACTTTTATTGGGGCAATATTATTTTCAACCAAGGCTATCATTGTCAAAAAAGCATTTGCCGACACGAGCATGGATGCACTTACATTGCTCACTGTACGGATGATTTTTTCCCTACCTTTTTTCATTGCCGCAGCTTTTCTTGTCAATAAAAAATATAATCCTCCTCAACTTTCAGTCAGACAATGGTGGCAGATTATTGCGCTGGGGTTATTTGGTTATTATCTCAGTAGCTATTTTGATTTTGCGGGGTTACAATATATTTCTGCAGGACTCGAGCGACTCATTTTATTTCTATACCCCACCCTGGTTCTATTAATAAACAGTCTGCTTTTTCGTAATAAAGTTACGGGCGTCCAATGGATAGCGTTAGTACTTACCTATGCCGGAATAGCCATAGCCTTTTATGATGAAATGAAGTTGGATATTGACAACCCTCATTTTATTCTCGGAAGCTTCCTTGTGTTTATGTGTTCTGTCACCTATGCATTTTATATAGCCGGAAGTGCAAAAATTATCCCTTTAGTAGGTGCAAGCAGATTTACTGCATACGCCATGTTATCAGCAACAGCCGGTATATTCATTCATTTTTTGTTAAGAGGGAATACGGCTTCCCTTCATTTCAATGAGGATATGTGGCAGTATGGTTTGCTCCTGGCATTGATCGCCACCGTTTTGCCCACCTTTATGTTATCGGCCGGATTAAAACGTATTGGCGCCAATAATGCTGCTATTATTTCGGCCGTCGGACCAGTAAGTACCATCCTGCAGGCTCATTGGATACTTGGAGAAAACATACATCGCGGACAAATAACAGGTACCCTGTTAGTCATTGCCGGAGTTTTATTAATAGGATGGAAATCAGACACGCGAGTTTCGAAGTAGTTCCATTATATTTGCAGCCCCTGAATGCCCAGGTGGCGAAATTGGTAGACGCACTGTGTTCA
>CAZQIQ010000021.1:0-35551 GCA_964593835.1 uncultured Chitinophagaceae bacterium
ATTGTAATTTTTTAACATCTGCAACAAATTCCTTAGCAGGTTTAAATGCAGGAATATAATGTTCCGGAATATGAACGGCAACATTCTTTTTGATGTTCCTCCCTATCTTGGCCGCTCTCTTCTTAGTGATGAAACTCCCAAACCCACGTATATAAATGTTTTCTCCTTTGGCGAGAGTTGCTTTCACTTCAGTGAACATATTTTCGAGCGCCATAAGAACATCGACCTTAGGGATACCTGTTTTTTCAGATATTTGATTGACGAGGTCTGCCTTTCTCATAATTTGAAATTTTATTCAGGGTTTAGCGTTTTGAGAGCCAAATAACACGAAATCAATTCTTTAATTGAAATTAAACGTTAATTTTCAGAAAAGCAAGAAATCGGTAAATTATTGATAATGAATTTACTTAAATTTTCTTAATGAAGCCAGATTTTACCCGTAAACTTATGAAGTGGCATAATACCGGCAATAGTCGGGATATGCCTTGGAAAGGTGAGTCGGATCCATATAAAATATGGCTCAGTGAGGTGATATTGCAGCAAACCAGGGTTGAACAGGGCTGGAATTACTATGAAAAATTTATAAAAGCGTTCCCCACCGTAAATGAACTGGCCGCGGCCAGCGACCAGCAGGTATTTAAAATGTGGGAGGGGTTGGGGTATTATTCCCGTTGTAAAAATTTATTAATTACTGCCAGATATATTTCTCTAGATCTTAAAGGAAAATTTCCTTCTACATATGAAGATATAATAAAACTCAAAGGAATTGGTCCCTATACAGCTGCAGCTATCGCGTCATTTGCATTTAACGAAAAAAGAGCTGTTGTAGATGGAAATGTTCAACGTGTTATATCAAGGTATTTTGGAATATCTACTCCTGTTGATAACACCGAGGGCAAGAAACTATATCACACACTTGCACAGTCGCTAATTGACGAAGATTCTCCTGGTATTTATAATCAGGCTATAATGGATTTTGGAGCAACTATATGTAAGCCCCGAAATCCGCTATGCGAACAATGTGTGGAAGCTAAAGAGTGCGAAGCATATAATAATGACTTTGTGCATAAACTACCTGTTAAGGAAAAGAAATTAACTATCAAACATCGTTGGTTTTATTATTTTATCATAGAAACAGACGATCATGTTTATATTAAAAAAAGAGTAGAGAAAGATATTTGGCAAAATCTTCATGAATTCGTTCTTTTTGAAAGCGATGAACCGGTAGAAACTCCCGAAAAGGATTTTCTACCACAATTATTTAAACCTGGCACTTATAGTATTAGATTAAAAAGTGAAACAATTTTGCAACAACTTACTCATCAAAAAATATATGGTAAGTTTTTTATAATAAAAGTTAAGCCCGATCAAAAAATACCTGGTAGCGATCATTTCCCCGTAGAGAAACAAACGTTAAAAGAACATGCGTTTCCAAAGCTGATTCATTCCTTTCTGGAAAAGAATTATCTCTTATCCTGATAATAACCGGTTTTTTCTCAAAAATCCCATGTAAAATGAAGGAAAATAAGGGAGGCACGTGTTTGAAAAAAATTAACTTTAAAAAGGTAAAAAACGGGAGATGATTTTTAACTCACAAAATTTTCATTATGAGAGGCGTAAACAGGGTCATGTTGATTGGAAATCTTGGCCGGGATCCCGATGTGCAGCATTTGGAAGGAAATATTGCAGTATCTAAATTTCCCCTGGCTACAACAGAAACTTTTAAAGACAGAACTGGTAAGTTGATTTCACAAACAGAATGGCATACAGTAGTGCTGTGGAGGGGGCTTGCCGAACTGGCTCAAAAGTACCTTCACAAGGGCAGTCTGGTCTATATCGAAGGACGTTTGCGAACAAGGAGTTGGGAAGATAAAGAAGGAAATAAAAAATTTGCCACAGAGGTGGTAGGTGATAATCTCATTATGCTCGATAAGCGCACTGATGGTTCTTCCCATGGGGTATCAGGGCACGAAGGTGTAGATGGGTTTAATCATGATGTCCCACCTCTGGGAGAACCTTCTCCAGATCTACCATTCTAACGGACATAAACCTATATTTGCAATGATTTTAAAGGGCAGGTTTAAACCTGCCCTTATGATTCACGAAATCTTTTGACTTGGAGAACCAACTGCATTTTTTGTTTGTCGCTAATACGCAGGCTACTGTGTTACTTTCCCTGTTTGTTATTGTATTTCTGATAATTTCTTTTTTTATTTCAGGAGCAGAAGTAGCTTTTTTCTCACTCACTTATCGTGACATTAATCTGCTTAAAACTAAGCAAGATGCCGGCTGGAAAAGAATTGCTAATCTACTTGAGCAACCTAAGCTATTATTGGCTTCCCTGACAATCAGTAGCAGTCTGGTGAATATAGCCGTAATCATTCTTCTTAATGTCTTAATCGATCAGATACATATAGTAGATGAAATTACTCAATGGCATATGCTGATTGTGTTATTGATAAAGGTTATTATTATCTCTTCACTCATTATACTATTTGGAGAAATTTTACCGAAAGTGCGTGCTACCCAAAATAATTTAAGATTCGCTTATGAAGCTTCTTATCTTGTTGAAATACTTTATCTGTTGTTTAATCGTGTTGCAGCAAGACTTATGAATATGTCGGATGGAATAGAAAAATTCCTCGGCGGAAGAGCTAGCCGTGCCTATTCTCAAAAACAATTGGAAGCTGCTATTAAATTAACAGTGCAGGAAGAAGAAGAACAAAGAATACTTACAGGAGTGTATAAGTTTAGCAGTATCACTGTTAAGCAGGTGATGCGTACAAGATTGGATGTAAGTGGAGTAAGCGATGAACTTACATTTAGCGAACTTAAAAAAAGAGTTGAAGAACTTCATTATTCCAGATTGCCTGTGTATAAAGAAAGTCTGGATAATATAACGGGAATGATCCATTCAAAAGATCTCATTCTCTATTTAAATGAGCCGGATGATTTTAACTGGCATACAGTAATGCGCCAACCTTATTTTGTGCATGAACAAAAGTATATTGAGGATTTACTAAAAGAATTCCAGACTAAACGAATTCATTTTGCTGTTGTAGTGGATGAATTTGGAGGAACCAGTGGAATAGTTACTCTTGAGGATATTATTGAAGAAGTAATCGGAGAAATTAATGATGAATTTGACGATGAAGAATCCGGAAATAAAAGAATTGACGAAAATACGTTTATACTTGAAGGGGGAACAATGATTAATGACGTGGCTTCCATTATGAATCTTCCTTCAGATAGCTTTGATAGTTTTAAAGGGGAAAGTGATTCACTGGCGGGTTTAATATTGGAAGTGGCCGGTGAGATTCCTAAAGTTAACGACTCTGTTAAGCAAGGTATATTTGAATTCGTAATTCTTGAAGTAGAAAGAAATAGAATAAAAAAGGTAAAGGTTATTGTTGTTCCTGAAAACTAAAGGTCATAATATACAATACATGAAATTTGCAGGGTTCTTATTGATAATATACTGTTTTATTAGCTGTAATAGCGATTATACCATTCGGCAAAGAGGATATTTTAAAATAGATTTACCCGAACGTGAATACAGAGTATTCGACAAAGAAGGTTATCCTTTTACTTTTGAATATCCTGTATATGGTAATGTGTTACAGGATACAAGTTTTTTCGAAGATCAACCAGAAAATCCTTATTGGATTAATATAGACTTTCCTGACATGGATGGTAAAATCTATATTAGTTATAAGGACTCCCGAAAAAATAATTTCGATAAATTAGTGGATGATGCTTTTAAACTTACATACAAGCATAGCTCAAAAGCAACAGCCATTAAAGACTCTTTAATGCTTACACCTAATGGCATATCAGGCATATTTTTTAAAGTGGGTGGTAATGCAGCGACTGCCAGGCAGTTTTTTGTTACTGATACAATAAAACATTTTTTGAGAGGGGCTTTATATTTTGATGCTACTCCTAATGCAGATTCCTTAAGTGTAGTGAATAATTTTCTCGAAACGGATATGAAACATTTAATCAATACATTACGTTGGAAGTAAAGCTTTCAAGAATGGTTTCTATAGATAACAACAACATGTTTGTATTTCATTGTTCTGCCATCAAGGTTAAACATCTCGGTTATTAATATGTATGCACCAGATGCCAAAGGGTATTGCTTATCATCTTCGCCGTACCATAGGTATTTTGATGTTGTCCCCAAAAGCTCATTTCGTAATAGGTATCTGACTCTCCTTCCGCTTATATCGTAAATTACCAGATTAGCTGCATATCCTGTTGCTGATAAATTAAATTGAATTGTTGCAAAATCGTCTTGGCCATCATTATTCGGACTAATAATATGCGGAGAAATAGTAACCTCTCCTTCTATTTGAGAGGACACCTGGAAATGGGAGTTTCTAAAACCAGGTGTTCCAAACCCTGAAGAAGAAGAGGCCGAGGTCCAGTTATTTTTGTCCTGAGTAGGAGCATAATAGTTTATCCTTTCTAATGAAACTCCTTCACTATTGGATAAAAGTGAGAAATGCCAGTTGGCAGAATATGCTAGTTCATCAAGAATATTTTCTTCCTTATCCAGAAAAATTACTGTTCCGTTATCGTCAGGAAATGATGGAAGAGATGGAAGTGCTATTACAACGGCAGTTATGGGAATCCGATAATGCTGCCTTAGCCAACGTTCATTGGATGTGATAACAAAAAAGGATTCCGCAGCTATGAGTGTTTGTTGTTTTGCCAATACTCTTATGGATGCTATGTCACCGGTTGAGTTTCTGTTGGCTATCTGTACCTGTTGTAAGTCAATCTCGCCGGTTCCTTTGTTGTAACCTTCAACATAGTCGTAGCCATTTCTAATAGGATTAAATAATACTTCATTGATGATTAAGTTTTTTAAATCATCTGATAGTGTTGTGGAAAACTTAAAAAGGCATATTAAAAAGAAAAATGCTTTTGCCATTTGACAAAGCTATCATTGCTAAAAGCAGGAAAAAAGGTGAAAGAAACAATATATCGTAAGAAAAAAACATATTTTTTGGAAAAAAAACATTTTGAATTACTTTTGCACCCGATGATTCAGATAAAGAAAAATACAAAGCGTACAAAGAAGCATTTCGGTGAGGAAGGCTGAGGTATATTTTGTATAAATTAAAATATTCGGGCCTTCCAGTGACGGGAGGCCTTTTTTTATAATTATTATTCATTACAAAAACTCCTTAAGGGAGTATAAAGGAGGATCCATGAAAGTTGCAGTTGTTGGAGCCACAGGACTTGTAGGCACCAAAATGTTACAGGTTTTATCTGAAAGAAAATTTCCGGTTACAGAACTTATTCCTGTAGCGTCAGAAAAATCGGTTGGAAAAGAGGTTGTTTACGAAGGCAAACCTTATAAAGTGGTGAGCATGACAAGTGCAATTGCTCTTAAACCTGCTGTGGCTATTTTTTCTGCAGGAGGAAGCACTTCGCTGGAATGGGCTCCCAAGTTCGCAGAGGCAGGAATAACAGTAATAGATAACTCTTCTGCATGGAGAATGGACCCCACAAAAAAATTGGTTGTTCCTGAAATCAATGCTGACAGTTTAACAAGTAGCGATAAAATTATTGCTAATCCTAATTGTTCTACTATTCAAATGGTAGTGGCATTAAATCCTTTGCATAAAAAGTTTAAAATTAAGCGTGTTGTTGTTTCCACCTACCAAAGTGTAACCGGCACTGGTAAAAAGGCTGTGGATCAACTGATGGGTGAAAGAGCTAAAGCGTTGAGCGGTGCTCAAAGTGAATATCCAATGGCTTATAAATATCCCATTGATCTTAATGTTATTCCTCAAATAGATGTTTTTCTGGAGAATGGCTACACCAAAGAAGAAATGAAAATGATTCTTGAAACAAAAAAGATCATGCGTGATGAATCCATTCAGGTTACAGCAACTACAGTTCGTATACCGGTAATGGGTGGACATAGTGAAAGTGTAAATGTGGAATTTGAAAATGACTTTGATTTATCAGAATTAAAGCAATTATTAAAAGATGCTCCAGGTGTTGTGCTGGTTGATGATCCAGCGAAACAGGAATATCCTATGCCTATGGATGCACATGATAAAGATGAGGTTTTTGTAGGTAGACTTCGTCGTGATGAAACTCAGCCAAAAACTTTGAATATGTGGATTGTAAGTGATAACCTGAGAAAAGGAGCTGCTACTAATGCGGTGCAAATTGCGGAATATTGTAAAGAAAACGGCTTGCTAAACTGATAATGTACTCGATTCTGATGCCTGTATAAGTATGTTTGTGGTTCTCTTTTTTCAAAATAAAAAAGAGAAGAGTAGATAATATAGGTTATTGGCATGTTTTGTAAATAAGTGCATTTTCATGAGATGGGTTTAGTATAATCAGATATATTAAATTAAAAGACAAAGAGGTTGATTTTTCATTTAGAAAAACAACCTCTTTTAATCTTCTAGCTGATATGTTCAAATGTTATAAAGACCTGTAAGAGTCTTGAAAATATACGCTTATGTTGTTAAGCATATATGTTTAAACCCTTCCCCAGTTTTCACCGCTCTTAATCCTATACAAAGTCATTTCACTGACGTTGTATTTATCGGCAAGAGCTTTTATCGTGATTTTTCTTTTGGGGTTGTTCAATATATCTTTAATCTTTTTGACCTGAGATATATTGAGTTTTAGCCCGACGTTCCTATTAGCCTGTATCTTTTTATAGGCAATTTTAGCAGGGCTTTTCTGTTGATGTGCAATCATTTCAGGAAGCGTTGCCCATTTTAAATTCTTCACATGATTATCCAATTTGTCATGATTAATATGGATAACATATTTGTGTTTAGCCGAAGGTTTAGGAATAAATAATCGGGCAATTTCACGGTGTATGTACAAAGTACCATTCTCGCCTGGTCTATGGAGATTAAGAGTACGGTATCCGGTAGTTAGGGACCCCTTTAATAATGTACCATCTTCTTCAACATCTTCATAAAAACTGGCAATGCGACCGTTTGTTGATAATGCATATTTCTTCCTTAAGTTTTTCCATCCTGAAAAATGTAATGGTTTCCAAATTTCTCTGTTAAGTTTTTTCATCAGTTGTCTGTTAAATTAGGAATAGAGGCTAAACCGAGAAGACTTAGAAATTCTGCTTCGCTAATAATTTTAACAGAGTTGATTTTCTTTGCTTTCTCGAGTTTACTGCCAGCATCATTACCTGTTACCAGATAATTCAGCTTACTACTAACGGTGTTCAATAATTTTCCACCGTTACTTTCCACAAGATTTTCGGCTTCGCTTCTTTTGAGGGTTGGCAAAGTACCAGTAAAAAGAAAAGTTTTACCGTTAAAACTGCCGGATTCTTTTTGTTGATTTTTTAAGTTTTTCACCGACACCCCTACTTTCTCAAGTTCAGCTAGCATTTCGAGGTTATCATTATTGTGAAAAAACTGATATATACTCATGGCAACTTTCGGACCAATATCTTCCAGTTGAATTAATTCCCCAATTGTATAATTTTTTAAATCTGAAATATCTGAAATTGCATTTGCCAATACTTTTGCCGTGGTTTCTCCAACATACCGGATACCTAACGCATATACTAATCTATGTAAAGGCTGATTTTTAGATTTATCTATATTCAGTTGAAGATTAGTTATACTTTTTGTACCAAAACCATCCAGTTGATTTAGTTGTTCATACGGTAATGTATAAATACTAGGTACATCCTTTATAAAACCATTGATATAGAATTTTTTTACAATAGCATCTCCCAGACCCCTAATATCCATCGCATCTTTGCTTGCATAATGAATAATTCTTTCTACAACCTGAGTGGGACAATTAATATTTATACAACGCCATACTACCTCATCCTGGGGTCTGACGAGTTCTTGTCCACAATCTGGGCATTGACGGGGGAACATTATTTCTTTTTCATTGCCGGAACGTACATCAGGAAGAGATTTAACTATATAAGGTATTACATCTCCTGCTCTCTCTACAAGCACCATATCTCCAATCATCAGATTTTTTTCCCTAATAACATCTTCGTTAAATAGAGAAATGGAACTCACCGTTACTCCCCCAATGGGAACGGGTTCAATTTTGGCAACAGGTGTTATAGACCCTGTTCTGCCTACCTGAAATTCTACATCCAATAATCGACTGGTAGCCTGGCGAGCTTTAAATTTATAAGCAATGGCCCACCGTGGATGATGTGATGTCATTCCAAGCTTCTCCTGTAATTCGATGTTGTCAACTTTGATAACCATTCCGTCTATTTCGTAGGGAAGAGTATCACGTTTTTCTTCATATTCCCTGCAATAATCTATTATAGCATTAATACCTGAAGCAACTCTTTTTTCTTTTGCAGGACTTCGAAAACCGAGCTCCCATAATAATTGTAGCGACGAAGAATGAGTCGTAAGCTCTTTATTTAAAACGTCTTCTCCGGTAAGTACATAACTTACGTGATATAAAAAAGCATCAAGATTTCTGCTTTTTACATCTCTTGGATCTTTAATTCTTAACGAACCGGCAGCTGCATTTCGGGGATTTGCCAGCGGAGGAAGATTTTGTTCTATAAGTTTATCGTTGTATTTCTTAAAATTATCTTTGGTTAATAGTACTTCTCCACGGATTTCTATTTGCTGTATCCCCAATTTAGAAAACTCAGCAAATAGTGGAACCGAGCGTATTTGCCTTATGTTTATGGTTATATCATCTCCTTCCAATCCATCCCCTCTTGTTGCTGCTCTTTGAAGTATGTCATTCTCGTATATAAGTGAAATGCTTGCTCCATCAAATTTGGGCTCAATACAATATTCTACAGTATCAAGGTTTGCGGCCTCTCTTACTTTGCGGTCCCAATCCAACAAATCCTCTGCATTATAAGAGTTTTCCAGCGATAGCATGGGTACAAGGTGAGGAACTGTTAAAAAGGTTTTAGTAAGCTCGGATGCCACTCTCTGAGTAGGTGAGTCAGAGGTAATTAATGAAGGATTATTATTTTCAATACTTTCCAAAGCTTTATATAACCGGTCGTATTCGAAATCAGATATTAGTGGATCATTCTCTATATAATATCTGTACTCGTGGAAACGAAGAACTTGTTTTAAATCAATAATACATTGATCATTTATTATTTTTGCGAACTCTAAATCAAGCAATTTTCGGGTCAGTTCTTCATTTTTATGGATGGCTGATTGCGTATACATAGCCTGTAATGTTACGGTAAAGATGTTAATTTATTTCATCACCGGCTTTAGTTTCTTTTTGCATTACAGATAATAATATCCTTTTTAAATAGGATATCCTGGAAATTAATATAGGTTTTCAATAGCCCTATCACTACTTGTATATAAGAAGGGTAAACTTCATATTTTGTGACATTCTTAGTATAGTTTTTTTGATTAGTCATTTAAACTATTATCCTAATGGCTCACACAATAACGCGTATAATAATCATTAAAGACATTTTCGTTTAAATATCAGGGGTTAATAAAATTATATAGGATGGTTTTTATCAAAACAATTTAATATCCTAACTAACATAGGATGAAACTATTTATATTAGCTTCTTTAGGACTATTAGTGCTTTTGAGCTTTTGTTGTGTTTGATTAAAAAATCCAAACACTGGAGCTGAGAGACGAATAAGTGTTGTATATTGTTGATAATTATGCAGTTGTGTGTATTCTTTTTGTAAAATGGATAGGAGAATATTAGAAGATTAACTGATGAATCGCCAAAGGATATTTTATTGTCTTATACTGATCGGTCTATGCTTTTCCTGCAAGGAAGAGAAAAGACCTCCTTCTTTATTTCAAGCTCTCCCAAGTAAAAAAACCGGGTTGGATTTTTCGAATAAATTGAATTCAACAGATTCATTTAATTTATTTAAATATATGTACTTCTATAACGGGGCCGGGTTAGGAGTCGGAGATTTTAATAATGATGGAAAAATTGATGTTTTTTTTGCTTCTAATCAGGGTAACAATGCTTTATATATCAATGAAGGTAGTTTACAATTTCGGAATGTTACTGAAGAAGCTAAGATCCCTCTGGATAAAGCATGGAATACTGGCGTCTCAGTCATAGATATTAACAATGATGGCCTTTTGGATATTTATATTTCCCGGGTGGGGAATTACAGAATCTTAAAAAGTAAAAATCAACTTCTCGTTTGTCAAGGGATTAATGAACACGGAGTACCTCAATACATTGACAAAGCTGCGGATTATGGTCTGGACTTTTCAGGATTTGGAACGCAGGCAGCATTTCTCGATATAGATATGGATGGAGATCTTGACCTTTTTCTGCTAAATCACTCGGTTCAGGAGAATGGAACTTTTAGAGCGAGAAATGATTTTATAGGTACTTATCATCCTTATGCCGGAAGTAAGATTTACCGGAATGATAATGGCAGATTTATTGATTATACAATAGAAAGTGGAATCAATAGCTCAGCAATAGGCTATGGGTTAGGCATAACAGTTTGTGATATTAATATGGATGGCTACCCTGATATATATATAGGTAACGATTTTCACGAAAATGATTATTTGTATATCAATCAACAGAACGGACATTTTAAAGATTTTTCTTCTACTGCGATGATGCATACCAGCCAGTTTACAATGGGTGTTGATGCTGCTGATATAAATAACGATGGATTGCCAGAGATTTTCTCAATGGATATGTTGCCCTATGATCCATATATCCTTAAACGTTCCTTAGGAGAGGATAATTATGACGTTTTTTTTATGAAGATCGGTTATGGCTATAATTATCAGTATACCAGGAATAATTTACAATTCAATAAGGGAAACCTGCATTTTAGCGAAACAGGATTATACTCAGGCATAGCAGCTACGGATTGGTCATGGTCACCACTCTGTATGGATTTTGATAATGATGGTTTAAAAGATTTATTTATCTCCAATGGCATTCCGAAAAGAATGAATGATATTGATTACATTAATTATGTTTCTGATCAGGAAATACAGTTGAAAATAAGAAGTAACAAAATTGATGAAAAGGATAAAGTGTTGATTGAAAAATTCCCTCAGATTAAAATCCCTAATAAATTCTATAAGAATTCAGGAGATCTGCGTTTTATTGATCTGGAAAATCTTATTGGCAATAACGGAGGAAGTTACTCCAATGGAGCAGCTTATGCTGATTTTGATAATGACGGAGACCTGGATATTGTTGTTAATAATATAGATGATCATGCTGTTTTGTATGAAAACAAGCTTAATGATTTTAAGAACAGTAATTTTATTCAACTAACAATTAAGGGACCAGCGAATAATATTAATGCACTTGGTGCAAAAGCTATTGTATTTGCTCAGGAAAAAGTGAGTATATATGAAAAATTTCCTGTCAGAGGATTTCTGTCAAGTATGGAAATTCCTATGCATATTGGGCTGGATAATATTCAACCGGATTCTATTCTTTTAGTGTGGCCTGATAATTCATATCAGCATATCCAGATTAACCCACAACAAAAAAAATATATTATACATTATCAGGCAGGTTTGCCAAAATTTGACTATTCTATAATTACCAACAGGTACCATAAAAAGTCAGACAAATTAATAGATATAACCAATCAGGTTCAACTGAATTATCAACATAAGGAAAATACTTTTAATGAGTTTGACAGAGAACCCTTAATCCCTCATATGCTTTCGACTGAAGGCCCTGCAATGGCTATTGCTGATATTAACGGCGATGGTCTGGAAGATGTGTTTTTCGGATCATCAAAAGGCCAAAAAAGCGCTGTGTATTTACAAACGGGTGAGGGCAAGTTTGTGTCCAGTTTGCAGTTTGCGCTTTTGGCCGACAGTAGTTATGAAGATGTTGATGCCTGTTGGATAGATGTAAATAATGATCAATATCCCGATTTGGTTGTTGCGAGCGGAGGTAATGAGTTTTATGGAGAAGATATACACTTATTTCCGCGAGTATATCTAAATGATGGTAACGGCCGGTTAACTAAAAAGCAGGATGCTTTTGAAAAAATGTACCAGACGGCTTCATGTGTGGTACCACATGATTTTAATAATGATGGTTATATGGATCTTTTTATCGGTGGAAGAGCCGTTACGTGGGAATATGGAAAACAGCCTTCTTCTTATCTGCTACAAAATGATGGTACAGGAAAATTTGTGGATGTTACTTCTTCATATTCAGATGAATTAAAGAATGCAGGGTTTGTGACAAGAGCGGTTTGGGTAGATATTAATAATGATCAGCATAAAGACTTAATCATTTGTTCGGAATGGGGTACAATTGATGCTTATATCAACCATAATGGCAAACTGATAAAAAAAGTACTTTTTGAAAAAACGGGTTGGTGGAATACTATTTATCCGGTAGATATTAATCAGGATGGACATATCGATTTTGTTGCAGGCAACCTGGGTTTGAATAGTCGTCTGAAAGCGTCAGACAATCAGCCGGTTAAGTTGTACTATAATGATTTTGATGATAACGGGAGAAAGGAACAGGTACTTACTTATTATGTTGGAGGAAAAGAAATTCCTTTTGCCAATAAAATGGAGATGGAAAAACAGATGCCTATCCTCAGAAAACAATTTTTATATGCAAAGGATTTTGCCGTTGCCTCACTGAGCGATTTGCTAGGCAAAAACAAGTTAAAGGAAGCAAATGTGCTCACGGCTAATTATTTTGCTCATTGTATATTACTGAATGATGGAAATATGAGTTTCACTGCCGTTGAACTTCCCTGGCAAACACAGTTATCTCCCATCCGTGATTTTATAAGTGTGGATATGAACAATGATGATTTTCCGGATCTGCTGGCCGTGGGTAATTATTATCAGAATAATACAGAAATGGGGAGGAATGATGCTTCTTACGGAAACGTGCTATTAAATGATGGCAGCGGTAATCTTTATTATGAAGATATTAATGGCCCTGTTATAAAAGGAGAATCGAGATACATAAAGAAAATATCCATCGCTAAAAAAATGGCTCTGGTAATAGCCAGAAATGGAGATACAGTCAAGGTAATGAGTAAGGAAAACGGCAAAAGATTTTAAAGATGGAGGCCCAAAAAAGTATTCTACCGCTTTTTTTATCGTATTTAATACTACCTGTTTAAAAAATACGTCAAAATTTTTATTGATTATCAGCTTGTTGCAAAAGGTCGTTGAAAAATAATCATATTTATTGTTCTTTTTAGGATTAAGGATGCCTACCTTTGCGCTCCATTTAAAACTATTTCTCCCCGGGTTGGCGGAGAGCCAAAAAAAGAACAAATGAGTAAATTACATTTCACTACAAAACATGCGAATGCGGCTACCGTAAAGCACAACTGGTATGTTGTGGACGGTACCAATCAAACCGTAGGACGTGTGTGTGCAAAAGTAGCGGCAGTTCTTAAAGGTAAGAACAAGCCTTACTATACGCCACACGTTGATTGCGGGGATTATATCATCTTCATTAATGCTGATAAAGTAAAGTTTACCGGTAATAAACTTGATGATAAGGAATATCTTACTTTCTCAGGTTATCCTGGTGGTCAGAAGTCAGAAACAGCAAGAAATCTTCTTAGCCGTCGTCCGGAAGCGTTGATTGAAAGAGCTGTAAAAGGTATGCTTCCCAAGAACAGACTGGGCAGAAAAATGATCAAGAAGTTGTTTGTTTATGCAGGATCAGAGCATCAGCATACAGCACAAAAACCACAACCTTTAACTTTCTAATCAAGCATAAATGGAAAAGCAAAAAAATGCCGTTGGTCGCCGTAAGGAAGCTGTAACAAGGGTTTTCCTTTCAAAAGGTAATGGCAACATTACGGTTAACGATAAAAATTATAAAGAATATTTTTCTTTAAACTATCTGCAAAATCAGGTAGAACTGCCTTTAAAAACTGTTCAGTCCCTTGACAAATTTGATGTAAAAATCAATGCCGCTGGTGGTGGAATGAAAGGTCAGGCAGAAGCAGCCAAACTGGGTATTGCTCGCGCTTTGGTGGAGTTAAATGCTGAATTTCGTCCAGCATTAAAGGCCGAGGGTTTACTGAAACGTGACCCCCGTTCTGTTGAACGTAAGAAGTTCGGTCATAAAAAAGCAAGAAAAAGCTATCAGTTTAGCAAGCGTTAATTTATACCAATCAAATTATCAACTTATAATTAAATGGAAAACAACACTTCATTACAACAGCAATTACTTGAAGCAGGCGTACATTTTGGACACCTGCGTAAGAAGTGGAACCCTAAAATGCTGCCTTATATTTTCGCTGAAAAGAAAGGTATTCATATTATAGATCTTAATAAAACAACAGAAAGTCTGCAGGAAACTGCTGCCGCTTTGAAGCAAATTGCCCGTAGCGGAAAAAAGATCATGTTTGTTGGTACCAAAAAGCAGGCAAAAGAAATCGTTACTGAATGTGCAAGAAAGGTGAACATGCCTTTCGCAACTGAACGGTGGTTAGGTGGAATGCTGACTAACTTCAATACAGTACGTAAGAGTGTTAAGAAAATGCTTAACATCGATAAAATACTGGGCGATGGTAGCGCAGAAAGCTTAACCAAAAAAGAACGTCTGCAACTTCAGCGCGATCGTGATAAAATGGATAAGGTGTTAGGCGGTATTGCACAGTTGGGACGTGTACCTGCTGCTCTTTTTATTATCGATATTGGTCATGAGCATATTGCTCTTGCCGAAGCAAAACGCCTTGGCATCACCACTTTTGGTATTGTTGATACTAACTGTGATCCTAATAAAGTAGATTTTGCCATTCCTGGTAATGACGATGCTACTAAATCAATAGCTATTATCACACAGTATATTACTGCTGCAATCGCAGAGGGATTGGCAGAAAGACAAGCTGCTAAAGATGAAGATGTAGAAGAAAGTGGTAATGACGAGAATGAAAAGAAAGCTGATCGTTTGTTAGCTGAGGCTGAATCAGAAGGTGGCCGCGGACGTGGCGAAGGAGGTGGTGCCGGAAGAGGTCGCGGTGGTAACAATAGCGGTGGCGGGCCTAATCGTGGTGGTGGTAGTCGTCGTCCACAAGGTGGTGGAGGCGGAGGTCAACGCAGACCAGGAGGAAGATAATTTACGTTATTTAAATAATTTTAATATATGTCTACAGCAACAATAACAGCGGCCGACATCAATAAACTACGCCAGGCTACTGGTGCAGGAATGATGGACTGTCGCAAGGCACTGACAGAAACAAATGGTGATTTTGAAGCAGCGATTGATTGGTTAAGGAAAAAAGGAGCAAAAGTTGCTGCTTTACGTGGTGACAGGGAAGCAAAAGAAGGAGTGGTAATTGCTAAAACTACAGATGATAACAAATCAGGGATAGCTTTTGTTGTAAGTTGTGAAACAGACTTTGTAAGTAAAAATGCTGATTTTGTTGCTTTTGCCCAAAGCCTTGGTGATACGGCCATTGCCAACAATGTAAAAACAGTTGATGAATTAAATAATGCAACAATCAATGGAGCGAAAGTTGCTGATATGGTGAATGATAAATTAGCCAGCATAGGTGAAAAAATAGGCATTACTAAGTTTGAACGTGTTGATGCTGCTTATGTAGCTTCTTATATTCACGGAGCAAACCGTATTGGTGTGTTGGTAGGATTTAATAAATCAGTTGGCGAAGCAGGAAAAGACGTTGCTATGCAAATTGCAGCCATGAATCCTCTTGCAGTTGATTCTTCTTCTATATCTGCAGAAACGATTGATCGTGAAAGAGCTATCGTAACCGACCAGATTAAGAACGATCCTAAAATGGCTGGTAAACCTGAAGACATGATCAATAAGATCGCTGATGGAAAATTAAATGCTTATTTTAAAGAAAGTACTCTTGTTAATCAGGCTTTCGTAAAAGATAACGGCAAGTCAGTTGGGGACTATCTGAAAGGTGTTGACAGTGAATTAAAAATATCAGAATTCAAGCGTGTAGCTTTAGGATAAATAAAAAAGGGAACTTCGGTTCCCTTTTTTATTGAAACTAAAAAGCTTTTATTTGCATAACTAAAACTCTTCGTACTAAATGCTTCCAAAGTATAAACGTATCCTGCTGAAATTATCCGGCGAATCATTAATGGGTGACAAAAGTTTTGGGATGGATCCCGCCATGATAGAACAATATGCCCGGGATATTCAAGGAATTACTGAATTGGGTGTCCAGGTTGCAGTAGTCATCGGCGGTGGAAATATTTACCGTGGAATGAATGAAAAAGATACCGGAATAGAAAGGGCTCATGGGGATTACATGGGTATGTTAGCAACAGTAATTAATGGCATGGCGATGCAGGCAATGCTCGAAAAAGTAGGAGTATACACTCGATTGCAAAGCGCTATAAAAATGGAACAGATTGCAGAGCCTTATATCAGGAGAAGAGCTATACGGCATCTGGAAAAAGGAAGAGTGGTTATTTTCGGTGCTGGTACCGGTAATCCTTACTTTACCACAGATACTGCAGGTTCATTGAGAGCTATAGAAATTCAGGCTGATGTGATATTAAAAGGAACAAGAGTTGACGGTATTTACACTGCTGATCCTGAAAAGGATAAGACTGCAAAAAAATATAATACCATCACTTATCAGGAGTGCATTTCCAAAAATCTGAAGGTGATGGATATGACGGCTTTCACCTTATGTATGGAAAACAATTTGCCGATAATTGTGTTTGATATGAATCAGCCCGGGAATCTTCATCGTGTGGTAAGTGGTGAAAAAGTTGGGACATTAGTGAAAGGCTGATGATAAAAAAATGATTAAATAGTCATATTACTTGTATTATTGAATATACATTAGTATTTTTCAATACTGAAAAGCCACTACCCTAAGTGGCTTTTGCTTTTTAGACGGTTCCAATATCTTTGAATGCTAATTCGCTAAACCCAAATTACAAAGCAAGCAATACAGCCGAACCGTTATGAACACGTTTATATTAATTTTGGGCTATACCATTACTCTTGGAATTTTGGAGGCTGTGATCTTTCTGATTGCGGCTGGATTACTGGGATTTTCAATTCATTTTTATTGGTTTGGAAGAAAATCTGTTCCGGGTATTCCTCATACGCTTGTTGTTGAAAACAATGGCATTTCCGCTGATGATGAATGGAGGCTTCAGTATTATGAACAAATCGAGAAGCACGAAAAAACACATGAACGGCTGGAAAAGGAACTATACAGAATGTCGGAAGCCGAAAAGATATTGCTGACAGAACTGGATGAAGCCAGAGCTGAAATATCCCGACTTGAATCTTTGGCAGAAAAAAATGTAGTGTCTGCAGAATTAAGCTCTTCTTCCACTAAACATATTTCTGAATTGGTAATTGCCCAGCAGAATTTCAACGACCACCTTACTAAAGAAATGACTGAGCGGCTGGAAAAAGCGTATCAGGAATTTAATCTGATGCAGGATAGAATGCTGAAAATCCAAAATGAAGTCATTCTTCCCCATAATAGAAGTTTTGAATTCGAAGAACTTGAACAATCCTATTTTAGGTTAACAAAAGAATGTGATGAATTGAAACTGAAACAATTTAATCTTCTTGATGATGTTCAAAAACTCACCAGAACATTGGCCGATAGCGAAGAAAAACTTCGTGACGCAAACTTTCATAAACAACAGCTTTCAAAAAAAGTCAACTTTCTTGAAGATCTAGTAAAAGATATGCAAGAAGTATCTGGTCTTAATCGAAAACTTGAACTTCAGTTAAGAAGAATTAATGAGATTGAAACTTTGTTAACTAGAACGGCTGGAGAAGAAAGGAAAATGTAATTTCGTGGCTAATATTTATTAGTCATGTCTTCCTCAATTGCAGATATAAGAAGAGATTATCGGTTTAAAGAGCTTTCTGAAAATTCCGTTAAACGAAATGCTATTGATCAATTTACCGCGTGGTGGGATGATGCTGTAAATAGTCAGATAGATGAAGTAAATGCTATGACTTTAGCCACAGCTTCTGCTGATGGTATTCCTTCTGCTAGAATTGTTTTGTTAAAAGGGTATGATCAAAACGGGTTTGTTTTTTTTACTAACTATAACAGTTTTAAGGGACAGCAACTCACAGAAAATCCAAGAGCATGCTTAGTGTTTTTTTGGAAAGAACTGGAGCGTCAGGTAAGGGTAACGGGACTTATCAGTAAAACTGATTCTACTGTCAGTGATGAATATTTTACAAGTAGACCAGAGGGTAGTAGAATCGGAGCTATAGCCTCTCCTCAAAGTCAGGTTATAACGGATAGAAACTGGTTGGAGAAAACAGCAGAAGAAATAAAACAAAAAAAAGAAATTTCACGTCCCGATCATTGGGGAGGATATATAGTTAATCCTGTTACTATTGAATTCTGGCAGGGAAGATCCAGCCGTCTTCATGACAGATTGTTATATACACGAGAAGAAGATAGCTGGAAAATTCAACGCCTTGCTCCATAATTAATTTTTATTTCATAGGTCATTAATTATCATTACCTGCAAATTCCTGTTTTTACATAGCCAGATAGCTAGGACGCTCTGTCATCTCTTATTTTCTTGTCAGTATTCATTCAATACTTTTAAGGCTATGTAAAGCAAGAAAAAATAAGGTTGTATACAAGTCAAATTTGATTTTTAATCTTCCAGGAACCAGACTTGTGATCTGCTTTTTTCGGATTGATTTAATTGTGTGAATAATTTAAGATTAATCTCAATTAATGTGATTATGCGCATGATTAAAGTGAATCTCGATTGTCATGGAAAATATGATGATCAACATTGAAATAAAATACTTTAGTTAGCAGAAAAGCTAGAGATGAATCTTCATAAAATATTTACAAGAAAGTATGGTTGCGGATTTTGATCCTATGCTAATCTTAAACTGATATAGAATTTCAGTTTTTTTGCATAAAAAAAAGAGGATTTATTAAAAATAAATGAAGCATTTGAAAATCGCTTAAATGACTACCTGTCTCCATCAGGTATCAAAATAAAAAGAGGGTGTCTCTTACTTTTGAGACACCCTCTTTTTCAGCTATCTGAGAGAAAAAGTATCATTTATCTGATTCTTAGAACTTCAAAATACTTGTTGATACTTCCCCCTTAAGATTTTTTCTTGGCAGCAACTTTTTTCTTAGTTGTAGCAGATCTTGATTTACCAAAAGAACCTGCGAATATTTTGCCTTTTTTAGTTTTTTTATCTCCTCTTCCCATAGTTTTTTAATTATAATTTACTTTGCAATTCTTTACCTGCTTTAAATCTTGCAACTTTTTTTGCTTTGATTTTGATCACAGCTCCTGTTTGTGGATTACGGCCATTACGAGCATTTCTTTTAGAAACTGAGAAAGTACCAAAACCTACAAGGGTAACTTTTCCTCCCCCTTTTAATGTTTTACTAACGGCTTCAATAAATGAATCTACGGCTGCATTAGACTGCGTTTTAGTAATACCCGCGTCTTCTGCGATTTTGGCGATTAATTCAGCTTTGTTCATAGTGTATATAATTTAAACAGCGACAAATTTAGATGAAATACTGGTCTGGTCTAGGTTTCAGCTATGTTAAAAACTATAAAAAGTCCGATTATTATCCACATTTAGTTGATAACTTCCATAGCTGATTGGAATGATATCATCCGGTCTCCCCATAGTTCGCGTTCTTTTTTTTCATTATGATGTTGATGAAAATCTCTATATATGTCTAATTGTTGGCAGGAATTTGTATAGAGTTGAAGTGCGTAAGTAGGACCATCATGATCATCGACTTCAATTAACCGAACAAGTTGATAATGTTCGAACAGTCCTGTTGCTAATAATCCGGGAATATGTTCTGTTAATAACCAGGATTTCCATTGTTCGTGAATATCCCAATTAATTTTAGTTGTAATATTTAAAATGATCATGAGTTTGTTTTCAGCTCAAGTAAAACAGGACAGTGATCGCTATGTTTTACATCGGGTAAAATTTTAGCGTTTACCAACGAAGATACAAGTGGTGTGGTAACATTAATATAGTCAATGCGCCATCCTTTGTTTTGAAGTCTTACAGTTGGGAAACGTTGACTCCACCAGGAGTAATGATGCGGATCTTTTACAAAATGTCGAAACGTATCATTCCAACCACTGGCTAAAAATTTATCCATCCATGCTCTTTCTGCAGGTAAAAAACCGGAGGAGTTCTTATTTCCTTTAGGATCATGAATATCTATTGCTGTATGAGCAATATTGTAATCTCCGCAAAGAATAAGTTTAGGATGTTTCTTCTTAAGGTCTTCGAGGTAAACAAAAAACTGATCGAGCCATTCATATTTAAAAGTTTGACGTATATCACCTGAAGTGCCTGATGGAAAATAGGCATTGATTAACCTAATATCTCCGAAATCAAGTTGTATTATTCGCCCTTCGTCATCGCTCACCTGATGACCATTACCATATACTACGTTATCAGGTTTTCGTTTAGTGAACACAGCTACTCCACTGTATCCTTTTTTTTGAGCTGAATACCAATAGTCTTCAAATCCTAATTCGTTTAATAGAGTAGAATCGATATTTTCTTTAATGGCTTTTGTTTCCTGGATACAGATAATATCTGCAGGATCCGTTTTTAACCATTCAATAAAACCTTTATTAATTGCGGCACGTATACCATTTACGTTGTAGCTTATAATACGCAGTGTTTCTTTATTATCTTTTTTGCTCATGCCGGTAATGTTTCCTGTTTTGAATGCATCAGATTATGAATTAGCACCAGGCTCATAGTCTAATATAGGCATTAACCACTTTTCAACTTCGGCTATCGTCATTTTTTTTCTCTCCGCATAATTCGTTACCTGATCACGGGTTATTTTTCCAACACCAAAATATTTACTTTCAGGGTGAGAAAAATACCAACCACATACAGAGGCTGCCGGATACATAGCTAATGATTCAGTAAGTTGAATGCCTGTGTTTGCTGAGGCATTCAGTAGTTCAAATAATTTTATTTTTTCAGTGTGATCAGGACAGGCGGGATAGCCTGGAGCTGGACGTATGCCCATATATTCTTCCTTAATGAGTTGCTCATTACTAAACTCTTCTTCTTGAGCATAACCCCATAGCTCCTTACGAACAAGTTCATGCATCTTTTCTGCGAATGCTTCAGCCAGCCTGTCAGCAAGCGCCTGCAGCATTATTTTATTATAGTCATCATGCTGTTCAGTAAACTTTTTAATATGTGGCTCAATACCATGAATAGTAACAGCAAAACCACCTATATAATCCGTGATGCCGGTATCGGTGGGAGCAATAAAATCGGCTAACGAAAAATTAGGTTGGCCACTAGCCTTTTTTGATTGCTGTCGTAAGCATTCGAGTTGAATGGTTTCTTTGTTGTTTTCAACCCATATACTGTCTTTGCCATTTGACCCTGCTTTCCAAAAACCAATGACTCCATCAGCCGTCAGCCATTTTTCGTCAATAATTTTTTTAAGCAGAGCGTTAGCATCATCATATAATCTGGTAGCTTCCTTTCCTACAATTTCATCACTCAATATTTGCGGAAACTTGCCATGCATTTCCCAGGCAATAAAAAATGGTTGCCAGTCGATATAAGGAACCAGCTCATTAAGATCGAATGTATTAAATGCTTTTGTTCCTGTAAATGCAGGAACAGGCGGTTGGTAATTATTCCATTCAACGGGTACTTTATTGGCCTGGGCCTGTGTTAAGGGTAATAATTTTTTGATAGTCTTCTTGTTGGCGAAATCAGTAACGAGTTTCTGATACTCGTTTTTAACATTACTAAGAAAAGATGATTTTTGTTCTTTGCTTAATAATGAACCTGCAACTGTTACACTTCTTGAAGCATCCAAAACATGAACCACGCCATTTTCGTACTGAGGGGCGATTTTTACTGCAGTATGCATTCTGGAAGTTGTAGCACCTCCAATCAGCAATGGTTGCTGCATATTCCTTCTTTTCATTTCATGCGCTACATTAACCATTTCATCAAGTGATGGAGTAATAAGCCCACTCAATCCTATAATATCAACTTTTTCTTTTTCTGCAGCATCCAGAATTTTATCAGTAGGCACCATAACGCCAAGATCAATTATATCATAACCATTACACCCTAATACAACTCCTACGATATTTTTTCCTATATCATGAACATCTCCTTTTACTGTGGCCAGTAATATTTTAGCTGCTCCACTTTTTTGTGCATTAGGATTGTTTTTTTTCTCTTCTTCAATATAAGGTGTTAATACTGCTACACTTTTTTTCATTACTCTGGCACTCTTCACCACTTGTGGAAGGAACATTTTTCCAGACCCAAATAAATCACCTACAACGTCCATTCCTGCCATAAGCGGTCCCTCAATTACTTCAAGAGGTTTTGGGTATTTTAATCTTGCTTCTTCAGTGTCATTGTCTATATAATCAGTGATGCCATTAACCAAAGCGTGTTTTAATCTTTCTTCAACACTGTTATTTCTCCAGGCATCATCTTTCTTCTCAATTTTCCCTTCGGACTTTACAGTTTCTGCAAAGCTGATCAGTCTTTCAGTGGCTTCGTTGTTGTCATTATTTTTATTGAGTATAACGTCTTCGCATAGCTGCCTCAGTTTCGGCTCGATTTCATCGTACACAATCATTTGTCCCGCATTCACTATACCCATATTCATACCAGCTTTAATGGCATAATAGAGAAAAACGGCATGCATGGCTTCACGAACAGGTTCATTTCCCCTGAAAGAAAAAGAGAGGTTACTTACACCACCGCTTATGCTGGTTAAAGGCATAAGTCTTTTAATTTCTTTAACAGCTTCAATAAAATCCACTCCGTAATTATTGTGCTCCTCCATTCCCGTGGCTAAAGCAAAAATATTTGGATCAAAGATGATGTCCTGAGGAGAAAAATCAAGTTGTTCGGTTAAAATTTTGTAAGCGCGGTGGCAGATTTCTATTTTTCTTTTTTTAGTATCAGCCTGACCGACTTCATCAAAAGCCATTATTATAACTGCAGCACCATAACTCTGACAAATGGTAGCCTGTTCTATAAATTTTTTTTCACCTTCTTTTAAGGAGATGGAATTAACGATACATTTTCCCTGGGCACACTTTAAACCGGCTTCTATGATTTCGAATTTTGAAGAATCTATCATTACCGGAATCTTCGCTATATCAGGTTCGCTTTGCAGCAAATTCATAAATGTAGTCATGGCTTTTACTCCATCCAGTAATGCATCATCCATATTTACATCCAGAACCTGCGCACCATTTTCTACTTGCTGGCGGGCAACACTCAGCGCTTCTTCATAATTATTCTCCCTTATAAGACGGGCAAATTTTTTAGAGCCGGTAACATTGGTTCTTTCTCCTATGTTTACGAAGTTTGTTTCGGGACGAATAATTAAAGGTTCAAGTCCCGAAAGACGTAAATAAGGTTTTATCAGGATCGTATCATTCATGATTTATGCTAATTCTTTTTCAACTACAGGTAATTTTCTGGGGACGATATTTTTTACGCTTTCGGCGATATGACGGATATGATCAGGGGTAGTGCCGCAGCACCCTCCCACTATATTCACGTACCCTTCTTTCGCCCAGTCTTCAATAAAGTGTGCCGTTTCATCAGGTTGCTCGTCATATTCTCCCATAGCATTTGGCAAACCTGCATTTGGATAAGCAGAAACGTAACAGGAAGAAATTTGGGAAAGTTCAACAATATGCGGACGCATTTCCTTTGCCCCTAATGCGCAGTTCAGCCCAATGCTTAAAGGTTTGGCATGCGATATAGAAGTATAAAAAGCTTCAAGTGTTTGTCCACTCAAAGTTCTTCCGGAGGCATCTGTAATGGTGCCACTGATCATAATAGGTAATTTCGGTCGATCAGGGTTTTCCCTGTAATATTTGCTTATGGCGAAAATTGCTCCCTTTGCATTTAATGTGTCAAAAATAGTTTCTATAAGAAAAATATCAGCACCTCCGTCAACCAGTCCCCCGATCTGCTCGTAATAAGCGTTTACCACTTCGTCAAAAGTAACAGCTCTGTAACCAGGGTTATTCACATCGGGTGACAATGACAGCGTTTTATTAAGAGGGCCAATAGCGCCTGCAACCCAGGCTTTTTTTCCTGATAATTCGATAGCTTTTCGTGCGCATTGTACAGCTGAAACATTAAGTTCGTAGGCCAACGATTGCATATCATAATCAGCCATAGCTATTGATGTGCTGCTAAAAGTGTTTGTTTCGATAATATCAGCGCCGGCCTCTATATATTGCTTGTGTATTTCGGTGATAATAGAAGGCTGTGTAAGGTTAAGGAGATCGTTATTTCCTTTCACGTCGGAAGGCCAATTGGCAAATCTCTCACCACGGTAGTCTTTTTCGGTTAATTTGTACCGCTGTATCATCGTACCCATTGCGCCATCTATAACAAGGATTCTTTTTTCCAGCTCTTCCCTTAAAGTAGACATCGTTTATAAATTTAATCATGGTAATGCTGAGCTGTATAAACGTCGGGAAACCTGGGTCATTATGTTTCGTGGCGTTTATTAGTTCAGTTTTTTATACAGGGTGAACAATAAACAAATCCGCCTGTACAATAGCAAAGTTATGATATTGCCTAATAACGGCAAAACGTTAACAGGGTATGTTTGAGCAATGCTGCATCAGGTTTTTGGCGTCTTAAACTATTATCTTTGATAATATGATTGCCAGAGAAAAGTTAAACAAGCGTTTTATTGAAGAATATTCTCGCTTAAACGAACAACAAAAACAGGCGGTCGATAAGATTGAGGGCCCTGTAATGGTAATTGCTGGTCCTGGTACAGGCAAAACACAAATTCTTGCTGCCCGTATAGGAAGAATACTCATGGATACAGATGCTTCCCCATCTAATATCTTATGTCTTACCTATACCGAAGCAGGTGCTTTGGCAATGCGCAAAAGGCTTATTCATTTTATTGGTTCTGATGCTTATAAAGTGAATATTTATACTTTTCATGCTTTTTGTAATGATATTATTCAGGAAAATCTTTCGCTTTTCGAAAAAAGTGAACTGGATCCCATTGGTGAGCTGGAAAAGATTGAACTGTTCAAAAAACTTATAGACGATTTTCCCAAAAACCATCCACTTAAAAGGTATCGCGGTGATGTTTATTATGAAATAAAAAATCTGTCTCATCTTTTTTCAGCAATGAAAAGAGAGGGATGGAGTACTGACTTTATACTTAAAAGTATTGATGCATACATAGAAGATCTTCCTAATCGTGATGGCTTTATAGCAAAGCGTGCTACAAAAGAATTTAAGAAAGGTGATCTTCGGACAGACAAAATAGAAGAGGAAAAAGAAAAAATAGGAAAACTGGCTGCGGCTGTAAAGGAATTTGGCAAATTTCAGGCGATGATGAGAAAAGCCAACAGGTATGATTTTGATGATATGATTAATTGGGTAATTAATGCTTTCGAAGAAAATCAACAGCTTCTGCTGAATTATCAGGAAAGGTATCAGTATATCCTGGTTGATGAATACCAGGATACAAGCGGTACGCAAAATCATCTCGTTCGTTTACTGATCAATTATTGGGAACAACCGAATGTATTTGTTGTAGGAGATGACGATCAGAGTATTTATCGCTTTCAGGGTGCCAACGTGGAAAATATGGAGAAGTTTAGCAGTGATTATGCTACTGATCTTTTTAAGGTTGTACTGACTAACAACTATCGTTCTACACAAAAAATTCTGGATATCTCACAGTCACTGATATCAAATAATGAAGAAAGGCTTATTAAGAAAATGCCGGGCCTTTCCAAAGAATTGATTGCTAGTAATCCGGATATTATTCAGGTAAAGCATGATCCTTTAATAGAAGAATACGAAACGCCACGTCAGGAAATGATTGGTATTACGCTAAAGGTGGAGGAATTATTACAACAAGGAATTGATGCCGGAAAAATAGCTGTGTTGTATAAGGAAAATAAATATGGAGATGAGCTGATAAAAATATTCAGCCATAAAAATATTCCCGCTTATAGCAAAAGAAGTTATAATCTTTTTGAAGTTCCGCTTACAAAAAAAATTATCCATTTATTTGATTATCTGGCAGCTGAACATGATACTCCATATGGTGGAGATGAGATGTTATTTGAAATTTTGCATTTCGACTTTTTTAATATTCCTCCTATCGAAATAGCAAAAATTGCTGTGGAAGTAGCCAGTCTGCAGTTTTCGGAAAACAAAACCTCTATCAGAAAGTTATTGTATGAAAGGTCAATAGCACAACCCAGGGATCTTTTTGATCAGGGTATTCATCCTTCTTTGAAATCTGCTTCACTTATCCTCGAAAAACTCATTGGCGATGTTTCGAATATTACTTTGCAAACCCTGCTTGAAAACATTGTTCGAACTACAGGGATGTTACGTACTGTTATGCAAAGTCCGGAAAAAATATGGCTGTTGCAGGTATTAACTGGTGTATTTGATTTTGTAAAAGAAGAAACAAGAAGAAATCCGGATATCGCTCTCACGCACCTGGTAAAGAATATTGAGCTGATGAAACAAAATGGTGTCTCTATCGGGCTTGTTCAGGTTGGGGGCACTGATAAAGGAGTTAATCTTCTTACTACTCACGGTTCTAAGGGACTTGAGTTTGAATATGTTTTTCTTGCCGGAACGAATGCGTCGTTCTGGGAGAAAAAAAGAAAACCTTCGGGCGGTTATAAATTTCCGGATACAATATTCTCATCAAGACCTGCAGCAAGTGATGAAGAAGAGCTGAGAAGATTATTTTATGTAGCACTTACACGCGCACAAAAGGAGTTGATTATTTCATACTCATCCTTTACAAATGAAGGTAAAGGTCTGGAACCTTCTAGGTTTATTGCTGAAATATTGGATGTGCATGATCTTGAAAGAAAAAAAATCACCCTTGACAAGGATATTATTGCAGCGTTTAATGCGATACAGTTTGCTGAAAATGCATCACCGGAAATAGAAAAGGTAGAAAAGGATTTTGTGGATCGTATTCTGGAAAAGTTTGTGATGAATGTTACTGCTTTAAACAACTATTTACGCTGTCCTCTTGAATTTTATTATAAAAACCTGATCAGAATACCTTCTCCCAAAAATGAAGCAACTGAGTTTGGTTCATCTGTCCATTTTGCTGTTCAGCGGTTTTTTGAAAAGATGAAGGACGATCATCAACAACAGTTTCCGGACAAAAACGATATGTTAAACGACTTTAGCCGCTACATGCACCGGCATAGAGAAAGTTTCATCAAGGAAGCATTTGATCGAAGGATGGAGTATGGAAATGAAATATTATCAAATTATTATGATGAATATATTCATCAATGGAATAAAATTGTGGTAGTAGAACATAATATCAGAAATGTAGTAGTGAATGGAGTTCCTCTGAAAGGGAAGCTGGATAAAATTGAATTCTATGGTAAGGAAGTGAATGTGGTGGATTATAAAACAGGAGATCCCGATAAGGCTGGCGACAAACTAAAACCTCCTCATGAAAAAATTCCATTAGGTGGCGATTATTGGAGGCAGGCAGTTTTTTATAAAATTCTGATAGATAATTATAAAAAAGACTGGAAAGTAGTTAGCTCTGAATTCGATTTTATAGAACCCGATAATAAAAAGAAATACCAGAAAAGAAAACTTTTTATTACTCCTGAAGATGTAACTACCGTAACACAACAACTTACAGATGTCTGGCATAAAATACAACAACATGAATTTTATGTGGGTTGCGGATCCAGAGATTGCCATTATTGTAATTTTGTAAAAACAAACGAACTATACACCGACCTTCACGAAATCGAAGAGGAAGAAACGGTGTAATAAATATTAACAATGAAGATTAGTCATATTCTTTCCCTATCAGTATTCATTATTATCGGCTTCTCTATTGCTTCATTAAACAGCGGTTGTGCTAATATGGTTCCGCCTCTCGGGGGACCTAAAGACACTCTGCCTCCTAATTTATTGAACGTGGTGCCTTCTGATTCCAGTCTGGATTTTAATGCAAAAAAAATAATCCTTACGTTTGATGAATATGTACAATTAGAAAATATTCAGAAAAATCTTATCGTATCACCAACACCGAAAACCAATCCTACTGTTGAACAGAAATTAAAAACAATAACGGTTACACTCCGTGATACACTGGAAGAAAATACAACTTATACACTCGATTTTGGCAGGGCTATCAAAGACCTTAATGAAGGAAATCCTTTTCCCTCTTACAGATATTTGTTTTCAACAGGAAAAACAATAGACTCTCTTCATCTTTCCGGAAAAATTCTGATTGCAGAATCCGGTAAGGCCGATAGCACCTTGATTGTAATGCTGTATAAAAACCTGGAAGATTCGGCAGTGTTAAAAGAAAAATCAAGGTATCTGGCCAGGGTTGACACCAGCGGTAATTTCAGATTTGAAAATATTGCTCCCGGTACTTATGCTATTTATGGTACTAAAGATGAAGGTGGGAGAAGATATATGTCGAGAGAACAGCTATTCGCTTTTAATGACTCGCTGGTAACAAGTGAATCGCAGCCTTCTGATATTATGTTATATGCATTTGTTCCTAAGGATACTATAACCAAAAAACCATCAGCTGCTGCCAAACCGGACGAGGATAAAAAGCCAGTCAGCAGAGGGTTGAAGTTTAGTACGAATCTGGATAATGGCACTCTTGACCTTTTATCTGATCTTGAGTTGATTTTTGAACCTGATCCGCTGAAATATTTTGATAGTACTAAAATAGTGCTGACAGATACTTCTTATTACCCTAAAGCTGGTTATAGTTTTAAAGTAGATACATCCAATAAAAAAATAACACTGATATATCCCTGGCCGGAAGCAACTGCTTTTCATGTATTGATAGATACAACTTTTGCCACTGATACATTGGGTAAAAAATTATTACGTAATGATACACTATCCTTCCAGACGAAAAAGATTAGTGAATATGGATCAGTAAAACTTAAATTCATTAACCTTCATATTGATAGAAATCCTGTGCTTCAGTTTGTACAAAATAATACAGTAAAATCTTCACATGTATTTACCAATAACATTTTTACAGATAAGCTGTTTCGTCCGGGTGAATATGAAATGAGGATACTGTTTGATGAAAATAAAAATGGTGTTTGGGATACAGGACAATTCTTTGGAGAAAAGCGTCAACCTGAAAAAGTATTATTTATTAATAAGAAAATTAATGTTCGACCCAATTGGGATAATGAACTGGATATTGAGCTATAAAAAGTATTTTTGATTATGCAGTTTTCGTCATCCCTATTAGAGAATGCAGTAAACGAGTTTTCCCGTCTTCCAGGTATCGGGAAGAAGACAGCGCTCAGGCTGGTGTTACATCTCATCAAACAAGACATTTCCTTGGTAGAGAATTTTGGATCAACAATTACAAAAATGCGACAGGAAATAAAATTCTGCCAGCGTTGTTGTAATATTTCCGACGGAGATATTTGTTCAATATGTGCCAATTCAATGCGTAAACAGGATATTATATGTGTAGTGGAAAATATCAGAGATGTTATTGCCATTGAAAGCACGCAACAATTTAGTGGTACCTATCATGTGCTGGGAGGAATTATTTCTCCGCTTGATGGTGTTGGTCCGGACCAGCTGAATATTGAATTGCTGATTAATCGTATTCAAAAAGAGAATATCCAGGAATTGATTTTTGCGCTCAGTCCAACTATTCAGGGCGACACTACTATATATTATATACAGAAGAGATTGCAACCCCTCGTTATACGAATTACGACAATTGCCCGCGGCATTGCTTTTGGTGGGGAATTAGAGTACGCCGATGAAATGACGCTTGGCAGAAGCTTGCAAAACAGGGTGCCGGTTGAAAAATTCGTGGCTTCGTAACTGTTAGTACAAAATAATCATTTTCGGTTTATCTATCTAAATGGTTGATTATTATATTATTACGTCAATAGGGTAAGGGAATTTTTTTCATTTTGGGAATAAATTCACAATTCTTTCGTTAATAGGGTCAAGAATCTAGCCCGAATGAAAAACACAAACGCACTTAAGATATTCATCCTTGAGGATGATACCTGGTACGGTAGTATGTTGCATCACTACTTATCCTTGAATCCTGATTATGATGTTCATCGTTTTGAAAATTCTGCCGAATTTTTTAATCGTCTTCATGAACTACCTGATGTAGTTACATTGGACTATTCCCTGCCTGATATGGCAGGAGATGAGGTGTTGAAAAAAATCAAAGAAACTTATCCATCTATCCAGGTTCTGGTTATTTCAGGACAGGAAGACGTAGCTACCGCGATCAGCCTTCTTAAAAATGGAGCTTTTGACTACATCGTAAAAGATGATGATACTAAAGACAGAGTATGGAATGCGCTGCTTCATCTTAAAGAAATTAATGGTTTAAGACAGGAGGTAGAGCAATTGAAGGAGCAGGTGGTTAAAAAGCATGATTTTTCCAAATTCATTATTGGAAAAAGTGATCAGATAATGAAGGTCTGCGCTCTAATTGAAAAAGCATCAAAGACAAACATAACAGTTTCTATTACGGGCGAAACTGGTTCCGGTAAGGAAGTGGTGGCAAAAGCCATTCATTATAATTCTGACAGGAGCAAAAAACCATTTGTTGCTGTAAACGTGGCGGCAATACCCCGTGAATTAATCGAGAGTGAATTATTCGGACATGAAAAAGGCGCTTTTACCGGAGCGGTAACGCGTAGGATTGGCAGGTTTGAAGAAGCTAATAATGGTACACTATTCCTTGATGAAATAGGCGAATTAGATATTAATCTTCAGGCTAAACTTTTACGTGTTTTACAGGAAAGGGAACTCATCAGAGTTGGCGGAAATGAAATAGTAAAAATAAATTGCCGCATTATAGTGGCTACGCACAGAAATTTATTACAGGAGGTGCAGAATAAAACATTTAGAGAAGATCTTTATTATCGTTTAATAGGATTACCGGTATATGTTCCTCCTTTACGTGATCGTGGTAATGATATTGTAATACTCGCTAAGTACTTTATTGATGCATTCTGTAAGGAAAATGCAACTTCAAAAAAAATACTGACAGCAGAATCTCAACAGAAATTGCTGGCTTATCCTTTTCCGGGTAATGTAAGAGAATTAAAATCTATCATAGAACTGGCTGTAGTAATGGCTGATGATGAAGATATTTTGCCGGAACATATTACGCTTAATACAAACAGTTCGGTTAATGGCCTATTAAATTCTGAGAAAACACTGAAGCAGTTTGAGAGAGAAATCATTCAGCATTATCTGGACAAGTTTGATAAGGACGTACTATTAGTAGCTAAAAAATTAGACATAGGAAAAAGTACTATTTACAGAATGATACAGGCTGGAGAAGTGATTAACAGATAAAGTTATATAGAGACGATGTCAAAATATAAAGGTTTGGAAGGTGTTGCTATTCTTGTCGTAGAGGATATTGAAATGAATCAATATCTGGCAAAGCATATTATGGAATCGTGGGGCTGCCATGTTGAAGTAGTAGAAAATGGTTTATTGGCCATTGATAAAGTAAAAGAAGGAGATTTTGGTTTAGTCTTAATGGATATACATATGCCTGTAATGGATGGTTTACAGGCAACCAGAATGATCAGAGCTATAGAAGATGAATATATTTCTTCTGTTCCTATCGTTGCATTAACCGCGAACATTTTAACTGGTCAGCATAATATTTATCTGGAAGCAGGAATGAATGATTGTTTAGCAAAACCTTTTGAGGAAGATAAATTATTTCATGTAGTAGCCAGAAATCACAGACAGTCCCAGTTAATAAATAACAGTCACAATTATTCAATAAAAACAGAAACTCCTGCTATGCCGGAAACTATTTCTAAATTATATGATTTGTCAATGGTAGAAGCTATTTCCGGCGGCGATAAGTTGTTTGTCGTGAAAATGGTACAACTATTTATAGACACTGTACCTGCTACTGTAGAACAGATGAATGATGCTTTAGCATCATCTCAATGGCTAACACTTAGCAAGCTCGCGCATAAATTAAAGTCTACGATCGACTCTATGGGTATTATAGAACTCAAACAGGATATCCGTCAGATAGAACAAAAAGCAAAAGACGAAATCAACCTCGATGAAATGCCTTTACTTGTTAAAAAAGTGAATAGTGTTATTCAGCAAACAATTGAGCAGATAAAGCAAGATTTTTCTCTCTGATACATTACTGCTGAACAAGTCATAGAAGAAGGCTGCCTTGATATAATGCCTTTACTTGTTAAAAAGCAGATAGTATTATTTAGCAAACAATTGATCAGGTCAAAAAATTTTATACCTGTAGTATACTTTTAGGCCATAGAAGAAAGCTGCCTTGATATAATGCTTTACTTGAAAAAAAAGTAGATAGTATTATTTAGCAAATAAAAGAGCAGATCAAAAAGATTTCTATCCCTGAGAGTTTTGCTCGATTGAATAGGTGCTTCGGATCAAATTCAGCCGTTGAATATAGTACAACAAAAAGTGTCTAGCTGATCACTTCAACACTTACCCTGGAATTCTGGAAATATATTTTTCTATTTCCTTAATCTGTTGAATGATCTGAGAGTTAGTAGGTTTTAATGCTTTTGTTTTTTTGAAGAATTCTTTAGCTGCTCTGAACTCTCTTTTATTCATCATGATGTTACACATTTGCAAATAAGCAGCGGCTTCATTTTCCTTATCCGGAAGTCCTTTTCTGATGGCTTGTCTTATATAAGTTTCTCCCTGTTTAAAATTACCTTTTTGCATATTGATCATTCCGATCTGCAGGAGATTTGCTCCTTCCATTTCTTTCATAGGTGAACCCAGGTCAATCCCTTTTTTCATATCCTTCTCAGCAGTATCAAAATCCTGCTTCATCATACTCATCTGACCTTTAACTGTATAATAGGCGGAGCGGATAGGTTTGTATAGCAGGTTAGGGTATCTGATAGAATTAATTACACTTTCAGCGCCTTCGATGTCTCCCTTCTCCATGTAATCCTGAATCAGTCTTAACGGTCCAATGAAAAAATGACCGGCAATAAGGATCAAACCAATCAGATAAGCAGGAAATGCCGGCCAGAAACTTGACCAGATATTTGTCGCTACACCTACAAGAATCAATAAAATCCCTATATATAACCTATACCTGATAACAAAATTGTAAAACTTCATAATCTCATTGATAAAAGACTGCAAAGATAGAATTTCAAAGCATATGAAATGATCTCAGGTACAGAAGAAGAGTTTTTTTAATAAATGATTGAATTGTAGTTGTTTACAAGGTTTTTGACCTTCTGTTTTGATTGAGAACTCTTCTATCAATCCTATCCGTTTATGCCCTGCAAACTAATTGTCGTTAACCTCCTAACACAGGGAGAATTCTATCATCGGCTAACAGCAACACCTTGAATGATTGGTGAAGTACACATCGCTTTTCTCTTTTATAGACTTTCGATAATGAATACCAGACAATAGATACAGCTTAATAGCAGGAAGAATTTTTTGAGTCATTTTTCTGTTACCGGTTATTCGAAACTCTTGTATCCCAGTTCATATAGCTTCATTATTACAGCTAATTCTAAGAGATAAATTGAGTGGAAACCTTTACTTTTGTGCCCCTGCATTTTTGCGGGATGGCTCCGTAGTTCAATGGATAGAATAGAAGTTTCCTAAACTTTAGATACAGGTTCGATTCCTGTCGGAGCTACCAAACAGGAAAAGTGATAATTGCTACCGCTTCTCCCGTTTTTTGGATAATCCTTTGTCTATCTGAAAAGTATTAGTTGTGATGATGTTTATTCGGGTGGTTCTATGAGTTTTTCTTCAAATTCCAATTTTCGGGAAATATCCCACCAATCACAATCCTCTTTGTATAAGCATTACCCCCTGCACAGTTTCTGGATATTTACAATACTAGATAAAGCTCTATCCAAAGCCTTGTCGATATTGATGCTTTTAATGTCTGAACCGTCTTCGCTCGACTGTTCTTTCAGACTTTCAATCAGTTCTGCATTTCTTTTTGATTTCTAGGTATTCCTCGTCATCAATGGTTTACGATACACATGACAAATTGCAAAATTGAATGTAGAAAGCAATTGACTGAGCAGGACATTAATACGGTTGTCAAAGTAGATGAAAACAGACAGATTTACGGTATGAGGTATATCTATCACGAGAGCCTAGCGTTTGGAACGGTTCATATTTAGTTAGGCAGAAACTTGTCTGCAAATATTTTAACGATTGCTGGGACCACAGAAATGAGCCAGAATTGAAGATATAGGAAAACCTTATTTCCAAAAAGAAACATTGAACGATTTGTCCGTCAAAATTTTTTTGAATTCATCTCGCAGAAACCTTCTTAAATACAATAGAAAATCATTCAGCTTGCTATCCGGTGAACAAGGTTAAGATTACAAGAAGAACAGTTTGTTAATAAGGTGAAAAAAAGTAGAAAATTGTAATACAGCTTTCTTTGGACTTTCCGCCTGATATTGGGAGGGATATAAACTTATTTATTGAAAAGTCCAGCAAAAAAGCGACAAGCTAAAATAATTAGCTATAATTGTCAATTGTTGACAAGTTTAAATTTGCAAGTATATGAAAGAAACATTTGGAGTATATATTAAAAAGCTAAGGACAGACAATGGCTTGACCTTAACTCAACTTGCATTTCAACTTGACCTGGACTCTGCAAATCTTAGTAAAATAGAAAACGGAAAAAGAAAGTTTGATGAAAAACGCTTGGAGAAATTAGCGACTGCTTTTAATCTTGACATCGGAAAATTAAAAACAGAATATTTTGCGGACCAGTTCGCTAGGAAAATGTATCAGTATAATTGTTCACCAGAAACATTGATTGTGGCAGAAGAAAAGGTTAATTATTTAAAAAACATAAACGTAAAAAAAGGAAAATAAGATTTGAAGATGAAAAATAAACCAACAGTAATAGACTTGTTTTGCGGTTGCGGTGGGCTCTCTTATGGGTTTATTGAGGCAGGCTATGATGTACTTCTGGGAATTGACTATTGGAAAGACGCTGTAATAACATTTGAAAACACACATAAAAACGCAAAAGGAATTGTTGCCGATTTGTTCAAAGAAACACCAAAAGAAATTTCAAAATATACAGGAATTAAAGAAGTTGATGTAATTATTGGTGGGCCTCCTTGTCAAGGTTTTTCTATTGCAGGAAAAAGAATAATTGATGACAAACGCAATCAACTATATAAATCATTTGTAAGTTTCGTAAAACACTATAAACCAAAGATTTTCTTAATGGAAAATGTGCCAAACATTGTTTCAATGGGAAAAGGTGTTGTGAAAGATAGTATTATAGAAGACTTTGAAAAACTTGGTTATACTGTTGTGTATAAAGTTCTGTTGGCTTCCGAATACGGTGTGCCGCAGAATAGAAAGAGAGCATTTTTTGTTGGCACAAAAAATAATAAAGAATTTGTTTTTCCAGTCCCAACCACCGTAAATCCAATAAATGCAAAAGACGCAATTTCGGATTTGCCAGAAAAATCTTTACCAGACGGAACAAAATACAAAGCTGAACCAAAATCTGAGTACCAAAAACTAATT
>CAZQIQ010000021.1:35561-52745 GCA_964593835.1 uncultured Chitinophagaceae bacterium
ATAGCGAACAAACAGCAAGTATTATTTCGTTGGTTCCCGATGGTGGAAATTATAAGAATCTACCTCAAGAATTGCGAAAAACAAGAAATGTAAATATTGCTTGGACAAGATTGCATAGCAGAAAACCGAGTTTTACGATTGATACCGGGCACCGCCATCACTTTCATTATAAATACAATCGTGTGCCAACTGTTCGGGAGAGTGCAAGAATACAATCCTTTCCCGACACATTTATCTTTTTAGGAAGTAAAACGAGCCAGTATAAACAAGTGGGCAATGCCGTTCCACCAATTTTGGCAAAGGTATTAGCAAAAGAAATTAAGAAGTATTTATGAGCGAAATAAAAACATACAGAATACCTGATGAATACTTTTTTCGTTTGCATCACGTAAGACCCCGTTTCAAAAATGATGTAGAAGAGGTTTTGCTGTATGTGGCAACCTCTATCTCTGAAATGACCGTTTTGCCTGAAAAAGAATTTAATAATGAACTGAATAAAGTGCTATTTGCATTCAAGAAAAATGCTACATCTACTCTAAAAACGATTGACAATTGGAGAACTGAAATTTCTGCTCTTTTTGGTTTCATACAAGAAACGCAACAATATCTTTATCCAAGTGTTACTGCAAAAAGATTGGCTAATAATCAGTATTTGGATGAATTTTTCAATTACTTTTTATTCTCATTTCAATATCCGGGAGGGCATATCAAATCTCAAAATGTAATCAAACAAATTGAAGCAGGTATAAAGTTTAAACCTTGCCAATTTATTTTGCAGTTGTTGGTTGAAGGAGAAAAAATTACAGGTAAACCTTTCAGCATAACAGCAGAAGAGTTAACACAATGTGTCTACTTTGACCTTAGAGTTACAAGAGATGCCAGACAGCCAAGAGAAGTTGTTGGATTGATTTTGGAAAACAGAGCTAATAATGTAGAATACGAACATAAATATGAACAACTTTGGAATGATAGAATACAGTCCTTTCCTTCAAAAGGCGATGTCTACAGGTATGCTGGCGATATTTTGGATTATATGGTTTTAGCAAATCTTTTAAGGCATAAAGGAACAGGATATTACTATTATCTAAATGATGAAAATAAAGAAGCTATTAGTTATCATTTGCAACATAATGTTTGGTTTGATGGATACGAAAAATTTTACAATGCGGAAACAGTCACAAACTCTGAAATCAGCCAATTAGAATCAATTTGGTTTGATTATGTAGGCAGTTTTGACAACATTGAAGCATTTGCTCCACACTTAGAAGAACGAGAAGCCGAAAATATCTCCTCACTTATTCAGGAGTATTATTCACGAATGAGAGATGACAGAAAAGTGCCCACGAAAATATTTGGGGATTATGGAGAAACTTTAATCTTAGTACATGAACATTTGAGAACAAAAGATGGATCAAATAGACAACATTTAATCAAACAAATCCCTACTTCGTTTGGCGTTGGTTATGATTTGCAAAGTATCGAAATCGAGAAAAAGAAGCGGTACATCGAAGTAAAAACTACCAAGTCACGAAAAGCGATTAATAATAATCGTTTTAAATTTACACCAAACGAGTGGGACACGGCCGAAACTTTAGGTGATAATTACTTTGTTTATTATTTAATGATAAATGATAAGGGCAAAAATATATTCATTATCCAAAACCCAATCAAACAATTGGAGTTGGGCAATTTAAAAATTGATAAAAATTTAGTGGTTGAATTTTCTAAAACATCAGGACAATGGCACAGGCTTTTGGAAATAGCAAATTAAAAGTTGCTTCACTTTTTTGTGGCTGCGGAGGAATGGATTTAGGCATCCAAGGAAATTTTAATTTTCTTGATAAACACTATGCCCAACTTCCTTTTGAAGTTGTGTATGCTGTTGATAATGATGCTTACGCAACAAAAATTTACAACGATAATTTCGCTCACAAATGCGAAACAAAAGATGTAAGGGACATTGTTCCGAACGAAGTTCCTGATCATGATATTTTATTGGGAGGTTTTCCTTGCCAATCATTTTCAATAAGTGCGCAAAATCCACCAAGATTGGGCTATAAAGATGACAGAGGGAAGTTGTTTTTTGAAATGGTTAAAGTATTAAAAGAGAAACAACCACGCTTTTTTATTGGAGAAAATGTAAAAGGTTTGCTTTCGGTAAATAAAGGAAAAGCTTTTCCGATGATTATAAAAGAGTTTGAAAAAGCAGGTTATCACATTCACTATAAACTTTTAAACGCTTCCGAGTTTGGAGTGCCGCAAAAACGTGAACGTGTTTTTATCGTAGGGTTTAGAAATTTCGTAGATTATTTTAATTTCAAATTTCCGCAACCAAATACATTAAACGGTTCTAAAATTGTTCTTAAACAGGTCATTGACAAAATAGCAGATGAAGACGAAAAATGGTTTTTCAGTCAAAGAGCCGTTGAGGGTATGCTGCGTGTTCGCGAAAAAATGAACAAAGGCAGAGTTCAGGACCTAAATCAACCTTGCAATACAATCAGTTCGCATTTAGCAAAAGTAAGTCTAAACGGAACAGACCCGGTTTTAATGGTTAATGGTAGGTACAGAAGATTTACGCCGAGGGAAGCCGCCTGTATTCAGTCGTTTCCGACAATATTTAAATTAGATAGTGTTTCTGATAACAGACAATACCGAGCAATCGGGAATGCCGTTCCGCCCGTGTTGATGTGGAATGTTGTAAATGCTTTGGTTACTTGGTGTATTCCCGACTTTTTATCTAGATAAAATCAATTCATCAAGGGTTGATTTCATTTAGAAATATAAATATCAACTGTAACTCATTCACAAATATCAATGATTAAAATACTAACCTCCTGCATTCGCCGGAAGAGAAGAATCAGCAGGTGCTTTTCCGGCGAATAGAAATATGGATAATGTTAGAAGGCCTATCATGATCCAGGAAATATCTGTGTATACCACATAATTGTTGGTAGCGGAAAGGAAAAACCAATCATTGGTCAATATACCGTTGGTAAGAGGCACACATAAGGACAGGATGCCACCCATCAATAAATTTAATCGTGTTATCGCTCTTTCGGTATTGTTGAAAAAATAGCCGATTAAAGTGAAAACCAACCATGAGATAAAGAAGACAAAATTTGTCCAGTAACGCTCATCAAAATCACCGGCTATTGTGAGTTCTGCAATAAATAATACAGCTATAGCCGGAAATAAACCCATACATAATGATAAATTGACCATGGTAAACCGATGATGAAACCGCCTTTGTTTATCCGTGTATCTATTGTTGTTTCTGGCTTCCTTCCAGATCAGCAATCCGCTGATAATCACAAAACACGTAAAAATGGCGAGGATAAAATAAAGTACCTTAACAAACACTCCTCCAAAAGAAGCAAAATGAAGGTGATGTATGGCTTCGATAATTTGATACTTAAAATGCTTGGTACTTTGAGGGATTTCATTATATAGTTCGCTACCGTCTGAAAGTTTGAAGGCGAGGTAGCCGAAGCTGGAAAAAAGTGCAGGATCTTTGCTTTGTAAAATATAACTTACTGCTCCATCTTCTTTGTATAGATGCCGGGTTTGTACGGCCAGGATATTAAAATCTTCGCCATACTCTTTTTCTACTTTTTCATTTATCGATGTGATATGACTTGAATAATCGGCTGCAGCAGCATCTTCCGAATATTGAATTTGATAGTTCGGAAAAGCCATTCCGTACACTTTTTCAGGGTCGCCATCGAAAAACACTAACACCATTGGCATTAAAGCCAAAAAGAGTAAAAGGTAAAAAGCGCCTGTTACAGCATACATCAATTGAAAAGGCAAACCAATTAATCCAAAAACAGTATGGCTGCTAGTCCAGATCTGTTTCAATGAACCCTTGGTAACAAATCCCCAGAATCTGTTAAGAATGTTTTTCCAGTGCACCAGCAAACCTGTGATGACACTAAGTATGAAAAAGAGTGAAACAAAACCGGCAATCCACCGACCTAACAATGGAATCTGATCCAGAAAATGCAATCTATATAGGGTTTCTCCTATTGTGGATTCTGTGTTCTGATCAATTTCAAAAGTTAACGGATGCATTCTTCTTGAATAATGAATCTCGGGTTGTCCTTCGTGTTTGATATGACCATGAATCATCAATTTTGGATCGGACTCAGTGGGATAGATAATGGAAGTTTCGTCATCTATGTCAAAATCGGGTATTGAAGCCGCTACATGTTCCAGTACCGCTTTCGCATCAATCTGCTTCGCAGAAATATTTCTTGATTCAGGATCTGACCATGTAAAAATTTCCGACTTGAATAGTGTAAATGCACCTGCAAAAAAAATAATGAACAATGCAGCGGTCATAATCAATCCGCTGACTGTATGTAAATGAAAAAAAATATTATATGCTCTCTTGCCTAATGTTTTAAGCTTCATTTTTTTACTTTAAAATCCACGTAAATACTCCAAAAATAGTTGTCAGTAAAAGATATATCCCCCATATTTTCCAACCGCTACGGGCTAAAAATGTTGTAACAGTTAATATGCCCCACAAGAGAAAAAATGTAATACTGGAAAACAAAATGACAATTTCCTGAATAGGTTTAATAGTCGCAATCATAAAATGAAAACTGGCAGCGACAAAATATCCCCCAAATATAGCGGCAGTTATTTTTAATACACGTTGTTTCGGCGAACTGAAATACTTACTATTAGCTGGCATTACCTGTAGATGTTAAAAAATAAAAAGACAAGTAACAAACAAAATATAATGATGGTATAAATTCGAGGTAGAACTGTCAGTAACATCAGTAAAATAAAGCTTGTCATAGTTCCAATTAACCAGATTAACAATCCAAGCGCCCATCCCTTTGTATACACATAATATGCAATAGCTAACAAACTGAATATGTATCCAAAGACAATTGGAACTTGTTTATAAAAAGCTGATTTATTGGACGGGTAATGTTTTGAACGGGTATAAAATGGAATTGCTCCTGCTATAATTAAGGCTATGCCTGTCATATCAGTTTTAAAATTAATAATTATAAACAAACCTGAACTGTATATGGTTTCTCATGAGATATATAAACTACCTGGTGCTTGATCTATATCTTAGAGATAACCGTGCTTCATTCATGTTTATGAGAGACGCGCCACAATATCAATAAGTATATTTCCTCACCCGATATAGTAACAATCAACGATTTCTCCTTTTTATGTTACTGAAGCGTCTGTCATCGCTTTTGTCTAGCCACATCTTTCAATTTCCTATTCAGTCAAATATTATTAAAAAAAAGGAATTCTATTCGAAAGTTCTGAGAATTTCCGCTTTGCGTAATTTTTTTTCTTTTTTCAAAAGTGTACCAGTAATGTCAATTGGTAATTTTGAGATCGTGTATGAATAAAAAACAAGGAAAACTGCAGAGGATGATCCTTTTATAGAGTCTTTTTCGTTGTCTTCGTTTTGTATCGTTAGGGACCAAAAACTAATGCTTTACATAATTTATACATCAGAAAAATTAAGGACTGATTGTTCAAAGGCCGCCTTAATGAATATTTATGATTGTAATAACTGTATTGTAGGGAAGTTGTCTTATTGTTTATTGAGTATGGTATTTAATTTCAGACTTAATAGAATGCAAAAGAAGCAGGTTGTAAATATTAATTTTTGCAAAAAGAATTAGTGCCTGTATATATGATAAGTAAGGAAGTGGAAGTGAGAAAATAAACCATTCTGTTAAAGTTCTTTCTTCCAATTCTGTTCCCATATCCTGAGGTCAAATGAAAAAATTAAGAATAGTTAATAATTGTATTTATTAGATATACATAGATATCTTCTATGATAAAAGGATTTATTGCTGGAATTATAATGTTTAATCTGCTTGCTTTAGAATGCCTGTCTCAAAATAGCATATTTAGAGTCATCGTTTCTGATAGTGTGCAGCAACCTCTTAAAGATGTTGAAATACGCGTTGTTGGTGCAGGCTATACATTCAATTCACATACAAAACATAACGGGATATTTGAATTAAATCTGAAAAAAGGAAATTACAGGGTTTATGTTCAGCATCCGGAATATAAGCCGGAATATTTATCTATAAATATTGATGTTGGAGAAGTAATAGAGCACAGACTATTGCTGAAGCGCAATAAACAAATTGCATTAGAGGAAGTGACTATTACAGGAAAAACCCAAACTCAACAAATTGAGTCGGGTGCATTGACAACTAAGAGTGTTGAGATTAAAAACGTTATTGCTCAGAATACGGTTTTAGCAGATGTTGCCGATAGAATAGCCGGTGTTCGAATTCGCAGGTCGGGAAGTTTGGGCGACAAATCAGATATATCAATTAACGGACTCAGGGGCGCTGCTATACGGGTGTTTGTGGACGGACTTCCTATTGAAGTGTTGTATCCAAGTTTCGATATATCAACTATTCCATTAAGTAATATAGAACGACTTGATATTTATAAAGGTGTAGTGCCGGTTGATGTAGCGAGCGATGCGATGGGCGGTGCCGTTAATATTACCACAAAAAAAACGACAAATAATTCTATACGGGCCGGCTATTATCACGGTTCTTTTAACACTCACATAGCAGATCTGAAAATAGGACTGGCTAATAAAAAGAATTTCTTCTTTAATCTTTCTGCTTCTTACAACTATTCGGATAATAACTATAAAATGAACGCTCTTGTGTTTGAAAGAAACAGGACAGAGCGAATTAAGAGATTTAATGATGCTTATCAACAGTCATTCTATTCTGTTGATTTCGGCGTGCATGGTAAATCCTGGGCCGATGATTTACGTTTTGTTTTTAATTATGCTTCAGGGTTTAAAGAAGTGCAAAACTGGGCAAGGGTTACATCCACAGCTTTGGGAAAATTAAAATATGAAGCGAGTAATTACTCAGGACTGATGCACTATAAAAAATCATTCTGGAATAATAGCATACGATTTTCGACAAACACCAGTATAGGTAAGGATAATATTACTTATATAGATACTGCTACAGGTATTTATAGTTGGAGCGGTCAAATTCTGTCCCAGGGAAATAAAGGAGAAGAGCGCTACGGTTATCACGATAATATAACCTTGAATATGATGAACCGGAGTACTGTAGATATCAATTTATTTGAAAATCATCTTTTGAAGATTTCAAACATCTACACAAAACAGAAAAGGACCGGAAAAAACTATCTTACCGGAGAAGGAAGTTATAATCGATACTTAGAATATCCTCAATATTTGACTAAAAATGTATTGGGCGTACAATATGAAGGCAGGTATTTTGAGCGGCTTTTATTTGCAGCAGCATATAAAAGATATTTCTTTGATTTGGATGGAGTAGAGAATGTCACTTTTGAACCTATACGAAAGAATGACAATTTTAATGGTTATAATGTTGGACTTAAATATGATTTTTCGGAACAGTTTTATATAAAAACTTCGTATGAACGAGGCTATCTGATTCCATTATTTGAACAATTTGTTGGTGACGGAGCTACTACACTTCGAAATACCAATTTAAAGCCCGAAAATAGTGATAATGTAAACTTATCGGCCTTATGGACAAAGAAGACTGGCAACTGGCAGTTCAAAGTAAGTAATAATTTATTTTATAGAAAACAAAATGACATTATATACGCAGGTGCCGGCATCATAAGACGATACGAAAATCATGATCAGGTGCAGACCTTGGGCAACGAAACAGATGCATCCATTCAATACAAAAACTGGCAGATAAATATTGCTAATACATTTCTATCAAAAAAGTTTTACAAAGTCCGCAATGAAAGAAATACGTTTCTGGAAGGAACAGTGTTTCCTAACGACCCAACGCGATACGGAAATGTAGAATTGGTTTGGTCAAAAAAAGGACAATGGGCAGATGAGGATTTTTTCAGAGCCTATGTGTTTTATCAACACATAGGAACATTCAATCATGCGTTTACCGGACAAAACGATAATCCAACAAACAGACCTGAATTATTTGTTCCCGTACAAAACAGGGTTGATGCCGGTTGTTCGTATATGTTTCCTCAATACCATCTGACGATAGCAGGAAATATCATTAACGTATTCGATCAGGAATTGTTCGACAACTTTTCCGTACCTAAACCGGGGCGCAGTTTTAATATTCGATTTATTTATGAACTCAATAATTTTTAATACATACATATCATGAAGAAAACAATAATTGCACTATTATGTGTCGCAACTTTTTTTTCCTGCAAAAAAGATTCGCCAAAGGAAGAACAACAAACAAATGATGATGACAAATACCACGATTCGGGCATTCTTGTAGTATCAAATGTGGATGCTGCTGCAGGAAACAGAGAAGGATACTATGTAGGATACTATCCTGCATTGACAGATGCGGCAAGCGTGGATCTGACTACAAAATCTTCTTATACCAATTTTTGGATAAACGGGCAGTCGGGAAGATACCTTTATGGAATATCTACTTCAGACAAAAGAAAATATAGTAAGCTGGGCGTAAATAAAGAAACTGGAGTAGTAGAAGAAGTAGCCAATTTTCCATTGTTAACAGATACCTATTTTTCATTGGTTTGTAATGAAGAGATAGGTATTGTTAGCCAGAATAACAACTTGGACTTAATTGTTTTTGATCCTAAAACGATGCTAACCAAGGGAACGATAGATATGTCTAAAGCAACAAAGCTGGAAAAAACCATTCCCCACCACACTTATTTTTCAGGAGCTTACAGAGCGTCGGATAATCGATTATTTATGTACTATTTTGTTGACGACAAAACAACTGCTTCGTACTATGATGAAACCAGTGTGTATGTTGAAGTCATCAACCTCGCTACACAGAAGTGGGAAAAAACAATAAAATATGAAGGAGCGATGTATCCTATCAGCCGAGGAAAGGAAAATGCGGTAATAGATGAAGATGGTAATATCTACATTACCTGTCAGGGCTCTTATGGACTTGACGGAAAATTAGGACCATTAGCCACTACAACTTCTCGTCCGCAAATATTAAAAATATCTGCTGCTACAAATGATTTTGATAAAGATTATGCTTTTAATCCGGTAGATAAATTAGGGTACAATAACCTGATGATACAAACGCTAACGGGCACAATTTATGACAATAATGGTATAGCTTATGCTTGTGTAAATGCTTCTGAGGAACCTCTTCCGTTGTTGCAACTTATACAGAAATATGCAACAACAGGACAGTTAACTGAAGAAGAGCAGGCGCAATTATTTGGATTAGCATTTTATTCAGTAAGTCAAAGATGGGTTAAATTAGATCTTAAGAATAAAACAGCGAGCATTATCAACGATATACCTTTGACAGCTTCATTTGCATTTCCTACTTCTTATAAAAAAGGTGGTAAGTTCTATTTCAACTTTAATGATGGAACAAAATCTGGTTTTTATGAGTATGATCCTGCATCGCAACAGTCAAAACAGGTGATCAATATTACCAAGGGAGGACAGGCTAGTGAGCTTGTGTTTTTAAAATAGGCAGTTTGTTTAATTTGCTATTTAGATGCGTTGTGAAGCGATATATACTTTAGGCAGCCCATGTGATTTTGTTTAAGTGGTTTCCCTGCTATAGAAACATGGACCGTTTTAGTAAATGGATATGCATTCTAATGCAGTGATCTATGCCGGCTTCCGCGCAATACAGTTACTGTCTTACATAGCTTGTTAAATCCTATTGGATGTTCTCTAATGTGAAAGTGATAAACAATCTGTAGAGCTGTAGCGGCTTTGCTCTTTTGTGTAAGAATGTACCAGCTGATGATTTTGTTTTAGGAATCAGATTGCTGTTTGAGCTAGTGTTAGTTGTTTCTGATGAGTGACTAATAATTAAGAAAAATTGACAGCATAGATTGTATCAGTAACAGAAGTGGTAATTATATTGTTAGTTAAAAGAAAAATACAGATAGTATTTTTAGCGAATCGATAAATTACGTAAACTAGACAATTATCATCAACGTCAAAGATGAGAAGGTGTATCAAAAGTATTTTGAAAGGCCTGAGTATCACATAAACGAAAGCTTCCTCCACTAGGTAACAAAATAAAAAGACAGGATATTTCAAAAGTATTTTGAGCTGCCTGAGAATTGAGTACAAAGAAATCTTCTCCATCAGGTACCTTAATAGAAGAGGGTGTATCGGACTTTTGATACACCCTCTCTTTAATATTACAAACTTATCAACTGCTTGATCTATTCTTTTACTGGCAACCAGTTAATAGCGGTTATAAAACCACTTTCAACTTTCAGTCCCGGAGTGGCTGTTGCTGTTTCTGCGTCAAACTTATATACTACAGAGCTTGCAGCAAACATTGAAGATCCCGATGAAATGGCTATATAACCTGTTCCATCCAGCGGAGAATAATTTTCACTATAGTCAGCAGAAGTGTATCCGATTGTTTCAGGGGCTGGCGTGCCGGTAACCCATTTAAAAGTACCGTCATAAACATTTACAATAGCATATCTTATTGTTGATTTATAAAAGAATGCAAGTGTTGTTCCATAAGGATTATATAGTTTACGATCACTACCCATTGTTAGTAAAAAATATCCTTTTCCCAGATACATTTTTCTGAAAATATATTGACCTTCTCCTGCTGCGCTGGAAATATTAATAAAATAAGTTGGATCATACTCGGTAGTTCCTTTTTTTATTTTCATAATTCCTGCAGGAGTATTGCTTGCATTATCAGAAGTAGTTCTAAATTGTAATTTAGTTCCGAATACATATGCATCTTCATTTTCATCTATCTCCAATCCACTGGCAAAATAAGAGCCTATTGATCCGGTACGACCGTCTCTGATGACTTTTTCCAATGTCATATCAGGATAGTTATATACTGCAATCCAGTTACTATCCAAATAGTTACTGGAAAAAGTTTGTCCGCTGGTGATGCTCCAGTAGGGTGCAAAAACTTTGTCACCCACTTTAGCAAAACTTGTAAAAAAAGCTTTTTCATTTTTATCTATGCCTGCAAGTTCTTTGGAATTAAATTCACCCTGAGCCTCTATTTGAAGTGAGTTGCTGCTAACCCGATACCATTTGGAAAATTCTTCAGCAGGTTGCCATGCCTGTTTCATCATTAAAACATCATCCCCTACATTGCTACGAACATGCATGGTCTCTGATTGGAAGTCAGTTACTTTTTCTAACTGTTTTTCACTATTGGCATTGTAAGCAGTTACCGCGCCTGCTGCAGATCCACCAAACATTAAACTGAAAAGCACACCATTATTTACCGTGTAACTTCTGCTGCCACTTTGCTCCACACCGCTAGAAACTGTATTTAATATGCCGGAATCCAGTGTGTTACTTGTATGCAATACTTCAGCTGCTCCGGAAAACGCTGCCGTTGAAATAACAAATACACCTTCTTTTTTGACCGGTAGTTCTGGTTCCGGTTCTGGTGTTTCTGGTTCAGGCGCTATCGGACTACTATCTTTACTGCATGCCGAAAATGCGATCAGCGCAGTGAATACTAAAGTGAAAAACTTTACTCGTTTCATATTTTATAGTTTTGCTTTTAAAAAATTATTTATTAAAAAAATACCTGCATTTGATATTTAATGACCGACCGGGTTTTTGCAGACTGAAATTATCGTATAGCTTATTGTTGGTAAGGTTGTGACATGCTAAACCAATATTGTAGCGACCATCTTTGAATGTGTAAACAATATTTGCATCATGCGAAATTTGTTTGGGTATTGTACGTTTACTTTCTCTGGCACCCTGATTAGCCCAGTACAAATAAAAAGAGTGTACATATAGTATGTTATAGTTAACACTCAGCTTGTCTGTATTACAAAATATATTTTTGAAGTAGAAAGTTGCATCTGCATTTCCAAATAAATACGGAATGTTTGGGATTCTCTCTTTGTAAGTGCTGCTTAGAACATCATTAAATTCTTTAAGGTATCTGGCTTTGTCTCTTATATTTTGATAGGTAGCATTAACTCCTGTAGAGAAAAGACCTTTGTAACTATATCTGATTTCAGATTCAACACCAACAGATGAAACTCTTAATAAATTTTTTGCCATGATTTTATTTTCAATGGCATTAAATCCATCGTAAATAAAATCACGTACATATCTGTAAATACCTGTTGCAGATACGTGTAATAGGTGGTTGTTTAAGGATACGGTATACCTGGTTCCAATATTGATATTATCGCTCGATTCCGGGTGTAAATCCCAGTTCCCTTCTCTATATACCACGTCTCCAAAAAGTTCTTCAGCCTGCGGTAATCTATTTGTCTTTTCGTAAGAAAGTTTTATTTGCACGGTGGGCGTTAAGTAGTAAGAGGTTGCCAGGCCATACCCGAATCTGTTGTTATTTGTTCCGGATGAAATATAAAGGGTGTCTTGCTCTCTGGTATAATCAATATCTAAAAGTTTGGTATCCGCTTTTTGTGAATAATATTTTCCAAACAAAGTGGCATCCCATTTTTGTATTAATTGATACTGATAACTAACACCCAGAATGTTTTTATTGATTTTCTGTGGAATATCATCTATTGCTGAGGGAGATACGACATTAACGCCGGTACGGTTAAAGTGAGTAAATACATTGTTAATAGCGATGCTCTGTTTGTCATTAATTTTATAGCTGAGTGTTGTTGTAGCATTAGCATTGTGATTACGATATTTATAATAACTGTACCATAATTCACCACCTTTCCCTCTATAACTAATAGAATCTCCGAGCCATCCATATCGTCCGTGAACGGTATCAATATTCTGGTTTTGCCCCATGTTATAATTTATCTGAAACATGGCGTTGAGCCCGTCGATCAATAAATTTGCTTTTTTATACTTAACTGTAGGCATAATTATATCGCCTTTTTCGTGCCATGCACCATATACGGCGTTAGTGGTAGCGCCCGTTTGAATCTGTTTGTAATACTTTCCTAAAGTGATGCCTGCAAATAGATAGTCGGCCCATTTTTTATCTACAAATCCAACTTGTGCAATTAGGGTTTTGTTATGGTATTGATCATGAAATCGACTTAATGTAGTATCACGTACATATGCGCCGGTTCGGATATCAGCAGCGTCAATTGTCATTTTATAATTGTTGTCCGAATAATTTTGAAAGGCATTTAAGCGAACAGCAAATCCTTTTTTGGATGTATACCCCACATTAATGTAGGCTCTATGAGTATTGAATGATCCGTACGAATAAGATGCGTCTAAATAGTTCCGCATTTTATTATTGGTAATAATGTTTACTGCACCCCCTAAGGCATCGCTGCCTAACCAAACTGGTATGACGCCTTTGTATATTTCAATTCTTTCAGCGAGATTGATAGGTATGTTATTAATTTGCAACGATGGTCCAAAACTTTCCATAGGTACACCATCAATAAAAAACTTAATTCTTTTACCAGAAAAACCACTGATAGAAAAGTCGTAATCGGATCCTACACCACCCGATTCCCGTAAACGTGCTCCGGGTACACGATCCAGAATATGAGCAATATCTAAAGTATTGTTGTGTAATTTTTGAGCATCTATTGCAGTTACGTTATAGGCTTGTCGGTTAACAAGTGTTACAGGTGAGTAGCCAAAGACGTACACTTTTTCCAGCGATGAAGTATCTTTTTTTAGAATTATGTGTAATTGATTTAAACCGGGCTTTAAGAAAGCAGTTGTATGTAGTTTTAAGTATCCTGAAGCGGTGACTGTTAATTGATATTCTCTCACTATCAGATCTTTCAACATTAATATACCGTTGCTGTCAGTTGTATGACTGTTTGATATTCCCTGGAGAGATACAAGCGCAGCGCTTACAGATTCATTTTGTTCATTAACCACTTTTGCTGTAATAGCTGCCTGGCCTAGAGTGATTTTACTCAACGACAGGATGACTATCAATGCAATGATCTTTTTAAATAACATATTCTTTTAGCTCTTCCGCGTCATGCTTACACACGCCATGTTTATATGAGATTTTTTCTGAAACCCTGATTGTTATAACAACAATAACTGTTTCAACGGTATTTTACAGTATCATGACTTAATGATGACAATAGTTATTATATACGAATTACTTTTGTGACGCGAAAGTATCAACTCAGTTAAGGGAAGAATTACGAAAACAGAAATATTTATTGTGAAAAAGGAAGCATTATGGTAGCCGAAATCTATAGCTCAGATTTTGAATCGTTTGTTCCGAATAATAAAGCAGATGATAATGCTTTAAGTAAGGGAAAAAATATCAACACTACTGTACTGAATACGCCTTATGGTAACATTTTGTTCAAAGAACAACCTCTGAGAGAGGACTTGTTTATTTTGGAAGGCCACTACAATCTTGATAATGATGTAGCTATTTCCGGAGAAGGAAGTAATGCGCTTTTGGAAATTCAATTTAATATGTCTGAAGAAGGTATTGTTTATCAGGATAAAAGTGGAATGGAGAAAATCGCATCAGCAGGCGCTGGTAATTTAGTATTTCTTCCACCGGATGAAAACAAAGCAAAAATATTCTTCAAAAAAAATATTGTATATAATAGTTTCGATATTCATATCCCACTCTCATTTTTAGAGCGCTTTGTGGGAGAATCAGAATTAATGGATGGTTTCCTTGAAAAAATTCATAACAATATAGGTGCCGCACTGTCTTCACATGCTATAGCTGTAAATCCCACTATTTACAATACTATTCAGGACATTCAGAACTGTAAATATGTGGGTCTGACACGGAAAATTTATCTGGAAGCCAAGGTTTATGAACTTATTGCTTTAATGAATGAACACAATGAAAAGCAAATAACAGATTATAAACTAAATGCTAAAGACGAAGCATGTATTCAGCAGGCAGCATTTATTATACGTAATAATTTAGAACAACCTTGTTCTATCATTGATTTGGCACGTATGGTCGGAGTTAATCAAACCAAATTAAAAATAGGCTTTAAAAGTGTTTTTGGTAATACTGTTTTCGGTTACCTGCAGGAAATCAGAATGCATCAGGCAAAAAAACATCTATTGGATACGGATATGTCGGTGCAGGAAATCAGTTTACTGTTGGGTTATCAAAATACTTCCAACTTTAGCAATGCTTTCAAAAAGATTCACGGGTATTCACCAATGAAAATGAGAACCAATGCCAATGAATAAATATACTTTTTATATTAAGTGTTCTTAGCGTAAGAATACACAAATATTATCAGTTACAATACATACTGAAAAATCTCCTGTTGCCTATAAATATTAAAACTTGTGTTTGTAAGGATGCTTCTCCATAGATACTGAGTAAATAAAAAGTATTTACCAAAATACAAATATTGTATGTGGGGTCTGTATTATAAAACCGGAGAATGTTCAATGCGTAAATATTAGCATTCAAGCCCCTAAGGAGAATATTATATATATTTTAAGCAACAAAAGAAAATGCTTGTCAGTAAGAGTGTCTAAAATTTTAATGTACGATGACCTGTGCTCCTTTGGTTTTTATTGATGATATATAAATAGGCAATGTTAGCAGAGAAATGAGGGGAGTGCAGCAAATACCCGATTTTATGAAATCCATAATACATCCATAATCAATAATAAAGAAGCAGTACTTAAATATATTTATAGATACAACATCTTTAAAGATCTAACCATATTGGAAGTGCATTTATCGGTGGTTTATAGAATTGATTTATGAATTTAAAAATATTTGTTATGAAAAAGGAAGTACTTAGCATGTTATGACTCTGGTACCTGCAAAAAATATTTTAAGGATGTATTTTAGCAAATCAGATTAATACAAAATAAATATTGTGTTGCTGAAGTTCTATGGAGTTTAAAATATTTCTAAGTAAGTAGATTAATAACAATGAGGCAAATGACAGTTATAATTATTTTAATTCTTAAGTGGTTTTTTGTAGTGCTATCACTACTGGTAATTACAGGAGTATTGTATGAATTTTGGTCGAGGTGGCGGTTGGAGCAAACGGCTTTCAAAGACAAAACATTTGTTGATATTAACGGTACCAAAATACATTATAAAAAAAAGGGAAAAGGGAATTGTACAGTAGTTTTTCAATCAGGAATGGGAAGTAGCCATGCTATATGGGAGGAGATTCAGGATAGTATAGCATCTTATGCTGTAACGATATCTTATGATAGGAGTGGTTTGCTGTTAAGCGGTAAAACGGACCTGCCTCTTACCAATGAATCGGTGACTAAAGAATTGGAAATACTATTACAAAAAACAAATTGTCCCAAACCTTATATTCTGGTAGGTCACTCCATGGCAGCCATTTATTTACGCCCTTTTATTCACCGAAACAAAGAAGATGTAAGAGGTGTTATTTTTGCAGAGGCTGCACATACAAAACAAATAAAGCTGGCATCACCCAAATTGCTGAAAACGCTTAAGCCACCACCAAAGTGGCTGATTAAGCTAGCGGTGAACTGCGGACTTTACAGGATATGGTTTTCCTATTTTCCATTGTCTCCGGAAATACCTTTCAATCATCCCTTACATCGCACGGAAAGGGATTTTTTTTACAGATCATATCAAAGAACTTTGGAAGAGCTGCAAAACGACTTTTTGAATTTTAGTGATGCTGAGCAGTATCCGTCACTGGGAACTATTCCTTTAACGGTTATAATGGGTAGCTCCAAGATGCGTTATGCCAGCATTAAAGATCCTGAAATCCAAATGGAATATGAACAGTTAACGATTAGTCTACAACGAGACCTGTTAACTCTTTCTTCCAACAGTAAATTTGTGGAAGCCAAAAACAGCGGACATATCTTACAGATTTTTGATAAAAAATTATTGATTAATGAAATTATACCACTAACCCTTTTATAATGCTAAAGCGAACGGGTCAACAGCGTTATATGGATTTACCGACTGATGTCAGAATGATTTATAAAATAAATTTTACCGGACTTTATAAAATAATAAGTTATACTATAAATTTGACAAGCTTTTAATAATTATGAACAAACTAATTGTAGCTTTTCTATTTCTTATTATTTCATGTGAGCATTCCCCTTCCTTCCAAACTACTCCATCTGGTATTCAATACAAATTGTTCCGGGCTAAATCGGATGGTACTGCAGCGACAAGAATGTCTACTGTTAAAGTTGTTGAAGGATCAAAAGTATCAGACTCTTTACATAGTTATCCGCCATTGTATAAAGTTGTTATGCCCCCCGCCCCTTATATATCGGAC